>NZ_LBIX01000177.1:0-779325 GCF_028128655.1 Bradyrhizobium sp. CCBAU 45394 | reverse complement strand
CTGCCGCCGCGGAAAGATTCTGGATTGCTTCGCTGCGCTCGCAATGACGGAGCGCGGGCAAGAGCATCGTTCCCTCACTGGCCCGGAACGGATCGGAGCGACCGGATCGCCCCCAATCCCGTCTTGACTCCCCCTCCCCGACCGCGCACATCCACGCGCATGAATGCCTTGCCATCCCCTTCCGTCCCGCCGGCCGGCTCGGCCGGGCGTGACGTGCTGCGGACACTGCTGGAACGGCCACTCCCGGCGGTGATGGGCGTGCTCAACGTCACCCCGGATTCCTTCTCAGACGGCGGCGATTTCATCGCGCCCGACCTGGCGCTCGAACGGGCCCGGGCGATGATCGCCGATGGCGTCGACATCATCGACATCGGCGCGGAGTCCACCCGGCCCTACAAGGGCGCCAAGGCCGTCACGGCCGAGGACGAGCTTGCCCGGCTGAGGCCGGTGCTATCGGGCGTGGTTGCGCTCGGCGTGCCGGTCTCGATCGACAGCATGAAGGCGGAGGTGGTGGCCTTCGCGCTCGACCAGGGCGCGGCGATCGCCAACGACGTCTGGGGCCTGCAACGCGATGCCGGCATGGCGCCGCTGGTGGCCGCCAGAGGCGTCCCCGTCATCGTCATGCACAACCGCGAGAGCGTTGATTCCGCCATCGACATCATCGCGGACATGAAGGCGTTCTTCCTGCGCTCGCTGGATATCGCCGCCAAGGCCGGCATCGCACGCGACAAGATCGTGCTCGATCCCGGCATCGGCTTCGGCAAGACCGCCGAGCAGAGCATGACCGCGCTGGCGCGGCTGCGCGAATTCGACATGTTCGGCCTGCCGATCCTGGTCGGCGCCTCGCGCAAGCGCTTCATCGCCTCGGTGTCGCCGTCGGAACCGAAAGAGCGGCTCGCCGGCTCGATCGCGGCGCATCTCATCGCCGCGCAGCGCGGCGCCAGGATCATCCGGACCCATGACGTCGCCGAGACCTTGCAGGCCCTGCGGGTCGCGAACGCAATCGAGAGCAAGCAATGACCGATACGATCTTCGTGACCGGCCTGTCGATCCACGCTCGCCACGGCGTCATGGATCACGAAACCGAAGTCGGCCAGCGTTTCGTGATTGATCTCGAGCTCTATACCGACCTGTCGGAGCCTTCGCGCACCGACCGGCTCGCCGATACGGTGTCCTACGCCGAAGTCGTGGCGACCACGACGGCGGCGTTCAAGAACACCAATTACAAGCTCTTGGAACGCGCCGCCGGCGCGGTGGCCGACGCCATCCTGTCGCACTTCCCGCGCATCCGCGCCGTGAAGATCACCGTGCACAAGCCGCATGCGCCGATCGCTGCGATCTTCGACGATGTCGGCATCATGCTGACGCGCTCGCGGCACCCTTGATATGGCGAGCGTGCTGATCGCACTGGGCGGCAATGTCGGCGATGTCCGCGCGACGTTCGGCAAGGCGATCGCGCACATCTGCGGCATGGCACAGGCCGCGCTGATCGCGCGCTCCTCGGACTATGCAACGCCGCCCTGGGGCGATGAGGAGCAGGATCCCTTCATCAATGCCTGCATCGAGATCGAGACCGGCCTCGATCCGCACGCGCTGCTGTTCGTCCTGCAGAAGGTCGAGCAGAAATTCGGCCGTACGCGGACCAAGGAGCGGCCCTGGGGGCCGCGCACGCTCGATCTCGACATGATCGCCTATGACGATGTCAGGCTGCAGAAGCCCGACCTGACCTTGCCGCATCCGCGCCTGTTCGAGCGCCCCTTCGTGCTAGTGCCGCTGGCCGAGATCGCGCCCGACCGCGTGATCTCGGGCATTCGCGTACGTGACGGGCTTTCCAGCGTCTCGACGCAAGGCATTGAGCGGCTTCCGGATACCGGTTAACCAAAAACAACCGTTTGCAGGGACGGTCCGCCGTGGCAATTTCGCCTGCGAACAACAAGATTTTCGGGAGCCCCTCGCCGCATGACCTCCGTGACTGACGACCTGCCGCTGGCGGCGGATTTTCCCAAGGCTACGGTCGAAGACTGGCGCAAGCTGGTCGATGGCGTGCTCAAGGGCGCGCCGTTCGAGAAGCTGGTCGGCAAGACCTATGACGGCCTGAAGATCGATCCGCTCTATCCGCGCGCCAGGGGCGTTGCGCCCGTGGTCGGGCGGGCTGCTGCCGCGCCGTGGCAGATCATGCAGCGGATCGACCATCCCGACGCGGCGGCCGCGAACGCGCAGGCCTTGCAGGATCTGGAGAATGGCGCGACCGGGCTCGCGCTGGTGTTCGCCGGTGGCAATGACGCCCACGGTTTCGGCCTGGAACCGACAGCCGACGCGATCGCAAAGGTCTTGAAGGACATTCATCTCGATGCCGGCATCGGCATCGAGCTTCAAATCGGTCCGCAATCGCGGATGGCCGCGATCCATGTCGCGGAATATGTAAAGAGCAAGGGCCTCGATCCCGCGGCCTGCGACATCCGCTTCGGTCTCTATCCGCTCGCCGCCTGCGCGGTGTGGGGCCACAGCCCTTACACCTGGGAGGAGATCGCTCCTGCCCTCACCGGCGCGATCAAGGGTCTCGCCGCGCTCGGCTTCAAGGGGCCGTTTGCGTCCGCCGACGGACGCGTGATCCACGATGCCGGCGGCTCGGAAGTGCAGGAGCTCGCCTTCGTGCTCGCCTGTGGCGTCGCCTATCTTCGCGCGATCGAAGGCGCCGGCGTTCCGCTGGAAGCCGCGCAGGGCATGGTCTATGCGCGGCTCGCCGCGGACGCCGACCAGTTCCTGACCATGGCAAAATTCCGCGCGCTGCGGCTCTTGTGGGCGCGCATCGAGACGGCATGCGGACTGACGCCGAAGCCGTTGTTCATCGCCGCCGATACTGCCTGGCGCATGCTGACGCAGCGCGACCCCTATGTGAACATGCTGCGCGCCACCATGGCGACGTTCGCGGCGGGGCTTGCCGGCGCCAACGCGATCACGGTGCTGCCGCACACGCTGGCGCTCGGACTACCCGATCCGTTCGCGCGGCGCGTGGCGCGCAACACGCAACTGCTGCTGCTGGAGGAGAGCAACCTCGCCAAGGTCAGCGATCCCGGGGCGGGCGCAGGCGGCATCGAGACGCTCACGGCGCAGCTTTGCGAGGCGGCCTGGGCGCTGTTCCAGGAGAGCGAGAAGGCCGGCGGCGCCTTTGCCGCGCTTCAGCAGGGCCTGTTTCAGAGCAAGGTCGCGGCCGCCCGCAAAGCGCGCGATGCCAACATTGCAAAACGCCGCGACGTCCTGACCGGCGCGAGCGAGTTTCCGAACCTGCATGAGCGCGAGACGGCGGTGCTGAAGGCGACGCCGGTCGCGCTCGCACCCTACGGCGAACAGAAATACAAGTTCGACGCGCTGCCGCCGATCCGGCTGTCGGAACCGTTCGAAGCGCTGCGCGACAAATCCGACGCGGCGTTGAAGGCGCGCGGCGCGCGGCCAAAGGTGTTCCTGGCCAATCTCGGCACGCCCGCCGATTTCACGGCACGCGCGACCTTTGCGAAAAGCTTCTTCGAGGCCGGCGGCATCCAGGCCGTCGACAGCGAGGGTTTTGCTGATCCGGCCAAATTGGTCGCCGCGTTCAGGGCCTCCGGTGCAGAGCTTGCCTGCCTTTGTTCCAGCGACAAGGTCTATGCGGAACACGCCGAAGCCGCGGCGAAGGCCCTGCAAACCGCAGGCACCAGACATATCTATCTGGCAGGCCGCCCGACCGAGGCCGAGGCAGGTTTACGGGCCGCCGGCGTCACGGGTTTTGTCTTCGCCGGGGGCGATGCGCTTGCCACGCTGCAAGACGCCTATCGACGGATGGAGCAGGCATGACCGAGCCAGGCAAACCAGTTCTCACCGGCGGCTGCCAATGCGGCGCCATCCGCTTTGCGGTCTTGGCAGCGCCGGCGAAGATCAGCATCTGTCATTGCCGGATGTGCCAGAAGGCGACCGGTGCGCCGTTCGCCTCCTACGCCGACATCGAGAAGGGTGATTTCGCCTGGACCAAGGGCACGCCCTCTGCGTTCCGCTCCTCGTCCATCGCGATGCGCGATTTCTGCGCCGCCTGCGGCACGCCGCTGAGCTTCCGCAGCATCGACGGCCCGCGCATCGAGATCATGACCGGTACGTTCGATCGTCCGGATCACGTGGTGCCGACACGGCAATATGGAACCGAATCCCGCCTCGGCTGGGTGGTCGGGATCGCCAATTTGCCGAGCCAGACCACGCAACAGAATTACGGGCCGGAGAAGATGGCGACAATCGTCAGCCATCAGCATCCGGACCATGATTGAGCGTCTATGATATGGTCGAAACCATGAGCCGCATTCCCAATTTCGCCGATGTCGCCTTCGAGAGAGCAACCACCGCCGCGCCGGCCGGCAGCGCCGAGCCGTGGCTGACGCCCGAGGGCATCCTGGTGAAGCCCGCCTATGGCGAGGCCGACCTCGCCGGGCTCGATTTCCTCGAGACCTATCCGGGCATCGCGCCCTACCTGCGCGGCCCCTACCCGACCATGTATGTCAACCAGCCCTGGACGGTCCGGCAATATGCCGGCTTCTCCACGGCGGAGGATTCCAACGCGTTCTATCGCCGCAACTTAGCTGCCGGACAGAAGGGCCTCTCGGTCGCCTTCGACCTCGCCACCCATCGCGGCTATGACAGCGATCATCCGCGCGTCGGCGGCGACGTCGGCATGGCCGGCGTGGCCATCGATTCCATCTACGACATGCGCACGCTGTTTGCGGGCATCCCGCTCGACCAGATGAGCGTGTCCATGACCATGAACGGCGCGGTGCTTCCGATCCTCGCGCTGTTCGTCGCCGCCGCGGGCGAACAGGGCGTGCCGCCGGAAAAACTCTCGGGCACCATTCAGAACGACATTCTGAAAGAGTTCATGGTGCGCAACACCTATATCTATCCGCCTGCGCCGTCGATGCGGATCATCTCCGACATCTTCGCCTACACCTCCACGAAGATGCCGAAATACAATTCGATCTCGATCTCCGGCTATCACATGCAGGAGGCCGGCGCGACGCAGGATCTCGAGCTCGCCTATACGCTCGCCGACGGCGTCGAATATTTGCGCGCCGGACTTGCCGCAGGCCTCGACGTCGACCGCTTCGCGCCGCGGCTGTCGTTCTTCTGGGCGATCGGCATGAACTTCTTCATGGAAGTCGCCAAGATGCGCGCCGCGCGCCTGTTGTGGGCGAAGCTGCTCAAGCCGTTCAACCCGAAGGACCCGCGCTCGCTCTCGCTGCGCACGCATTGCCAGACTTCGGGCTGGTCGCTGACCGCGCAAGACGTCTTCAACAACGTGATGCGGACGACGGTCGAGGCGATGGCGGCCACGCAAGGCCACACCCAGTCGCTGCACACCAACGCGCTCGACGAGGCGCTGGCACTGCCGACCGACTTCTCGGCCCGCATCGCCCGCAACACCCAGCTCTTCCTCCAGCAGGAGAGCGGCACCACCCGCATCATCGATCCCTGGGGCGGCTCGTATTATGTCGAGCGTCTGACGCGCGATCTCGCCGCCAAGGCGTGGAGCCACATCCAGGAGGTCGAGCAGCTCGGCGGCATGGCGAAGGCCATCGAGGCCGGCGTGCCCAAGCTGCGCATCGAGGAGGCTTCAGCCAAGACCCAGGCCCGCATCGACGCCGGCAAGCAGGCGGTGATCGGCGTCAACAAGTACAAGCCGACCGACGAGGCCCCGATCGATATCCTCAAGGTCGACAACACCAACGTCCGCCGGCTCCAGATCGACAAGCTGACGCGGCTGAAATCCGAGCGCAACCAGAAGGACGTCGATGCCGCGCTTGCCGCGATCACGCGTTCGGCCGGCGAGGGCAACGGCAATCTGCTCGCGCTCGCCATTGATGCCGCGCGGGCCAAGGCGACCGTCGGCGAAATCTCGGACGCGATGGAGAAGGTGTTCGGCCGGCACCGCGCCGAGATCAAGTCCATCACCGGCATCTACAAGCGGGAGGCGTCCAGCATGGGTAACCGGGTCGAGAAGGTTCAGGCGCTGATCGACGCCTTCGAGGAGGCGGAAGGCCGCCGTCCGCGCATCCTGGTCGCCAAGATCGGCCAGGACGGCCACGACCGTGGCCAGAAGGTGATCGCCTCGGCGTTCGCCGATATCGGCTTCGACGTCGACATCGGGCCGCTGTTTGCCACCGCCGATGAAGCGGCGCGACAGGCCGTCGAGAACGACGTCCACATCCTCGGCGTCTCTTCGCTTGCCGCGGCCCACCTCACCGCCGTGCCTGAACTGAAGGCCGCGCTGAAGAAGCAGGGCCGCGACGACATCATGATCATCGTCGGTGGCGTGGTGCCGCCGCAGGATTACGAGGCGCTCTACGCGGCCGGTGCCGAAGCGATCTTCCCGCCGGGCACGGTGATCGCCGACGCCGCCGAGGAGCTGATCCGCAAGCTGAACGCCCGGCTCGGGCATAGCGAGGCGGCGGAGTAGATGCTACGCTGGCCGTATCACCGGTCGGGTTGTCTTCATGACACGTGATGAGATCATCGCTGCGATCCGCAAGAACGCCGATGCCATCAAAGCCAAGGGCGTCTCGAAGCTCGCCATCGTCGGCTCGCGGGCCGACGCCGACTATCGGCCGGACAGCGACATCGATGTCCTGGTCGAGGTCGAACCGGAGGCCTCCTTCTCGCTGCTCAACCTGATCGACGTCGAGCAGATCATCGAGGACGCGACCGGCTTGCAGGCGCAGGCGACTGTCCGGCGCTCCGCCTCCCCCCACTCTGCGCAGCAGATCGCAGACGACATCCTCGAAATATTCTGACGCTCACGTAAGGAGCACTCCCCTTGAAGTTCATGATCGGTTTGAGCGTCGCCATGGCGCTTAGCGCAACGTGCGTGATCTCCGCCTTCGCCGCGGATCCAAAGCCCGACGCCGTCGTCAAGACCAAGAGCATCGAGGCGCGCGTCTTCCTCGACGACAGGATCAAGGCGGATGCAGCGCTCGCGGCGGATTGCCTGGCCGAAGGCAGGAAGTGGCTCGACAAGAACGCGGCCGAGGCCGCCGCCGCGCGCAAAGAAGATCCGCAGTTCTTCAAGGACGGCGGCTGGGACTTCGAGCGCAAATATGCGATCCGCTCGGTCGTTGCCGACCGCTATGCCAGCATCCTGCGCAACGACTACATGGACACCCACGGCGCCCATCCCAATTCGGACGTGAACACGATCCTCTGGGACAAGACCGAGCGCAAGCGCATCTCGATCCGCCCGTTCTTCAACGAGACCGCCGATGGCGGCCCGACCATGAAGGCGATGCTGAAAGCCGTGATCGCCTCGCTCAAGGCCGAGAAGAAGAAGCGCGACACCAGCGAGACCGCAACCGACGAGTGGTTCAAGAGCGTGGAGCCGAGCCTGCTCAAGATCGGCGCGGTGACGCTCGCCCCGTCGACCGAAGCCGGCAAGAGTTCCGGGCTCACGTTCCACTATCCGCCTTACGCGGTCGGTCCCTACGCCGAAGGCGAATATGTCGCATTCGTGCCGTGGGAGACGCTGAAGCCTTACCTCACCGCGGAAGGCACGCGCATTTTCGGCGGCGCACGACCGAAGGGCGATGTGGAAGAACCGCAATGATCATCGCGTGAGCAGCGACACATTGCTCACAGCGCTCTGGTAGCGCTACCTTGCAGCCGCGCTGCAAAGCTGACTAGAATGCCGTCATTAAGAGCGCCCGGTGTCACGGGCGCCGCTGGGAGGCATTCATGTCCAAGATTACGCGCCGCGCTTTTGCGGCTTCATCCGCCGCGGTCGCGGCGTCCGCCGCATTCGGTCTCACGCCCGCCCGCGCCCAAGCCTATCCGGCGCGGCCGGTCACCGTGATCGTGCCCTGGGGCGCCGGCGGCGGCACCGACGCGACTGCGCGCATTGTCGCAGCCCTGTTGGAAAAGGACCTTGGCCAGCCCTTCAACGTGGTGAACCGCACCGGCGGCTCCGGCGTCGTCGGCCATACCGCGATCGCGACTGCGCAGCCCGACGGCTACACGATCGGCATGCTCACGGTCGAGATCTCGATGATGCACTGGCAGGGCCTCACCGAGCTGACGCCGAAGAGCTACACCCCGCTGGCGTTGATGAACGAGGACCCGCCCGGCATCCAGGTCTCCTCCTCCTCGCCCTACAAGACGGTCAAGGACCTTGCCGAAGCGATCAAGGCCGCGCCGCCCGGCAAGTTCAAGGCCTCGGGCACCGGCCAGGGCGGCATCTGGCATCTGGCGCTGGTCGGCTGGATGCAGGCGATGGGCCTGCCCGCCAACCAGGTCGCCTGGGTGCCGTCGAACGGCGCCGCGCCCGCGATGCAGGATCTCGCCGCCGGCGGCCTCGACCTTACCACCTGCTCGGTGCCGGAAGCGCGCGCCATCATCGAGGCCGGCAAGGCAAGGAGCCTCGCCATCATGGCGCCGGCGCGCAACCCAATCTTCCCGGACGTGCCGACGCTGAAGGAGGCGATGGGCATCGAATACGCGACCGGCGCCTGGCGCGGCATCGGCGCACCCAAGAACCTGCCCCCGGAGCTCGCAACGAAGCTCACCGCGGCGCTGAAGAAGGTCTACGACTCCGCCGAGTTCAAGGACTTCATGAGCAATCGCGGCTTCGGCACGGTGTGGGGCGATGCCGGCCAGTTCGCTGGCTTCATGGACAAGGGCGACGCCCAGATGGGCGAAGCGATGAAGGCCGCAGGTTTGAGCAAGGCGTGAACCTTCACCTCTCCCCGCGTGCGGGGAGAGGTCGAATTCGAGCTCCGCTCGAATTCGGGTGAGGGGGGTCTCCGCGAGTCCAACTCTCACCGTCCGCGCGGAAAGTCCCCCTCTCCCCGTAAGAACGGGAGAGGGAGAAGAAACCCCACAGGACTCCTCCCATGCGTCTTCCCGACTCCGTCACGGGCTCGTTTCTCGTCGTGCTCGGCGCCGCTTCTGCCTATGGCGGCTACATCTTGCCGCCGGTGCCGGGGCAGCCGGTCGGCCCCAACGTGTTTCCGCTCGTGATCGGCACCGGGCTTGCGCTGTGCGGGCTCGCGATCGTGTTCGGCATCGGCCATTCCTTCGAGGAGGAGGAAGAGCTGATCCCGCTGGAGGGCGGCCAGGCCGCAAGCCCGCCGCCGCAGGGCAAGCTCTACGGCCTGCGTGCGCTGCTGCCGCCGGCGCTTTTGCTGTTCTACGTCGTCGCCGCCGACCGGCTCGGCTTCATCATCACCGCGGCGATCATGGTCTACGTGACCTCGACCGCGCTCGGCGCCAAGTGGAAGCTGGCGCTGCCGCTCGCCGCGCTGTCGCCCTTCGCCATCCACCTCATCTTCGGCAAGCTGCTGCGCGTGCCGCTTCCTGCCGGCCTGCTGCCGACGCCCTGGTGATCCATGCTGAAGACCCTGATTGAAGCGTTCGCGCTGATCTCCACCTGGGAGGTGGTCATCGCGATGTTCGCGGCCTCCGTTTACGGCCTCGTCATCGGCTCGCTGCCGGGCCTGTCGGCGACGATGGCGACCGCCCTGCTCGTCCCCGTCACCTTCTATCTGTCGCCGATCGCCGCGATCGCGACCATCGTCGCGGCGTCCTCGATGGCGATCTTCTCCGGCGACATTCCCGGCGCCCTGCTGCGCATTCCCGGAACGCCCGCGTCCGCCGCCTATGCGGACGAAGCCTATGCCATGACGCGCAAGGGCCAGGCCGAGCTGGCGCTCGGGGCCGGCGTCTGGTTCTCAGCGGTCGGCGGCATCGCCGGCGTGCTGTCGCTGATGATCTTGGCGCCGCCGCTCGCTGAGGTCGCGCTGTCGTTCTCCACCTTCGAATATTTCTGGCTGGCGCTGCTCGGCCTGATGTGCGCCACCCTGGTCGCGCGCTCCTCGCCGGTGAAGGCGATCGCCGGCATGTTCCTCGGCCTGCTGGTCTCCTGTATCGGTATCGAGAATCCCGGCGGCGTGCCGCGCTTCACCTTCGGCATTACCGACCTGTTCGGCGGCATCGAGCCGATCCCGGCGCTGGTCGGCGTGTTCGCGGTGGCGCAGGTGATGCGCGCGATGCTGACGCCGGAACCACCTCCACTGCCGCGTCGAAAATTCGGAAGCATCATGGCCGGCCAGTGGAAGCTGACCAGGAAATACCATTGGCAGATGACGCGCGGAAACATCGTCGGCATCATCATCGGGGTGCTGCCCGGCGCCGGCGCCGACATGGCCGCCTGGGTCAGCTACGCGATGTCCAAGCGCTTCTCCAAGGAGCCGGAGAAATTCGGCACCGGCCATGTCGAAGGCCTGGTCGAGGCCGGCGCCAGCAACAATGCCAGCATCGCCTCGGGCTGGGTGCCCTCGCTGCTGTTCGGCATCCCCGGCGACACCATCGCCGCGATCGCGATCGGCGTGCTCTACATGAAGGGGCTCAATCCCGGCCCGACGCTGTTCACCGAGAAGGCGTCGAGCATGTACGCGATCTACCTGATGTTCATCATCGCGAACATCCTGATGATCCCGCTCGGCATCGCCATGATCCGGATCGCCGCCTACATCCTGCTGGCACCGCGCTCCGCCATCATGCCGATCATCATGCTGTGCTGCGCGGTCGGCTCGTTCGCGATCGGCAACAACATGTTCGGCGTCGTCACCGTCGCCGCCTTCGGCGTGATCGGCTACGTGATGGAGGCGAACGGCTATCCCGTCGCCGCGATGGTGCTCGGCATCGTCATGGGCACCATGGTCGAGCAGGCCTTCGTGACCTCGCTGATCAAGTCCGACGGCAGTATCCTGCCGTTCTTCGAGCGCCCTGTCGCTGCCATCCTCGCCGCCATGGCGATCGGCGCACTGCTGTGGCCAGTGATGGTGTGGGTCTGGCGCAAGGTGAAACCGGTGCAGACGGCGGCAGCAACATCCCGGTGATAGGGGGCGGGCGGCCCTCGCCTGCCCCGCCGGGGCGTTGTAAAGCAAGGCATGGTTGAGAAGAAGGTTTCACTGGACATCAAATCCCTCGCGCGCGACCTCCGCTCCGGCAGTCGCGCGGCCCTCGCCCGGGCCATCACGCTGGTGGAGAGCCGGCGCGGCGACCACCAGGCGCTGGCGCGGGAGCTCGTGCAGATGCTGCTGCCCGACACCGGCAAGGCGTTTCGCGTCGGCATCACCGGCTCGCCCGGGGTCGGCAAGTCCACCACCATCGACGCGCTCGGCACCTATCTGATCGAGCAGGGCCACAAGGTCGCAGTGCTCGCGGTCGATCCGTCCTCGGCGCGCAGCGGCGGATCGATCCTGGGCGACAAGACGCGGATGGCGCGGCTGTCGGCGTCGGATGACGCCTTCATCCGCCCCTCGCCATCCTCGGGCACGCTCGGGGGCGTCGCCGCGAAGACGCGCGAGGCGATGCTGCTATGCGAGGCGGCCGGCTTCGGCGTCGTGCTGGTCGAGACCGTCGGCATCGGCCAGTCCGAGACGGCGGTCTGCGACATGACCGACTTCTTCCTCGCATTGATGCTGCCCGGCGGCGGGGACGAGCTCCAGGGCATCAAGAAGGGCCTGGTCGAGCTCGCCGACATGATCGCGATCAACAAGGCCGACGGCGACAATCTCAAGCGCGCCAACATCACCGCCGCCGACTATCGCAGCGCGCTGCATATTTTGGCGCCGCGGTCCGAGCATTGGCACCCGCCGGTCGAGACCTATTCGGCGCTGACCGGCGACGGCATCGCAAAGATCTGGCAAAAGGTCCTCGATCACCACAAGGCGATGAACGCGTCCGGCGATTTCGCCGCGCGCCGGCGCGAGCAGCAGGTGAAATGGATGTGGTCGATGCTGGAGCAGCGCATGCTGGCGCGGCTGCGCAGCGAGGCATCGGTCCGCACGAAGGTTCGGAAGATCGAGGCCGAAGTCGCCGACGGCCATCTCACGCCGGCGCTCGCCGCCGAGCAGATTCTGGGGCTGCTGCAATGAGCCAAAAGCTCCGCGTTCTCCTGACCGGCTTCGGTCCCTTCCCCGGCGCGCCCTATAACCCGACACAGCCGCTGGTGGCACGGCTGGCGCGGCTGCGCCGCCCGGCACTCGACGACGTCGAACTTGCGACCCACATTTTCCCTGTGACCTATGCCGCCGTTGACCGGCAATTGCCGGAGGTGCTCGCGGCGCAAAAGCCCGACGCGCTGCTGATGTTCGGCCTTGCGGCGCGGACCTCGTACCTGCGCGTCGAGACCCGCGCGCGCAACGCGGTCACCATGCTCTGGCCCGATGCCGCGAACACGCGCTCGAGCAAGCGCGGCATCGCCGGCCATGCGGATGCGATGCTGTTCGGCCCGCACACCGCAAGGCTGCTGCGCGCCGCACGCCTCACCGGCATCGATGCACGCGCCTCGCGCGATGCCGGCGCCTATCTCTGCAACTACTTAAGCTGGCGCGCGATCGAGAACGCGAGGGACGGCGGGCCACGGCTGGCGGCGTTCATCCATATTCCGCTGCTTGCGCGCAGCGGTACAGTGCGGCTCAAGGGTGCGCCACGGATCACGCTGGAGGAACTGGTGGATGCCGGGGAAGCCATGCTGATGGAAATGGTGCGATTGGCCCGGAAGGCCCGCACTTCGTAGGGTGGGCAAAGGCGCACTTGCGCCGTGCCCACCTTCTCTTTCAATCCGGGTGACAATGGTGGGCACGCTGCGCTTTGCCCACCCTACGGCACCTCGCTTTGCGTAAACATTTAACCCTACCGCGAACAATCCTCATCGCCCCGGCCGCCGTGCGCCATTTCTGCGCTACCTAACCGCTGCGGACACTTCCCGCGTCCGCCGGAGGACGCATCCATGGACCTCAACCGGCGTCATCTCATCGGAGCCTCGACCGCCGGCATCGCCGGCGCGCTGGCCATGCCGGTCGACGCTGCGCGCGCGGCGCCGCTGACGTCGCTGCTCGGCCGCGATGCCACGCAATATGGCGTGCGGCCCGGCAGCAGCGAGGACCAGACCCGCGGACTCCAGCGCGCCATCGACGAGGCCGCGCGAGCGCAGATGCCGCTGGCGCTGCCGCCAGGCGTCTACCGCAGCGGATTGCTACGGCTGCCGAACGGCACACAACTGATCGGCGTGCGCGGCGCGACGAAATTCGTCTTCACCGGCGGGCCGTCGGCGATCCAGAGCGACGGCGCCGATGCGATCGGCCTTTCCGGCATCACCTTCGACGGTGGCGGCATCCCGCTGCCGACACGGCGCGGACTGATCCACGTTCTCGGCGGCCGCGACGTCCGCATCACCGATTGCGAGATCACAGGCTCCGGCGGCAGCGGCATCTGGCTCGAGCAGATCTCAGGCGATATCTCCGGCAACATCTTCACCAGCATCGCGGTGACGGCCGTGGTCTCGTTCGACGCCAAGGGCCTCAGCGTCGCCCGCAACACCATCATCGGCACCAACGACAACGGCATCGAGATCCTGCGCAGCGCGATCGGCGATGACGGCACGCTGGTCGCAGACAACCGCATCGAGGACATCAAGGCCGGCCCCGGCGGCTCCGGCCAGTACGGCAACGCCATCAACGCCTTCCGCGCCGGCAATGTGATCGTGCGCGGCAACCGCATCAAAAATTGCGACTATTCCGCGGTGCGCGGCAATTCCGCCTCCAACATCCACATCACAGGCAACAGCGTCAGCGATGTGCGCGAGGTCGCGCTCTATTCCGAGTTCGCGTTCGAGGCCGCCGTGATCGCCAAC
Source organism: Bradyrhizobium sp. CCBAU 45394 (assembly GCF_028128655.1). Taxonomy (NCBI): domain Bacteria; kingdom Pseudomonadati; phylum Pseudomonadota; class Alphaproteobacteria; order Hyphomicrobiales; family Nitrobacteraceae; genus Bradyrhizobium; species Bradyrhizobium sp. CCBAU 45394. The sequence continues at coordinate 765,623 of NZ_LBIX01000177.1, read as the reverse complement.
AACATTGTGGACGGCGCCGCCGTCGGTGTCTCCGTCTGCAATTTCAACGAGGGCGGCCGCATCGCGGTGGTCCAGGGCAACATCATCCGCAATCTGATCCCGAAGCGGCCGATCGGCACCGCGCCTGACGACGATGCCGGCGTCGGCATCTACATCGAGGCGGATACCTCGGTGACCGGCAACGTGATCGAGAACGCGCCGTCCTACGGCATCGTCGCCGGCTGGGGCAAATATCTGCGCGACGTCGCGATCACGGGCAACGTGATCCGCAAGGCGCTGGCCGGAATCGGCGTCTCCGTGGTGCCGGGCGCCGGCACCGCGCTCGTCAACAACAACATGATCTCCGAGACCCCGCGTGGCGCTGTGGTCGGCCTCGATCACGCGCGCGCGGTGACGGCGGATCTGGCGGCGGACGGCGCGCAGCGCTTTGCGCAGGTGGTGGTCGGCGGGAACGCGGTGCGGCGGTAGCTGCGCGGCAGCGGACGGGCCGTTCATCCTTCGAGGCTCCCCATGGGACGCGTTGCGTCCCATGCCTCACACCTCAGGATGACGGGTTTGAAAAGGCGCGGCCGCCTCACCTTTCCTCTTAGAACGTATTCCGCAGCAGCGGGTATTTCGCTTCGATGCCGTCGAGGCTGAGGGTGAATTCGACGACGCGCTCGGGGGCGGCGACGATTTCGTCCGCCGGGGGCGAGAATTGCTGCAGCAGCGTTGCCACCGCGGCAGGCGCCTTCACTGCAGGTGCGGCAACCGATGCTATTGCAGCGGGTTCGGCGAACGGCGACCTCACGGGAGGCGCGGTGCGCGGCGCCAACGCAGCAGGCGCTGCGGACGGCGGCCTCACGACAGGTACCGTCGGCAGCGCCCTCGCCGCGGGAGCCTTGAGCGGGGGGACGGCGGCGGGTGCAGTGAACGATGCCACCGCAGCGGGCGCCGCGAGCGGTGCGCTGGGAGCGAGCGGCACGAGCGGGGCTTCGGTCACCTCGGCGAGCACATTCGGCGTGGGGGCGAGCCTGACCGGCACGGCGGTCTCGGGGGCGATGTGGACCGCCTTCGGCTGCATGGTCTGGGCCTGCTGCTCGCGCGGCGCCATGCGGGGCATTGTCGCCGGCGACCAGCCGAATGCGGGGGTGACGCTCGCGGCCGCCGCGGCAACGTCCCCGCCGGTGGCGATGGCGCGCCAGGTCTGGACGGCGCGCTTGGCTTCCTGGATGTTTTCGAGGAATGCGATCTCGGAGTGATAGCGGCGCCAGCGTCCGGTCTCGAACATTTCGGAGAGATGTTGCAGCCGCTGTTCCGCGAGAACGCACCAGCGTGCCGCGATCTCACGGCTACCAGCCGCGCCGCGAACAAGATCGCGAACAGACTCTTGGCGATGTGTCATGGACCAGCCCGTCAGGAGAAAAATACGGACGCGGGGGACGCAACGCACACGAATCAATTTAGACGCGACATGAATATTTTGTGGAAAAGTTTTGACTTGTCCAGCAACGACACCTCGTTCGTCGTCAAAGACCGTAGTCGTGCGGAGATTTGCTGTGTTTTCGAGTCAAGCTTCGCACAAGCATAGCGGGCGTGCGAGATGCCGGCCGACCGATGGCGATGAACGCAAACGCGATCGCTCAACCGGAAGCTGATCTCAAACACGGCTTCAAGGAATCGGATGCCCCGAAAAGAAAAGACCCGTCCGGGGGGACAACCGGACGGGTCGAGCCATATGGGCGCTTGGGGTGGATGGGCGCTCGCGCCTGATATGACTGATGGGGAGGGATGACCGCTCCCACATAATTTGGTCGTGGCAGCCGGCTGAACGTTCAATGCGGCGTTCGATTATTTAACCTTCGACCCGCGCGCAAAGTTGTCGCAGCGCCTATCGCGTCGCCGGCCTATCCACCTGAGAAATCGTGGATTTATCATCCGAGCTCGACAGCGAGGGCTGCTCGATCGCGCGGATGCCGGGCTCGTCGCGACGTGGCTGCCCATCTTCACGTTTTGTTGTACCGGACGCAGCCGCAACCGGCGTCGCGCTGTCGGCGGGAACAGCCATGATCGCGGCAAACGCATCGGCCTCGCCGTCGCCGAACAGATCATCACGCCCGGGTGAGCCGAGATCGCGCGCGGTCTTCGCAAGCGTCATGCGCAGCGCCTCCGGCTTGAGCGCGTAGTTGCGCTCGAGCAGCAGCGCCGCGACGCCGGAGACATAGGCCGCCGAGAACGAGGTTCCCGACGTCATCTGGTATTTGCCTTCCGGCGCCGGCAGGAAGATGTCGACGCCCGGCGCCGCCAGCGCGATGTAGTTGCCGCGGTTCGAGGCGGTGAACAACTTGTCCTGCTGGTCGGTCGCGCTGACCGCGATCACGTTGGGATTGGCGGCGGGATAGAGCGGCGGCGATTTCGCACCCGCATTGCCGGCGGCCGCGATCAGCACGAGGCCGCGCGCCGCGGTCGCCGCGATGGCCCGCTCGATCACGGCATCCTTCGGACCTGCAAAGCTCATATTGACGATCTGCGCGCCATGCTCGGCGGCGTAGTTCAACGAGCGCAGGATGATATAGGACGAGCTCTCGGCGCCACCCGTGGTGCCGCCGAAGGCGCGGATCGCGATGATGCGCGCCTCGGGCGCGCTGCCCATCAGCCGGGCATGCGCCACGATCGCCCCGGCGATGCCGGTGCCGTGAATATGCGGGCCCTCGGCGCTGCCGAGCGCGTCGAAATTGTCGGCGATGGAATTGGCGAGCTCGGGATGTTTGGCGTCGATGCCGGAGTCGATCACGGCAACCGTCACGTTGGCGCCGTGCGCCAGCGTGTGCGCCTGCGGGAGGCGAAGCTTTGTCAGCACATATTGCGCGGGATCGCCCTCGGTCGGCACGGAGGATTTCTGGTCCTGGAGCACGTAGCGGAAGTTGGGCTGGACCGAGCGCACGCTACCGTCGGCGGCGAATTCGCGCCGCACCGTCTCGGCGGGCCGGCCGTCGGTGATGCGGAACAGGCCGAAGGTCGCCCCGATCAGCGGAAAATTCTCGGACGCGACGCGCGCGAGGCCGTGGCGACGCGCGAGCTCATCGGCTTCGGTCACCGATAGCGCGCCGTCGATCTCGGCGACGAATTCGCCTGCGAAGATGCGCTGGTTCAGGGCGACGGGCGTGTTGTTGCCGCGCCCCTTGCCCGCGCTCTTCTTGCCGGACTTGCCGGCGCCGTCACCGCCTGTATTTGGCTGCGCCAGGCATTCGCCGTCGGCGTCGCGGTACGGTGCCGTGCAGGACGGATACAGGTTCGGCGAGTAGCGCGCATAAGGCAGCACCGGCGCCGGCCCTATTCGGGGCGTAGAGATACGTGCGGTCGTCATCGTGCGCGGGCCGCGATCAATGCTCACCGCCCGCGCAGCGACGTTGGGAGAGATGGTCGGCGTGCGCGAGGGAACGCTGATCGTGGGCGTGCGCATGATCGCCTGCGCCTGCGCAATCTCGACGCCGAGACTGGCGGCGAGCAGGAGCGCGGCTCCGACCGACGAAGCGTAGGCCCCGGCTCGCGACTTACTCTCGGACTTGCGCGTCATCGGTTCAGCGGCGCCTTACGGCGCCGCGACGGCGAGGTTGACGAACTTCTCGCGCTGCATCCTGCCGAGCAGCGAGGCGAGTTCGTCCTGGCTCATCGCCTTGTCGAACTGGAGGCGGAACATGCCGCCCTTGGCATCCCCGATGATCGAGGCCTGGTAGCTGTCGAGCAGCGCCGTGATGTCGGCGACCCGCGCCTCGGGCGTGAAGCGCACCAGCGCGCGCGCCGGCGCAACGGCAGCGCCAAGCTCGCGCGTGATCGGCGCGCTGGTCGAAAGCGAGGCGGTCTGGAAGGTCGTGGGCTGGGTCTTCATCAGCACCGCGCCGATGATGCCGGCCTGGAGCACGAGCGCGACTGCACCGAGGCTCGCCGACCAGGCCAGGGTCCGCGGCGACAGGCTCGCGAAGAAGGTCGCGATGCGCGCCGACAGCGGCAGCGATCCGGTCTCACGCGCCGGCTCGGCGTCGATCGCGCCGAACAGCTTCTGCATCGCGCGTGCCGACGGAGCCCCCAGGCTCTCGTTCAGATGGATGGTCTCTTCGTACTCGCCGCGGATCGCGGCATATTGTTTCGCGAGCTCGGGATCACGCGCCAGCGCGTCCTCGACGCGGCGGGCGTCGCGCGCGTTCAGCGTGCCGGCCGCGTGCCACGGCAGCAGCAGTTCAATCTCACTGGGCTCTTGCTCCAGCATCTTTTTGCTCAAAGCCATCATGGCCAGCCTCGCTCAACGCCGGCTGCCTTCAGCAGTTCGGCCAGTTTCTTGCGCGCATAGAACAAGCGCGTCTTTACAGTGTTCTCCGGTATCCCGACGATTTCGGCCACTTCTTCCACGGACTTCTCGTGGTAGTAGACGAGATCGACGATTTCCCGGTGTTCCGGCGAGAGGCCCGTCAGACACTCCCGCAACGCTTCACTGGTATCCTTCTTCTGCACCACCGTTTCCGGATTGTCGGACGTATCCTCGATCGCGTTCGCGGCGTCTTCGTCCAACTCAAAGTCCTTCCTGCGCCGGAGCGCCGAGAGGGCCTTGAATCGGGTAATGGCCAGCAGCCAAGTGGAAACTGCGGATCGACCCTCGAACTTGCCGGCTTGACGCCAGACGTCGAGAAACACCTCGCTGATGAGGTCTTCCGCCGCCTGCTCGTCCCGTACGAGCCTGAGGCCGAACCTGTAGACCCTGACATGGTGCCGCCCGTACAGCACCTGCATGGCAAGCCGGTCACCCTGAGCGATCCTGGCGATGAGGATCTCGTCCGAAGCCGCCTGTGTCACGCTCAAAGGCCGTCTCGCAAGGTTGGTCGGGTCGATGCAGCGGACGGTTCGACGGAAGGTGCAAAATTGTTCAACCTACCGCAGTCATACGGGAGCTTGTGTGATCTACCCCACATACGCGGATTTTTCCTGTCCCGCCCGTGCGGGTCGGCCGTTTGGATCCAGATCGGTAACATAATACTGCAACATTTCCCTGCGGAACGCCTGCCCGGTCACGGGCGGGCCGACCAAGTTCGGTTCCATAGCAGTCCTGCACGACGTATGTCTCACGAAGGCCTGCTTTGGCTCGACCGCATCGCAAACGATGCCTAATCGCCGGCAAATTCCCCCAGCGACCGACATCACCCTGTTCTGCGCTGCACGGTTCGGATTCGCTTCCAAAGGATACCAAACCTAAAGGCTTGCCACGTAGATTTTTGGGCTGACATCCACCATTGGCGGGACCATGAACACGGCCGCGACGTCCTTTCCGGAGAGGAATGCCGCTGAGGTCGCGGAACTCGTTCTCGCGCCCGAGGCGGCGGCCCCCGAAGTCCGGGAGCGCCGGGCCCGGCAGCGCCGCCAGATGTATGTCGGCCAGGTGGCGAGCTACTCGCTCGGCGCCTCGGTCCTGCTGATCTACGCCTATGACGGCACGATCTCGGTCGACATTGCCTCGCTGTTCTGGTTCGGCGGCCTCCTGATCATCGGCACGTTCACCGTGCTGTCGGAAGCCGGCATCGGCGACAGATTCACCGACCACTATCTCACCGTCTTCCAGATCTCGGCGCATATGGCGCTGCAATTCGTGTTCCTGCTGTCGGTCCCGACCATCGGCATCGCCTTCATCTGCGTGCTGTTCCTGATCTTCGCCTTCGGCACGCTGCGCATGACCTCGGCCCAGGCGATGATCACCTGGACGCTCGCAGCCATCGGCCTTGCCGCCGTCTTCCTCGCCTCCGACCTGCCGATCGGCATGCCCGTTGCAACCCGGCTGCAGCGGACCGCCTCGATGCTGTGCTTCGTGCTGGTGATCGGCCAGTGCGCCTTCCTCGGCCTGTTCGGCGCCACGCTACGCAAGATCCTGTACCAGCGCAGCATCGAGCTGAAGGCTGCCTATCAGCGCATCGAGGAACTGGCCGAGCTCGACGAGCTGACCGGCTCCTACAACCGCCGCTGCATCATGCGACTGCTCGACGTCGAGATGGACAAGTCGCGGCGGGCATCGACATCTTGCGCGATCGCGCTGATCGATCTCGACTGGTTCAAGCGCATCAACGATGCCCACGGCCATCCCATCGGCGACGAGGTGCTGCGCACCTTCGCGATCACCATATTCGCCAACATCCGCCCGACCGACTGCTTCGGCCGCTACGGCGGCGAGGAATTCCTGCTGTTGCTGCCGGACACCGACGGCGAGGCGGCCTCGCGCATGCTCGAGCGCTTGCGCAGCATCGTCGCCGATCTCGACTGGAGCGCATTCTCCCCCGGCATGCGCGTGACGATTTCCGCGGGCGTCGTGACGCTGCGCGACGTTGATACTGCCGACACGTTTCTCGCGCGCGCCGACAGCGCGCTCTATTCAGCCAAGGCGCAAGGCCGCAACCGTATTGCAACGAACTGACCAACCCATTTTCTCCGGCACGTGAGAAGCCGCCGCCGGACCAAACGCTCCAGGACAGGGCAATGATATCCAGATCCGCCAGACCATCCGAGAACCTGCTCGAGGAATTGCAGGCTGCGCTCTCGCACGGCACCGTTGCGCGCCGGGTCGAGGCGCTGCGCCGCGTCACCGATCTGTTCGTGGGCAATGCAGTGGATTACTCCGACGAGCACATCCGCGTGTTCGACGACGTATTCCAGTGCCTGATCGAACAGATCGAGACCTCGGCGAGGACGCTGCTCGCCGACCGCCTCGCACCGATCGCGGCGGCACCGCCGAAGATCATCCGCACGCTCGCGCTCGACGAGGTGATCGAGGTCGCAGGACCGGTGCTGTCGAAATCGGAACGGCTGGACGAGGCGACCCTGATCGAGATCGCGCGCACGCGGAGCCAGGCGCATCTGAAGGCGATCTCGCTGCGGCGGGTGCTGTCGGCAGCACTCACCGACGTGCTGGTGACGCGCGGCAACGAGGACGTCGTGCAATCGACCGTCAGCAATCCCGGCGCACAGCTCTCCGAGGACAGCCTCTCCGACCTCGTCACGCGGGCCGAGCGCGACGACGACCTCGCCACATGCATCGGCCTGCGGCCCGACCTGCCGCGCCATCACTACCTGAAGCTGGTCGCGAAGGCGTCCCTGAGCGTGCGCAGGAAGCTCGAGGCCGCGCATCCGGAGCTCGCGGACGAGGTGTCGAGCGTGGTCCAGGAAGCGGCCCAGCGGGTCCGCGCCGCGGCCATGACCCGGCAAACCGAGATAGCGCGCGCGCTGGTAAAGTCGCTCCACGAGGACGGCCGCCTCAACGAATTCCAGGTCACCGCCTTCGCCGAGCAAGGCAAGTTCGACGAGACCAATGCGGGCCTCGCGGCGCTCGCCGGCGTTGCGGTCGAGACCGCCGAGAACATGATGATCGAGAGCCGCACCGAGGGCGTGATGATCCTCGCCAAGGTCGCGGGCATGTCGTGGGCGAGCGTGCGCGCAATCATCGCCCTGCGCGAAAAGCTCTCGGGCGGCTCGCAGACCGACATGCTGACGCTGCGCGATACCTACGAGGCCCTGCGCTCATCGACCGCGCAGCAGGTGCTGCGTTTCCACCGCATGCAGCACGGCACGACGCCCGCGGCCTAATACCGCAACACCCTCGCCCCGAGCAGCGCTCCGATCGCGGCTACCAGCGCCGTCGCGATCGTGTACCAGGTCGCGACGAACAGCGGCGAGTCGTCGGTGCAGTGCGAGGCGTAGAGCGTCGCAGCGAGCCCGGCCGACACCAGGCCGGCGAGCGCACCGGCGAGCGCGGGGTGCGATGGCGCGCCGTGGCGCAGGCCGAACAGCGCCCCCGCCAGCAGCGGCAGCGACATCGCCGGGATCGCCAGCAGGCAAACCCTGGAGTTCTTGCCCATCAAGCGCATCGACATCGGCATGGCCGGCGCCATCATCGTCTCGCCGCCGATCGCGACCGCAAGAAGGCCGACGGGAAGCAGCAATAGCCAGCCCCAGCCGCGCAGCAAGGCCTCGGGCCGCGACAGATGCAGGCTGACGATGATCGCGGGGATCGCGAGCGACAGCGTCACGGCGAACTTCATGTCGAAGAACGGGTTGTGCATGGCACTCATCACGTCGGGCCGCACGCCGAGGAACGTCGCGAAGATCAGGATCGACAGCGGCGCGGCGACCAGGAGCGCCATGGTCAGCACGGCGCCGACGCGCGGGGTGCGATGGGCGTTGTCGGCCGCAAGCGAGCGAATGAGTTGATCGGTATCCATGACTAGTGGTCCCGCAGTTTGGCCGTGAGCGCCGCAAGCCCGCGATGCAGCGCGACCCGTACTGCGCCCTCGCTCATCGAAAACTTTGCCGCCGTGTCCTTGATCGACGCGCTGTCGACCGCGATCGACTGCAACACGTCGCGCTGGCGCTGCGGCAGCGTGTTGAGCTGCGCCGTGACCTCGCCCGCCGAAGCCGTCTCCTGCGGCGTCTCGCCCGGCAGGGTCTCGGCGAAATCATCGATGTTGACGAAGACCCGCCGGCCACGTCGTCTTAGCGCATCGATCAGCTTGTTGCGGGCGATCGCGAACAGCCAGGGTGCGAAGGGGGCTTCGCTGTCCCAGGTGTGCCGCTTCAGATGCACCGCCAACAGAATCTCCTGCACGATATCCTCGGCCTGGTCGGGAGGCTGGCCGGCCCGCGCCAGCCCGCGCCTCGCGGCAGCGCGCAGCACCGGCGTGACCGCCTTCAACAGGCGATGATACGCCGCATCATCGCCCGCCATGGCCGACCGCATCAGGCCGGTCCATTCGTCCTCACGTCCGCGCACCCGCGCCCTCATCATGCAATTCGGCCGCTCTTTCAATTTGTTACGCCGGCACCGGTACGATCACGGTTTCGTGATTGACGCTGTGCCACCGTCCAATGCGGCCGTGGAAATCCGCGACGGCTCATAACACCGATCGGTCCCGTTCGCATCCGGCGACCGGCCGCGAAGGGGCGGCTTGCCCCGTTTTTGCCCGGTCTAGCCCGAAGATTCCCATTTTTTGCCCCGCTATCGTCACGCCACGGCGTCTCTGTTCGGTCCGGGCATGGGTGGATTGGGGAGATCGTCAACATGATCAAAGCCAGCGGGCGCGCTGCCCTGATTCTTTTGGCCGGGCTTTTCCTGCTGTTCGGAGGCGCTGCACAGGCGGCGCCGAGTTCGGCTGCGAGCAGCCCATCGGACAGCGCAGGCAAACAGGCTGATGCAGTCCAGCCGAGCAAGCACCGGCGTCACTCTGCGCGCCGCACCAGCAGCAAGACGGCGCAGAAGTCCTCCGACGACAAGGCCGGCAAGACGGACGCTGCGGCAAAGACCGATGCGGCCAGGGCTGACAGCAAGGCCGACAACAAGGCTGGTGGCGATGTGCCGGCCTCGAGCCAGATGCCGCCGGAGGTCGCCAACGCTAAGGCTCAGCTCGCCGCCGCCGATACGCCGCCCGCGGCTGCGGCCTCCGCGATGACGGACCGCGCCAACGACAACGTCCAGGCAGCGGCCGATAATACCGCCGCCCCGAATGCCGAGAGCCAGGTGGTGGCGCCCGACCAGCTCAACGATCTCGACCGCGCCCTGCAACAGGACAGCCCGCCGGCGCAGAAGCAGAACGCGGTGATCGCCGCAACCGACGCGCAGCCGCGACCCGCGCCGGTGATGGCGAGCAGCCACCAGAGCTCGGCCTGGGACCAGAGCTCCCTGATCGGCAAGATCTTCATCGGCGTCGGCACGCTGCTGACCCTGGCCTCCGCCGCGCGGATGTTCATGGCCTGATCTCTTGGCCTGAGTTCTTGGCCTGATCTTATGGCCTGATCTTTTGGCCCGACGGACCTCGCCCGGGACGCGCAGTTTGCTGCGCGTCCCGGGCGGCCTTGTTCCGGCAGCTTTTCGGGGCCCCTTGAAGCCCACCGCGGCAGCAGGCACATTGCCCGCCCAATCAGAAGCGTGGGTGGAGCATGAGCACGTTCGAACACATCATCGTCGAAAGCCAAGGCGCGGTCGGCATCATCAAGCTGAACCGGCCGAAGATGCTCAATGCGCTCTCCTTCGGCGTCTTCCGCGAGATTGCGGCCGCCGTCGACGATCTCGAGGGCGATGATGCCATCGGCTGCATCGTCGTGACCGGCAGCGAGAAGGCCTTTGCCGCCGGCGCCGACATCAAGGAGATGCAGCCGAAGGGCTTCATCGACATGTTCTCCGAGGATTTCGCCGCGATCGGCGGCGACCGCGTCGCGCGCTGCCGCAAGCCGACCATCGCCGCTGTCGCGGGCTACGCGCTCGGCGGCGGCTGCGAGCTCGCCATGATGTGCGACTTCATCATCGCCGCCGACACCGCCAAGTTCGGCCAGCCCGAAATCACGCTCGGCACCATTCCCGGCATCGGCGGCACCCAGCGCCTGACCCGCGCGATCGGCAAGTCCAAGGCGATGGACCTCTGCCTCACCGGCCGCATGATGGATGCGGCGGAAGCCGAGCGAAGCGGCCTTGTCAGCCGCATCGTGCCCGCCGACAAGCTCATGGACGAGGTGATGGCGGCCGCCGAAAAGATCGCGTCGATGTCACGGCCCGCCGTCGCCATGGCCAAGGAAGCGGTGAACCGCGCCTTCGAGACCACGCTCGCCGAGGGCATGAGCGTCGAGCGCAACCTGTTCCACTCGACCTTCGCGCTGGAAGACCGCTCCGAGGGCATGGCCGCGTTCATCGAGAAGCGCAAACCGGTGAACAAGAACCGCTGAGGCGGCACCTGGTCAGGCCGGTGTAAGGCTCTGACGCTTTCCCGCACAACCCCTGTGACGCGCCTGCAACAAGCACGGAATACATGGGGGTTTTCCCCGCGGCAGTTTGCCTGCGGGACCCCGGCTGGTTAAACAGTTAAGAGGCCACCGTCGGCGGGGGCGGACAGCCGGGGTTTAGCGGGATTACATGATTGGGCGTGCCGCCAGAGTTGGTCGCGTGATGACGCGGCATCGATCGGGCGTGGGTCCTGTGCTTGCGACATGGACCGCGCTGGCGCTCTGTTGCGCCCTGCCCTCGGCCGCCGGGGCCGAAGCCCTGCCGGAGGCGCTGGCCAAGGCCTACCAGACCAACCCGCAGCTCAATGCCGAGCGCGCGCGGCAGCGTGCGACCGATGAGAACGTGCCGCAGGCGCTCGCCGGCTACCGGCCGCAACTCGTTGCAAGCCTCAGCGCCGGCTTGCAGTCGGTGCGCAACCTGTTGCCCAACAACACGATCCAGACCGCCAATCTGACGCCATGGGTCATCGGCGTCACCGTGACGCAGACCCTGTTCAACGGCTTCCGCACCGCCAATAACGTGCGGGCCGCCGAGCTCCAGGTGCAGTCGGGCCGCGAGGCGCTGCGCAATGTCGGCCAGGGCGTGCTGCTCGACGCGGTCACCGCCTACACCAATGTGCTGGCGAATCAGTCGCTGGTGGAGGCGCAGCGCTCCAACGTCGCCTTCCTGCGCGAGACGCTTTCCGTCACCCAGCGCCGTCTCAACGCCGGCGACGTCACGCCGACCGACACCGCGCAGGCCGAGGCCCGTCTCAACCGCGGGCTCTCCGACCTCAATGCCGCCGAAGTCGCGCTCGCGGTGAGCCAGGCTATATACGCGCAGGTGATCGGCAATGCGCCATCGCAGCTTCGGGCCGCCGAAGTGGTCGACCGCTATCTGCCGAAGAGCCGCGAGGATGCGCTGACAATGGCGATCCGCCAGCATCCAGCCGTGATGGCGGCAGGCTTCGACGTCGATGTCGCCTCCACCAACATCCGCGTCGCGGAAGGCGCCCTGCTGCCGAGCGCCAGCATCCAGGGCAGCGCCAGCAAAAGCCGCAACAACGACCCCACACTCGGCACCTTCGCAGAGGACCAGGCCTCGATCGTCGCCAACGTCACCGCGCCGATCTATGACGGCGGCCAGGCCGCCGCGCAGACCCGGCAGGCCAAGGAGATTACCGCTCAGAGCCGGCTCGTGCTCGACCAGGTGCGCAATCAGGCCCGCACCGCGGCGGTCAGCGCCTGGGTTGCGAACGAAGGCGCCAAGATCGCGGTCTCGGCCTCCGAGTCCGAAGTGAAGGCGGCGACCGTCGCGCTCCAGGGCGTGCAGCGCGAGGCCGCCGGCGGACAGCGCACGACGGTGGACGTGCTGAACTCGCAGGCCGATCTGATCCAGGCCAAGGCCCGTCTGATCGGCGCGCTGCGCGACCGCGTGATCGCTTCCTACACGCTGCTCAGCGCCGTCGGCCATCTCGACGTCAAGACCTTGAGCCTGAACACGCCGGACTACCTGCCGGAGGTGCACTACCAGCAGGTCCGCGACGCCTGGCACGGCCTGCGCACGCCGTCGGGGCAGTAGTTTCAATCTTTTGGCCCGGTGCCATGAAGAGCCGCCGCATCCATCTGATGGGAGCTTCGGGGTCCGGCGTGACGACGCTCGGCCGCGCGCTCGCCGGGCGGCTTGCGCTTCCGCATCACGACAGCGATGATTATTTCTGGCTGCCGACCGCGCCGCCCTACCAGACGACGCGCCCCGCCGCAGAGCGCCTGCGCCTGATGCGCGAGATGTTTCTGCCGCGTCTCGATTGGGTGCTGAGCGGATCGGTCACCGGCTGGGGCGACGAGCTCGTCCCGTTCTTCGATCTTGTCGTCTTTGTGACGACGCCGCGCGAGCTTCGCTTGCAGCGCCTGCGTGGCCGCGAGGCTGCGCATTTCGGAGCTGATGCCGTCGCACAGGGCGGCTGGCGTCATGAGGAGACGGAGTCGTTCGTCGAATGGGCCTCGCGCTACGAAGCCGGCGATCGCGAGGGCCGCAGTCTCGCAAGAGATGAGGCCTGGCTCGCGGGCCTGCCCTGCCCGGTCGTGCGCGTTGACGGCTCACACCCGCTTGCGAACCTTGTCGAGCAGCTATGCAGCGAAGCGGAGCGATTGCCGGGCTGATGTGATACTGTCCCGGTCCAACCTCCAAATAACGAAGCAGGGAGAGAAACCATGCTCGACCGACGCAGCGTCCTGCTTGCCTCACTTGCCGCCGGAGTAGCCATGACCAGCAAAGCCCACGCCCGCGCGTCGCAGCCCGCGACGCCGGTCAATTTCGACGTTCCGGCGCATGCCTGCGACTGCCACACCCACATCCATGGCGATCCCGAAAAGTTTCCGTTCTTCGCAGGCCGCGTCTATACGCCGGAGCTGGCGAGCCCTGAAGAAATGGCCGCGCTGCACAAGGCGCTGCATATCGAGCGCGTGGTGATCGTGACGCCGAGCGTCTACGGCACCGACAACTCCTCCACTCTGTTCGGCATGAAGGCGCGTGGCGGGACCGCGCGCGGGGTCGCCGTGATCGACGACAAGACGACCGAAGCGCAGCTCGACGCGATGCAGCAGGAAGGCTTCCGCGGCATCCGCATCAACCTTGCGACCGGCGGCATCAGCGATCCCAATGTCGGCCGGGCCCGCTTCACTGTGGCCGTCGAGCGCATGAAGGCGCGCGGCTGGCACGTGCAGCTCTACACCACGCTGCCGATGATCTCGGCGATCAAGGACCTGGTGCTGGCCGCGCCCGTGCCCGCGGTGTTCGATCATTTCGGCGGCCTCGAGGCTTCGCTCGGGCTGGAGCAGCCGGGATTTTCCGACCTGGTCGCGCTCGTCAAATCCGGCAAGGCCTATGTGAAGATCTCCGGCGCCTATCGCTCGTCAAAACTCGCGCCGGACTATCAGGACATGGTGCCCTTTGCGCGCGCGCTGATCGAGGCCAATCCGGATCGCATCGTCTGGGGCACCGACTGGCCGCATCCGGATTCGAGTCATGTCGAGGGACGGAAAGCCACCGACGTCGCGCCTCTCTACCAGATCGATGACGGCCGCCTGCTCAACCAGCTTCCGGTGTGGGCACCGGATGCGGATGTGCGCAAAAAGATCCTGGTCGACAATCCGGGGCGGCTCTACGGATTCTGAGTCGCGACGGCCGCCCGCGATCAGCGCGCACGGCGGGAGAAGAAGGAGATCAGGACCGGCAAGGTCACCAGGATCACGACCGGCGCCAGCATCATGCCGGTGACGACGACGACCGCGAGCGGCTTCTGCACCTGCGATCCGATGCCCTCCGACAGGGCAGCGGGCAAGAGGCCGACGCCGGCGACGACGCAGGTCATCAGCACGGGCCGAAGCTGAAGCTCGCCGGTGCGGATCACCGCGCTCACGCGGTCCATGCCTTCCTCGATGAGCTGGTTGAACTGCGACAGGATGATGATGCCATCCATGACCGCGATGCCGAACAGCGCGATGAAGCCGATCGCCGCAGAGACGCTGAACGCCGTGCCGGTGATCAACAGCCCGAGCACGCCGCCGAAGATCGCCATCGGGATCACGCTCATCGCGAGCAGCGTGTCGGTCATCGAGCCGAAATTGAACCAGAGCAGAACACCGATCAGCGCCAGCGAAATCGGCACCACGATCGACAGGCGCCGGATCGCGTCCTGGAGATTGCCGAACTCGCCGACCCAGTCCATGTGCGAGCCGGGCGGCAGTTGCACCTGGTCGGCGATCTTCTGCTGCGCCTCGCGGATCGCGCTGCCGAGATCGCGCTCGCGGACCGAGAACTTGATCGGCAGGTAGCGCTCCTGCTGCTCGCGGTAGATGTAGGCCGCGCCCGAGACGAGGCTGATGGTGGCGACCTCGCTCAACGGGATCTGCGTGACGGTCCCGTTCGGCCCCGGCGCGCCGATGCGCAGGTTCTGGATCGCCTCCGCGCTCCGGCGGTATTCCGGCGCAAGCCGAACGATGATCGGGAAATGGCGGTCGCTTCCGGGCTCGTAGAGATCGCCCGCGGTGTCGCCGCCAATCGCGACCTTGATGGTGGCGTTGATGTCGCCCGGTGCGAGGCCGTAGCGCGCGGCCTTGGCGCGGTCGATGTCGATCTGGATGGTCGGCTGACCGAGCGATGTGAACACCGCAAGGTCGGTGACACCCTGCACCGTCGACAGCACCTGCTTGATCTTGTTGGCGGTGTCGGTAAGCGCCTGCAGATCGCTGCCGAACAGCTTGATCGAGTTCTCGCCCTTCACGCCGGAGACGGCCTCGGAGACGTTGTCCTGGAGATATTGCGAGAAGTTGAACTCGACGCCGGGGAAGCGGTCGTCGAGCTGCTTGAGCAGTTGCGCGGTCAGCTCTTCCTTGTCGCGCGTGCCGGGCCATTGGCTCACGGGCTTGAGCGGCGCGAAGAACTCGGCGTTGAAGAAGCCGGCCGCGTCGGTGCCGTCGTCGGGACGGCCGTGCTGCGACACCACCGATTCCACCTCGGGCCGGGCGCGGATCACCTTGCGCATCTCGTTGACGTAGGTGTTGCCTTCCTGGAGCGAGATGGTCGGCGGCAGCGTGGCGCGGATCCAGAGATTGCCCTCTTCCAGCTTGGGCAGGAATTCGAGGCCGAGCAGCCGGCTGAGCGCCACCGTCATCAGCACGAGGCCGACCGCACCGCCGAGCATGATGCCGCGATTGGCGACGGCCCAATGCAGCACCGGCATGTAGATCCGGTGCAGGATCAACATGACTTTGGTCTCGGTTTCCTCGACATGCGCGGGCAGGATGATCGCGGACAGCGCCGGCGTCACCGTGAAGGTGGCCAGCAGCCCGCCGGCAAGCGCATAGGCATAGGTGCGCGCCATCGGTCCGAAGATGTTGCCTTCGACGCCGGAGAGCGTGAACAGCGGCAGGAAGGCCGCGATAATGATGGCGGCGGCGAAGAAGATCGAGCGCGACACGTCGGCCGCGGCGCTGAGGATGGCGTGGCTCTTCATGCCGAACAGCGTCTCGGATGACATGTGCTCGGATTCGGACACCGGCGTCGTCTGCGTCAGGCGGCGGAAGATCGCCTCCACCATGATGACGGTGGCATCGACGATCAGGCCGAAGTCGATCGCGCCGACCGACAGCAGGTTCGCCGATTCGCCGCGCAGCACCAGGATGATCACCGCGAAGAACAGCGCGAACGGAATGGTGGCGCCGACGATCAGCGCGCTGCGCAGGTCGCCGAGGAAGATCCACTGCAACAGCACGATCAGCAGAATGCCGACCACCATGTTGTGCAGCACGGTGTGGGTGGTGAGCTCAATCAGGTCGCCGCGGTCGTAGATGCGCTCGATGCGCACGCCGGGCGGCAGAATGCTGGAGTTGTTGATGGTTTGAACGAGCTGGTGGACGCGCTTGATGGTTGGCGAGCTCTGCTCGCCGCGGCGCATCAGGACGATGCCCTGCACGATGTCGTCGGCATCGTCGATGCCGGCAATACCGAGGCGAGGCCTCTGCCCGACTGTGACTGTGGCGACGTCCTTGACCAGCACCGGGTTGCCGTTGGTCTGCGAGACCATGGTGTTGGCAAGGTCGTCGATCGAACGTATCAGGCCGACGCCGCGAACCACGGCCGATTGCTGGCCGATATTGACGGTGTTGCCGCCGACATTGACGTTCGCATTGCCGACCGCCTGGAGCAGTTGCGGAAGCGTCAGGCCGTTGGCGACGAGCTTGTTGAAATCGACCTGGAGCTCGTAGGTCTTGCTCTTGCCGCCCCAGCCGGTGACGTCGATGACGCCCGGCACGGCGCGGAAGCGGCGCTGCAGGATCCAGTCCTGGATGGTCTTGAGGTCGAGCACGCTGTAGTTCGGCGGGCCGACCAGGCGGTAGCGGAAGATCTCGCCGATCGGGCTGAGCGGCGAGATCTGCGGCTGCACATTGCCCGGCAGCGGCGCGAGCTGCGCCAGGCGGTTCAAGACCTGCTGCAACGCCTCGTCGTAGGTGTAGGCGAAGGAGAACTGGAGCTTGATGTCAGAGAGGCCGTAGAGCGAGATGGTGCGGATGGTCGTGAGGTTCTTCAGACCCGCGACCTGGGTCTCGATCGGGATCGTGATGTAACGCTCGATTTCCTCGGCCGACAGGCCCGGGCTCTGCGTCACGATGTCGACCATCGGCGGGGTCGGGTCGGGATAGGCCTCGATATTGAGTTGGTTGAACGCGATCAAGCCGCCGATCAGCACGGCAACGAACATGCCGACCATCAGGTAGCGCCGGTTGACGGCAAGGGCGACGAGACGATCCATTCAGGTCTTCAGTTTGTTTTCAGTTTTTGGGTCGTCGATCAGCTGCCGGACGCCGCGCGGTCGATGAACAGGCTGCCCTTGGTGACGATTTGCTCGCCGGGTTGCAGGTTGCTCGTGACTTCGACGAGGTTGCCGTTGATCAGGCCGATCTTGATCTGGCGCAGCTCGACCGACTTGTCTTCGCGCGCCACCCAGATGCGAACCTTGTCGGCTTCATAGATCAACGCCTGTTTCGGCACCGCAGGTGCCGCGCGGTCGCCGGCCGAATAGATCGTGACGTTGGCGAACATTTCCGGCTTGAGCACGCCGTCCTTGTTGTCGATGGTGGCGCGAACCAGCAGACGGCGGGTGCTGGGATCGATCGCGGCGGCGACGTAGTTGATCTTGGCGGTCAGCGGCCGGCCCGGCAGCGCTATCACGTTGACGGTGATGTCCTGCCCGATGCACACAGCGGCCGCATCGCTCTCGCGCACGAAGGCGGTGAGCCAGACCGTGGAAAGGTCGCCGATCACGAAGACCGGATCGCTGGCGCCGGAATTGACGTACTGGCCCGGGCCGATCTTGCGCTGCACGACCGTGCCGGAGATCGGCGAGTAGATCGTGATCTCCCGATCGATGACGCCCTTGTCCTGGAACGCCTTGATGGTTTCGTCGGTGAAGCCGAGAATCCGCAGCTTGTTGCGTGCGGCTTCCAACGCCGTCGCCGAGGAGCGCATGTCGTTCTGCGCCTGGACCTGGGTGGCTTCCGCCTGCTGATAGTCCTTCAGCGGAATGGCGTGGCCCTCATAGAGATCCTTGGCCCGCTTGAACTGGATGTCGGCAAGATCGATCGCCGACTTCGCCTTGTTCTGCGAGGTCATCGCCGCAATGAAATCGTTCTGGGCCTGCACGGTGTCGGCGGCCTCGATCGTGAACAGCGGTTGACCTTGCTTCAGCATCTCGCCGGGCTTGGCGAGCAGCTTGGTGACCCGGCCCGCATAGGGCGAGAACACCGGCGTCGAGCGGTCCTCGTCGACCGCGACCTTGCCCTCGGTGACATATTCGGCCCGGAAGGTCTTGGCCTTGACCGGCTCGATCGTCAGGGTCGCCCATTCGGACGGGGTCGGCGTGAAATTCTGCGCATTCCTGCGCGACTGGCTGGAGACCTCGGAATGACTTTTTTCCTTGGTCCCCGCATAGAGGAAGCCGTAGGCACCGGCGCCGGCGAGTGCCAGTAAAACTACGGATGAGATCACCCGCTGTTTTGTAAGCACCTGCAATCGCTTGGTATTTTCAACTACCATGGGGCCCGGTCATGTCTGCGACGATCTCGGCAAACAATTGCCTCATCGGTCGCGCTAATAGTGCCGAATTCAGATTTCAAACAACCTAAAAAACGCCCGGCACCTTTCCGTTTGCGTTAAAATTTTGCGACGCGTCAGCTCCAAGTAAGCTCAGTGTCAGCTTCTCGCCGGCCACTGTGCCGGATGACTGCCGAGCGGCATCGCCGGACGGCTCCATTGCGCCGGCGTTCTCGACAGCAGCGCCGAATGGCGCACCGCTTTCAACGTGCCGAAGCCAGATGGCATGCTCTCGATGAACGCTGCATGTACAGCCTCGCCCGTAAGATCCGGGGTGTCCAGTCCGCCGTCGAGCCTGCCGAGATTCCACAACCAGCGGCCGGTCTGCGCCAGCGACACGCGCACGTGCCAGCTGCCGCCTTCGCGGGCCTGGCGCGCCCTGGCCATCATCGCGCCGAACGCCATGAGATAGCCGGTGGCGTGATCGAGTATCTGTGCCGGCAATTCCTTGGGACCGTCGATGCCGGCGGCCTTCCCCTCGGCATGGTTGAAGCCGGTGGTGGTTTGCACCAGAGAGTCGAAGCCGCGCCGCTCGGCCCAGGGTCCGGCATGACCGTAGGCTGACAGAGTCACGTAGACGATGCCGGGATTGATCTTCGCTGCCTCCTCGGGCGAGAAACCCAGAGCTGCGAGCGCGTGCGGGCGATAGCCTTGCGAGAAGATGTCGACGTCCTTCAACAGCGCACGCATCTGCGCCCTGCCCGCCTCGCTCTTCAGCTCGATGAAGGTGGTGAGCTTGCCGCGGCCGGTGTCGATGGTGAGCCAGGGAATGGCGGGCAACTCAGGCCCCGAGACCAGGAGCACATCCGCACCGTGCGCGGCGAGCGTACGGCCGGCGACGGGGCCCGCGATGACGCGGGAGAGATCGAGCACGCGGAGGCCGGCGAGCGGGCGATCGCCTTCAGGCCACGGCTTTGGCGGGGCCTCGCCGATCTTCTCGATCGAGATCAACGGCAGTTCGGCGAGCGCACATGCCTGCGGCAGTGCGGACCACTCGTCGTGAGAGCGCATCAGGGCAACGACGCCGCCGGCAGCGTAGGCCGCGGTTTCGAAATCCTCGCCCTTCCACCGCATCAAAGCGGCCTGCACCTTCTCGCGCTCCGCCTCGCAAGCCAGCACCTTGCAGACCGCGTCGCGGTGATGCGGAAAGTTGGTGTGGCAGCGGACGAAGCGGCCATCGCCTGTGCTGTAGACGCCGGCGATGGCGTCCCGGGCCGGTGGCGGCGGCTTGTCGTCGAGCCGCAAATAGCGCTCGGAACGGCATTCGGCCACGGCATGGCGCATGTCGACATGGACGTCCTGCACCTCGCCGCTGCGCAATCGCCAGATTTCGGCGGCAGCAAGGCCCGCGGCAGCGATTGTGGTTTGGCCGGCGACAGCGACACGAAACGAGGACGGGATCTGCGACTCTTCGCCGGTCAGTCGCACGCGTGCAAGCGCGGCCTGATCGCCGCCGGCGGAGGTCCAGATGCCCTCGAGAATATCGGCAGGACTTTGCATGGCCGCTTCTCTCCCTTTCGGGTTATTGTTTTGCGTACGATCCTTCCGGAAAACCGCTGCGCACTTTACCGGATCATGCTGTACTTTTCGCGACCATGTCATGATCGCAGAAAGGAATGCAATGGCCGCCATCGATCCCCTTACCGCCGGCGCCGTGTTCATCGCAACGGCGGCCACCGACGCGGTCTATGTCATGTTCACCTCCGCCGTGATCGCGCGCAAGCGCGTGCCGGCGGCGAACTGGAGCGCGGTCTGGTACCTGCTCTCCTCCTACGCGGTGATCAGCTACACCGAAAACGCCTTCTATGTCGCTTTCGCGGCGCTCGGCTCCTGGGCCGGCGCCTACGTCTCGCTGACTTACCTGCACCGCCCGCCCGGCGGCCCGCCGGTGGGGGCGGCACCGGAGTGAGGTCGTCGCCGCAGGCAAAGCAACTAACCACACGCTCGGTGTCGTCCTGGCGAAAGCCAGGACCCATTACCCCGGTCGAATGTTGTTACAGCACATCTTGGCCACAACATCGCACAGCAGCGCAAGTTCGTGGTAATGGGTCCTGGCTTTCGCCAGGACGACATTGGAGGAGGCACTGCGCTTCGTTCGCGACGACGGCGCGCGACCAACAACAAGGAAGACAAAACAATGGATCTCGGTCTCAAGGGAAAGAACGCCATCGTGCTCGGCGGCACGCGCGGCATCGGGCGGGCGATTGCGGCGACGCTGGCCGGCGAAGGCGCCAATGTCGCGGTGTGCGCGCGCAATGCGGATCAGGTTGCCGCCACCGTCACTGAGCTGAAGACGAGCGGCATCCGCGCCACCGGCAGCTCGGTCGACGTCACCGACGGCGCGGCGTTGAAGTCCTGGGTCGAGGGCGCTGCAAAGGAGCTCGGCGGCATCGACATGCTGTTCTCCAATGCCGGCGCGATGGCGCAAGGTCAGGATGCAGCGTCCTGGGAGCAGAACTTCCGGCTCGACGTGCTCGGCGCCGTGCATGCGTTCGATGCCGCGCGACCGTTCCTCGAGGCGAGCGGCGAGACAAGCGGCGACGCAGCCTTCGTCATCATCGCCTCGATCTCGGCGGCACAGGCCGATCTCGCGAGCTCCTACGGCCCGATCAAGGCGGCGCTGATCCACATGGCCAAGGGGCTGGCGCGGCAATATGCGAAGAAGAAGATCCGCGTCAACGTGGTCTCGCCCGGCACCGTCTATTTCAAGGGCGGCGTCTGGAACACGATCGAGCAGAACATGCCCGAGCGCTACAAGGATGCGATGAAGCGCAACCCTACCGGCCGCATGGCAACGCCGCAGGAGATCGCAAGCGCGGCGGTGTTTCTGGCCAGCCCGGTGTCGGGGTTCACCACGGGATCCAATCTCGTCGTGGACGGCGCGATCTCGAACCGGGTGAATTTTTGAGGGGCACGCTGTCATCGCCTGCGAAGGCGGGCGGTCCAGTATTCCAGAGACAGTGCGGCTAGAACCGAGAGGCCGCGGCGTACTGGATACCCCGCCTTTGCGGGGTATGACGACTGAGAGTGAGGCGCGATCGCTTCAACAAACTCGTCATTGCGAGCGCAGCGAAGCAATCCAGAATCTTTCCGCGGCAACAGTCTGGATTGCTTCGCTACGCTCGCAATGACGGCGTGGCAGCATCCCGCGCGACAACCTCAATGAAAATCCCGCGACGGCGGCAGGATGCGGACGTTGCGAGGGTGGCGGATTTTCTGTGCCGGAGCATCCGCGTGGTCGCGGCGGTCGTCGTTGAGCGGCTCGATCAGCGCGTCGCCTGATGGCACCGGATGCTTGCGGGTCAGCGAGTCATTGGCAAGGCCGATCAGATCGTGCGAGCGGTCGACCATGCGCTGGGCGATGAGATGCGTCACCTTCTCGGGGCTGCTCTGGATATAGCCCTCGACCAGGATGAGGCGCGCGCCCATCACCTCCTTGCGGTACTGCTCCATGATCTTGGGCCACACCACGACATTGGCGATGCCGGTTTCGTCCTCCAGCGTCATGAACACGACGCCGCTGGCGCTGCCCGGCCGCTGCCGGACCAGCACCACGCCGGCGCAGCGGACGCGCCGCCGCTCGTTCTGATGATTGACGTCCTTGCAGGCGACGACGCGCTCGCGCGAAAACATCTCGCGCAGGAATTCCATCGGGTGGCCCTTCAGCGATAGCCGGATGGTCTGGTAGTCCGCGACCACCTGCTCGGAGTGCGGCATCAAGGGCAATGGCTTTGCATGCTCGTCGGGCTGCTCACGGGCGGTGGCAGCCTCGAACAGCGGCAACGGCACGTCATCTGGCAGCCGCCGCACCTGCCACAGCGCCTCGCGGCGATCGAGCCCGAGCGAACGGAAGGCGTCGGCATCGGCGAGCAGGATCAGCGCGCGCTTGGGCAGGCCGGTGTCGCGGGCGAAATCTTCGAGCGAGGTGAAGGGACGGCGGTTGCGGGCGGCGACGATGCGGTCGGCCCAGTCTAACGCTCCGCCGTCATTCCGGGGCGCGCCTCTTGGCGCGAGCCCGGAATCCATACTCCCGATCGTGGTTATGGATTCCGGGCTCGACGCTGACGCGTCGCCCCGGAATGACAGCTGGGAGTGTTTCAGGCGCTCCTCATCCTCGTCCAACCAATGAAAACCGTCGATCTGGCGGAAGCCGAGGCGTACCGCGCGATATTTGCCGCTCCCCTGCTCCAGCGTGTTCTGCGCAAAGCTGTAGGACACGTCGATGTCGCACACCTCGACGCCGTTCTTGCGGGCATCGCCGACGATCTGCGCCGGCGCGTAAAAGCCCATCGGCTGCGAGTTCAAGAGGCCGCAGCAGAACGCATCGGGATGATGATATTTCAGCCATGACGAAATGTAGACGAGCTGCGCAAAACTCGCGGCGTGGCTCTCCGGAAAACCGTAGGAACCAAAACCCTTGATCTGGTCGAAACAGCTTCTGGCGAAGTTGGGATCGTAGCCGCGCGCGACCATGTTGCCGATCAGCTTGTCTTCGTATTTGCCGATGGTGCCGACATTGCGGAAGGTCGCCATCGAGCGGCGCAGGCCGTTGGCCTCCTCGGAGGTGAATTTGGCCGCCTCGATCGCGATGCGCATTGCCTGCTCCTGGAACAGCGGCACGCCCTTCGTCTTGTGCAGCACCTTGTAGAGCTCGTCCGCGGGACCATGCTCGGGTGATGGCGAAGGATAGTTCACCTTCTCCTGGCCGTTCCGTCGCCGCAAATACGGATGCACCATGTCGCCCTGGATCGGCCCCGGCCGCACGATCGCGACCTCGATCACCAGGTCGTAGAAGGTCCGCGGCTTCAGGCGCGGCAGCATGTTCATCTGGGCGCGGCTCTCGACCTGGAACACGCCGAGCGACTCCCCGTCACACAGCATGTCGTAGACTTTGGGATCGTCCTGCGGAACGCTCGCCAGAACCCAGCGCTCGCCCTTGTGCTGGTCGATCAAGTCAAAACATTTGCGGATGCAGGTCAGCATGCCCAGCGCAAGCACGTCGACCTTCATCATGTTGAGCGCGTCGACGTCGTCCTTGTCCCATTCGATGAAGGTGCGGTCGTCCATCGCGGCGTTGCCGATCGGCACATAGGTGTCGAGCCGGTCCTGGGTGAGAACATAGCCGCCGACATGCTGGGAGAGATGGCGCGGGAATTCGATCAGCTCGGTCGCAAGCTCGACCGCGAGGTTGATCATGGGGTTTTGCGGATCAAGCCCGGCCTGCTTCACCTGCATGTCGTTGAGGCCACTGCCCCAGCTTCCCCAGACGGTGTCGGCGAGCGCGGCGGTGACGTCCTCGGTCAGGCCCAGCGCCTTGCCGACGTCGCGGATGGCGCTGCGCGGACGATAATGGATGATCGTGGCGATGATCGCGGCGCGGTGACGGCCATAGCGGCGATAGACATATTGCATCACCTCCTCGCGCCGCGAATGCTCGAAATCGACGTCGATGTCGGGCGGCTCCAGCCGCTCCTTGGAGATGAAGCGCTCGAACAAGAGATCGACCTTGGTCGGGTCGACCGAGGTGATGCCGAGCACGTAGCACACCGCTGAATTCGCCGCCGATCCCCGCCCCTGGCACAGGATGTTCTGGCTGCGCGCATAATGGACGATGTCGTGCACGGTGAGGAAGTAGTGCGCGTATTTCAGCTCGGCGATCAGCGCGAGCTCTTTCTCGAGCGTAGCACGCAGCTTGTCATCGATCTTGCCGGCGAAATATTTATCGACGCCCGCCCAGGTCAGATCCTCCAGATGCCCTTGCGCGGTCTTGCCCGGCGGCACCGGCTCGTCCGGATATTGATATCTAAGCTGGTCGAGCGAGAAGTCGATCTTGTTCGCAAAGCGCATGGTCTCCGCGATCGCGTCGGGGAAGTCACGGAACAGCCGCGACATTTCGCGCGGAGTTTTGAGAAAGCGCTCGGCATTGGCCTCGAGCTTTCGTCCGACCGCCTCGATCGTGGTCTTTTCCCGGATGCAGGTGAGCACGTCCTGGAGGGGACGGCGCGCAGGATCGTGATAGAGCACCTCGTTGGTCGCGAGCAGCGGCACCTTTGCCGTCGTCGCGAGATCGTCGAGCCGCGCCAGGCGGCGTCGGTCATCGCCACGATAGACCAGGCTCGCCGCCAGCCACACGCCCTCGGCGCGGGTCGCTTTGAGCTTTGCAAGGAAATCCAGCGCCTGCGCCGGCTCGAAGCGATGCGGCAGGGTCAAGACCAGGAGCTGGCCTTCCGAAAACGCGAGGAGATCGGAGAAGGCAAGACGGCACTCGCCCTTCTCGATCCGCGTGACGTCGTCGCCGCGCTTGCCCCGGGTCAGGAGCTGGCAGAGCCGGCCATAAGCGGCGCGGTCGCGCGGATAGACAAGAATGTCGGGCGTGCCGTCGATGAAGACGATGCGCGCGCCGATCAGCAGCTTCGGCTTGTGCAGCACCTTGTCATTGTCGAGCTCCTTGTAGGCCCGCACCACGCCGGCCAGCGTGTTGTGATCGGCGATGCCGATCGCGGAGATGCCGAGGATGCTCGCCTGGTGCACATAGGCCCGCGGATCCGAACCGCCCCGCAGGAAGGAGAAATTGGTGGTGATGCCGATCTCGGCATAAGCAGGCGTGTTCATGCGAAGAGACCGTGCACATACCAGTTGGGAGGAGCGGGCTTGCCGTCGGCGTCGAACACCTCTCCCTCGTAAAGACCGTCGCGAAAAATCCAGAAGCGCAGGCCTTCGGCATCCTCGATGCGGAAATAATCCCGCGTCAACTGCTTGCCGTCCTGACGCCACCATTCCATCGCGATGCGCTCGGGCCCTTCCACCCGCACCACCGCGTGTTTCGCGCGCCGCCAGGTGAATTGATGCGGCGGACCATCCGGCACGGTCGCGAACGGCACTGTGACCGGCTCCGGCTTGTCGAACAGCCGCAGGGGGCGCAGCGGCGGCTCGCCCTCGGCGCGCGCCGGCCATTCGGCCTGCATGGCGGCGGCAAGGTGATGCTGCGCCGGCGCGGCCAGCACCGCACATTCAGGGACATGCGTGTCCTGCGGCAGGTGCACGACGACGCGCTTTCCGCCGATCCGCGCCGCGATGCGGTCGATCAGCGCGGCGAGCTCGTCATTGTCGTGGACATGGGCGTCGAGATCGCGCTGCTCCTGCACCACGATCTCGGTGCGGCTCGCCGACAGCCGCACCATGTCGAAGCCGAAGCCGGGATCGAGGGGATCGGCGAGCGCATCGAGCCGCTCGCGGAACAGGCGGTCGATGACGGCGCTTCGCGTCACCGGCCGTCCGGTCTCGACCATGATCGCCCGCACCACGCCGTCGGTGCGGAAGAAGGCGGCTTCCAGCCGCCGCGCGCCCTTGCCCTGCTTCTCCATGGACGCGATCAACGTGTCGGCGAGCCGCGACAGCGTCATCGCGATCATCGTGTCGGTCGCGATCGGCTCGGCAAAGCGCTTCTCCACGATGTAGTCAGGCAGCGGCTTTCGCGGATTGATCGGCGCATCGCCCTGCCCCAGCGCGTGCGCGAGCAGCGTGGAGAACCGCGCGCCGAACCGCGCCGTGATCTCGTGGGCGCCGCGCGATGCGACATCGCCGATGGTCTTCAGGCCGGCACGGCGCAGGCCGGTGGTGATGGCCTCGCCCGCGCCGAGCGCGGACACCGGCAGCCGGCTGATCGCCTCCGCCTCCCCGCCATCGACGACGATGGTGCCGGAGACCTGGCGCGTCAGCGTCCGCGCGCAGACCGAGGTGCCGGCAATCGCCGCGCTGACGGCAAAGCCTTGTCGGCCGAGCGCGCGAATGAGCGTCTGCAACAGCGCGGCTTCGCCGCCGAACAGATGCGCGCAGCCGGTGATATCAAGGAACAGCCCGTGCGGCGGATCGAGCGCCACTAGCGGCGTGAAACGGTCGCACCAGTCGGCGATGTCGCTCAGCGTCTTCGCATCGGCGACGACATCGGCATCGAACACCCGCAAGTCCGGGCACATCGCCCGCGCATTGGCCAGGGGCTGGCCGATATGCAGGCCCAGCCGCGACGCCGCATCGTCAAGCGCATGGATCACCAGCGCATTGGTCTCTTTGATGACGACGATGCTGGGCTCGTCTTTTTGTTTTGACGCGTTTTCTTCACGCGAACCGGTACCCACTTCGCTCGAAAACGCTTTGGTCTTACCCAGCCCGCCGTTGAAGAACCGCTGGATCCGGTCGATGGGCAGGCGCGGCAGCCACAGGCTGAGAATACGTCGACGGTTCACTGAACTGGCACTCATCACATTTCCATTCCATGATCCACCGGCCGCACGGGCCATGACGATTGCGCAACAGCTCGGCATCGAAGCGCGGCGCGCCCCAGGCATTCCACATCGTGCCCGGCGGCGAATGCGCCGCGCGCAGCATCCATCTGGTCTCGGCAGTCGAGGGCAGCGGCTGCGCGGCCATCCGCAACAGCAGGCCGGTGACGCCGGAGCCTTGCGCGGCCAGCGTCAGCTTGCGGCTCGCCACGAGATCGAATTGCCGCGTCTCGCCCCAGAGCTCGAGCACGACCGCGCCGAGCGCATCGCAGGCCAGTGCATCGGCCGAAGTGCGCAGCGCACCCTCCACGTCGGCCGCGCGCACCATCACCACGCGGCGCGGGTCGAGGCCGAGCTCGGCGAGCCCGCTCATCGACAGCGCGCCGGCTTCCAGTTCCGAAAAATCCTGCCGCACCCACAACAGCGGCCGGCGCGCGGTCACGCGTCCCGCAACGCCCATGACAAACCCGGTCGCGGCGGCGCCCTGGCGCCCCTCGCAAAACACCTCGTGGATCGCCGCGCGCGCGAGCCCGCCCTTCAGCGCGCTGTCGACCTCGCCGTGGCCAAGCGCGACGCGATCATGCTGATGCACGACCTCCGCCGTCTCGATGCGCTCGATCTGGCTGCGCAAGGTCGCAAGCGCGCTTGTGCGTGCGCCGCTCATATACGCCGCTCCTTCAGAGGTGATTGCCGGTGGCTCTCAAAAAGAGAACCAGCGGCTGGCTCATTTGTTCATGATATGTTCTAATATAAAGCTAACGGCGCGCCTGGAGTCAATCGAATTGGCGCGCCCATGGATTCATGAGCGGAATCAAGAGGATTCGAGTGCCATGTACCTCGTCACCCTGGACAGCGAGACCGATTTCGACGGCTGGCGTAAAGCCGCACGCGCATTCGCGCTGCACCACGTCGCCCCAGCGGACGTGGTGTGGCACGTGCAAGGCCAGACGAAAGACCAGATGCCGCCCGGCCTGTCCGAAGCGCCGAGCCTTCCGCCGATCGAGACCGAGAGCACGTTCACCGTGCCGGCCAATTTCATCGAGCTTGCCCGCATCGCGATCCTGCATCGCGAGGGCGAGCGTTTTGCGCTGCTCTATCGCCTGCTCTGGCGGTTGAAGGCCGATCACGACCTGCTCGTAACGATGAGCGATCCCGACGTGGCGCAGGCAACCGCGATGGCTGGCAGCGTGCAACGCGATGCACAGCGGATGCGCGATCTCGTCCGCTTCCGCGAGATCGGGCGCGAGCAGAAGGCGCATTACGCCGCCTGGTTCGAGCCGGAGCATTACATCGTCGCATTCGCCGCGCCGTTCTTTGCGCGTCGTTTTGCCGACATGCCCTGGTCGATCCTCACGCCTGACGTTTGTGCCCATTGGAATGGTCACGCGATCTCCTTCACGCCCGGAATCAGCCGGACGGAGTGGCCGGCACCAGGCCGCCTGGAGGAAACCTGGCGGCGCCATTTCCAGCCCGGCCGGCTGATGACGACCGACGCGCCGGTGAAGCGCCGGAGGAACCTCCAGGACGCATCGGTACTTGGATCGATACTTGGACCCCTGCTCGCCGATGCCGAACGCTGGACCGGCGGACGGATCTCCCCACGTCCGGAAGCCATCATGGGACACAAAGCCGCCGCCAACGATCTCGAAGCGCTCCGCGAGGAGGCCGCGCATTGCCGTGCCTGCCCGCTCTACAAGGACGCGACGCAAACCGTGTTCGGCGAAGGCCCGAAAGACGCCACCATCATGCTGGTCGGCGAGCAGCCCGGCGACAAGGAAGACCTCGCCGGCCATCCCTTCGTCGGACCGGCCGGGCAGATGCTCGACCGCGCGCTGGAGGAAGCCGGCGTCGACCGCAAGAAGGTCTATGTCACCAATGCGGTGAAGCACTTCAAATTCGTGCCGCGCGGAAAGATCCGCCTGCACCAGAAGCCGGCAACACCGGAAATCAAAGCGTGCCGGCCATGGTTTGAGCGGGAAGTTGCGGCAATCCAGCCCGAGCTCATCGTCGCGATGGGCGCCACCGCCGCGCAAAGCGTATTCGGCAAGATCACCCCAATCGGCAAGACCCGCGGCCGGCTCATCGACCTTCCCGACGGCCGCAAGGCGCTGGTGACGGTGCACCCGTCCTATCTGCTGCGACTGCCCGACCCGGAAGCCAAAGTGCTGGAATATCAGCGCTTTGTCGAAGACCTGAAGATCGCCGCCAGCCTGCAGAGGAAATCCGCGCGCGCCGCCTAAATACGGGCGGGAAAACGCCTTTCAACCACCGCTTGTCATCCAGCCTTCAAATCCATCGCGGACAATACCCTTACCTGAAAGTTAAGGGGCGTCCAGACATGACCGATGTAGCATTCGACCGCGCGGTAGCCGATCCCGCGCCGATCCAGCCGGCCTCGCGGCCAAATCTCGACAAGGGCTTCAATCCGCTGACGATGATCCTGTTCTTCGGCATCCTCGCCGCGGGCCTGCTGTTCGTCGCCTACAGCATCTATGCCGACGTCAACGCGACCGGCACGCGGGTCACGACCTTCCTGCCCTACATCCTGCTGTTCGTCGCGCTGCTGATCGCGCTCGGCTTCGAGTTCGTCAACGGCTTCCACGACACCGCCAATGCGGTGGCGACCGTGATCTACACCCATTCGCTCCCGGCTGAAGTCGCCGTGATGTGGTCGGGCTTCTTCAACTTCCTCGGCGTGCTGCTGTCCTCCGGCGCGGTCGCCTTCGGCATCGTCTCGCTGCTGCCGGTCGAGCTGATCCTCCAGGTCGGCTCCAGCGCCGGCTTCGCAATGGTGTTCGCGCTGCTGATCGCCGCGATCCTGTGGAATCTCGGCACCTGGTATTTCGGCCTGCCCGCCTCGTCCTCGCACACGCTGATCGGCTCCATCATCGGCGTCGGCATCGCCAACGCCGTGATGCGCGGCCGCGACGGCACCTCGGGCGTGGACTGGAGCAAGGCTACCGAGATCGGCTACGCGCTGCTGCTGTCGCCGCTGGTCGGCTTCGCCTGCGCCGCCGTGCTGCTGCTGGTGCTCAAGTTCATCGTGCGCAACCCGGCTCTGTACGCCGCGCCCGAAGGCAACAAGGCTCCGCCGCTCTGGATCCGCGGCCTCCTGATCCTGACCTGCACCGGCGTCAGCTTCGCGCACGGCTCGAACGACGGCCAGAAGGGCATGGGCCTGATCATGCTGATCCTGATCGGCACCGTTCCAACCGCTTACGCGCTCAACCGCGCTCTGCCGGAATCCCAGGTCGCCCAGTTCCAGAAGACCTCGGATGCCGCCGCCAGGGTGATCTCGGCCAAGGGCGCCGGGCACAGCATCATCGGCGATCCCCGTCCGGCGGTGACGCAGTACATCGCGCTGCATCAGATCAACGAGGGCACCTATCCCTCGCTCGCCGTGCTGGTGAAGGATGTCGGCGACCAGGTCGCCAAATACGGCACGCTGAACAAGGTGCCGGCGGAAGCCGTCGGCAACACCCGCAACGACATGTACCTGACCTCGGAAGCGATCCGCTTCCTGATGAAGGACAAGGAGAACGATCTCAACAAGGACGAGGTCGCGACCCTGAACGCCTACAAGGGCTCGCTCGACGCCGCCACGAAGTTCATCCCGAACTGGGTGAAGATCGCGGTCGCCATCGCGCTCGGCCTCGGCACCATGATCGGCTGGAAGCGCATCGTCGTCACGGTCGGTGAGAAGATCGGCAAGACCCATCTCACCTACGCACAGGGCGCCTCCGCCGAGCTCGTCGCCGCCGCCACGATCGGTGCCGCCGACGTGTTCGGCCTGCCGGTCTCGACCACCCACGTGCTGTCGTCCGGCGTCGCCGGCACCATGGCCGCGAACGGCTCGGGCCTGCAGATGGCGACCATCCGCAACCTGCTGATGGCCTGGGTGCTGACGCTGCCCTGCGCGATCATGCTGTCGGCCACGCTCTACGTGATCTTCTCGCGAATCTTCTGAAGACCTCTCCTCTCCCTCTCCCCGTTCTTACGGGGAGAGGGTTGGGGTGAGGGGCTGCCTCCGCGATCACGGTGAGAGACGGACTCGCGGAGAGTCCCCCTCACCCGGATTTTACGCTTCGCGAAAAATCCGACCTCGCCCCGCAAGCGGGGCGAGGTGAAGGACGCCGCGCCTACGACGCTGCGAGCGACTCCTCGACCAGCTTGACCCAGTAGGACGTGCCGAACACGATCGCCTCGTCGTTGAAATTATAGGCGGGGTGATGCAGGCCGGCGCTGTCGCCGTTGCCGCAGAAGATGAAGGCGCCGGGGCGCGCTTCCAGCATATAGGCAAAATCCTCACCGCCCATCAGCGGCGGCATCTCGTGCACATTGGCTTCGCCCGCGACCTGCCTTGCGATACGCCGCGCCACCTCGGTCTCCGCGGCGTGGTTGTTCACGACGGGATAGTTGCGCTTGTAGTGCAGGTCGATCTTCGCGCCGGTGATCTGCGCCACGCCCGCCACCACTTCGTGCACGCGCTTCTCGACCAGCTTGCGCACGTCCGGCGACAGCGTGCGGATGGTGCCCCTCAGCGTCGCGGTCTGCGGAATGACGTTGCGGGCGTTGCCGGCGTGGAATTCGCAGATCGAGATCACGGCCGATTCCAGCGGATCGACGCTGCGCGCCACGATCGACTGCAACGCGGTGATCACCTGCGCGCCGACCAGCACGGAATCGATGCATTTGTGCGGTCGCGCGGCATGGCCGCCGAGGCCCTCGATCATGATATCGACCTCGTCGGTCGCCGCCATGATCGGGCCCGGCCGGATCGCGAACGAGCCGATCGGGATGCCCGGGCCGTTATGCATGCCGTAGACCTGCTCGATGCCGAAGCGCTCCATCAGCCCGTCCTTGACCATGGCCGCGCCGCCGGCACCGCCCTCCTCGGCCGGCTGGAAGATCACGACAGCATCGCCGGCAAAATTCCGGGTCTCGGCGAGGTAGCGGGCCGCCCCAAGCAGCATCGCGGTGTGGCCGTCATGGCCGCAGGCGTGCATCTTGCCCGGATTCTTCGAGGCGTAAGGCAGGTTGGTCTGCTCCTCGACCGGCAGCGCGTCCATGTCGGCGCGCAGGCCGATGGTCTTCAGCCCTTCGCCGGCTGGCTTGTTGCCCTTGATCACGCCGACCACGCCGGTCTGGCCGAGGCCGGTCACGACCTCATCGCAGCCGAATTCACGCAGGCGGTCCGCGACGAATGCTGCGGTGCGGTGAACGTCATACAGCAATTCGGGATGCTGGTGGATGTCCCGGCGCCAGGCCTGAATATCGGGTTGAAGGTCGGCGACGCGGTTCACGATGGGCATGGATGGTCTCAAGCTTTGTTGGGAATACAGGACTGTCTACCATGCAAGCCGCAGTCCACCTAACCGCCGCGGATCGGGGGGAGCCCTGCCCTCTCGTCATGGCCGGACTTGTCCCGAACCGCTGCGTCTGCCTATTAGGACGGAACATCAAGTGACCATCCGGGTGGAAGCAGAATGCCAAGGCGGCTCGAAGGTGAGTTTGACTACATTGTCGTCGGGGCAGGCACGGCAGGATGCATTCTCGCCAACCGCCTGTCGGCCGATCCGAAAAATCGCGTCCTCATTCTCGAAGCCGGCGGCGACGACAACTGGATCTGGTTCCACATTCCGGTCGGCTACCTCTTCGCGATCGGCAATCCGCGCTCGGACTGGATGTTCAAGACCGAGGCCGAGCCGGGCCTGAACGGCCGCGCGCTGGCCTATCCCCGCGGCAAGGTGATCGGCGGCTGCTCGGCGATCAACGCCATGATCTCGATGCGCGGACAGGCCGCCGATTACGACCATTGGCGCCAGCTCGGCATGACCGGCTGGGGCTATGACGACGTGCTGCCGCTGTTCAAGCGGATCGAGGATCACTTCCTGGGCGCGAGCGAGCATCACGGCGTCGGCGGGGGCTGGCGCATCGAGGCGCCGCGGCTGTCGTGGGAGGTTCTCGATGCCGTCGGCGATGCCGCAGAAGAAATGGGCATCAAGCGCATCCCGGATTTCAACACCGGCGACAACGAAGGCACCAGTTATTTCCACGTCAACCAGAAGCGCGGCCGGCGCTGGTCCTCGGCGCGCGGCTTCCTCAAGCCCGCGCTGAACCGGCCCAACCTGCGGCTCGAGAAGCACGTGCTGGTCGACCGTCTCATCATCGAGCAGGGCCGCGCCGTCGGCGTGCGTTTCGTCCAGAACGGCGAGATCATCGAAGCGCGCGCGAAGCGCGAGGTGATCCTGTCGGCCGGCGCGATCGGCTCGGTGCAGGTGCTGCATCGCTCCGGCATCGGGCCTGCCGACTGGCTGTCGCCGCTCGGCATCGACGTGATGATGGACAAGCCCGGTGTCGGCCGCAATCTGCAGGACCATCTCCAGCAGCGCGCGATCTACAAGGTCGAGGGTGTGCGCACGCTGAACGAGACCTATTACAACCTGTTCCGCCGCGGCCTGATGGGGCTCGACTACGCCTTCCGCCGCCGCGGACCGCTGACGATGGCGCCGTCGCAACTCGGCATCTTCACGCGTTCCGATGCGACGCGCGCACGCGCCAACATCCAGTTCCACGTACAGCCGCTGTCGCTCGACAAGTTCGGCGATCCCCTGCACCGCTTCCCCGCCATCACCGTGAGCGCCTGCAACTTGCAGCCAACCTCGCGCGGCACCGTGCGGCTGCGCTCGGCGAGCCCGGACGAGAAGCCGATCATCGCGCCGAACTACCTGTCGACCGACGACGACCGCCAGGTCGGCGCCGACGCCATCCGCACCACCCGCCGCCTGATGCAGCAGAAGGCGCTGGCAAAATATCACCCGAGCGAATATCTGCCCGGCCCTTCCGTCGGCGACGACGATGCCTCGCTCGCCAAAGCCGCGGGCGATATCGGCACCACCATCTTCCATCCCGTCGGCACGGCGAAGATGGGCGCGGCGAACGATCCGATGGCGGTGGTCGACGAACGTCTCCGCTTCTACGGCCTCAGCGGCCTTCGCATCGTCGATGCCTCGATCATGCCGACGATCACGTCGGGCAATACCAACACGCCGACCGCAATGATCGCCGAGAAAGGTGCGACGATGATCTTGGAGGATGCGAAGTAAGTCAAACTTCCAGTCCTTAGGTCGAATGATTTCGTTTTTGACTTCCCACGTCATCGACCGCCCGTCGGCCTGCAGGTATGAGGGCCAGGCGCAGCGCGGACAGGCGTCTGCGCTCTCAGCGGGTGACGCAAGACGAGGAAGCAAAAAATGAATTTGAACGAGCTTGCCGATCGATATGTGGCTGTGTGGAACGAGCGGGACTCTGAAAAGCGGAAGCGACAAGTCGCGGAATTATGGATTCCGCAAGGTGAGCACTATGTCGAGTCGCGCAAGGTCGTTGGGCATGATGCGCTCGAGCTGCGCATCATTGAATCGCACAACGAATTCGTGCGCGATGCGGGAAATCGCTTTCGCGCAGTGCCCGGCGCTCGCCGGGAAGGCAACGTGGTGGCATTCTATTGGGAGATGTTGCCAGCCAACGCGGATACCGTGCTGGGCAAAGGCCTGGAATTCGTTGTCGTCTCGGATGCTGGAAAGATAGTCCAGGACTACCAGTTCTATCCGGCCTGACAGGCCCGCATCGCAATGTCCGACGACACGAAGGCGGAGTGATTCATGCCCGTTTCATATGCCATCGAGTTTCAAGTTGTCCCCGGCAAGCGGGAGGAATTTCTGGAGCGCCTCTGTGAAGTCCTGGACGCGATGAAGGTCGAGACGACATATTGTGAGGCGGTCCTGCACCAGGATCCGACGTCCGAAAACCACTTCATGCTCTACGAGACGTGGGACAACCACGATGATGTCGTCAACGTGCAACTGAACCGTCCCTACCGGCACGCGTGGCATGATGCTCTCCCGAGAATACTGGCGAGTGAGCGCAAAATCGGCGTGTGGGAACCAATCAGGGCGGATCCGAAGCGCTCCCCGAAGACCAGATGACCTCGTGGAGAGTCGGGCGGCGCTATCTGCGCATGAGCACGTACTCTCTGGCGCCTGCCCGTCCCCTCTCGACAGCGACCGGCGATGTCTGATCGACAAGCTCCGACTGCATCAGGTTTGCAAGCTCGATCGTACGGTTGTCTGCCGGAAACAGCATTTCGAGGGCGAGTTCGGCCAAGGTGATGTCAGTGGCGGTGCCGAAGACGGTCACGGTATTCAAAAAGGACATGGTGCCGAGGCGCGTCGTGATACGCAGCGGGGTGGCTAGCCGCTCGGACTGCTCGAAGCCCATGCTGGTGGTCGAGTCTGACGGGGCGGGATACGCTGCGACCTCTGCGAGCAGATTTTGCAGCCAGGGATCGGCGCCGGCCTCGATCTGCTGACGCAGCACGCTCAAGCAATAGGCGCGCCATGCCGCGAGGTTCAGGATTCGCGGTCCCATGCCTGCCGGATGCAGCATGAGACGCATCGCGTTGATGGGTGGCTCTAGGAGTGCTTCCGAACATCCTTCATAGAGCTGGGGAAGAGCGCCATTTGAAAGCACCACGTTCCAACGCCGATCCACTGCGAAGGCGGGAAAGGGCTTGTGTGCCTCGAGAATGCGATCCATCGCCGCCCTCGCTGCTTCGAGGCCGTCGATCGACGTCTCCTCGTACGCTGGCGCAAACCCCGCCGCGAGCAGCAATCTGTTGCGATCCCGAAGCGGAACATCGAGAAGGTCTGTCAGACGGTTGATGATGGCCCGGCTTGGTTGCGCTTTCCCGGTTTCGAGGCATGACAAATGCCGGGTTGAGCTATTGGCCGCGAGAGCCAGATCAGTCTGCGTGAGGCGTCGCCGCTCGCGCCAACGTCTCAAGAGGATCCCGAAAGGAAGCTGGTGCGCTGTCATGGGGCCAGCCTAGCTTTGAGCCCAGCCATAGAAAATGACCTCCGAGGTCAAGATTTCCATGCTTTCCAAGTCGCGGCACCTCCCGACTTCACGAAATCGTCATCCGATCCGGGAATAAACCCCGCCCTCCCCCAATCACCTCCCCGAAGCCCAATTCCGGGCGAAGTGGAGACGTTGCGATGAGCGGACACGATCACGGGGATGACGGCGTCAACCGCCGCAAGGTGCTGGAATGCATGACCTGGGCCGGCACCGGGGTGCTCTGGACCATCACGGGCGGCGTGCCGCGCTCGCTCGGCATCATCGATTCCGCGCAAGCCGCCACCGCGGCCGCGCCCGGCATGACCTTCCTCCAGATCAGCGACAGCCATGTCGGCTTCGACAAGCCGGCCAATCCCAACGCGCTCGGCACGCTGGAGGAAGCCATCAACAAGATCAACGCGATGCCGGCCAAGCCGTCGTTCATGATCCACACCGGCGACATCACCCATCTGTCGAAGGCCGCCGAGTTCGACAATGCCGAACGCATCATCTCGCAGACCAAGCTCGACGTGCACTACGTCCCCGGCGAGCATGACTTCATCGACGAGGAGGTGAAGCTCTATCGCGAGCGCTACGGCCGCGGCACCAAGGGGCACGGCTGGTACTCCTTCGATGCCGGCGGCGTGCACTTCGTCGGCCTCGTCAACGTCGTCGACCTCAAGGCCGGCGGCCTCGGCAATCTCGGCGCCGAGCAGCTTGCCTGGCTGGAGGACGACCTGCGCGGCAAGTCGAAATCGACGCCGGTCGTGCTGTTCGCCCACATCCCGCTCTGGACCGTCTATCCGGAATGGGGCTGGGGCACCGAGGATGGCGGCCGCGCGCTCGAATACGTCAAGGGCTTCGGCTCGGTCACCGTGCTGAACGGCCACATCCACCAGGTGATGCAGAAGGTCGAAGGCAACGTCACCTTCCACACCGCGCGCTCGACCGCCTTCCCGCAGCCGGCGCCGGGGGCAGCTCCTTCGCCCGGACCGATGAAGGTCGAGGACGCAAGGCTGCGCTCGATGCTCGGCGTCGCCAGCATCAACTTCAAGCAGAACGAGCAGCGGCTCGCGATCATCGACACACCGCTCCAGGGCTGAATCCAAGGTTGAATGGAAGCTGACAATGAAGACACTCAATCGCCGCGACTTCGGCGTCGACCTCGGTCTCGCTCTGGCCGCGGCCGTCCTGCTGCCCGCAACAACCGCCCGGGCCGACGACATGGACGTGCACATCGACAATTTCGTTTTCCAGCCGGCCGAGCTCAAGATCAAGGTCGGCGCCACCGTGACCTGGACCAACCGGGACGACATCCCGCACACGATCGTCTCGGCCGGCAAGTTCAGGTCCAAGACCCTGGACACCGACGACAAGTTCTCGTTCACCTTCACCAATGCGGGCGACTACAAATATTTTTGTTCGTTGCACCCGCACATGACGGGGATGATCAAGGTTGAGTAACGTCTCCAACCAAGGCATCAACGTCTTGCCCGGCCGGTGGTCCCACGCCGGCCGGGCTCGTGTGCGTTCCGTCACACACAGGGACGGAACGAAGCCACAGGCAGAACAAGAGGCAAAGCGAGGAGCGATGCCCGCCACCGACGATCTGCAGAAGGCGCAGCGCTTCCGCGAAGCGGCGCTGCCCTATCTCGACGACGTCTACACGCTCGCGCGCTATCTGCTGCGCGACGCCTCCGATGCCGAGGACGCGGTGCAGGAGTGCTATCTGCGCGCGCTGAAGCACTTCGACAGCTATCGCGGGCCGGCGATGAAGCCCTGGCTGTTCGCGATCCTGCGCAACGTCTGCAACGCAGAATATGCGCGTCGCGCGCACAGGCCCAGCGCGATCGAGGATACGCCCGGCGCCGCCGAGCAGACGCCGATCTGGCAGGAGACCGGGGCAAGCCCGGAAACCGAAGTGCTGCGCAGCCGCGATGCCGGCGCCATCCGCAAGCTGATCGATGCGCTCGCCGAGCCGTTCAAGGAAACCTTCGTGCTGCGCGAGATCAACAACCTGTCCTATCGTGAAATCGCCGAGGCCGTCGGCGCCCCCGTCGGCACCGTGATGTCCCGCCTCGCCCGCGCCCGCGCCATGCTGCGCGCGGCCTGGACGGCGGAAGAGGAGCATCCAAGATGACCTGCGACGAGGCAAGAATCCTGCTTCACGCGCTGATCGACAACGAGCTCGATGCCGGCCACGCGCGCGAAGTCGAAGCCCATATCGCCGGCTGCCCGGCCTGCGCCGCGGAGCTTGCGGCACAACGCGACATGCAGCGCGTGCTGGCCGACACCAATCTGCGCTACACCGCACCGGCGAGCCTGCGCGCCCGCATCGAGGCCTCGATGCCTCAGCCGCAGCGCCTGCAACCGACCCGCCGCTCCGTGCTGCGCGGCTTTGCGATGGGCTCGGCGGTCTCCGCGCTCGCCGCCTCCGGCGTCGTCGCCGTGGTGCTGCGCCAGGACGACCAGCAGCGCATCCTGTCGGAGGTCGTCTCCGCCCATCTACGCTCGCTTCAGGCCGGCCATCTCACCGACGTGATCTCGACCGACCAGCACACCGTCAAACCCTGGTTCAACGGCAAGCTCGACGTCGCCCCGCCCGTGATCGACCTCACCGCGCAGGGTTTTACGCTGGTCGGCGGCCGGCTCGACTATATCGACGCCCGCGCCATCGGCGCCGTCGTCTACCGGCGCCGGCAGCACGTGATCAACCTGTTCGTGTCGCAGACCTCGAGCACCGAACACCGGCCGCCGAAGACCCAGACCATGCAGGGCTTCAACTGCCGCCGCTGGGGCGATCGCGGCCTGAATTTCTGGGCGGTCAGCGATCTCGGCGCCGACGAGCTCGCCGAGTTCGTCGACAAGTTCGGGGCGGCGATGAAGGTGAATGTGGAGGGGTAGCTTCTTCAGTCAAGGTGACGCTGGAGATCAAGCGCTCGCACTGCCACGACAAATGCCACCATCAGGATCGACGCCATGGCGGCAACCATGGCCGCGATCCTGAAGCGCTTAAGGTACATCAAGCAGGCCTCGGACAGAGCAGGCTCGTAAGGAAGGTGCACTGTACGCATGGACGCACGTATGGCGGTGAGAGGTCCGACTATGTGGGGTTTAGGCACCGATCGCTTGTAACTATCATAGCTGAGCCAAGCGAAAGAGACGGATATCGCGAACGTCAGAAATAAGAGAACCGAGACAAGCGCAATCATCGATCGCATAGAACGAGATCTCTACCCTTGCCCGCATTGCGCGAGGCCAAGCGCTCCCGCAAACTATATCGATAACGCGGACGGTGCCTAAGCCGACCTTCGCACCGCGTTGTCCACCAGCGTCTTGCCGAGCGACCAGATCGCACCGGGGACCTTGTGGCTGCCGGCGATGACGTCGTCGAAGGCGCGCTCGATCCAGCCGCAGTCTTCCTCGGTGATGGTGAGCGGCGGCAGCAGCTTGATGGTGTGGCTGCCGTGGCCGGCGACCTGCGTCAGGATCTTGTGATCCTTGAACAGCGGCACGGTGATGAGCTGGCAGAACAGGCCCTTGTTGGCGGCCTCCAGCACGTTCCAGGACGCCCGCAGGCGCAGCGACTTCGGCGGGCCGAACTCAACGCCGATCATCAGGCCCTTGCCGCGCACTTCCTTCATCAGCTCGTAGCCGGGCACCATGCGCGTCAGCGCAAGGCGCAGCTCGGCGCCGCGCTTGGCGGCGGACTCGATCAGCTTCTCGGACTCCATGACATCGAGCGTGGCGATGCCCGCGGCCATCGCCAGATCGTTCTTGGAGAAGGTGGAGCCGTGCACCACCGCGCGATCCATCTGGTTGAAGATCTTGTCGAAGATGCCCTTGCGCGTCAGCACCGCGCCGACCGGCACGTGGCCGCCCGACAGCGACTTCGACAGCAGCACCATGTCG
This sequence comes from Bradyrhizobium sp. CCBAU 45394, assembly GCF_028128655.1. Taxonomy (NCBI): domain Bacteria; kingdom Pseudomonadati; phylum Pseudomonadota; class Alphaproteobacteria; order Hyphomicrobiales; family Nitrobacteraceae; genus Bradyrhizobium; species Bradyrhizobium sp. CCBAU 45394. The sequence continues at coordinate 726,125 of NZ_LBIX01000177.1, read as the reverse complement.
GGCTCGACGTTCCAGTGCTCGACCGCGAGGAAGCGGCCGGTGCGGCCCATGCCGGTCTGGATCTCGTCGGCGACGAACAGCGTGCCGTATTTCTTGCAGAGTGCTGCCGCACCGGGCAGGAACTCGTCGGTGGGCATGTTGACGCCCTTGCCCTGGATCGGCTCGACGACGAAGGCCGCGACCTCGCGCGAGGCCAGCGCCTTTTCGAGCGCGGCGAGATCGTTGAAGGGGACCGGGGTGCAGCCGGGCAGCAGCGGCTCGAAACCGGTGCGGAAGTTCGAGTCACCCGTCAGCGACAGCGCGCCATAGGTCAGGCCGTGATAGCCGTGGGCGCAATAGACGATGCCGGGACGGCCGGTGGCGCCACGTGCGAACTTGATCGCGGCCTCGACGCATTCCGCCCCGGAATTGGCGAAGAACGCCTTGTCGAGATAGGGAACGTATTTCAGGAGGCGCTCGGCGAGCACGCCGGCGAGCGTCGAGACGTCGAACTGGACGAGGTTGGGCAGGTCGGCATCGAGCACGCTCTTGAGCGCATCGCGCATGACCGGATGATTGCGCCCGATCGCAAACACGCCAAAGCCGGACAACAGGTCGAGATAGCGCGCCCCGTCGCGGTCGTAGAGGTACTGCCCCTGCCCCTTCTGGAAGCCGACGTCGTAGCCGATGGTCTTGAGAACCCGAACGAACTGCTCGTTCAGATACCGATTATGCAGGGCACTGCGCTGGGCCTGACGGTCCGCGAACAGTTGAGACATGTCTGGATTTGGGCTGTGCATCCGCTACATACTTCGGTTGAGGGCCGTCTCGTCAACTGGAAACGGACCGTTACAGAAAACGGTCTGTGCGGCCTTTTGCCCTTTTTCGGACCATCTTCGCAAGCACAGCTTTAAACCATGTTGCACTGCCAAGGAACACTCATGCGTTTGGCCCTTTACACCGGAATTATACTGGCTGGCGGTTACGCCTGCCTGACTCCTGCTCTCGCCGCCGACCCCACCGGCGACTGGCGGGTCGCCGACGGCGTCGCCAACATCCGTGTCGCCCAATGCAATGGCAGCATGTGGGGCGCGGTTTCCTGGGAAAAGCAGCCTGGCGGCCGTGACGAGAACAACCCGGATGTCTCGAAACAGAACAGGCCGACGCTGGGCATGGCGACCCTGATCGACATGAAGAAGAAGCCCGGCGTCGATCAGTGGGAAGGACAGGTCTACAACGCGAAAGACGGCCAGCTCTACAGCGCGACCATCACTCCGGCCGGTACCGACCAGCTTGAGATCAAGGGCTGCGTGATGGGCTTCCTCTGCGGCGGCGAAACCTGGACCCGGGTCGGACCGCCGATCCCCTTGAGCCCCGCCAACGCCATGGCCAAGGGCGCGCCGAAGCCCACCGGCGCGGCGCCGAAAGCCCAAGGCACTGCACCACCCCAAGGCACGGCGCCCCAAGGCACGACGGGCGCCACAGCGCCTGCGCCCGCGCCGGCCCCGAAAACCGCCACGACGGCCAAGCCCGGTCAGAAGGGCGCCGCCGACCCCGTCGGCGACATCTGCCTACTCCCTGAGATTGCGGGGCTTGCCCATTAGGGCCGGCTGGAACAGCAGCACGGCGGCGAGCGTCGTCACCAGTGAGAGCGCCAGCAGCTTGCCCATGCTGGACGTGCCGGGATGGCTCGACAGCCACAGGCTGCCGAACGCCGTCGCCGTCGTCAGCGCGCTGAAGAAGATCGCGCGTGTCAGGCTGGTCTGAAGCAGGTTTGTTCTGCCCGAGCGCCAGGCCACGACATAGTAGATCTTGAAGGCAACGCCGACGCCGAGCAGCAGCGGGAACGCGACGATGTTGGCGAAGTTGAGCGGCAGGCCGATCAGCACGCAGATCTCGAGCGTGACCGCGCCGGCAACCAGGAGCGGCACCAGCGTCATCAGCACGTCCACGAACCGGCGGAGCGTGATCCACAGCAGAAGGCCGATCACCAGCAGCGCGTAGACGCCGGCGTGGATGAACGCCTTCACCACGGTGTCGCCGGATTTCAGGATCGAGACCGGCCCGCCGATCGCGGTCGGCTCGGCAACGAGCACCGCCGCCGCAAATCTGCGCAGGGTGTCGTTGTCGTTGGGATCGCCCTTGGGCAGCGCCTCGACGCGGATGATGCCGTCCTTGCTCTTCCAGGCGCTGACCAGATCGGGCGGCAATGACTTCAGGGTGACCGGCTCGGCCTGCATCGCGTTCCTGAGCTGGTCGAACACGATCTTCATCGGCGTGACGAACACGTCCTGCGCCTTGTTGCGCATGGCCTCGTCGGCATTGGCGAGCTTCTCGAGCGCGTCCGCAAGGCGGCGCGAGGCGACCGCGCCCGGCCCCTTCGCATCGCCGGCGGTCCGGCGCAGATTGTCGACCGAGGATTTCAGCGCATCGACGTTCTCCTTGTCCGACGGCGCGGCATCGATCTGGTCGGGATTGAGCGCGGGGTTCAGCACCTTGGCGCCCTGTGCGATCAGCTTCAGCTTCGGCTGCTGGTCTTGCGGCACGAAGCTGTCGAGCGACATCACGCGCAGCACCTCCGGCACCTTCTCCAGCTTCGCCTCGACCTGCCGTGCCTGCTCCTCGGACGTCGTCATCACGTTGATGGCATTGGCACCGGTGTTGGGATCCTTGCGCAGGTCGAGGAAGGTCGCGATCGATTCGGCCTTCGGGTTGCGCAGGTTCATCGGGTTGAAGTCGAACTTCATGAAATAGAGCAGCGGCAAGCCGGCGAGCGCGAGCAGCAGCGTGCCCCCCACCACCAGCACACGATGCTTCTCCAGGAAGTGATCGAGCGGCGCCAGGAAGGCGTAGCCCACCGGCTCCTTCTCGCCGGGTGGGTTGAGCAGCTTCAGCATTGCCGGCAGAACGGTGATCGAAGAGAGGAAAGCCACCAGCATGCCGACGCCGGCGATCTGGCCGAGCTCCGCGATGCCTTGATAGTCCGTAGGCATGAAGCAAAGGAAGCCTGCCGCGGTCGCCATCGCCGCAAGCGACAGCGGCACCGCAGAGCGCTTCGCTGCCAGCACCAGCGCACCCGAAAGGTCGTTGTGCTTGTAGCGCTCCGAGCGGTAGCGGACGCTGTACTGGATGCCGAAATCGACGCCGAGGCCGACGAACAGCACCGCGAACGCGATCGACAGCAAATTGAACGATCCGACCATCATCAGGCCGGCGGCGGTCGTGATGGCAAGGCCGACGAAGAGATTGACGAACACCGCGAAGATGATCTTCGCCGAGTGCAGCGCCAGCCACAGGATCAGCAGCACGACGAGGACGGTGCCGACGCCGTTGACGACGGCGCCTTCCTGGACGGTGGCATATTCCTCATTGGCGATCGGCACCGGGCCGGTCAGTCGCACCCGCGCCTGGTATTTGGTCGCGAAATCCAGATCCGCCGCAGCCTTGCGGATCGCGTCGGTAGCGCCCTTGCCGGGCTCCAGCGCGTTGTAGTCGAGGATCGGCTTGAACTCGATGAAGGCGCGCTTGTCGGAATCCGACAGCGGCTCGTCGCTGACGAGTTCGCGCCACGAGAAGCTCGCATTGCCCTTGTTGAGCACGGTCTCGACCGTCTGCGCGATCAGGTTGAAAGGCCGCGCGGTATTGTCGAGCTTGACCTGGCCGCGCTTGACGCCGGCAAGTCCCGTCTCCAGCGCGCCGGTCAGGCCGCGGATCGAGGGGTCGCCCGCCATGATCTCGATCAGGGGCGCCGCCGATTCGAACTCGCCGGTGACCTTGGCGACCTCCTCGGTCGGCAGGAACAAGAGGCCGTTCTTCTCGAAGAACTCGCCGGTGCCGAGCTGCTGCATCGACTGGAAGTTGGTCTTGTCGTCCTTTAGCTTGGCAAACAGCGCGTCCGATGCCGCGGTCGCCATTTCCGGCGTCTTTGCCTCGACCACTGCCGTAATCGTCGCGTCGCGGTCGAAGGCGCGGTCGAATTGCTGGTCGCGCTGGCGCCAGTCCAGATTCTGGGCAATCAGCGAGTTGATGTCGGTGTTGATGGCGAAGTGCTTGGACGTGTAATAGCCGGCCCCCACCGCAAGCAGGAGCCCGAGAACGACGACGAGGGAGGCAAACCGGGTACAGGCCCTGACGATGGCAACGACTACGCTTTGCAGCACATCTTTTCTTTCTGGTGTTAACAGCTTGCCGAAAACGCCCGCTGTTTATCGGAGTTCCCGGGCGAAACCTATTGCTGTTTTAAGTGGCTCTCGCCGCAAGAAGGTTCGAGGTAAACGGCGCGGACCGTGGCAAAATCATGCGGGGCGGTCGGTATAGCCGGGGAGTTGAGGCGGGAAAGTGACGAAGGGGTGAGCACAAATGTCGCCATTTTGCTCATGGCAATTTCCATACTATAATACCGTGCGATTGAGCCGGCGGGGAACCAAAGGTCTATCCGACCTTTCCTTTCTGCCGATTTTTTGACACAAAGTATTGCGCCTCCATGCGCCGGAGCCCCGACGGGGGTGGGTGGCTACCGCGTGCGCGAAACCAATGGTGCGGATATTGCAACTCATTGGTCAGTATCGAGGTGCCGCCGGGAACTTTGAAGCGGATTGGTGCAACTTGCGTGATGGGCGTCCTATGGAAGTTTATCTAGCGCAACCGCGCGGTTTCTGCGCGGGCGTGGTGCGGGCGATCGAGATCGTGGAACGGGCGCTGGAGAAGTTCGGCCCGCCCGTCTACGTGCGCCACGAGATCGTGCACAACAAATACGTGGTCGAGAGCCTGAAGAACAAGGGTGCTATCTTCGTCGAGGAGCTGTCCGAGGTTCCGCCAAAGGCGGTGACCGTTTTCAGCGCCCATGGCGTCGCCCGCAGCGTCGAGGAAGAGGCCGCCGCGCGCGACCTTCCGGTGCTCAATGCCACCTGCCCCCTGGTCACGAAAGTTCACAATCAGGGGAAGCGCTATATCACCAAGGGCCGCACCCTGATCCTGATCGGCCATGCCGGCCACCCCGAGGTCGAGGGCACGATGGGCCAGGTTCCCGCCCCCGTGCTGCTTGTTCAAAGCGTTGAAGAGGTTAACGCCCTCACGCTGCCGGCGGATACGCCAGTGGCCTACATCACCCAGACCACCCTGTCGGTGGACGACACCAGGGACATCATTTCGGCCCTTCAGGCCCGCTTTACAGATATTCAAGGCCCGGATATCCGGGATATCTGCTATGCGACACAGAACCGCCAATCTGCGGTAAGGGACTTGAGCAAGCTGGTCGACGTGATCTTGGTGGTGGGCGCTGCCAATAGCTCGAACTCGAACCGGCTCCGCGAAATCGGCACTGAAGCCGGTGTCGCGAGTTATTTGATTGCCGACGGCAGCGAGCTCAATCCGGAGTGGTTGAAAGATGCCAGGACCGTCGGCGTCACGGCCGGCGCCTCGGCGCCCGAGGTACTCGTGGATGACGTGATCGAAGCGATGCGGCGGATCGGACCAGTCAAGGTCCAGGTGCTGCCGGGCCGCGAGGAAAACATCGAATTCCGGCTTCCGGCCGAACTGGCTGCGAGCTGACCCACCCGAATTTCAAGCCCAGAAAGAAACGTGTAATGGCTATCCCCTTCTTCAAGGAAATGCGTATCGGCGGCTATTTGCTCAAGCAGAAACTGCTTGGCCGCAAACGCTATCCGCTCGTGCTGATGCTGGAGCCGCTGTTCCGCTGCAACCTCGCCTGCGTCGGCTGCGGCAAGATCGATTATCCGGATGCGATCCTGAACCGCCGCATGACGGCGCAGGAGTGCTGGGACGCGGCCGACGAATGCGGTGCGCCGATGGTCGCCATTCCCGGCGGCGAGCCGCTGATCCACAAGGAGATCGGCGAGATCGTGCGCGGCCTCGTCGCGCGCAAGAAGTTCGTGTCGCTCTGCACCAACGCGCTGCTGCTCGAGAAGAAGCTCGATTTGTTCGAGCCTTCCCCGTATTTGTTCTTCTCCGTGCATCTCGACGGCTTGAAGGACCATCACGACAAGGCGGTGTCGCAGAAGGGCGTGTTCGACCGCGCCGTCTCCGCGATCAAGGCGGCCAAGGCGCGCGGCTTCACGGTCAACGTCAACGCCACCATCTTCGACGGCCATCCGGCCGAGGAGATCACGAAGTTCCTCGACCTCACGGTCGAGCTCGGTGTCGGCGTCTCGATGTCGCCGGGCTACGCCTATGAGCGCGCGCCGGACCAGGAGCACTTCCTCAACCGCACCAAGACCAAGAAGCTGTTCCGCGACGTCTTCGCGATGGGCAAGGGCAAGAAGTGGAACTTCATGCATTCCGGCCTGTTCCTCGACTTCCTCGCCGGCAACCAGGAATACGAGTGCACGCCGTGGGGCATGCCCGCGCGCAACATCTTCGGCTGGCAGAAGCCCTGCTATCTGCTCGGTGAAGGCTATGCCAAGACCTTCAAGGAGCTGATGGACACCACCGACTGGGAGACCTACGGCACCGGCAAGTACGAGAAGTGCGCCGACTGTATGGCCCATTGCGGCTACGAGCCGACCGCGGCGACCGCAGCGCTGAACAACCCGCTGAAGGCGATGTGGGTGTCGCTGCGCGGCGTCAAGACCTCTGGCCCGATGGCGCCGGAGATCGACATGAGCAAGCAGCGCCCGGCGCAGTACATCTTCTCGGAGCAGGTCCAGAAGAAGCTCTCCGAGATCCGCAAGGACGAGGCCGCCGCCGCCGAGCAGAAGGCCGCACGGAAGGCCTCGACGGCGGCGTAAGCGAGAACAACGCCACGAACGAAAAAGGCCCGGTCGCCAATGGCGACCGGGCCTTTTCTTTTGTCAGATCGAGACGCTCAGACCGTCTCGGCGACCAGCGCCTCGCTGTCGACCAGCTCGGTGCCGATCAGGAAGTCGCGGCAGCCGCGCAGGGAGCGCAGCGCGCGGTTGAAGTCGATGCCGGTCGAGACCAGGGCATGCAGCGTCGTCGGATTGCGCACGATGCCACGCAGGACGGCCGCGAGGTCGATCTGGCCGTTCGGCTTGATCGCGGCGCGGGCGAGCGCCGGCAGCGCGCGATGGGCGGGGTCGCTAATGACGCGGACCGCGGCAAAGGGCAGCCCCGCCTCGGCGGCGTAGGCGGCCGCGATGTGGCTTTCCATGTCGACGGCGGAGGCGCCGGTCTCCGAATGCAGCGCCGCCTTGCAGGACCGCCCGGTGACCACTTCCTCGGCGCCGGCGAGGCTGCCGCGCACCACGCGGCGGCGCCCTGACGTGAGGCGGTCGATCAGGTCGTCGCCGAGCGATAGGCCAGCAGCCCAACGGGTGTCGCCTGACAGCACCTCGGTCGCCAGCACGACGTCGCCGGAGCGCAGCGTCGGGTCGAGCCCGCCGGCCACGCCGAACGAGATCACGCCGCGAATCGTCTCAGGATCCACCACGGTCAGGAGCGCCCGCAACTGGGTCGGGCTGCTGGACGAGCAGATGACGGCCATTCCGGGGCCCGCCGCGATGCGGGCCTCCTGAACCAGACCGGTCACAATGAGTATTGGCCGCGGATCAATGGCATTGCCCGCGGTAAGATAGTCCCCCGTCCCCAAAGTCACATTCCGACCCCTACCACCCTGCTGTTGGTGTTCCGCAAGTTCCGGTACCGCGCCAGCGCCCACAGCGGGAAGAACTTCGAGTAACCATGATACCGTAGATAGAATACACGGGGAAAGCCTGTGGCGGTGTACCGCTGCTCGTCCCACAGTCCTTTTTCGTTCTGTGTTGCAATCAGGTACTCCACCCCGCGGGCGACGGCCGGGTGATCAACCTCGCCTGCCGCCATCAGGGCAAGCAAGGCCCATGCCGTTTGCGAGGCGGTCGAGGGGGCGGCTTCCCAGCCCTTGTAGTCCAGCCGGTAGCTGACGGCGTCCTCGCCCCAGCCCCCGTCCTTGTTCTGGATCGAGGCCAGCCAGTCGGCGGCTTTCCGAATCATCGGGTCGTCGTGGCGGACGCCGGCCATGTTCAGGGCGCAGAGCACCGACCAGGTTCCATAGATGAAGTTCATGCCCCAGCGGCCGTACCAGGACCCTTCCGGGTGCTGGGTCTTGCGGAGGTAGGCGACCCCGTCGGCCACATGCTTGCTGGTCTTGGCGGTCTCGCCGAGCTGGGCCAGCATCGAGACGCAGCGCGCGGTGACGTCCTCGGTCGGCGGATCTAGCAGTGCGCCGTGGTCCGAGAACGGGATGTTGTTCAGGTAATATTCGAGATTGTTGACGTCGAAGGCGGCCCAGCCGCCGTCGTCGCTCTGCATGCCCTCGATCCACTCCCGGCCACGGTCGATCGCGGAATCATAGCCGGTGACGCCGTGCTCCCGGCGCATCCGGTCCATCGACATCACCACGACCGCGGTGTCGTCGAGATCGGGATAGTAGGCATTGTTGTACTGGAACGCCCAGCCGCCCGGGCGCACGTCGGGCCGCTTCACGGCCCAGTCGCCCTTCACCTCGAGCTCCTGCTTCGGGATCAGCCAGTCGAGGCCTTGCTTCGCCGCAGGCACGGCCTTGTCGCCGCCGGCTTCCAGCAGCGCGTGGGCGGTCAGCGTCGTATCCCACACCGGCGAGACGCAGGGCTGGCAATAGGCCTCGTCGTCGCCGATCACGAGCAGCTTGTCGATGCCCCGGCGCGTGACCGCGCGCGGCGGATAGTTCTCGTCCTTGCCGAGCGCGTCGTACATCATGACGAGGTTGGCCATCGGCGGATAGATCGCGCCCATGCCGTCCTCGCCGTTGAGCCGCTCCTCGCTGAAGGCGAGCGCGGTGTCGATGGCGCGCTTGCGCAGGCTCTTCGGAAACAGCGGCTCGATGACGCGCAAGATCGCATCGAGCGAACGGAACAGCAGGAACCAGGCCATGCTCTGGTGCGGCGCCTTCGCGGTCATGCCGATCGAGCGCGGATCCTGGAGAAACAGCTCGTCGATGCCGACGCCCTTCGGATTCTTCGCGCGCGGCTTCAGCGCGGCGATCACCATCAGCGGCACCATGGTGGTGCGCGCCCAGTAGGAGATCTTGTTGATGTGGAACGGCGACCAGAACGGCAGCAGCATGATCTCGATCGGCAGCACCGGCACCGCGCGCCAGGTCACGATGCCGAACATCGCGAGCATGAAGCGCGTGAAGACGTTGCTGTGAATAGCGCCGCCGCGGGCGTGGATCGCCTCGCGCGCACGCACCATGTGCGGGGCGTCGATGGAATCCCCGATCATCTTCAGCGCGAAGTACGCCTTCACGCTGGCGCTCATGTCGAACTCGCCGTCATGCACGAGCGGCCAGCCGCCATGGGTGCCCTGCACGCGACGGAGATAATTGCCGATCTTGGCCTCGAGCACGGTGTCGACCGGCTCGGCGAGATAGTGGCGCAACAGAACGTATTCGGCCGGAATCGTGCAGTCGGCCTCGAGCTCGAACACCCAATGGCCGTCGGATTGCTGGAAGCCGAGGACGCCTTGCGTGGCGGACGCAATGCTCGATTCCAAGATCTTCGATTCCAAGATCTTCGATTCCGAGATCTTGGATTCCTGGGCTTCGCGGGCGGTCGCGTTCAAGGAATCCATCTGGCTCGATTACTCCGATAGTTGATTTGAATTGACCGGGACAAATTCCCGTCAGGGCCGCTGTGCGGCCAGCACCAGATCGGCGGCGCGATCACCGGACCGGACCGATCCCTCGATGGTTGCAGGCAATCCCGTAGCAGTCCAGTCGCCGGCGAGGAACAGGTTTTTCAGCGCGGTGACCGGCCCCGGACGCAGGGCATTCTGCGCCGGCGTGGCGGCAAAGGTGGCGCGCCGCTCGCGCACGATCTGCCAGGGAGGCAGCTCGCCGGAAACGCCGCCTGCCTCGCAGACGTCGTTCCAGATCGCTTGCGCGAGTTCCTCGCGCGGCATGTCGACGAGACGGTCGCCGTTGCTGATGGTCACGGAAAGCCGGTTCGGGAACGCGAACAGCCATTCCACGATGCCGCCGATCACGCCCAGGATCGGCGGCGAACCCGGCGGCGGCTCAAAACGGAAATGTGCATTCACGATGGCGCGGAATTCGGTCGGCGTCTTCAGGCCCGGCAGCAGGCTGGCGGCGGCACGCGGCGGCACCGCCATCACGACGACATCGCCGTCGGCGAGCTGGATCACGTCCTCGCCGCCGAAATTCAGCGCGCCGGCCTTGCCGTCACTGGTCACGAACGCGCGCAGCTCATGGCCGAGCTGAACCGAGTGGCCGCGCTCCTGCAAGAACTTCACGGCGGGCTCGATCAGCACGGCGCTAAGGCCGTCGCGCGCGATCAAGGGACGGCAAGCCTGTCCGCCGGCAAGCAGCGTCTCGCGCACGATCGCGCCGGCGAGTCCGGCCGAGCCCTCGGGCGGATCGACGTTGAGCGCGGCGAGCAGCAGCGGCTGCACCAGGCGCTGATAGAGCACGCCTTCGGTAGGAATGGACTTGCCGACCAGCGTCTCCTCCGAGGCCCAGATCAGCGGCGCCAGCTTGAGATAGTCGGTGAGGCCCGTGTCGGGAACGCGGCGGCTCTCGTCGAGCACCCAGGTCGGCAGCCGGCCGGTGCCGAGATCGATCTGCCAGCGCTGCCCGGTCTTGATGTCGACGAAGGGAAACTGCGCGCTTTCAGGGCCGACCAGGCCCGCCTCGGTCCCGATCGAGCGCGCATAGGCGCGCGCATGGCTGTTGCCCGACAGCAGCAGATGATTGCCGTTGTCGATGGTGAGGTTGGTTGCGCCGTCGAAATAAGAACGGCAGCGGCCGCCGGCCTGGTGCGTCGCCTCGTGCACGGCGACCTTGAAGCCGGCATTGGCGAGCCGCACGGCGGCGGAGAGGCCGGAAATTCCAGCGCCGATGATGTGAGCTGTGTTTTGCATCAGATGAAAGCGTAACGGAGCAGGATCAGGATGCGTGTGACCTTCGACACACGCACCGGCTCGCGCGGCGCGTTGAAGCCGCGCGCGATCAGGAGGTCCAGAATGGAATGATAGTATTTCGACATGATCCGCGGCGCACGCACGGTGCGGCGCTTGTTGCGGTTCATGATCTCGTCCGACTTCTCGAAATGGACCTTCGCGCGCTGCGCCAGCGGCAGGCAGACCTTCGGCAGCGCACGCTCGGCGATGACGCGGTTCGGGTCGTTGGAGGTGATGCCGGCATGCAGCAGCGCTTCGCGCGGCAGATAGAGCCGGCCGAGGCCGGCGTCCTCGTCGATGTCGCGCAGGATGTTGGTGAGCTGAAGCGCGCGGCCGAGATGATAGGCGAGCTGGATGCCGTCCTCTTCGGGCAGGCCGAACACCCGCACCGACAGCCGCCCCACTGCGCTGGCGACCCGATCGCAATAGAGATCGAGCGTCGCCATGTCGGGTGCGCGGATGTCCTGCGGCACGTCCATCTCCATGCCGTCGACGATGGCCAGGAAATCCTCGCGCTTGAGCCCGAAGGTCTTCACCGAGGCGACGTAGTCCTTCAACCGCGGCGGCGGATTGCCCTGATAGAGCGCGTCGATGTCGGTGCGCCACGCCTGAAGCGCGGCGAGCCGCTCCTCGCGCGGGCCGTCGGAATCGGCGATGTCGTCGACCTGCCGGCAGAAGCTGTAGATCTGGAACATCGCTTCGCGCTGGTCATGCGGCAGGATGCGCATCGCGGCGTAGAACGAGCTGCCGGATGCGGTCGAGCCATAACTGGCGCCGGGCGAGGTCGCCTCAAGCGTCATGTGCAGTCCCCGGTCTGGAAATGGCCTTGCGTCCGATCGCGCGGCGGCCGACTTCGCCGATCATGCCGGCGAGGCTGAAGGTGAGGAGCTCGAACTTGTTGAGATGCACGCGCTCGCGCAGGGGATCGCGCACCTTGAGCAGGCGCACGATGCGGTCAGCATAGGCTTGGATCACCGCGACGTCGATGCCGAGGCGGAAATCCCGGATCTCCGCAGTTAACGACCTGCCCTCGTCCAGCAGCGCTTCGTTGCGCACGGCGAGCCCCTGAAGGCAGGCCAGCATCGCCGGCGGCGACTGGGCAAGGCCGAGCTGCTCGACCGAGGCGCCGCTCGCGGCCAGCGCATCGCGCGGCAGATAGACGCGGTTGAGCTCGCGAAAATCCTTGCCGCAATCCTGGAGGTGGTTGTTGATCTGGAGCGCCGCGCAAAGCGCGTCCGACGCGGCCCAGGTCGAGGTGCTCTCGCCGTGGACGTCGAGCATGAAACGGCCGACCGGCATCGCCGAGTAACGGCAATAGTGGATCACCTCGTCCCAGTTCTCGTAGCGCAGCTTGGTGACGTCCATGCGGAAGGCGATGAGCACGTCGAGCGCGTGGCGCGGCGCCATGCCGCGCTCGGCGAGCGCGCGCCGCAAGACGACGGCTTCGGCCTGGGTGTCGCCCTTGCCGAGCAGTTCCGCCTCGAGCAGGTCGAGATAGGCGAGCTTCTGGTCGCCTGGCAGCGTCGCGTGGTCGGCGATGTCGTCGGCAGTACGGACGAAATTGTAATACGCCAGGATCAGCGCGCGATGACGCGGATGAATGATCCAGGACGCGACGGGAAAATTCTCGTCGCGGTCACCCTTGCCGGATCGCAATTCGCTCGCAGAGGTCATCGAGGGCTGGTTTACAATCGTTTGGACAGGAAGAGCTTTTTCGCTCGCGCGGGCTCGTGCCGGCGATGCCGCCGCGGCCCCCATATAGGGGAATACGGCCGCAAAACCAATCCTGTCTCTCGAAGGCTGCCCTGCGGATCCGGCCTGAAAAAGGCGGCCCCGGGGCCGCCCTTGTGGGCCAGTGGCCGAGCTTACTGGTTGTGGTTCTTCAGAACTTGGTCGCAGGCCTGCGAGATCTTGGTCCGGTTCTCCTTCAGGCAGGCCAGGATGGTGAAATCGCCCTGATCGATGACCGGACGGCAGAACTTCTGCACATCGCGCGTGCAGGCCTTCTGCTCGGAGTCCGTGCCACGCCCTTGCTGGGCAAATGCCGCCGTGGAAAGGGACGCCGACAGCAGGGTGAGAGCGACGAGAAGCTTACGCATTGTATTCCTTCATTCTGACGGCAGAATCGCACCAATCCCGGACAGCACAGGGCGGACGACCGGAACGGAATGTTCTGATGGCAAGTCGCCGCGGAGCGTGCGGCCTCGGAGAAGGCACAAGCACTGGCAAATGCGGCCAAATTGGCGCCACATCCACCAAATCAGGTCTTCCCTGCGCCTTCATTGGCAGATGTAAGGGATTGATACTACGTCATAATTCAGGCGGCCCGCATTTTACTGCACGCCTGTTGCAGAGCTGCATCGCTCAGCCCCTCCGTTTCGGCCGGAAACATGCCGAAACACGGGAAATCGCAGCCGCCGGGCATGGCGCAAGGCCTCATGAACCGCCATCTCTGGCGGCCAGGCTTTGAACCTGACACGGGCTCGAAGCACTAAACCTTCGATGTGGCGAGACGTCCCGATCTTGAGCGGACGTCGTTCCAAAACGGGATATTTGTGATGAAATTCTTTGGGCGATCTGGACTGGCAATCAAGGCGGCCGGCATCGCGGCTGCGCTGCTCTTCTCGGTTTCGGCAAGCCACGCACAGTCGTCCGGACCGTTTGCCGGTTTTGACGGCGCGTGGACCGGCACCGGCACGGTGTCGCTGTCCGACGGCTCCACCGAGCGCATCCGCTGCAAGGCCGACTACAAGGTCGCCGGCAGCGGTCTCAACCTGAAGCAGGCGCTGCACTGCGCGTCCGACAGCTACAAGTTCGACCTCACCAGCGACGTGACGAGCCAGGGCGACCGCATCTCCGGCAACTGGAGCGAGGCCAGCCGCAACATCTTCGGCAATCTCCAGGGCACCGCCGGCGGCGGCCAGATCGAGGTGTTCGTCGAGGCCAACGGCTTCGCCGCCAACCTGTCGCTGCGCACCAACGGCACCAAGCAGACGGTGCAGATCAGTTCCAAGGGCGAGATCCGCGGCGTCAACATCACGATGACGAAGGGCTGACGCCCTTTCCGCATCGAGAGAAACACGCCCCCGGTTCTCGCGAGCCGGGGGCTTTTTGCTGACATTGTTGCGGACATGGACCCAATTCGCAGACATCTGCTCAAGGCCGCCGGCCTTATCGTCGCCAGTCGCGCCTTCGCAAATGACCAGCAAGGAACGAGCATGCAGCCTTCGTCCGTGAAACCACGTCACGTGCTCTGCTTCCTCGGCAAGGACGACAGCCTGCTGCAGCCACCGAAGGCGGTGGCCAGGACGATCGCGGATTTCAACTTCGAGATCGACCGCACCTATTCGCAAGCCAAGCCCGATCCGCACCTGGAGCGGTCGTTCGGCGTGTGCTGGGACCGTGTCTTTCCCAATGCATGGTCTGCCGCCGACGAAGCAGCCGTGGCCAACCACAAATCGGTGCTCTACGTGCTGAGCCCGCCGATGGACCAGCAGAAGACGGTCGCCTATTCGGCAGCGGCCTTGCGCATCGTCGAGGAGATGATCGAGGCCGGTGCCACCGCCGTGAAGGGCGAAAGCGCAGGCGTTGCCCACGGGCTTGCGCGATGGCGCAGTCTCGCCGATCAGGCACGCACAGGCGCAAAGACCAGCGAGGGCCTTGGCATGACGCTCGCCCTCGCGAAGGCCTGTCGTCTTGCCTTCGCCAAGCGCCCGCTCGGCGGCGATCGCTATTACGAGACCGTCGGCTATCACCTCCTCGGTTTGCCGGAGGTCTATGTCGCGAAATCGCGCGGCAACGAATGGTCCGCGGTGATGCTCATGGAGGAGATCGCAAACGCGATGGCCGAGCGCGGCATCGACGCGACGCTGCGCGATCGCAAGCTTACGCTCTCGCGGGAACAGGACTACGCCGAGGACGACTTCAAGTTCAACCCGTACGGCATCATCCGCATCGAAGCCTGAGCACAGGGCAGCGTTCGCCGCCCCGCGCTTAGATCGCGCGCTTGTCCGCGCCCTGAAGCTTGGCGTGCAGGTTGATCAGCCACATCGCCGTCGGCCGCAGGATGAAGAGGTCGGCGACGAGGGCCATGACCATCGAGAAGGCGCTGAGCCAGCCGAACAGCCGCAGCGACGGCAGGTCGGAGAACACGGTGACGACGAGGCCGCAGGCCAGCACCACCGTGGTCAGGATCAAGGCCGGTCCGACCAGCACGGTCGCCCGCTCCACCGCGAGCGCCGAGCCGACGCCCGGCTTGCTCTCCAGCCTCAAGCGATTGAGGAAGTGGATGGTGGCGCTCAATCCCAGGCCGAACGAGACTGTGAGCGCGACGACGCTGGCGAATTGCAGCCCCTCGCCCATCGCCCACAGCACCGTCCCCGACATCACGACAGGGAAGATGCCCGGCAGGATGCAGGCGAACATCACCACCCAGGAGCGGAAGGCGAGGCCGATGAAGATCGCGACCAGTGCGAATTCGACGGTGAGCCCGCGGTTCAGCTTCTCGATCATGCTGGCGGAATTGCGCGCCGCGATGGCGGCAAGGCCCGTCACCGCGACCTCGTAGCCGGGATGCTTCTTGCGGACGGCGTCGAGCTCGGAATCGAGCTTGTCCACGATCGGCAGGAGTTGGCTGGAATCCTTGTCCGGCACGCGGCCTGCGACCACGACCGCATCCTGCTCGGCGTCGATGAACCGCCGCACCAGATGCTCGGGAATGACGCCGATATATTCCTTCAGCGTCGCAACGTCGGCGCTGCCGGCCTTTTCCGCGAGCCAGCGGCGCAGGGTCTCGACCGACCAGACGTTGCCGACACCGGCCGCCTTCTCCACGGTCGCATGCACGTCGGCGATCGTCTGCAGCGTCTCCGGCGAATAGAGCGATTCACCCTTGGGGAACTGGACCAGCACGTTGACCGGGTTGGCGCCGGTGAGCTTGGCGTCGAGCCGGTCGCTGGCGGCGACCGCCTGGCGCTTGTCCGGCACCTGGTCGGCAAGCCGGTAGCGCGGCTCCAGATTGGCGTAGATGACGCCGAGGCCGCCGACGAACAGCACCGCGATCAGGCTGAACAGGCCTGGCCGGCCGACCATGCGCACCGCGATCCAGTAGCAGAAATTGCGTAGCGCCTGGACGCCGGCGTCCGCCCCCTGGAACTTGACCGCGAAGACCTTCTCGTTGCGCACGAACAGCACGCCGAACACCGGCACCAGCGACAGCACCGCGACCAGCGCGATGATGGTGGCGGCGAGCCCCGCCTCGCCGAACTTGCGGATCAGGTCGGAGCTGGAGAACTGGAGCGCGATGAAGGAAATACCGGCGGTGCCGTGCGTCAGCACGCAGGCGGGTCCCACCACCAGCACGGCGTTCTTGAACGCGGTGAACTTGTCCTGGCCCGCGATCAGCCTGTCGCGCGCGGCGAAAGTCAGCTGCATCGAGTCCGAGAAGCTGATGACCATGATGAGCGGCGTCATCACGTTCAGGAACATGTTGAGATTGAAGTTCGCCCAGCCCAGCGCGCCGAGCGCCAACAGGATCGCGATCATCGGCGGGAACGCGGCCGCGATCATGAACGAGATCTTGCGGAAGAAGATGATGGCGATGACGCAGCCGGCGAGAATGCCGAGGATGTTGTAGGTCAGCCCGTCGCGCTCGACCGCGTTGCGGATCTCGAGCTGCATCACCGGCACGCCGGAGAGCTGCACGTTGAGCCCGGTGTCGCCGAGATCCTCCTTCATCAGCGCGCGGATGTCGGCGACGGTCTTGGTCAGCTTGCTGGAGGCGACCACCTCCGGATCGAGCGACAGCACGATCAGGGCCAGCGTGCCGTCCTCCGACAACAACTTGCCGCGGATGATCTCGTTGTTCTTGACGGTCTCGATGAACTTGTCATAGGCCGCGCCCTCGGGCAGCTCGGGCGGGAACAGCGCCGCCGGCAGCTTGCCCGGCGCCGGTGCCTGACGCGCCGAGAACAGCGAGACGAGGCCACGCGTGCCCTCGACCAGCTGCATGTCGGTGATGAAGTCGCGCAGCTTCTCGAGGTTGTTCCGAGCCAGGAGGTTCTTGCCTTCGACCACGACGAGGACGTCGAACTCCTCGGCCGGAAACTTCTTCGTCACCTCTTCGTACTGGTGGAATTCGCGGGTGTCGGAGCGGAACAGCTGCGACAGCGAATCGTCGATCTTGATCCGGTGGATGCCGAAAACGGCGCCCACGATCAGGACGAGCAGGACGATGCAGGAGACGATCGGCGCCCGGACGGCGATCAGCCCGATGCGCTCCAACCCGAAGGCGATGGAGGACGCGGGTCCCTGCTCGACCTTGTCGACATGAACCTCACTCTCGCTGTGCTTTTCGAGCATGCCTTATCCAGTTCCTAAATCGGCTCGGTCTGTGAGCTTATTGCGCTCCGCGAACGGCTTGAAAACGCCATACCAATGGGAGGCTTGCCCCTTGAAAATGCGCGGAAAATCGCCGCGAGGGGTTTAGCAGGTCCATAGCCTCCCTCGCAAGCAGGCGAAGTGTGGCCAAATCGATCAAGATGTAGCGATTTTGCCGGAATGCCCGTTATTCGGGCAAGGACGTGCCAATTCGACGCGGCGCCCGGTCCGCGCTCTCGTCTTTCAGTGCGACGCCGGTGACCTCCCTTGCCAGCCCCTCCCGGAGGAGCCAGGCGATCTTGAAGGCGGCCTCGTCATAGCTCAACCCAGCGTGGTGGATGTTCGACACGCAATTGCGCTCGGCATCGGTGCGGCCCGGCGTCGGCGCGAAGGTCAGATAGGCGCCGAGGCTGTCGGGCGCGGACAGGCCGGGTCGCTCGCCGATCAGCGTCACGACCATGCGCGCGCCGAGAATGGCGCCGATCTGGTCGCCGAGCGCGACGCGCGCGCCGGAGGCGACGACAACATGGCCGAGCGCGACAGCATCGTCGGCTGCGAGCAGCGGCAGCAGGCGCGTCACCAGCGCCACCGCATGGGCGTGGACCGCCGCCGCCGACAGGCCGTCGCCGATCACGATCGCAAGCTGGCATGGCCTTGAGGCAATTCGCGCCAGAGCCTCGATTGAGCCGGCATCAAGCTGCCGCCCCAGATCCGGCCGCCGCAGATAGTCCCTGCGGTCGGCCGCCTGGCTCCTCGCCTCGGTGACGGCGAGGCCGAGCGCACCGAGATCCGCGAGCAGCCGCGGTACGTCGAAGACTGCATGCACGGCATCGCGGGCCCGGGCGTGGTCCAGCGTGAAGTCGAGCAGCGCGCGTGTCGGCACGCTTGCGCCGCTGCGGCCGAGCGCAACGCGCGCAGGCGTGAACGACCGCAGATCGAGAGTCGGACGGCGCGGGACGGCCGGATCAGACATGTTGCGTCATTCGGCGGGAACGGAAGCCTCGCGCAGCCGGATCGAATAGTTCGAGGCGTTCTGCTTGCCGCTGGAGGCCGCGCGGGCAAAGGTGATGAGATGGTGCGCGATCAGGGTGCAGCCGATCAGGCCTTCGAGGTCGCCGCGCTTGATGCGACCCAACGCGAACTTCCAGAACACGCGCCTGTAGTCGCCGAGCACGCCGACCTTCCAGAAGATGTTGCGCAGCATGACGAGACCGCGCCTGATGTTGGGCCAGGTCTTCATCTCGTCCGCCACCGGCATCTTGAGACGATGAGGATAAACGTGGTCGCATTGATACTGGAAGCGCGCGAACACCTTCTCGGGCTCGTAGGCGACGCCCATGGCGTGCTTCCAGGATGCGACGACGTCGTCATAGGGCAACAGGAAGTCGACGTTGGAATCGCGGCCGTCGTCCTCGATCAGGCGCCCTTCCCGCTCCAGACGGTCCCACAGCGGCGTCTTCGGCAGCGCCTGGAGCAGGTTGATCGTGAGCAGCGGAATCCGGGACTCCTCGACAAAGGCGAGCAGCGCCTCCGAGGTGTTCGGCTTGTCGGTGTCGAGCCCCATGATGATGCCGGACACCACCTCCATGCCGTAGGAGTTGATGGTGCGCACGCCCTCCAGGATCGGGACCATCATGTTGTGGTCCTTGTGCATCGCCTTCAGCGCATCGGGATCGGGCGTCTCGATTCCGCAGAAGATGGTGATGAAATAAGCCTCGCGCATCTTCTCCAGGATCTCGGGGCGCTTGGCGATGTTGAGCGTCGCCTCGCAGGCGAGCCGCACCACGTAGCCGGTCTTCTTCTGCCATTCGATCAGATGCGGCAGCAGGTCCATCGCCGCCTTGCGATTGCCGATGAAATTGTCGTCGACGAAATAGACCGTGTCGGTCATGCCGCATTCGCGCAGGCGATCGAGCTCGGCGATGATCTGCTCCGGCGACTTGATGCGCGGGTTGCGGCCGTAGAGGCCGGGGATGTCGCAGAACTCGCACTGATAGGGACAGCCGCTTGAATACTGGATGCTGCCGAGGAAGTATTTCTTCACGTCGGCAAGCTCGTAGGCCGGGATCGGAAACTCCGTCATCGGCACCCGGTCCTTGGTGGTCAGCACCACCTGGGTCTCGGGGCGCGATATGTCGCGCGACAGAATCTCGATCAGCTGGTTGGTGGCGTCGCCGAGCTCGCCGACATGCAGATAGTCGAAGGACGGATAATAATCCGGGCAGGCGCTGACGGAGGGCCCGCCGAGCGCAACCGGGAGATCGAATTCATGGGCGCGGCGGCAGATGTCGTTCATCTGCTGGCGCTGGATGTGCATGCCGCTGACGAAGACGACTTCCGCCCAGCCGAACTCCTCTTTCGTGGTGCGGCGCAGGTTCTCGTCGACGAATTTGACCTGCCAGTCCTCGGGCAGATAGGCCGCGAGCAGCAAAAGCCCCTGCGGCGGCATGAAGGCGCGGACGCCGTCGGTCAGCGGATAGGAATGCTCGAACGTACCGAACGACGACGTGTAACGCGGAAACACGCAAAGAATCCGCCGCGACGTACCGTTGCTTTCAGCTCGCATCAAAGCTCCCCCGCCACGCTCGACCTGGTTGCGGAAATTGCCAGCCAGACACATAGCGTAATGCTGTCGCCGGAATTTCTCAATATTGTGGCGTGAGCTTAATTCCGAGAGCGGCCAATGGTTTCCGGGGGCGAGCTGCGCCTCCCTCACCTCAGGCGATCAGCCGGGAGGCAAAATCGGGCAGCAGGCCTGCATCGCCGGCAAGGCGGAAATCGGCGCCCACGATGCCCGACTGCGCCAGCCAGTCGTCGAATTCCGGCGCGCGGCGCAAACCGAAGACGTCGCGGACATAGAGCGCGTCGTGAAAAGACGTCGACTGGTAATTCAGCATGACGTCGTCGGCGCCGGGGACGCCCATGATGAAGGTGACGCCGGCGGCGGCGAGCAGCGTCAGCAGGTTGTCCATGTCGTCCTGGTCCGCCTCGGCGTGGTTGGTGTAGCAGATGTCGACCCCGAGCGGCAGGCCGAGCAGCTTGCCGCAAAAATGATCCTCCAGCCCCGCCCGGATGATTTCCTTGCCGTCGTAGAGATATTCCGGGCCGATGAAGCCGACCACGCTGTTAACCAGCAGCGGGGCATAGGCGCGCGCGACCGCATAGGCGCGCGCCTCGCAGGTCTGCTGGTCGACGCCGTGATGGGCATTGGCGGACAGCGCCGAGCCCTGGCCGGTCTCGAAATACATCACGTTCTGCCCGACCGTGCCGCGCCGCTGCGACAGCCCGGCCTCCTGCGCCTCCCGGAGCAAAGCGAGATCGATGCCAAAGCTACGGTTGGCGGCCTCGGTGCCGGCGACCGACTGGAAGACGAGGTCGACCGGCACGCCCTGCCCGATCAGCGACAGCGTCGTCGTGACATGGGTGAGCACGCAGCCTTGCGTCGGAAGCTTCAACCGCGCGATGATCTCGTCGAGCAGGCGCAGCAATTGGGCGATGACGGTCGGGTCGTCGCTGGCGGGATTGATGCCGATGCAGGCATCGCCGGCCCCCAGCAGGATGCCGTCGAGGATCGAGGCGGTGATGCCCCTGGCATCGTCGAACGGATGGTTGGGCTGGAGCCGCGTGCTCATCCGGCCCTTCAGCCCGATGGTGTTGCGGAAGGCGGTGGTCACCTCGCATTTCCGCGCCGCCAGGATCAAATCCTGGTTGCGCATCAGTTTCGAGACCGCGGCCGCCATTTCCGGCGTGATACCGGGGGCGAGCTTGCGCAGGATCTCGGGCGTCGCTGCGTCCGACAGCAGCCAGTCGCGGAAGGCGCCGACCGTGAGCGAGGCCACCGGCGCAAAGGCCCTTGCGTCATGGCTGTCGATGACGAGGCGGGTGACCTCGTCGGTCTCGTAGGGGATGAGCGCTTCCTGCAAGAACTGTCCGAGCGGAACATCCGCGAGCGCCATCCGCGCCGCGATCATCTGCTCGGCGCTGGCAGCGGCAATTCCGGCCAGCCGGTCGCCGGAGCGCGGCGGCGTCGCCTTGGCGAGCAGGTCGCGCAGATCCGGGAAGGCATAGGTCGTGGCGTCGATGGTATGGCGGTAGACCAAGGTCCCCTCCGGGGTTCGTCGGCCAAAGGCCGACTCCAGGACTATCCTGAAACTATACCTTCGGATCAAGACGCTGAAATAACTTACCTTTCTTTCGACCAAGGACGAAGGCGCGTTAACGCCGCGTCCATCTTCGTTCTGCATAGTTTTGCATAGATTTTTACACGACCGCGCTCACCGGCCGCCTCAGGCCATTCGGGCCCCTGAAAACCATGACCATCGACCAATCTGGGAATGCCGCCGGCCTGGCCGGCCGCTTCACGCTTGCCACCAAGCTCTATGCGATCTTCGCGCTGTTCGCACTGCTCACGGCGGCGATCGCGATGCTGTCGGACTACAACAGCCGCCGCAGCGCCGACCTGATCAGCGCGATCGAGACGGCGAACGCGGCCGCGCTGAACGTCGAGCGCGTCAACTCGCTGGTCTATGCGGTGGTGATGGAATCGCGCGGCGTCTACATGTCGACGGAGCCTGCCGTCGTGAAGAAATACGGCGAGGGCCTGCTCAAGTTCAACGCGCAGATCCTCGACGTCGTGAAGCGCTGGGAAACCATCGTCAGGGACGACGATGCCGAGCAGTTCGCCACCTTCAGGAAGCGCATCGAGCAGTTCGTCGAGTTTCGCAAGGAGCTGGTCCGCCGCGGCGTCGAAATCAATGCGGCCGCGGGCCGCGAATGGGGCGACAACGACGCCAACCGCGCCGTGCGCTCGGCGCTGAACAAGGATCTCGAGGCACTGTCCAAGGTCTATGCCGAGCGCGGCAAACAGATCGCCCGGCAGACCGAGACCAACCGCACCCTGTCCTTCGTCCTGACCAGCCTTGCCGGCGTGGCGCTGGCGCTCGTCGTGATCGGCATCGTCATCATCGCCCGCTCGATCGCCCGGCCGCTCGCCTCGATCACCGCCACCATCAAGCAGGTCGCCGATGGCGCCGAGAACGTCGTGGTGCCGTACGGCAACCGCGCCGACGAGATCGGCGGGCTGGCCCGCGCGATCCAGATCTTCCAGGACGCGATGGGGCGCAACCGCAACCTCGCCTCGCAGGTCTCGCAGGATTCCGCCGCGCGCGAGCAGCGCGCCCGCCATATCGAACAATCCGTCGAGGAGTTTCGCGACGCGATCGGCGCGATCATGCGCGGCCTCGGCGACAACGCCTCGGTCATGCGCGAGACCGCGCAGACCATCACGCGCGTCACCGCGGATGCAAGCAACCGGGCCGGCATGGCCGCAAACGCCAGCCAGCAGGCCTCGCACAACGTCACGGCGGTCGCAGGCGCGGCCGAGGAGCTGTCGGCCTCCGTCGAAGAGATCGGCCGGCAGGTCCGGCAGAGCGCCGGCGCGGTCGAGCAGACCGGCCAGCGCACCCAGAAATCGATCTCGGAGATCGAGAGCCTCGCCGCCGCCACCCAGCGCATCGACGGCGTGCTCAACCTGATCCAGGCGATCGCAGAGCAGACCAATCTGCTCGCGCTCAACGCCACCATCGAGGCCGCCCGCGCCGGCGATGCCGGCCGCGGCTTTGCCGTTGTCGCGCACGAAGTGAAAGCGCTCGCAGGCCAGACCGCCAAGGCGACCGCCGAGATCGGTGAGAACGTCTCCATGATCCAGGCCTCCACCCGCAACGCGGTCGATGCCGTGCGCGAGATCGGCGGCGCGGTGCGCGAGATCAACGAGGTCACCTCGGCGATCGCCGGCGCCGTCGGCCAGCAGGACCAGGCGACGCGCGAGATCTCCTCCAACGCGCAAAGCGCCGCCCAGGGCAACGAGACGCTGGTCGCCAACATCACCTCGCTGCGCGACGCCATCGGCGAGACCGATACGGCGGCATCCTCCGTGCTGACCGCGGCGAGCAGCCTGACCGCGACCGCGGAGACGCTGTCGCGCGAGGTGGAGAAGTTCTTCCAGAACCTGCGGTCGGATGCCCGCGCCGCCAGGGCGGGATAGCGCGCCTTTGCCGGCGTGAAGCCGGCGGTGGCACGCCCCAGACAAAAAACGCGAAAACAACCCCATGCACAGTAGCCGGGGACAGTTTTTTCAATAGCTTGGCCGGCGGCGCGACACCTTGCGGATTTTACGAAGTCGATTTGACTCGTCGGGCAAAACACCGGCATGATGTCACCATGGCGGCGGTGCAGTTCGCCGAACCGTACCCTTCCGCCCCGAAGATCGACCTCTTCGTTGACGATCCCCGCGAGAAGACCATCGAGACGTTTCCACCGTCCCGAACGGCTGTGCTCTGCCTCTTTGTTCAGCCAACCGGTCCGGGGATCCAATCGTCGCCGGAAAGCGGCCTGACTGTTACGTCGGGAATGACCCCGAGCTCCAGGCTCGGATCGAAATGGCGCATCGTCCGCTCATTGAGATCAATGATGCGGCCAGGCCTGAGCGGCCCCACGTCGTTTATCTTGACGATGACCTTCTTGCCTGCGGCCTCGACGAGAGCATATTTCGGCCGAGCGCCAAATTGGACCCCACCAAATTTCTGACGCAAACTCGTCTTGATGGCAGCCGTCCACAGCGAGGGATCATAACGCTCGCCGGAGGCTGTGCTTGGGCCGCCCTCCTCCTTGCCGGGCTTGAACGGATTGTACATGGATGCTGCGCCAACGATCGCATCCCCAGAGGCGGCATTGACGATAGCGCTTGAGTGAGCTCCACCCGTTTCACTTCGAGCAACGGTAACAGAAACGGCAAGCGCAACCACGGCGCCGCAAATTGCGGCGCTCGAGCGGAACACCATTATATCTCCTTTGATTTTCTCGATCGTCCGGTTCCGGATGCCGCAAGACATGGACAAGCGAACGCGGAAGCGTTCAGGAACTTGCGCCAATCTTTTGCGGATTCGAGCCAACCCCTGGCTACGGAACCGTTGTGGGAACCAGAGCGGTCCCACGGAGTGTTTTAATTCTCGCCGTCTAAGACAGGGATTGCGTCAGCAGAATGACCGACGAGAGCGACGCGCGACCGCACGAGTACGGCGGTAAAAGTGCGCAGTATCGAGCTTGCAATCCCGAGGAGTCCCGCGAAGGGATCGTCCAGCTCCAAGATCAAAGAGATCGCGCAGGCAAACAACCGCACACATACAAACAACGAGATCGCGACGACCTGGAGGTATTGACGCGCTCCCAGCTTTGGAGTCGCCGAAAGGGTTAAGTCTTTAGCGTGCAAATATCGTGTTGCCGGTTTGTCGATAGCATCCGAAGATAACGCATTAGGCCGAAACCGTCGTCAGGCGGAGGCCCCGCGCACGCAATGCGCCGCAGCCAAGCTACAGGAGTACTGTTTCGGCCCATCCCAACCGAAGAGGAGGCACGACCATGAAATTCGCAAGATGGATTTTCATCGCCGCCCTTTCGATGTGCGCCACAACGGCGATCTCTCCGGCCACCATCGCAGCTGAGCCGAACGGCAGGATTACGATCTTGTATGACGCGTTCGGCGCCGATCCAGCAATGACAAAGGACTGGGGTTTCTCTGCGCTGGTGGAAGTCGCAGGAAAACGCATTCTCTTTGACGCTGGAGATAACGCCGAGATCTTCGAGAAGAATGTCAAGGCGAAGGGGGTTGATCTTACCACGCTCGATTTCGTCGTTCTCTCCCATCGTCACGCCGATCACATGGCTGGATTGAGCTACGTCCTGAGTGTGAACCCGAAGATCACGATTTACGCACCCAAGGAAGGATTTGGCATCTACGGTTCATCGCTCCCCTCGACGTTCTATCGCAAGGACGATTCCCTGCCCGAGGAGATGCGATACTACGGCGGAAAACCGCCGAAAATCATGGAGTTCGGCACCGCCTGGCCCACTGCCAACTTCCAATTGATCGATCAGACGACGGAGATCATGCCGGGCATCACCCTGATCGCTCTGATCTCCGATCTTCCCGGGACGAAGGAACTCAAGGAACTTTCTCTTGCCGTGAACACGCCGGATGGTGTGGTTCTCGTGGTCGGCTGTTCGCATCCCGGAATCGAACGCATCGTAGAGGCCGCAACAGTCATCAATCCGAAGATTCATCTCGTTGCCGGAGGCTTCCACCTTGTGGTTGCCACCGACGACGCCATCGAGAAGATCGTGATCGCCCTCAAGGACAAGTTCCGGGTCGAGAACATTGCCCCCGGTCACTGCACGGGTGAACCGACATTTGCGGCGCTGAAGAAGGCATTCGGCGCGCGATACATCTATGCCGGTCTCGGCACATCGCTGGTTATCGGGCCCGACATCAATTCCAATGTCCGGCGTGGCGAGGCGCCGGCGCTTGACGATTTCGCGGTCTATCGCAAGCTTGCCAGTCGCGAAGACTGATTTCCCGCGGAAGAGCGGCGCTGCCATCGGCCGATCAAGTCGAAATCCGGGAGCGACTGGGTTAGTTCACGGCGCCCGCGTCGTTACGCCACGCCCACCCCGCCCCGCCTGATCAGCTCCTTGCCGACCGCGGCCAGATGCACCTGGTCAGGCCCGTCGCCGATGCGGATGAAGCGGGCGTAGACATAGGCGCGGGCGAGGAAGGTGTCCTGCGAGACGCCGGCGGCGCCGTGGATCTGGATGGCGCGGTCGATGACGCGGGCGGCCATGCTGGGCACCACGATCTTGGCCGCGGCGATCAGGTCGCGCGCCGCCTTGTTGCCCTCGCGATCCATCTTGTCGGCGGCCTGCAGCGTCAAGAGCCGCGCCTGCGCGATCTCGCAGAAGGAGTTGGCGATGTCCTCGCGCACCGAGCCCTGCTCGGCCAGCGGCTTGCCGAAGGCTGTGCGCGAGACCGCACGCTGGCACATCAATTCGAGGGCACGCTGGGCGCAACCGATCAGCCGCATGCAGTGATGGATGCGGCCGGGGCCGAGCCTCCCTTGCGCGATCTCGAAGCCGCGGCCCTCGCCGAGCAGGATGTTCTCCGCGGGCACGCGGACGTTGTCGTAGACGATCTCGGGATGGCCGACCGGGGCGTCGTCGTAGCCGTAGGTCAGCATGTCGCGGACGATGCGCACGCCCGGCGTCGCCTTCGGCACCAGGATCATGGATTGCTGACGATGGCGGTCGGGATGATCGGGCGCGGTCTTGCCCATCACGATCAGGATCTCGCAATCCTCGTTCATCGCGCCCGACGTGAACCATTTGCGGCCGTTGATGACGTAGCTGTCGCCGTCGCACTTGATCTCGCACTGGATGTTGGTGGCGTCGCTGGAGGCGACCTGCGGCTCCGTCATCGAGAAGCCGGAGCGGATGCGCCCCTCCAGCAGCGGCGTCAGCCAGCGCTCCTGCTGCGCCGGCGTGCCGTAGTTCGCCAGCACCTCTATGTTGCCGACATCGGGCGCCGAGCAGTTGAAGACCTCGGGCGCCCAGAGGATGCGGCCCATGATCTCCTTTACGGGCGCGTATTCGAGGTTGGTCAATCCGGGTCCGTGCTCGCCTGACAGAAACAGGTTCCAGAGCCCCTGCTCGCGCGCCAGCCGCTTCAGGTCCTGGAGAACCTGCGGCGTCTTGTAACGCGTGGCTTCCGGTTTCACCTGCTCGTAATAGAGCTCCTCGACCGGCTCGACATGCGTCCGCATGAACCGGCGGACGCGCTCCTGCAATTCAAGCGAACGTGCGGAGTGTTGAAAGTCCATTGGGGTCTCCTGTTCGTGCCGCCAAAGCAGATGCCTCTTCCCTTCTCCCCTTGTGGGAGAAGGTGGCGCGAAGCGCCGGATGAGGGGTTGTATCCGCGCATTCAAATGTAGAGACGAGTCGCGGAGAGATACCCCTCACCCGGCTGCGCTTCGCGCATCCACCCTCTCCCACAGGGGGGAGAGGGTGCACCTTCTCCGTGGTTCCTTGCCGGCCTATTCGCCTCACGTCCCGCGCAACAGCTCGCTCGCCACGACCCAGTCGTTGCCGTCGAACTGGAGCATATAGCCGTCCTTGATGGGGCGGAAATCCTGCGGCGTGGTGTTGAGCGTGATGCCGGGCATCAGCAGCGACAGCGGCACGTTCTTTAAGTTGGCCGCCTGCGCCATGATGTTCTCGCGCGTCAGATTGTCCTTGCACTGCCTCAGCAGGACCACCAGGGCCTCGGCGACGGTGTAGCCGTAGAGACCCGCGACATTGTTGATGTCGGCATTGGGCAGGCGCTTCTTCATGAAGTCGATATAGGCCGTCATCGCCGGATCGTCCTTCGGCGCCTCGACGAACGGCTTGAGCGAGCCGAGCGACAGCACGCCCTTGCCGGCATCGAGGCCGGCCGGCACCATCACGGTGGCCTTGTTGGCGCAGCCGCTGGCGATGAAGCGCTGCGGCTGCCAGCCGACCTCGTGCGCCTTCCGGACCGCCTGCGCGCAGGCGCGCGGCGTCACCGAATAGATCAGGAAGACATCGGCCTTGGTGTTGGCGAGCGTCAGCACCTGGGAATCGACGGTCGGATCGGCAACCTCGAAGCTCGAGGCCATCGCAATCGCCTTGTCGGCATCGGCGCCGAGCGCTTCCTTGACGCCGCGCAGATATTCCTTGCCGGCGTCGTCGTTCTGATAGAGCACGGCGAACCGCGCATTCGGGTTCTTGGCGCGGGCATAGGCGACGTCGATCGCGGCCTCGCTGGTGTAGTTCGGCGCCCAGGGCAGCGCCATCGACCACGGCATGTTGACGGGATCGTTCCACTTCGAGGCGGAGCTGATCAAGAAGAGCTGCGGCACCTTGTTGCTGTTGAGATATTTCGCGATCGCCGAGCTCGGCGCCGTGCCCATGGTGGCGAAGATGAAGGCGACGCCGTCGCTCTCGACCAGCCGGCGCGCCGCCTCCATGGTCTTGGGCGGCGAGAACGCGTCGTCGAGCGAGATCAGATTGAGCTTGCGGCCGTTGACGCCGCCCTTCTCGTTGACCTCGTCGAAATAGGCCGCGATGACCTTGCCGGTGATGCTGAGCGGCGAAGCCGGCCCGCTATAGGGCATGGTGTTGCCGATCTTGATCTCGGTGTCGCTGACGCCGGGACCGTAGGATTTCTGTGCGGAAGCGGGCGTGGACAGGCAGGCGGCAGCCAATGCTGCGGCCAGGGCCAAAGCGGCTTTCATGGTTTCTCCCCGATGATTATCGCCGCGCGACGCCATCAGGCGAACGCGCGACGCGCTGCTTTTTGTCAGCGCATCAGATCACCGGAGTTCCGCAACACGGTCTTGCGTCGAGTTGCTGGTTAGCTAGTGTGGCGCCGCCGCAGGCTGAAGCCCAGGCTGACCCAGCCCGCGCCCGCCATGATCAGGTCGATGCCGAGGAACAGGCCGAGGATGTAGACGCTGTTGACCGGCCAGCGCGCCAGGATCAACAATCCGAGCAGCAGCGTAATCACGGCCGAGAGCGCCACCCACACCCACGGGCTTTCGCGCTTCATGCTGAAGGCGAGAAACAACCTGACCGCGCCGGAAGCGAGCAGCGAGGCGCCGAGGAACAGCGTCAGCAGGACGGCGGCGAACAGCGGATTTTCGAAAGTCAGGAAGCCTGCGACGACGTAGAGCACGCCGAGCAGGGCCCAGATCAAGAACTTGCCCCAGCTCTTCATCTGGAACGCCCCGATGATTTCGGTGACCCCGGCCACGATCATCATCGCACCGACCACGATCACGCTCGCCACCGTCGCCATCACCATGCTGCCGAGCGCTACGAAGCCGGCGACGAGATAGACGACACCGAGCGCGACGATCCATCCCCATTTGGCATGCAGCGCGGTGATGCCCGAGCCGAGACTGGGATGGTGAGACGTATCCGAAGCACTTGTCATGGCGGCCACTCCTGCATGCGAAGCCCGCGGGCACACGCCAGACTAGCACGCACCGCACCCGGGCAACAGCCAGCAGAGCAGCCTTCACCGGCAGCAACATTGACGCAAATCAAGATCGAATGCGGCGCTTCAGTCCGGAATGCTGAAATAGAACGCCGTCCCCTTGCCCACCTCGGCGCTGGCCCAGATGCGTCCGCCATGGCGTTGCACGATGCGCGATGCAATCGAGAGGCCGATCCCCGTGCCCTCGTACTGATCGGAGTCGTGAAATCGCTGAAACGCCGCGAACAGCTTGTCGGCCTGCTGCATGTCGAAGCCGGCGCCGTTGTCGCGCACGCAATAGACCGTTTCGCGCCCTTCGGTCCAGCCGATCACCGTGACCAGCGGCTTCTCCCGGGCGCGGGTGAACTTGAACGCATTGGAAAGCAGATTGACGAGCACCTGCCGCAGCAGTGCCTGATCGCCGACGCATCCGGGAATTTCGCCGACATGGACGAAGACCTCACGGCCGGCATGCTGCCGGCGCAGTTCGTCGACGACCTCGCCGACGAGTGCTCTGGTATCGACCGGCCCCTTCGACAGCGGCTGGCGGCCGAACCGCGACAGGCGCAACAGTCCGTCGATCAGGCGCTGCATGTGCTCGCCGCTTGCCAGGATGGCGCCGGCCAGCTGCCGCGGCTGGTCCGGCCATTGCGCGGAATGATCCTCGATCAGCGTCTCCGCATAGCCGACAATGACCGAGAGCGGACCGCGCAGATCGTGCGCGACGGAATAGGCGAATGCCTCGAGCTCCCGGTTGGCGGCTTCGAGCTCGAGGGTCCGCTCGCGGACCCGCAGCGCCAGCTCCGCATTCTCCAGGTGCAGGCGCCGCACCGCGAGCGCGCGCTCCAGCACGGGAATGACGACGCTGAGCTTGAACGGCTTGAGAATGTAGTCGAGCGCCCCCGCCTTCATGGCCTCGACCGCCGTCGCGATGGTGCCGTCGCCGGTCATGATGATGCCGACCAGATGCGGATCGATCTCCCGCGCGGCCCGCAGCAGCTCGATGCCGTCCATGCCCGGCATCATCAGGTCGGCGAGCAGGAGGTCGCATTTCGTGCGCTGCAGCTCCGCCAGCGCGGATCTGGCGTCGGTGAAGCCGACCGCATCGTAATCCTCGGCGGGCAACGTGTCGCACAGCGCCCGCATCTGCGCAGCCTCGTCGTCAACCACCAGGATGCGGGCCTTTGACTTTGCGGTCGGCATTTCCTATTCGCTCACCTCTATCGCACCCTGTGCGCGGCCAGGCTCGCAGCATTGCGCCAGCGTTTCCCTCAATTCGCGAAGCTTCGGCGGCTTGCTCAGGAGGTGGTCGACATGGGCCGGAATGTCATCCTCGGACATCAGGCGCTTGCCCCATCCTGTCAGCATGATCACGGGCGTGGCGGGCGACGCGGCCTTGATCGCGCTCGCCACCTTGCGGCCGTCGACATCAGGCATGCCGAGATCGGTGATCACGGCGGCGAAGGTCTCGCCGCGCGCGGAGGCGGCGCGGAACGCGGCGATGCCCGCGACGCCGTCATTGGCCGTCGTCACGACGTGCCCCTCCGCCTCCAGCGTATTGCACAATGATTTCAGCAGGAGCGGATCGTCGTCGACCAGCAGCAGCCGCAGCCGGGAGAGCCTCGCGGAATCGAGCCTGTCCTGCGACGGCGTGGCCGGCGCCGCCTGCGGGACCGGAAAATTCAACGACACGGTGGTGCCGCGACCGACGGCGCTGTCGATCTCGATCTCGCCGTTGTGCCGCCGCAGGACACCGTAGACCATCGCGAGGCCCAATCCGGTTCCGCGCTCCCCCTTGGTCGTGAAGAACGGTTCGAGGCAGCGCCGGCGGGTCTCCTCGTCCATGCCCAGCCCGTCGTCACCGACCTCGACCCGCACCTGGCCGTGCCCGTCCGCGCCGCCGGCAAGCCTGGTGCGCAGCGTCAGCGTGCCGCCGCCGGGCACCGCATCGACGGCATTGAAGATGAGATTGATCAACGCTTCGCGGATTTCGCTCTCGATGCCGGAGATCGCAGGCAATTGCTCCGCGAGCTCGGTGCGCAGCGCGATCACGGTTCCGCGAAGCTGCGGCATGTCGCTCCACCGCGCCCGCGTGAGGTCGACGACCTGCTGCACCAGCTGGTTGAGATGAACCGGCATCAGCGTCAGTTGCGGCTCTCGCTGCCGGTAGAACTCGCGCATGCGCGCCACGGTATGGGCCACGTCCTCGACCGCCCGCTGGATCGTCTCCAGATAATCGCGCGTGCGCGCACTCAGGCCCGGCTCCCGTTCCAGCAGCGATTGGGTGTAGAGCGACACCGGCGAGAGCGCATTGTTGATGTCATGGGCAATGCCGCTCGCCATCTGCCCAAGGGCGCGCAGCCGCTCCTGCTGCATCACGGCCTGCTGGGTCTGCCGCAGATCCTCGTAGGCCTGTTGCAGGGCGCCATGGAGCTGCGCCTGATGGGCGGCGAGCGCGACGTGCTCGCTCAACTGCCGCAGGAACTCGCATTCGCCGCTGCTGAAGCTGTCCCGCTCCTTCCGCGCCGCGACGAGGACGCCGAACACCCGGCTCTCCACCTGCAGCGGGGCCAGCACCATCGCCCGCAGCCCGCCCCGCGCGAGCCGGACCGGGAACGGAAAGGACGACCGCGTGATGTCAGGCTCATAGACGAGCTGACCCATCACGCAACGCGAAAGGCCGTTCTCGTCGATGTCGATCCGCGACCGTTCGGGCATCGCCAGCTCCATGGCCAGCGCACCGCTCTTGATCCCGACGCATTCCACCGTCAGCACGTGATCGACCGCGTCGTGAAAGCACAGGCAGCCGAAATCCACCGGCAACTGGTCTTCGAGACTGCGAACCACCACCTGGAAAATGCTGTTGAGATCCTGCCGCTCGCCGATCGCGCGAGTGATCTGGTGCAGCAGGCTCAATCGGGCGAGTTGCGCCTGGGCCTTCTGCTCCGCGTGCCTGCGCACGAGAACTTCGGATTCCAGCGCAAGATTGGACGCTGCAAGCTGTGCGGTCCGCTCCTCGACACGCACTTCCAGCTCCTCGTTCAAGCGCGCGAGCTGGGCTTCCGCCCGCATCCGCTCCAGCATGTCCGACGAGGCCATCCGCATCATCGAGAGCAGCAGGACGAGGCGCCCGGCGACCTTGCCGAGGTGAGCGACCATCGCCTCGGTGTCGTGCGGTGCCTGCGAGTAGAGCATCGCGACGTGGCCGAGCAGAACGACCGCGCCCATCAGGGCCAGCGGCCCGAAGATGCGGTCCGTCGCTCGCAGCCGCCAGCACAGAACGCAGGTGATCGCCCACAACAGCGGCGCCACGATCAACACCGGACGCGTGATATCGAGCAGGCCCGGCGGGCGATATGGCGGAAGGCGCTGGAAGATCGCAATCAGCAGCACGGCGACGACGGCCATGAACAGTGCAAAGGCCGGCATCCCGACCCGATCCCGCCGCGCCGACCAGATCGCGGCGAGAATTCCGATCGCGAGGATGTGGGCCGCCGGCGGCCATGTCGCCGGCCGGAGAAATTCCCGCAGCTGCATGACGAACGCCAGCGACCCCGACCATTCCACGATCACCAGGACGTGGAGGAACTCCAGGACGAAGGTCGCGCCGAAGGCGATCGCGAGCCGCTTGGACAGCGGCTGTTCGATGCGCGCGCCCATATCCCAGAGCAGCAATGCCAGCAGCCCCGTGATGAGGGTGATGCTGGTGTCGAGAATGGTGTGGAGTTCCGGATAGTTCTGTCGTCCGGCGCCGAGCAGAAACACGCTGCCAATGCCAAAGGCGATCAGGACGCCCGCGACACTGAGCGATCGATTTGCAGTGCTGGCCCCGCTGTCCATATCGCTATCTTTGAGAAAGGGACGGCTCGAATCGAACGTCAGCGATGTTTCCGCCTTTTTTGCAACGTATGCAATCTATACGTGCAGCAGCCGCGAGGGAAGCGGCAGAGCCGCGACTGCTCGCCTGCGACGATCCGGCAGGTGAATTGGCGCGCCGGGGGCACCGCCGGAGCGACGGCGGCGGCTCACAGGCCCCGCCGCTCCATGTCGAGCTCGGCCTTGAGGCTGTCGAGATCGCGGTAAATCGAGGCGACCGCAAGCACGCGGCCGGCCTTGCGGTACTTCAGCAGACAGTCCCTGCCGGCAATGCTGCCGTCGATCGCGATGTCGTCAAAACTCTCGGCGTGGCCGACATAGTTGATCGGCACATCGTAGTGCTGGCTCCAGAAGAACGGCACGGCATCGAAGCGTTCGCGCCGGCCCAGCATGTTGCGCGCCGCGGTCTGGCCCTGCCGCTCCGCCACCACCCAGTGCTCGACGCGGATGGTTTGCCGCGAATGCGGATCGGGCCAGCGCGCGATGTCGCCAGCCGCAAAGATGCCGGCGATGCTGGTTTCGAGATATTCGCTCACGCTGACACCGCGATCCGCCGCAAGCCCCGCCTTCTCGGCCAGCGCAAGGCGCGGCTTGACGCCGATGCCGACCACGACGAGGTCGGCCTCGATGACGCCGCCGCTCTTCAGCGTCGCGCGCGTACCGTCGAGCCTCTCCACAGTGTCCCCGAGGTGGAAGTTGACGCCATTCTCTTCATGGAGCGCGCGAACGAAATCGCCCATCTCCGGTCCGAGCACGCGCTGCATCGGCCGCTCCTCCCGAGCGACCACATGGACCTCCAGCTTGCGTGCCCGTAACGAGGCCGCGACTTCGAGGCCAATGAAGCTGGCGCCGATCACCAGCACGCGCGTGGCGCTGCCGGCGGCCTTGATGATGGCCCGGCTGTCGGCGACGGAGCGCAAGGTGTGGACATGGGGCTGGTCGGCGCCCGGAATCTGCAATTTGACCGGCTCGGCGCCGGTCGCGAGCAGCAGCCGGTCGAACGGCAGTCTGTCGCCATTGCCCAGCGTGACGCTGCGTGTCTTCGCATCGATCGCGGAGACATTCGTGTTCAGCCGGAGATCGATGCCCGCATCCCGATAATAGTCCTCGCCCCGCAGCGGCAGCCAATCCTCCGGTGCGTTGCCGGCAAGATAGTCCTTGGAGAGGTTCGGCCGGTCGACCGGCATGGCGCCGTCATCGCTGAGCATGGTGATGGCGCCGGCAAAGCCCTCGCGCCGGAGCATCTCGGCCGCCGCGAAGCCGGCCGCGCCGCCGCCGACGATGACGAATTTCTCGGGCGCCGGCGCGCTGCGGGCGGTCGGCTTCGGTGCCTCACGCTTGCGCTGAACGATGATCCTGTCCTGGTCCCGCGTCACCTCCCATACGGCCAGCGCGCTCAAGGCCGGCGGGCGCGTCGCCTCGCCCGATCGCAAGGAGAAACAGGCGTGATGCCAGGGACAGCGGATGGTGTCGTCCACCACCAGGCCTTCGGCGAGCGGGCCGTGATAATGGCTGCAGGCGGGTTCGATCGCGAAGACCTCGCCGCCCGCCTGGACCAGCAGCACATCTTCCGCGCCGACATGGCCGAGCAGCTTGCCGTCCCTGAACGCGGTGAGCGCCACGCCTTCGGTCAGATCCGGTCCGCTGGGCTTGCTTTCCTCGCTCATGGTCATCTCCCTCGCAACTCAACGCGCAGCTCAGGATTGGACGGCGGGACCGGCGAAAAGTTCCCGCGATCGCTAAAATCAGGACCCGGCAACCGCCTTGCGCACGTCGGCCACGGCCTGCGCCCATTCGGCCGGCCGCTCCTGCGGCAGGTTATGACCGGCGCCTGCGAACACGCGCCGCTCGAAAAAGCCCTCGAACTTGCGCGCGTGATGGGCGGTGCCGGTATTGACGCCGTCGCTGTCGCCGTCGATTGCGATCGTCGGGACGCGGATCGGCGGCTGTGCCGCAAGCTTTTCCTCGATCCCGGCATAGGCGGGATCGCCCGCGACCAGCGCGTAACGGTGGCGGTAGGAGTGGATCACGACCTCGACGAAATCGGGATTGTCGAACGAGGTTGCGCTCCGCTCGAACGTCGCATCGTCGAAGGCCCATGTCGGCGACCACATCGACCAGAGCTGGCGGGCGAAGCCGCGCCGGTTGCGCTCCAGCGCGCGGCGGCCGCGCTCGTTGTGGAAGAGATATTGATACCAGAGCGCCGCCTCATGCGCCGGTGCCGCGGGCTCCATGGCGCGGGCGATGTCCTGGATGTTGTAGGAATTGCCGGAGACGAGCCCGACAACGCGCGCGGGGTGCAGCGCCGCAACCACGCAGGCCGCGCGGCCGCCCCAGTCATAGCCGCCGACGACCGCGCGTTCGATGCGAAGCGCGTCCATGAAGGCCAGCAGATCGGCGCCCAGCGCCGCCTGCTCACCGGAGCGCAGCGTTTCCGGGAAACGAAACCGCGTCGGCCCGTAGCCGCGCAGCCAGGGCACCAGCACCCGCGCGCCGGCCTGCGCGATGATCGGCGCAGTCTCGGCATAGGCATTCACGTCGTAGGGGAAGCCGTGGCCCATGATGCAGGGCCAGCCGTCAGGCGTGCCGTATTCGAGATAGGCGATGTCGAGGACATCCGTAGTGATGGTTTTTTGTTGCATGATTTGCTTACGGATTTGGGACTTCGTAGCCCGGATGGAGCGCAGCGCAATCCGGGGACACCTGCATCCGCGAATCCCGGATGTCGCTGCGCTCCATCCAGGCTACAACGGGGCTATTTCTGCGGGCCCGACAGCGAGATGTCGCGTTCGGCGCGGAACACGTTGCTGTAGAGGTTGGCGATCCACTGCCGGCCGATCTCGGTCTTGTTGAGGTAGCCGATCTCGGTCTGGATATGCGGTGCGACGCTGTTCCAATAGAACTGTGGATAGCGGTTCACGATGTCGGCGGGCGAGTCGTAGCCGAGTTGTCGGTTCATGCCGACCTCCTCGAACTCGTAATAGAGCGCGTTGGCCTTGCGCAAATAGTTGGGATCGCCGAGCTGGCCGATGAAGTCGGCGGCGCGCAGGATCGAGGCCTCGTCGTCATAGTCCTGGCCTTCGCGGGCCGGAAACCGCGTGCCCTCGATGGCGCGGGCAATGCGTTCCGGATCGAGTCCGGGAATATGTCGCAGCCGCCGCGTCACGTAAAGCTTCGACCGATCGACGTGATACATCATCAAGCTGGCATCCGATGCGCCGCGCGGCAAACAAATCTTGGTGTCGGCGGCATCGATCACGAAGCCGTCGACGTCATCCTCCTCGAACAGGCCGCGCACATAGCCGATGTCGTGGGCAAGGCAGGCGATCAGGATATGGACGTAATCCGCGGCCGACAGATGCGTATGAAGACTTCGGCCACTGAGGATGGAATGGCCGGCCAGCGTCACCAGCATCGTATGCTCGATATTGTGATAGAGCGCATCGCTATTGCCGATGCATTCCATCGCGGTGCGGGTCGCGCTCTCGACGATACTTGCAGAAGTCTCATCGTACCGGCGACGCATGAACGTACCGAGCAACTTCTCCAGGGATTCGGCCGCCAGCCTCGGTAACGTGATCATGGATGCAGCCCCGCTTGTCGGTGGTGTTCCACGCCAACTCCCCACGTCTCATTCATGTCCTCGACGCAAAGGCCAGCATAGCCCATCTTTTGCCGGGTGACCAAATCCCGGAACAAAAATACGGAAATATGTTGCGTTGCGCGCTGCGACATCGCGTTTGCGGTCACGGCGCGATACACCCGGGGCGAGCCCGGCAGGACTGCGGCCGCCCAACACAAATCAAATTCGCTTTATCGGATGTTGACAAGAGACCACGGGAACGGGCCGCCGCCTGGCGCATGCGCCTGCATCGTCCTGGACGGCGGAGACCCGCGGTCATTCCACCAGCAGCACGTCGACGGCGACGCCGAGCTTCTGCTTCGGCGAACCGACGATAATGCCATCGACCGGGGAGACGTCGGAGAAGTCGCGCGCGACCGCGAGCACGATATGGTCGCCAGCGACCAGAAGATCGTTGGTCGGATCGAAATCGACCCAGCCCAGCTCCGTCCCGCACCACAGCGACACCCAGGCGTGGGTGGCGTCGGCGCCTTGCAGCCGCGGCTGGCCCGGCGGCGGGATGGTGCGCAAATAGCCGCTGACATAGGCCGCCGGCAGGCCGAGCCCGCGCAGCCCTGCGATCATCACATGGGCAAAGTCCTGGCAGACGCCGTGCCGCTTGTCGAAGACCTCGTTGAGCGGCGTCGAGATCACCGTCGCCTTGGGATCGTAGCGAAACTGGTTACGGATGCGGTGCATGAGATCGACCGCCCCTTTGAGGATGCCCTCGCCGGGTGGAAAGCTCTCCGCCGCATAGGCGCTGACCGGACGCAGCACCGGCACCAGCGGACTCGCAAAGACGTAGCCGACCGGGGATGACGGCCCGAGGCTGGTTGCCTCGAATGCGATGTCGCGGATGCTCTCCCAGGACGGGCTGACAGCATCGCGCGCCGGCGGCCGGCGCGAGACGGCGACGCGCGAGCGCGAGTCGATGCGCAAATTGCGATGCGCGGCTTCGATGACCACGCTCTCGGTCAGCGTGCCGAAGAAGTCGCGGCGGATATTGCGCTCGGACGGGCGCGGACGGATCTCGACCTGGTGCGAGATCAGCTCCTGACCGCTGCCGCTCTTCGGCTCCAGCCGCAGCGTGCAGCGGGCGAAGCTGACCGGACTCTCGTATTCGTAGGTGGTGACGTGACGGATGTCGTAGATCACGCCAGCCCCGTCAGCTTTTCCGGCCGGCTGGCATTGGGGCCATGCGGGAAGTAGTGCAGCCCGATCGCCTCGGCGAGGCTGAGCAGATCCTGCTCCAGCGAGAACAGCGTCTTGACCTCGAGCTTCTCGGCCTCGGCCGTCGCCAGCATCGCCTGCACCGCCACCGCGAGCCGTTGCGGCTGCTCGATCAGGCCGTGCTCCTTCAGGCTCGGCAGCGCCGCGATGTGCTCGTTCAGCGTCGCCACCTGGAACGCGACCGAACGCGGGTTGAAGCCGTCGAGCACCGCGAGGTCGCGCACCGGCGCCAGGATCGGCGCCAGCAGATAGCGCGAGCGGTAGGTGATCTGGGAATCCACCAGCGTCAGCAGGATGTCGAGATCCTCGTCGCCGGCCTCGTCATAGGCGAACTGGCGCGCGAATCGCGCCGTGTTGATGGCGCGCTCGGTGCGGCGGCCGATGTCGAGGAAGCGCCAGCCGGCGGCGCGGTTCATGTTCTCCTGCGCAAGGCCGGCAAAGCTCGCCAGTTCCTGCAAGGTCAGCTCGGCCGCGCTCAGCACGCTGTCGTCGTCCTCGACCTCGTAGGCGAGGCGCTCGGCCATCTCGGTGATGACCTGCCAGGCATCGGGCGACAGCCGCTCGCGCAAGGAGGTCGCGGTGCGCAGCGCCGCGCGCACCAGCGACAAGGCCGAGCCGAAACGCTCCGCGCTCTGCAACGCCTCGGCGGCGATCCGCCCGGGGGCCGCGCGCGAGGTCTGCGAGATCGCACCCCAGGCCACCAGCAGGCGCTGGATGCGTTCGGCCGATTGCAGCGAGGCAGCGGTGCCCTTGTTGGGCCCGCTCGGCGAGCCCAGCGCGCGCACCAGCCGCAGGGTCGCCTCGGCGCGCTCGAGATAGCGGCCGAGCCAGAACAGATTGTCGGCGGCGCGGCTCGGCAGCACGCCGGCGATGCGGCGGATCCGCACCTTGTCGGTCGCGGGCAGCAGCGTCGCGGTCGAGACCTGCTTGCCCGAGACGACCCAGACGTCGGCGGCGCGGGCGCCGTCACCCATCGACACCGCGCGCGCATCGGCCTGCTCGGCGATGCGGCAGAAGCCGCCGGGCATGATGGCCCAGCCGTCAGGTGTGGCGGCTGCGAACACGCGCAGCACGAAGGGGCGCGGCGTGATCTGGCCCTGCTCCCACACCGGCATGGTCGAGAGCCGCACCACCTCCTGGCCGACATAGTCCATGCCGCGCGCGCCGATGGCATCGATCAGGCGCTGGCGCCCGCCGGCGTCGAGCTCGCTCGCGAGCACCGGGCCGTTGCTGTCGAAACCGGGAACGCCGCGCCGGTAGGCGCCCTCGATCGCGACCTCGTCGAGCCGCGACAGCACCTCGTCGCGCGCGATGCGCTGGCCGCACCACCAGGTCGCGATGTGCGGCATCTTCAGCTCTTCGCCGAGCAAGCGGCGGCTGAGCGCCGGCAGGAAGCCGAGCAGCGCCCGCGCCTCCAGCACGCCCGAGCCCGGCATGTTGGCGACGACGACGCCGTCCTTGCGCAGCACGTCGATCAGGCCGGGCACACCCAGCCGCGAAGACGCATCGAGCTCGAGCGGATCGAGCGAGTTGGAATCGACGCGGCGAAGCAGCACGTCGAGCCGCTTCAGGCCCGCTACGGTGCGAATGTGGACGCGGTTGTCGCTGACGGCAAGATCGTCGCCCTCGACCAGGAGGAAGCCGAGATAGCGCGCCAGCGTCGCGTGCTCGAAATAGGTTTCGCTGAAACTGCCGGGCGTGAGCACGCCGATCCTGGGCTCGTCGCGATCGGCGCGTGCGCGCAGGCTGTCGCGGAACGCCTCGAAGAACGGCGCGACGCGCGGCACGTTCATCGACTTGTAGAGATCAGAGAAGGCGCGCGAGAGCACCAGGCGGTTCTCCAGCGCATAGCCCGCGCCTGAGGGCGCCTGCGTGCGATCGCCGAGCACCCACCAGCGACCGTCGGGTCCGCGGCCGACATCGGCGGCGTAGAGCGAGAGATAGCGCCCGCCCGGCGGCGGCACGCCGCAGACGGGACGGAGATATTCGGGACTGCCGGCGATCGCGGCCGCCGGCAGCGCGCCTTCCGCGACCAGCCGGCCCTCGCCATAGATGTCGCGCAGCACGAGCTCGAGCAGCTCGGCGCGCTGGGTGATGCCGTCGCAAAGCTGCTTCCAGTCGGCCTCGTCGATAAGCAGCGGCAGATGGCTGAGCGACCACGGCCGGTCGGCACTGTCGCCGGGGGCGCGGTAGGTGACGCCGGCTTCGCGGAGGTGGCGGTCGGCCATGCCGAACCGCCGCTCGATCTCGTCGGGCGCAAGCGCGCCGAAGGCATCGAAGAAGCGGCTCCAGACCGCGCGCGGGGCGCCGTCGGGCCCCAGGAACTCGTCGGGAATGCCGGGCAGGCGGCTATAGTCGCGGACCCATTGCGCGAGCCGGCGCTGGCTTTGCGCCTTACCCGCCTTGTCGTCCTCTTCGGCTGCGCCCTCGCCCATGCGCCTCTCCCTGCCCCACCCTCATACTCATTGCAGGAGCGGGGTTCGCAAGTCGAGGGTCAGCGGAAACTCATTTGTGCGTTCCTCGGGCGGCGGCTGCATCGGCCCCGGCGTATGGCCATGGTCCTGGAAGCGCGCCAGCCGCCGCGCCTCGGCCTCATAGGTGTTGACCGGCTTCGTGTCGTAGCTGCGCCCGCCCGGATGGGCGACGTGATAGACGCAG
Source organism: Bradyrhizobium sp. CCBAU 45394 (assembly GCF_028128655.1). Lineage (NCBI taxonomy): Bacteria > Pseudomonadati > Pseudomonadota > Alphaproteobacteria > Hyphomicrobiales > Nitrobacteraceae > Bradyrhizobium > Bradyrhizobium sp. CCBAU 45394. Next base: position 685,584 of record NZ_LBIX01000177.1, on the reverse strand, counting down.
CCGCCGAGCGAGCGGCCGTTCCAGGTGTCGATCAGGTCGAAGGTCAGGGGCGCGTGAACCGGAATGGTCGGGTGCAGGCCGGAGGCCGGCTGCCAGGCCTTGAAGCGGACGCCGGCCACGGCCTCCGAGGAGCGACCGGTCGAGGTCATCGGCAGGCGGCGGCCGTTGCAGGTCACGATGTGGCGGCCCTCGACGAAACCCTCCGCCTTGACCTGGAGGCGCTCGACCGACGAGTCGACATAGCGCACGGTGCCGCCGGCCGACCCCTCCTCGCCGAGCACATGCCAAGGCTCCAGCGCCTGGCGCAATTCCAGCGTCACGCCGCCATGATGGACGCGGCCGAAGGCGGGGAAGCGGAATTCGAGCTGGGCCAGATACCATTCCGGCTCGAACGGATAGCCGAACTGCTTCAGCTCGGAGAGCACGTCCAGGAAGTCTTCCCAGATGAAATGCGGCAGCATGAAACGGTCATGCAGCGCCGTGCCCCAGCGCACGAACTTGCCCTGCTGCGGCTCGCGCCAGAACTTTGCGATCAGCGCGCGGATCAGGAGCTGCTGCGCCAGCGACATGCGCGGATCGGGCGGCATTTCGAGCGCGCGGAATTCGACGAGGCCGAGCCGCCCCGTCGGACCATCGGGCGAATAGAGCTTGTCGATGCAGATCTCGGCGCGGTGGGTGTTGCCGGTGATGTCGACGAGCAGATGCCGGAACAGCCGGTCCACCAGCCACAGCGGCGTCTGGTAGCCCGGCGGCGGCACGTGCGAGAGCGCGATCTCAAGCTCGTAGATGCTGTCGTGCCGGGCCTCGTCGATGCGCGGCGCCTGGCTGGTCGGGCCGATGAAGAGGCCGGAGAAGAAGTAGGACAGCGACGGATGCCGCTGCCAGTACAAGACCAGACTCTTGAGCAGATCGGGCCGGCGCAGGAACGGCGAGTCCTGAGGTGAGGAGCCGCCGACCACGACGTGATTGCCGCCGCCGGTGCCGGTGTGGCGGCCGTCCACCAGGAAGCGGTTAGCGCCGAGGCGAACCTTCGCCGCGTCCTCATAGAGGCCGGAGGTGATGTCGACCGCGTCGCGCCAGCTCTTGGCCGGCTGGATGTTGATCTCGATGACGCCGGGATCGGGCGTCACCTTGATGACCTCGATGCGCGGGTCGAACGGCGGCGGATAACCCTCGACATGGACCTGGAGCTGCATCTCCTCGGCGGTCGCTTCGAGCGCCGCGACGAGTTCGAGATAATCCTCGATCCGCTCGACCGGCGGCATGAAGGCGCAGAGCACGCCGTCGCGGACCTCGACCGACATCGCGGTGCGCACCGGGATCGACGTGTTGAGATGCTCGGGCGCGACCCGCGGCGGCGCTTCCGGGCGCGCCGCGAGGGTGAACACCGGCAGCTTGCCGCGCGCCTCCATCGGGTCGCGCTCCACGATGTAGGGATATTGGTTCGGCGGGACGTAGCCGAGCGAGCCGATCGGCAGGCGCAGGCCGAGCGGGGAATCGCCCGGCGTCAGGAACAGATGATTGCGCCGCAGCGTCCAGCGCTCGCTGCGCCAGCGCGGCGGCGCGTTCCAGCGCTGCACCGGCAGCACGAATCCGCGCGGGGTGTCGAGGCCCTGCTCGAACACCCGCGCGATCCGCGCACGTGCCTCCGGATCGGACAATTTGGAGTCGGTCGGATCGACGTTGACGGGAAGCTCGGCTTCCTTCTGAAGCCAGAGCGCGGTGTCTTCATAGGCCGGCATGATGTAGCCGGGATCGAGCCCAAGCCGCAGCGCCGCGCCCCCGATAAAGGCCTCGGCGTCCTTCGTCCCCGCGGGCCGCGGGTTCTCGATCTTGGCGATCAGGTCGACATTCTTCCAGATCGGCACGCCGTCCTTGCGCCAGTAGAGGCCGAAGGCCCAGCGCGGCAGGCTCTCGCCCGGGTACCATTTGCCCTGGCCGTAATGCAGAAGCCCGCCCGGCGCGAAGCGCGTGCGCAGGCGGCGGATCAGATCGTCGCCGAGCGCGCGCTTGGTCGGGCCGACGGCTTCCGTGTTCCACTCCCCCGCCTCGAGATCGTCGACCGAGACGAAGGTGGGCTCACCGCCCATCGTGAGCCGCACGTCCGCGCTCGCGAGATCGCCGTCGACCTGCTCCCCGAGATCGTTGAGCCGAGCCCAGGATTCGTCGGAGAACGGCTTGGTGATGCGCGGCGCCTCGCGGATGCGCTTCACGCTCATGTCGAAGGCGAACTCGACCTCGGCAAAGCCGGCACCGCCGGAGATCGGCGCGGCCGAGCGATAATGCGGCGTGGCGGCCACCGGGATATGCCCCTCGCCCGCCAGCATGCCGGAGGTGGCGTCGAACCCGATCCAGCCCGCGCCCGGCAGGTAGACCTCGGCCCAGGCGTGCAGGTCGGTAAAGTCGTTCTCGACCTCGGGCGGTCCCTCGATCGGATCGATGTCGGGACGGATCTGGATCAGGTAGCCGGAGACGAAGCGGGCGGCGAGCCCGAGATGACGCAGAGTCTGGATCAGGAGCCAGGCGGAGTCGCGGCACGAGCCGGCGCCAGAGGAGAGCGTCTCCTCCGGCGTCTGCACGCCGGGCTCCATGCGGATGATGTAGCGGACGTGTTTCTGAAGCTCGCGATTGAGATCGACCAGGAAGTTGACGGTGTTCGGGGCTTCATGCGGGATCGTGTCGAGAAATTTTGCGAACAGGCGATCCGGCTTGACGGTCTCGAGATAGGGCGCCAGCTCCGTCTTCAGGTCCTTGGGATATTCGAACGGGAAGCTGTCGGCATAGGGCTCGACGAAGAAGTCGAACGGGTTGACCACGGTCATCTGCGCCGTGAAATCGACCTCGAATTTCAGCTCGGTCGTCTTCTCCGGAAAAACGTAGCGCGCCAGCCAGTTGCCCTGCGGATCCTGCTGCCAGTTCACGAAATGGTTGGCCGGCGTGACCTTGAGCGAATAGCTCAGGATCGGCGTGCGCGTGTGCGGCGCCGGCCGCAGACGGATGGTCTGCGGACCAAGATCGATCGGGCGGTCGTATTTGTAGTGCGTGACGTGGTGTAACGCGACGTAGATCGACACGGGGTACGGTGCTCCAGCAGCTTTTTTGAGCAGAACACCTGACGCCAGTGCGATCAAGCACTAACAACGGGCAGACCGTGCCTAGGAAGTATCCGTCGTTGCCCCGTAGGCCTGGACGGAGCGAAGCGTAATCCGAGCTACACGGGCAGTATCGTAGGGTGGGCGAAGCGAAGCGTGCCCACCGCTTTCGTCGTGTGGATCGATGGTGGGCACGGCGCAAGATCGCCTTTGCCCACCCTACGAACGTGGATGCCCGGGACAAGCCCGGGCATGACGACCTCTTGTAGGGTGACGCTACGCCGCCGAGGTCAGCCGCTGCAGGAACTGCGTGACCTCGCGCTTGAGCGTCTCGACCTCGCCATGGACGCGTTCGGAGGCGCTGTTGACGCGGCTTGCAACCCGCCCCGTGTCGGCGGCGGCCTCGCTGATGCCGGTCACGTTGGAGGAGACCTGGGAGGTGCCGGCCGACGCCTCCTGGACGTTGTGGGCGATCTCGCGGGTGGCAAGACCTTGCTGCTCGATCGCGGTCGCGATCGAAGCGGTGATCCCGTCGATCTCGGCGATGGTCTGCGCGATCGCCTCGACCGCTGCGACCGAATTGGTCGTCGATTGCTGCATCTCGCCGACCTTGGCGCTGATCTCCTCGGTCGCCTTCGCGGTCTGGTTGGCGAGGCTCTTGACCTCGGAGGCCACCACTGCGAAGCCGCGACCGGCCTCGCCCGCACGCGCCGCCTCGATCGTGGCGTTGAGCGCCAGGAGGTTGGTCTGCTCGGCGATCTCGCTGATCAGCTTGACGACGTCGCCGATCCGCATCGCCGCATCCGCAAGCGTGCGGATCTCGCTGCCGGCGCGATTGGCTTCGTTCACGGCGCGTCCGGTGCTCGCGGTCGAGCCGGTCACCTGACGGCCGATCTCGGCAATCGAGGACGCAAGCTGTTCGGCTGCGCTGGCGACGGTGGCGACGTTGCGCGAGGCATGATCGGACGCGCTGAGCACGCCGGAGGTCTGCCGGCTGGTCTTCTCGGCCGCCGCCGCCATCTGGCCGGCGTCGGATTCGAGATCGGTCGCGGCACCCATGAGGGTGCCGGCCACCTGGTCGAGATGCGTGCCGAACTGCTGTGCGAGGTCCGCGATCTCGACGACCCTGCGGCCGAGACTGTCGGTGCCGGAATTGATGACGGCGGCCGAACGGCGGAACGAGCCGGGCAATCCGCGCGCCAGGATCTTGCGGAAATACTTGCCGCGGCTGGCATACTCCATCGACGCCGAGGCTTCACGCAGATAGGCGTCAGTGATGTCGAGCATGTCGTTGACCGACTTCTGGATAGCGCCGATCCGCCCGGCCTGACGGTCGCTCAGGATGCGCGCCTCGAGATCGCCGCGCGCCGCCTTGCGGCACACATCCGCGACCTCATCGACGGCCACCGCCGTGCGACGCTGGCACCAGACGGCATAGCCGAGCAGCGCGACCGTCGCGCCTGACAGCGCCGCACTGATGATTCCAGTCACACCGAGAAGCGAGAGTCCGAAGGCAACGACGGCGAGGATACACGCGAGCGCGGTCGCTCCCTGCGCCTTAGAGAGAGAGCACAAATTCATCGTAACCGACACCTTGTTGCTTGAGCAGGCCGACCATCGCATCGAAGCTCGCATGCATGCCGTCCTTGGCATTGGCATGCCGCGCTTCTTCCGCGCACAGCGTCTTGTAGATCGGCTTGATGCGCTCGACCTGCGCCGGATCCGGTTTGCGACGGTTGGAGTGATAGCCGACGATATTGCCGCGTTCGTCGAACGTCGGCGTGACGTGGGCGAACACCCAGTAATGACTGCCGTCCTTCGCCAGATTGACGACGTAGGCGAAGATCTCCTGCTTGGACTGAAGCGTGTCCCAGAGCAGCTTGAAGACGCAGCGCGGCATGTCGGGGTGGCGGATCAGGCTATGGGGGGCGCCCATCAGCTCGGCATAGCTGTATTTCGCCATGCGGATGAAAATGTCGTTGGCGTAGGTGATGCGGCCCTTGAGGTCGGTCTTCGATACGATCAGCTCCTCCTCACCGAGGAGATTTTCCACGCCAGTCGGCCGTATCGCACGCGTCATCGTTGACGAATCCTCACGAAGGGCAGCGCCCTCGAAGGAGTCGCCCGCATCACCTCACGATTACGGTGCGAAATGTTAATCCCGAGTGACCGCAGGAGCTCCTGCGGTCATATGACACCTACGTATGACTACTTAGGTGTCCGCGTCCTGCAGCGAGGTGCATCAGCACCGCTACATCGTCGCGCCCAGCACCCAGGGCGCGAACTCGGCGCCGCCGAAATCGAAGCTCTCGCTCTTGGTCGGCTGTCCCGAGGCCGTCTTGAGGATGAGCTCGAAGATGCGCTGGCCGCATTGCTCGACGCTCTCCTCGCCCTCGAGGATGGTGCCGCAATTGACGTCCATGTCCTCTTCCATGCGCTTGTACATGGGCGTGTTGGTGGCGAGCTTGATCGACGGCGCCGGCTTGCAGCCGAACACGCTGCCGCGGCCGGTGGTGAAGCAGACCAGATTGGCGCCGCCGGCGACCTGCCCGGTCGCCGCGACGGGATCGTAGCCGGGCGTGTCCATGAACACGAAACCCTTCTTGGTGATGGGCTCGGCGTAGCGCAGCACCTCGACGAGGTTGGTGGTGCCGGCCTTGGCCATCGCGCCGAGCGACTTTTCCAGAATGGTGGTGAGGCCGCCGGCCTTGTTGCCGGGGCTCGGATTGGCGTTCATCTCGGCGCCTTCGCGCTCGGTGTAGGCGTCCCACCAGCGCATGAGATCGACCAGCTTCTCGCCGACCTCGCGGCTGACGGCGCGGCGGGTGAGCAGGTGCTCGGCGCCGTAGGTCTCCGGCGTCTCCGACAGGATCACGGTGCCGCCGTGGCCCACGATGAGATCGCTGGCGGCGCCGAGCGCCGGGTTGGCCGATACTCCGGAATAGCCGTCGGAGCCGCCGCATTGCAGGGCGACGGTGAGCTCGCTTGCCGGCACCGTTTCGCGCTTCACCTTGTTGGCGTCGGCGAGCGCCTCGCGCACAAAGGCGATGCCCGCCTCCACCGTCTTGCGGGTGCCGCCGACCTCCTGGATGTCCATCGCGCGCAGGCGGCCGGCGAGCTTCTGCTCCTCCATGAGGCCGCCGATCTGGTTCACCTCGCAGCCGAGGCCGAGCACGATGACGTGGGAGAAATTGACGTGGCGCGCGTAGCCGCCGAGCGTGCGGCGGAGCAGCGCCAGCGGCTCGTTCTGCGTCATGCCGCAGCCGGTCTTGTGCGTCAGCGCGACCACGCCGTCGACGTTGGGGAAATCGGCCAGCGGGTTGTCGCCGCTGAAGGGGTTCTTCTTGAAGACGTCGGCGACGAGGCTCGCGACATGCGCGCTGCAATTCACCGAAGTGAGGATGCCGATATAGTTGCGCGTGGCGACGCGGCCGTCCGGGCGGCGGATGCCTTCGAAGGTCGCCGGCAGGTCGAAGTTCGGCGTCGGCTTGACGTCGGCGCAATAGGCATAGTCCTTGGCGAAATCGCCCATGCCGCAATTCTGGGTGTGCACGTGCTGGCCGGGCGCGATCGGCACCGTGGCAAAGCCGATGATCTGGCCGTAGCGCCTGATCGGCTCGCCCACGGCGATCGGCTTGATCGCGACCTTGTGGCCGGAGGGAATGCGCTCGACCGTCGTCACGCCGTCGGCCACCGCTGTTCCCGGCGGCAGGCTCGCGCGCGCGATCAGCACACCATCATCGGGATGCAGGCGGATGGCGGGGCTGATGGTCATGAGAGGTCTCCTTAGGTCTTCAAAGTATCGTGCCCCGGACGCTGCGCAGCGCGAAGCGGTGCGCTGCAGATCCGGGGCCCAGTTGTTACGTCATGTACTTCACTTGCTTCTGGGTCCCGGCTCTGCGAAGCGGCGCTAGGCGCCGCATCGCGTCCGGGACACGAGAGATCAGGCCTTACCGCCGGAATCCTTGCGGGTCGCATTCACCTGCATCTTGGCATAGGTGGTCATCAGGCCGACCTCGTTCGACAGCGTCACCAGCTTGAAGCCCATGTTGATGGCGCGCGCCGCGCCTTCGGCGCCGCTGCAATGGATGCCGGGGTTGAGGCCGCGCTTGCCGCACTCCTTGATGATCTTCTCGTAGATCGCGAGGATCTCCGGCTCGCTGCGGTCAAGCTTCGGCTCGAGACCGTAGGAGAAGCCGAGATCGGACGGGCCGATATAGACGCCGTCGATGCCCTCGACGTCGAGGATCGCCTCCATGTTCTCGACCGCGGTTTTGGTCTCCATCATCGGCAGCAGAATGGTGTCGGCGTTCGCCGTCTTCTGGTAGGAGCCCGCGGTGCCGTACATGCCGGCGCGGATCGGGCCGTTGGAGCGGACGCCCTGCGGCGGATATTTCGAATAGGAAACGAGGTTCCTGGCCTCCTGCGGCGTGTTGACCATCGGGCAGATCACGCCATAGGCGCCGCCGTCGAGCACCTTGCCGATGATGCCGGGCTCGTTCCAGGGCACGCGGACCATCGGGGTCACCGGATGCTTGTCCATGGCCTGGAAGCACTGCACCATCGACAGATAGTCCTGCACGCCGTGCTGCATGTCGACCGTGACGCTGTCGAAGCCGCATTGCGCGATCATCTCGGCCGAGAAGCCGGAGGGAATCGCGAGCCATGCGTTGACCACGGCCTTGCCCGACTTCCAGATTTCCTTGACCTTGTTCGCCACGTTGCCTTCCTTCTTTGTTGTTTGGGCCGTCGTCACCATGACGAGCGCCGCGACAGCACGGCCCCGCTGTTAGCGCGAACCGGAGCGCCGCGCTACGCTCGCAATGACGCAAGACCTATGCAGTCGCCCTCTGGATGCTGCCTTCGCTGACGCCGACCTCGCGGGCGGTATTCACTATCGCCGCCCGGGTGTCATCCGGCAAGGGGATGCCGTTTTGGGTGCGCTGGATGCGGGTTTTCCGCCCGGGATCGCCGGGAATCAGCACCTGATCGAGCCCTGCTACCGGCTTGAAGTCGACATGGCGCAAGACCTCTGCATCGAACACATGGGAGGTATCGACCACCTTGGGGATCGACAGGGAAGGCCAGCATGCGGTCGGCAAAGCGCCGGCCGCAGGAGGTGGCCCCGGTTCCGGTCAGCGCGCCCCCGGCCCTCACTCCTCGGCACTTGCCTCGTTGCCGGCGCCGAGCCCCGCAAGACTCTGTTCGAGTTCGCCGAGCATCTCCTGCAATTCGGCGAGCTTGCGGGCGCCGAAGCGGCTGGTGATCTCGGCGTAGATCGCCTCCGACGTCGGCGCGACGGAGGCCATCAGCTTCACGCCCTCCTTCGAGATCGAGACCATGCTGCGGCGCTGGTCCGCCTTCGCGGTCTTGCGCTCGATCAGGTTGCGCGCCTCGAGATCGCGCAGGATGCGTGACAGGCTCGGCCCGAGCAGAAACGCCGTGCGCGCGAGTTCCGTGACCTCTGCGGCGTCGATGGCCGCCAGCGCACGCAGGATGCGCCATTGCTGCTCGGTCAAACCGTGCTCACGCAGCGAGGGACGAAACTGCCGCATCACCGCCTCTCGCGCGCGCAAGAGCGACATCGGCAGCGAGCGCGAGAAATCGCGCATCGGAACCTGCCGTGCGGCAGGCGCGCTAGCTTTGGCGGGATCAGCCGGTCTCTTCGTCATGACGCCCTTTCAAGCCGCAAAATGTTTGCAGTGCAGCAAGGTCAGATTCTGTTTGACGCATTCACTTAACATGTTAAGTATCTCCCCGCACCACGATTTGTCAGATCACAGATGGCGCTTTCCAACGACGATATCCAAGCTTGCGCGAGACGTCTGCACCAGGCGGAGAAGACCCGCACGCAGATCCGGCAGCTCTCGCAGGATTTCCCTGGCATCACCATCGCTGACGCCTACGCGATTCAGAAGGCCTGGGTCGACGTCAAGATCGCCGAGGGGCGCCTCGTCAAGGGCCACAAGATCGGCCTGACCTCGAAGGCGATGCAGAGTGCGCTCAACATCGACGAGCCGGATTCCGGCGTGCTGCTCGACGACATGTTCTTCGCCGACGGCGGCCTGGTCCCGACCGAGCGCTTCATCGCGACGCGCGTCGAGGCCGAGCTCGCCTTCGTCATGAGCAAGCGCCTCGCCGGCCCCGACTGCACGATGTTCGACGTGCTCAACGCCACCGACTTCGTGGTGCCGGCACTGGAGATTCTGGACACGCGGATCGAACGCGTCGACCCCAAGACCAAGGCCACGCGAAAAATCTTCGACACCATCGCCGACAATGCGGCGAATGCCGGCATCGTGCTCGGCGGCCGGCCGATCCGCCCGCTGGAGGCCGATCTGCGCTGGATCGGCGCGCTGTGTTTCAAGAACGGCCAGTTGGAAGAGACCGGCCTTGCCGCCGGCGTGCTCAATCATCCCGCCACCGCCGTGGCTTGGCTTGCCAACAAGATCGCGCCGCTCGGCCTTGCGCTGGAGCCCGGCCAGGTCGTGCTCGCCGGCTCCTTTATCCGTCCGATCGAGACCCGCAAGGGCGACACAATTCAGGCCGATTATGGCGCCTACGGCTCGGTGAGCTGCTACTTCGCCTAGGCGAACAAAAAAGACAGGGAGTGAAACCGCCATGCCGCATTTCACGATCGAGTATTCGGCCAATCTCGATGGCCGCCTCGACATCGGCGCGGTCTGCGAAGTGGTGCGCAAGGCGGCGGTGGAGACCGGCATCTTCCCGCTCGGGGGCATCCGCGTCCGCGCTGTCAGGTGTGAGCATTATGCGATCGCGGATAGCAGGCAGGACTACGGCTTTCTCGACATGGTGCTGCGCATCGGTGAGGGCCGCGACCTCCCCACCCGCAAGACAGCCGGCGAGCACGTCTTCCAGGCCCTCTCGCGGCATCTCGATCCCGTCTTCGACGCCAGCAAGTTCGCCCTCTCGTTCGACATGCAGATCAACGACAAGGACACCAGCTGGAAGCGCAACAACATCCACGACGCCCTGAAAGTGGAGGCCACCCATGGATAAGCCCACGCCGAAAGCCGATGTGTTCCAGGCCAACCGCGACCGCGTCGCGCCGCTCTTGAAGACGCTGCGCGCCGACGGCATCGGCCACATGATCGACGGCAAGATCGTCCCCTCGATTTCAGGCGAGACCTTCGAGACCAAGTCGCCGGTCGATGGCGCTGTGCTCGCGAGCGTTGCGCGCGGCAATGCCGAGGATATCGATCGCGCGGCAACCGCCGCAGCGCTCGCCTTCAAGTCGTGGCGCGAGATGGGGCCCGCGATGCGGAAGAAGCTGCTGCATCGCGTGGCTGATGCCATCGAGGACAATGCCGACGACATCGCCGTGCTGGAATGCATCGACACTGGGCAGGCCTATCGCTTCATGGCCAAGGCCGCGATCCGCGCCGCTGAGAATTTTCGCTTCTTCGCCGACAAATGCGCGGAAGCCCGCGACGGCCAGAACACGCCGAGCGATGAGCACTGGAACGTCTCGACCCGCGTGCCGATCGGCCCGGTCGGCGTGATCACGCCGTGGAACACGCCGTTCATGCTCTCGACCTGGAAGATTGCGCCTGCCCTGGCCGCCGGCTGCACCGTCGTGCACAAGCCGGCGGAGTGGTCGCCGGTGACGGCCGCCATTCTCGCAAGACTTGTCAAGGAAGCCGGCGTCCCCGACGGCGTGCTCAACACCGTGCACGGCTTCGGTGAAGAGGCCGGCAAGGCGCTGACCGAGCATCCCGCCATCAAGGCGATCGGCTTCGTCGGCGAGAGCGCGACGGGCTCGGCAATCATGGTTCAGGGTGCACCGACCTTGAAGCGCGTGCATTTCGAGCTCGGCGGCAAGAACCCGGTGATCGTGTTCGACGATGCCGATCTCGACCGCGCGCTCGACGCCGTCGTGTTCATGATCTACTCGCTCAATGGCGAGCGCTGCACCTCGTCGAGCCGGCTGCTGATCCAGGCCAGCATTGCGGAGAAATTCGTGGAGAAGCTGACCGCGCGCGTGAAGGCGCTGAAGGTCGGCCATCCCCTCGACCCCTCAACCGAGATCGGACCGCTGATCCACGAGCGGCACCTCGCAAAGGTCTGTTCTTATTTCGACGTCGCGCGCCAGGACGGCGCGACCATTGCGGTCGGCGGCAAGGCCTATGACGGACCCGGCGGCGGACATTATGTCGAGCCGACGCTGGTCACTGGCGCGCATGGCAAGATGCGCGTCGCGCAGGAAGAGGTGTTCGGCCCCTTCCTCACCGTGCTGCCCTTCAAGGACGAGAAAGACGCGATCGAGATCGCCAACGACATCCGCTATGGCCTGACCGGCTATGTCTGGACCAACGACGTCGGCCGCGCATTGCGCGTCGCCGACGCGCTGGAGGCCGGCATGATCTGGCTGAACTCGGAAAACGTCCGCCATCTGCCGACGCCGTTCGGCGGCATGAAGGCCTCGGGCATCGGCCGCGACGGCGGCGACTACTCGTTCGACTTCTACATGGAAACCAAGCACGTCTCGCTGGCGCGGGGCACGCACAAGATTCAGAAACTGGGAATTTAGGGAAACGGTCATTCCGGGGCGCGAAGCGAGCCCGGAATCCATTCATCCACCAACTCTGCTGCGCGATGGATTCCGGGTTCGGCTCTGCGAGCCGCCCCGCAATGACAGGACCGAGGGGAAACGCCAATGCCGGTACCGCAACATATCTTCGAGCCGCCCTTCAACATCATCCGTTCGAGCCACGTCGTGCTCGACGTGACCGATCTGAAGCTCAGCCGCGCGTTCTACGAGACCACCGTCGGCCTGCATGTCGAGGACGCCGACGACAAGGTGGTGTATTTGCGCGCCGCCGAGGAGCATCAGCATCACTCGCTGGTGCTGCGCAAGGCGGCTGCTCCCGCCTGCGCCCGGCTCGGCTTCAAGGTCGGCAACGACAAAGACCTCGACAAGGCCGCCGCGTTCCTCTCCGAGAACAGCCTCGCCTACGCCTTCACCGACCAGCCCTTCCAGGGCCGCACGCTGCAATTCACCGATCCCTTCGGCTTCCAGATCGAGCTCTATGCTGCGATGGACAAGCGGCCGCATCTGCTGCGCCGCTACGACCTCTACCGGGGCTGCCACCCGCAGCGGCTCGACCATTTCAACGTCTTCGCCGCCGAGGTGCAGGACACCGTGGACTTCTATGCGCGGCTTGGCTTCCGCCTCACCGAGTACGCGGAAGAAGACGGGCCGAACGGGCGCATCGCCGCCGCCTGGATGCATCGCAAGGGCAATGTCCACGACTTCGCCATCACCAACGGCAAGGGCCCGCGGCTGCATCACTTCGCCTATTGGACGCCGACGGCGATGAACATCATCCATCTCTGCGATGTCATGGCCTCCTCGGGCTTCGTCAAGAATATCGAGCGCGGCCCCGGACGCCACGGCATCTCGAACGCGTTCTTCCTCTACGTCCGCGATCCTGATGGACACCGCCTCGAGCTCTACACCAGCGACTATTTCACCGGGGATCATGACCACGAGCCGCTGCGCTGGTCGCTGCGCGATCCGCGCCGCCAGACGTTGTGGGGCGCACCTGCCCCGCGCTCCTGGTTCGAGCAAGGCTCACCCTTCACGGGCCAGACCGTGCGCGAGCCGAAATTCGTCGCCGATGTGCTGGTGGCGGATTAAGCGATGAAGCTCCCTCGCCTCGCCACCTATTCCGTCAAGGGTGAACCCAGGTACGGCGCCGTCCTCGAGGGCGGCATCGTCGATCTCTCCGCGCGCTACGCCAAGGATTATCCGACGCTGCGCGAGGTGATCGCCGCCGGAAAGCTCGTCAGCCTTGCTGAGGAAGCCGCGGGCCGCACGCCGGTTCACGCGCTCGGCGAGATCACCTGGCTGCCGCCGGTGCCTGCGCCGGAAAAGATCATCTGCATCGGCGTCAACTATCCCGACCGCAATGCCGAGTACAAGGACGGCCAGGACGCGCCGAAATATCCGAGCATGTTCATGCGCTCGCCCCGCTCGTTCGTGGGCCATGATACGCCGCTGGTCCGTCCGCGCGCCTCCGCGCAGCTCGACTATGAAGGCGAGATCGTGCTCGTCATCGGCAAGGCCGGCCGGCACATTCCGGAAAGCACCGCGCTCGACCACATCGCCGCCCTCACGCTCTGCAACGAAGGCTCGGTGCGCGACTGGCTGCGCCACGCCAAGTTCAACGTCACGCAGGGCAAGAATTTCGATTCCAGCGGCAGCCTCGGCCCGTGGCTGGTGCCTTACATGCGGGAATCGCAGATCGCCGACATCAGGCTCACCACACATGTCAACGGCGAGCTGCGGCAGGACGACCGTACCAGCCGGCTGATGTTTCCGTTCCGCTATCTCATCAGCTATATCTCGACCTTCGCAACGCTCGTTCCCGGCGATGTCATCGTCACGGGCACTCCGACCGGCGCCGGTGCGCGGTTCGATCCGCCGCGATACCTGAAGCCCGGCGATGTGATCGAGATCGAAGCCGAGGGCATCGGGCGCCTGCGGAACGGCGTCGTCGACGAAGCCTGACCAACGATTGAAATGGAATAGCAGAATGACCACCCTCACCGGCGGCGAAGCGATCGTAAGTGGCCTTGTTGCCCATGGCGTCGATACCGTGTTCGGCCTGCCCGGCGCGCAAATCTATGGCCTGTTCGACGCCTTCCACCAGGCGCAGCTCAAGGTGATCGGCGCGCGGCACGAGCAGGCCTGCGGCTACATGGCGTTCGGTTATGCGCGCTCCAGCGGCAGGCCCGGCGTGTTCAGCGTGGTGCCCGGCCCCGGCGTGCTCAACGCCAGCGCGGCGCTGCTCACCGCATACGGCTGCAACGAGCCGGTGCTATGCGTCACCGGCCAGGTGCCAACGCAGTTTTTGGGCAAAGGCCGCGGCCATCTGCACGAAATGCCGGACCAACTCGCGACCCTGCGCACCTATGTGAAATGGGCCGACCGGATCGAAGCGCCCGGCAACGCGCCAACCACCGTGGCGCGCGCCTTCCAGGAGATGGCATCGGGACGGCGCGGGCCCGCCTCGGTTGAAATGCCCTGGGATATCTTCACCCAGCGCGCGGACACGGCTGCGGCGCAGGTGCTGGAGCCCCTGCCCGCACCGCTTCCCGACCCCGATATGATCAAGCAGGCGGCCGCGCTGATCAAGGCGAGCAAAGCGCCGATGATCTTCGTCGGCAGCGGCGCGATCGACGCAGGCGAGGAGATCCTCGAGCTCGCCGAGATGATCGACGCGCCCGTGGTCGCGTTCCGCAGCGGCCGCGGCATCGTCTCCAATGCGCACGAGCTCGGCCTCACCATGGCCGCCGCCTACAAGCTGTGGCCGAACACCGACCTCATGATCGGCATCGGCTCGCGGCTGGAGCTGCCGACCATGTCGCGCTGGCCCTACCGCCCCGACGGGTTGAAGAGCATCCGCATCGACATCGATCCGGTCGAGATGCGGCGCTTCATCTCGGACACCGCCATCGTCGCCGATGCCAAGGCGGCGACCGCCGATCTCGCCGCCGCCGTCAGCAAGGCGGGCTACAGCAAGACCACCGGCCGCCGCGGCGCGATCCGCGAGGTCACCGCAGCGGCGCAGCAGGAAATTCAGCGCATCCAGCCGCAGATGGCGTATCTCAACATCCTGCGCGAGGTGCTGCCGGCGAACGCGATCGTCACCGATGAATTGTCGCAAGTCGGCTTCGCCTCCTGGTACGGCTTCCCGATCTACGAGCCGCGCACCTTCATCACGTCAGGCTATCAGGGCACGCTCGGCTCCGGCTTTCCGACCGCGCTCGGCGCCAAGGTGGCGAACCCGGACAAGCCGGTGGTGGCGATCACCGGCGACGGCGGCTTCATGTTCGGCGTGCAGGAACTTGCCACCGCCGTGCAGTTCAACATCGGCGTGGTGACGCTGGTGTTCAACAACAACGCCTACGGCAATGTCCGCCGCGACCAGCGCGAGCGCTTCGACGGCCGCGTGGTGGCGTCCGACCTCGTCAACCCGGATTTCGTCAAGCTCGCCGAATCCTTTGGCGTGGCGGCGGCGCGCGTCACCGCGCCGGACCAGTTCAAGGCGGCGATGGAGAAGGCGCTTAGCCACGGCGGGCCGTATCTGATCTCGGTCGAGGTGACGCGGGACTCCGAAGTCAGCCCGTGGGCGTTCATCCACCCGCCGAAGCCTTGAGGCCGGGCGCGCCCTGAAGTCGCGCCGCCGCGATCACCAACAGGCCCGCGCCTGCGACCGACCAGCAGGCGACCGGGGCCCAGTGCAGCAGCGGCGCGTACTCGGGCATTTTCTGCAAGCCGCCGGCGACCGCCGCCATCCGCGCGAAGGTGCCGAGCGCCAGCGCCGAGAACACGAGGCCGGTGACCTTCCCCTCCGCACCGGTCGAGCCGATCGCCAGCGCGGCCGAGATCGCGCTCATCAGCATGCAGCCCCAGGCCGCGCCGGCGAGAAACTGCGCGGCGATCAGCGTGTTGAGGCTGCCGGCAAGCTCCGCTGCCGCGATCGCGACCGCTCCAAGCAATCCGGCGGCGCCCATCACGATCAGGCCGCCGCGGTGCTTGACGATGAGGCTCGCCGGAAACATCGCGATGTTGAAGCCGATCCAGAACACCGGCATCAGCCACTGCAGCTCGTCCGGCTTGGCGAACCGCAGATAGAACGGCGCGCTGTTCATGGCGAAGTGCAACTGATAGCCGAGCGCGAGCGCCACCATCGCGACGATGAAGGCGATCGGCACCAGGCCCAGCGGCTTGGCCGCCTCGGCCGGCGTCGGCGGCGAGGTGTCGCGCGCCAAATCGTACTCGATCCGCGACAGCCCGAGCGCCGTCAGCAGCAGCACCGCGCCGGAGATCACGAAGGGCAGCCGCGCGTCGTGCTCGCGCAGCATCACGCCGAGATAGGGCGAGACGGCGCCGGCGAGGCCATAGCCCAGCATGGCCAGCGCCGCGAGAAACGGCACCTGCGGCCTGGCGCGGTACTTGCCGAGCAAGGTCAGCGGCGGCGCGCGCAGGGCCGACGACGTGACCGACCAGACCACGATCAGCGCGATCAACCCTACCTGCGCACCCGCGCCGATCCCGGCCACGAAAGGCAGCGCGACGAAGGCCGCGCAGGAGATCGCCGCCAGCACGCCGACGAACAGGCCGAGCCGCCCGACGACGGGCGCGATCCTGTCGGCCGCAATCCCCATCGCGGTATCGGCGATGGTGAAGATGGCCTGGTCCAGCATCAGGATGAAAATCACGACCGCCGGCGCGAGGCCGACATCCGCCGCGAGCCTTGGCAGATAGACGACGTAGGTCGTCCAGCCCAGCGTGAACACCAATTGCAGCACGGCGAGATAAAGTCCCGTGCGAGCCGCGTTTGCGCTCGCGCCAGTCGAGACCTGCGCAGTGGTCATGTCGCCGCCTCCCCCTCGCCGAAGCTTAGACGACAGACTGGCCCTAAGGAAATGCTTCAGAGCACCTTGCGGAAGGTCAGATTGATGCGCTGCCGTCCGAGCAGCGCGTGCTCGCCGTCGGCGAGCGGCGCCACGCCGTGATAGGCGAGCCGGCTAGCCCCGCCCCAGACCGCGACGTCGCCATGGACGAGCCGGAAACGGCGCGGCTTGTCGCTGCGCGCCATGCCGCCGAACAGGAAGGTCGCGGGCAGTCCGAGCGAGACCGAGACGATCGGGGCGGCGAAATCCAGCTCGTCCTTGTCCTGATGCAGCGACAGCCGCGTGCCCGGCTCGTAGCGATTGACGAGGCAGGCATCGGGCGCAAAGCCCGTGAAACCGCCCTGCTCCGCAGCACGGCGCGCCAGATCGCGAAACACCGGCGGCATCGCCGGCCACGGCGCGCCGGTTCGCGGATCGATCGGGTCGTAGCGATAGCCGGTGTGATCGGTGATCCAGCCGCGCTCACCGCAATTGGTCATCGCCACCGACATCTGATAGCCGCCGGGCGTGGTCATCCGCCGGAATGGCGATTGCGCCACGATGGCGCGCACGGCGGCAATCAGCTCACTCTCGATCGGCCTGACGAAGCCGCGCAGCAAGACGGCGCCGTCGGCGATCTCCTCGCGCGAGGGCTGCGCCTCGGCAATGCTATCAAACAAATCCGACGTCAACGCCTGCGCTCATTTGGCATCATGAAAGATCACACCCAGCGTATGGCGTTGGCCGGACCTGATACGGCTGACGCCATGGCGGAGGTTAACCCGATAAGTGCCGCGTGTCCCCTGCACCGGGCGGTGATGCACAGCGAAGGCGACCGCATCGCCCTGCGCCAGCGGGACCACCTCGGCGCGGGACTGCATGCGCGGGCGCTGCTCGGTCAGCACGAACTCGCCGCCGGTGAAGTCGCGTCCGGGCTCGGAGAGCAGGATCGCGACCTGGAGCGGGAACACGTGCTCGCCATAGAGGTCCTGGTGCAGGCAGTTGTAGTCGCCCGCCTCGTATTGCAGCAGCAGCGGCGTCGGCCGCGCCTGCCCCGCCTCGTGGCAACGCTTCAGGAACGCCGCGTGCGCGGCGGGGTAGCGAATGTCGATCCCCATCGCTTCGTTCCAGCGATTGGCGACGCCTTGCAGGTGCGCATAGAGCGCCGGGCGCAGCTGCGCGATGAGATCAGGCAGCGGATAGGAGAAGTACTTGTACTCGCCGCGGCCAAAGCCGTGGCGGCCCATGACGATGCGGCTGCGGAAGTGCGCGTCATCGAGATAGAGCGCGGCGATGGCGCGGCATTGGTCGGGGCTGAGCAGGCCCTTGAGGACGGCGCAGCCCTGGGTATCGAGTTCTCCGGTGATCCGGGGCCAGTCGAGGGCATCGACCTGGGAGGCAACGTCAGTTCCGGATTCAGTTGCGGCAATACGTTTGGCGACGCCCATGGCTCATCCTATCCACATCCGTCATTCCGGGGCGCGCCCTCTTGGGTGCGAGCCCAGAATCCATCAAGCCGCAGAGACTGCGGATGAATGGATTCCGGGCTCGCGACGTCGTCGCGCCCCGGAATGACGGAGGTCGTGTCGCAAGTCCTGACGACCGTAACCACCCGATTTCCGACTGCCTCCCCGTCATTGCGAGCACAGCGAAGCAATCCAGAATCCCACCGGGGAACCAGTCTGGATTGCTTCGTCGCAAGGGCTCCTCGCAATGACGGTGGAGAGCCTTCAGCCCCTCACCGGCAACGTCACCACGTCGTACCCATGCCTGATCGTCCGCTTCAGCACGGGGTCTTCCAGCTCGAAGTCGAACCGGTCGGCGGGGCGGATGCCACCTTTGGCCGCAAACGTGCCGCCGAACATGGCGCAGCCGTCGGGGAACCTGGTGCCGTCGAAGCCGCGCGCGATCAGATCGGCGACGGGGAGCATCGCGTCGAGCGTGCCCTCCTGGTAGAGCACGCGCTCGCCCTTGATCGTGGCGTAGGAACGCAAAATCATCCTGTCCCAGTGGCCGATGACCTCCTCGAGCTCCCACAGCACTGACGCAATCGGCTTGTCGCACATCTGCTTGGAGACTGTGACGTTGTAGGCCTCGACCTTGCGGTCGGTGTGATCGGAGCCGCAGCCGACGAAGATGCGGCCCTGCCAGCCGATCAGCACGAACTCGACCTCGCCGGACGAGTCGCCGCCGCAGCACTCGATGCGGTCTTCCATGGTCAGCCTCCGCGCCGAGGCGCGGTAGTAGATCGGGGTCGAGGCCGGCGGGGCGATGCCCATCTCTTGCAGCTCGGCGATGTGCTTGTCGCGCGCGACGGGATCGCGGCCGGTCCAGCCGGCGATGACCATCTGGTCGATCGCCAGCGTCAGCGGCGTGGTGGCGTCCTGGGCATCGACGGTGAAAGTCAGGTCAAACACGAATTACGGCCTCCATGCCGGCAGCAAGTTCAAAGATACGGCGGTCCGATCCGCCCGCACCCGCCAGCATCAGGCCGACGGGAACGTCGCCCTCGCGATGTGCGGGCAGCGAGATGGCGCAGCCGTCGATCATGTTGATCAGGGTGCAGTTGCGCAGCGCGCGCAGGTTCTGGGTGGTGAACGCCTTGTCGTCGGCAAGGTCGGCGATCTTCGGCGGGGTGTTGGCGGTGGTCGGCAGCACCAGGGCGTCATAGGGGGCGATGTGCGCATTGACGCGGGCGATCAGCGAGCGGCGCTCGTTGAGAAGATCGATGTAATCCGCCGCGCTCTGCGCCTCGCCGCGCATGATGCGCACGGATACGCGGGGATCATAGACGTCCCCCTTGGTCGTGATGAGATAGCGGTGCCAGGCGTAGCTCTCGGACGCGGCAAAGCCGCCCTTGGCGTTCATCGGGCCGATATCGTGGAATTCGGCCATCTCGATGCGATCGATGATGGCGCCGTGATCGGCCAGCGTTTTCAGCGCGCGCTCGAACGTCTCGGCCACAGCCTTGTCGAGGTCGTCGAGCGCGATCGTGGTCGGCACCGCCAGCCGCATGCCCTTCACCGGGCGCGGCCTCAGCGCGACGACCGGCTCGTTCGCGAGCACGGCGTCGAGTATGGCACAGCAGCTGACCGATCGCGCCAGCGGCCCGATGCTGTCGAGCGAGAACGACAGCGGCACGGCGCCGTCGAGCGGCACGCGACGCTGCGTCGGCTTGTAGCCGACGATGCCGTTGAAGGCCGCCGGAATCCGGCAGGAGCCGCCGGTGTCGGTGCCGAGCGCGCCATGCGCCATGCCGTCGAGCACGGAGACCGCAGCACCCGAGGACGAGCCGCCTGGCACGTGGCCCTCGGCCCGGTTCCAGGCGCCTTTCGGCGTGCCGTAGTGCGGATTGATGCCGATGCCGGAATAGGCGAACTCGGTCATGTTGGTGCGACCGATCAGGACGAAGCCGGCCTTGCGCAGCCGCTCGACCGTCGCGGCGTCGTGCTCGGCCGCCGGGGAATCGTCGAGCGCGCGGGAGCCGGCGCGCGTCACCTGGCCCTTGATGTCGAAGAGGTCCTTGATCGAGATCGGGATGCCGGCATAGCGCGACGGTGCGGCCTTGACCTTGCGCAAGGCGTCCATCGCATCCGCCGCCGCGAGCGCGGCGTCCTTGTCGACGTGGATGAAGGTGCGCTGGCCCTCGCCGGCGGGGTCGGCGATCCTGGCGAGACAGGCCTCGACCAGCTTGCGGGAGGTGGTGCGGCCGCTTTCGAGGTCGTCGGCGAGCTTCGCCAGTGTCGGAAAATCGGGCATGTCTGTCTCACGGAATATTTGCGCGCGCAATCTATAGCGCTGCTTCAGTTCGACACAAGCATTGTGCGCATGATGGCATGCATGCGCATTGCTGGACCGTTGACGCGCCATGGTCGATTGTCGCATCAAGGTCGAAGCAGGCAGGCACAAAGGCCTGCCGCCCGGGAGGACCCGCCGACATGGCCGAACCGCAGCGCGCGCGACCGAAACCGACGCCGGAGACCCAGCATTTCTGGGACGGCACGAAAGTGGGCGAACTGCGCCTGCAGCGCTGCGACGCCTGCGCGCATGTCTACTTCCCGCCGCGCCCGTTCTGCCCGTCCTGCGCCTCGCGCAAGGTCAGCATCTTCAAGGCGAGCGGCAAGGGTTTCCTCTACAGCTACGTGATCAACCACCGTCCCGCCGCGCCCGGCTTCACGCCGCCTTATGCGATCGCCGTGGTGGAGCTTGCCGAGGGACCGCGGATGATGAGCAACATCATCGACTGCCCGCAGACCCCGGAAGCGCTCGAACTCGACATGAAGCTCGAGGTCGCCTTCCAGGAGCTCGACGACAAGATCACCCTTCCCGTCTTCCGTCCGGCGAAGGGGTAAGCCATGCGCAGCAACCAGGTCGCCGTCGTCGGCGCGGCCGAGACCACCGAGCTCGGCGTCATCCCCAACGCCTCGCAGCTCCAGCTTCACGCGGACGCGGCGCTCAATGCCATCGCCGATGCCGGGCTGAAGCTCTCGGACATCGACGGCTTTGCCACAGCGGTCGAAACGCCGCAGCAGGTCTGCCACTATCTCGGCATTAGGCCTACCTGGGTGGACGGCACCTCGGTCGGCGGCTGCTCCTTCATGCTGCATGTTCGTCATGCCGCCGCGGCGATCGAGGCCGGCCTGTGCAAGACCGTGCTGATCACCCATGCCGAGAGCGGCAAATCGATGATCGGCAAGCTGCCGCGCTCGACGCCGGCGGACAGCCTCAACGGCCAGTTCGAGGCGCCCTATGGCGTCTATGGTCCGCCCAGCATGTTCCCGATCCCTGTGTTGCGCTTCATGAAAACCTACGGCATCACCCACGAGCAGCTTGCCGCGGTCGCGGTGGTGCAGCGCGAATGGGCGGCGAAGAATCCGCGGGCGATGATGAAGGAACCGATCACGGTCGCTGATGTCCTCAATTCGCGCATGATCGCCTATCCGTTCCGCCTGCTGCAGTGCTGCCTCGTCACTGACGGCGGCGGCGCGCTGATTCTGACCTCGGCCGACCGCGCCAGGGATTTTCCGCGCAAGCCCGTCTACATCATGGGCACCGGCGAGAGCGTGGAAACGCCGATGGTCAGCCAGATGGAGACGTTTAATTCCTCGCGCGCGTTCAAGACCGCGGGTCCCCTCGCGTTCAAGGAAGCCGGCATCGCGCACAAGGACGTCGATCATCTCATGATCTACGACGCGTTCGCGCATCTGCCGCTGTTCGGCCTCGGCGATCTCGGCTTCATGCCGCATGAGGAAACGGGGAAGTTCATCGCCGACGGCAACACGCGGCCCGGGGCTAAGCTACCGCTCAACACCAATGGCGGCGGTCTCTCCTACATGCACTCGGGCATGTACGGCATGTACGCGCTCCAGGAGAGCGTGCGCCAGATGCGCGGCATCGCGCCGGCGCAGGTGCCGAACGCGAAGATTTCGGTGTGCCATGGCGTCGGCGGCATGTTCGCGGCATCGGGCACGATCGTGTTTACGAACGAGAGGTAACGCACCGTCATTCCGGGGCGCGCGCAGCGCGAACCCGGAATCTCGAGATTCCGGGTCTGGTGCTTCGCACCATCCCGGAATGACGGGCATAACAGGAGGCACCCACATGACAAAATCACTGCAAGACAAGGTCATCATCGTCACCGGCGCAGGCCGCGGCATCGGACGGGAGATCGCGCTGCTCTGCGCGGCGGAAGGCGCCAAGGTCGTCGTCAACGATCCCGGTGTCGCTGCCGACGGTGCCGGCTCGAGCGCTTCTCCCGCCGAGGAAGTCGTCGAGGAGATCAAGAAGCGCGGCGGCGCGGCGGTTGCCAATTTCGAGTCGGTGGCGGAAGCGATTCCCGCCAGCAAGATCGTGAAGACCGCGACCGATCATTTCGGCCGGCTCGACGGCGTCGTCAACAATGCCGGCATTTTGCGCGACATGATCTTCCACAAGATGAGCGTGGAAGCGTTCGAGGCCGTCATCAAGGTGCATTTGATGGGCTCGTTCTACGTCAGCCACGCCGCGGCGCGGATTTTCCGTGAGCAGGAGAGCGGCTCCTTCGTGCACTTCACCTCCACCTCGGGCCTGATCGGCAACTTTGGCCAGGCCAACTACGCCGCCGCCAAGCTCGGCATCGTCGGCCTGTCGAAGTCGATCGCGCTCGACATGGGCCGCTTCAACGTCCGCTCCAACTGCGTCTCGCCGTTCGCCTGGACCCGCATGATCGGCACCATCCCGACCGAGACCGAAGCCGAGAAGGCACGCGTCGAGAAGATCAAGCAGATGGGCCCGGAGAAGATCGCGCCGGTCTGCGCCTATCTGCTGTCCGATGCCGCCAAGGACGTCAGCGGGCAGATTTTCGGCGCGCGCATGAACGAGCTGTTCCTGTTCAGCCAGAACCGCCCGCTGCGCTCGGTGCATCGCAGCGAAGGCTGGACGCCGCAATCGATCGCGGAACACGGCATGCCGGCGCTGAAGGGCTCGTTCTACAAGCTCGACCGCTCCGCCGATATCTTCCCCTGGGATCCCGTGTAAGGATCCGTCCAGCCGCATTTCCGGCATCCCTGCCCTGCGATCTCTGGTTGTCTCGATCAGAGATCGCCCCGGTTTACGCCCGATTGCAGGCGGATGCTGTCCTCCCAACAAAACTTTGGGAGGAAACCATGACAAGAATACTGACCAACTCCGACAATACGACTGCAAGCGAGCGTGGCGGTCTCGGCCGCCGCACTCTTCTCAAGGGCGCGGCCACGGTGGCCGCAACCGCCCTGCTCGCCGCGCGCGCTGACGCCCGCGAGTTCGGCGCCAATGCCGAGCCGCAGCGCTATCCCGACCCCGACATCATTGCCATCGACCCCAAGCGCTTCAAGGCCAAGGTCGGCAACACCGCGATCAAGCGGCTCTATACCGGCTGCCTGTGGGCGGAGGGACCGGCGTGGAATGCGCAGGGCCAATATCTCGTCTGGAGCGATATCCCGGCCAACCGGCAGCTGCGCTATCTCGACGACGACGGGCACATCTCCGAGCAGTTCCACAAGCCGTCGAACGAGGCCAACGGCAACTCGTTCGACACCGAGGGCCGCCAGATCAGCGCCGAGCGCACCCGCCTCGTCCGCTACGAGCATGACGGTTCGGTGACGACGCTGGCCGAGCAGGCTGGCGGCAAGCCGCTCAACGGCCCCAACGACATGGTCGTGCACCCCAACGACAAGGCGATCTGGTTCACCGATCCCGGTTATGGCGCGATCAGCATCTACGAGGGCAAGCTTGCCAATACCGGCTCGTTGCAGCCGTATCAGAAGGAAGCGGTCTATCGTCTCGACACGCAGACCGGACAGGTTGCGAAGGTCGCCGACGAGCCGTTCAAGCCGAACGGCATCGCATTCTCTCACGACTACAAGAAGCTCTATGTCTGCGACACCGGCATCACGCATTATCCGCAGGCGGAGAACGTGGTGTGGTCCTACGACATCGACGGGCCGAAGCTGTCGAACCCGAAGCGGCTGATCGACATGAAGCTCGACGGCAAGTCGGGCTTCCCCGATGGCCTGCGGGTCGACACCGAGGGCAACATCTGGGTCGGCGCCGGCTGGGTCGGTCCGGGCTATGACGGCGTGCAGGTGTTCGCACCGAACGACGGCGCGCGCATCGGACAGATCCTGCTGCCCGAGACCTGCGCCAATGTCTGCTTCGGCGGCAGGAAGCGCAACCGCCTGTTCATGACCGCGAGCCAGTCGCTCTATGCGGTCTATGTGGAGACACAGGGGGCGCATTTCTGTTGATGTGTGCGCCGTCATTCCGGGGCGGCTCGCAGAGCCGAAATCTCGAGGTTCCGGGTTCGCCCTTCGGGCGCCCCGGAACGACGGCTGAGGTTAGCCCGTATTCCTCAGCCCCGCAGAGATACCGTTGATGGTGAGCTGAATCCCGCGCAGCACCTGTTCGTCCGGGTTCTGCGCGCGGTGCTCCCTCAGCAGCTCGACCTGCACGTGGTTGAGCGGGTCGAGATAGGGGAAGCGGTGGCGCACGGAGCGTTCGAGCAGCGGGTTGCCTTGCAGCAGCCGGTCCTGGCCCATGATGTCGAGCAGCGTCTCGATGCAGGAATGCCATTCGCGGCGGATGCGGCCGAAGATTTTTTCGCGCAACGCCTCATCCGGTACGAGCTCGGCATAACGCGAGGCGATCGCGATCGAGCTTTTCGCCAGCACCATGTCCATGTTCGACAAGAGCATGCGGAAGAACGGCCATTCCTTGTAGAGCTCTTTGAGGAACGGCATGCCCTGTTGCGGATGCTCGGCGATCCATTGCTCGACCGCGGTGCCAAAGCCGTACCAGCCCGGCAGCATCAGGCGGCATTGCGCCCAGGAGAACACCCAGGGAATGGCGCGAAGGTCTTCGATCGCGCGGGTCTTCTTGCGCGAGGCCGGGCGGCTGCCGATGTTGAGCGTCGCGATCTCGTTGATGACGGTCGAGGCCCAGAAGTAATCGACGAAACCGTCGGTCTCGTAGACAAGGCCGCGATAAGCCCTAAAGGCGAGACTCGACAATTCGTCCATTGCAGTGAGGTATTCGCGGCGCGGCGCGCTCTGGCGCGGATGCAGCAGGCTCGCCTCCAGCGTCGCGGCGGCGAGGATCTCCAGATTGTTGCGGCCGACTTCGGCGTTGGAATATTTCGACGAGATGATCTCGCCCTGCTCGGTGATGCGGATCTGGCCGTTCACGGCGCCGCCGGGCTGCGCGATGATCGCGTCGTAGCTCGGCCCGCCGCCGCGGCCGACCGAGCCGCCGCGGCCGTGGAACAGGCGCAGGCGCACGTGATGGCGCTCGAACACGTCGACGAGATTGATCTCGGCCTTGTAGAGCTCCCAGCCCGAGGTGACGAAGCCGCCATCCTTGTTGCTGTCGGAATAGCCGAGCATGACCTCCTGCACGCTGCCGCGGCTGTCGACCAGGCGGCGGTAATCGTGCAGCGACAGCATGCGGTCCATGATGGCGCTGGAGGCCTGCAGATCCTCGATGGTCTCGAACAGCGGCACGATGTTGATCGCGCTGCGCCCGGAGGGATGGACGAGGCCCACCTCCTTGAGCAGCACGGCGACCTCGAGCATGTCCGACATGCCCTTGCACATCGAGATGATGCATTGGGGGATCGCGTCCGAGCCGAACTTCGCATGCGCCTCCGCGGCGGCGTGGAAGACGTTGAGCTCGCCCATGGTCTCGTCGCTGTACTTGACGAACGGGGACACCAGCGCGCGCGTGCTGCGGAGTTCGTTGGTGAGCAGCGAGATGCGCGCGTCCTCGCCAAGCGCGAGATAGGACATGCCGGGGTTGGCGGCGTCCATCAGCTCCGCGATGGTGCGCTCGTGCACCGCCGAGTTCTGGCGGATGTCGAGCCGCGCCAGATGGAAGCCGAAGCAGTCCACCGCGCGGCGCAACAGCCGCAGCCGGCCGCGGGCGATGACGCGGGCGTTGTTGGAGATCAGCGAACGGTGCAGCACGTCGAGATCGGCTTGCAACTCCTTGACGCTCTCGTAAGGCCTGCCCTTGCCGACCGGCCGGCGCGTGATCTCGACCTCGAGCGCTTCAGCCGTCGCCGTCAGGCGCGCATAGATGCCGGAGACCGCGAGGCGATACGGCTCGCCGCTCCGGTGCGGCGACGTATCGGGCGAGCGTTCCGCCAGCGTGCGCAGCTCCTCGGAGACGTCGGCGAGATGGGCCGCAATCGACAGCTCGGAGCCGAGCACGTGCAGCTCGTTCAGATAGAACTGCATCACCCGGCTCGACTGCAGCCGCAGCGTGCCGCGCATGACGTCGGCGGTGACGAAGGGATTGCCGTCGCGATCGCCGCCGATCCAGCTGCCCATGCGCAGGAACGAGGCGAGCTCGCTGGCCGCCTGCTCGCTGTCCTCCTCCAGCCGGTCTTCCAGCACGTTGACCAGCCGCGGCACCTCGCGCAGGAACGTGTAGTCGTAGAAGGACAGGCCGTTGGCGACCTCGTCGAGCACGGTGAGCTTGGTCCGGCGAAGCAGATTGGTCTGCCACAGCGTCAGCACCTCGCGGCGGAGCTGCTCGTCGCTGGCGGCGGCTTCGTCCTCGGTCAACGCGACGCGCTCGCGGCGGTCGAGCAGGCTAGCGACCTCCATCTCGCGGTCCATGGTGCTCTTGCGGCGGACCTCGGTCGGGTGCGCGGTCAGCACCGGGCTGACGAGCGCGGTCTTGAAGAAGTTGCGCAGGGCGTCAGGGCCGATGCCCGCGGCCTTGGCATGCGCCAGCGTGTCCGCCAGCACGCCGGAGCCGCCGATCTTGGCCGCGGTGCGGGCGCGCATCTGGCGGATGTTGTTCTGGTCCTCGGCGATGTTGGCGAGGTGGGAGAAATAGCTGAAGGCGCGGACGATCCGCACCGTCTCGGAGGTCGACATGCTGTCGAGGATCTGCTCGAGCTCGCGGCGGGCGAGCCGGTCCTCGTCGCGGTGGAACCGGATCGAGGTCTGGCGGATGCGCTCGACCAGGTCGAACAAGTCGGCGCCCTCCTGGTCGCGCACCGTGTCGCCCAGGATGCGTCCGAGCAGGCGAATGTCGTCCCGCAGCCGGGCATCCGCCTCCAGCGCCTGGACGTCCTCCGGGCGATTGGGGCGAGAATCTGCGGCGTCGGATGGTAATGTCTGGAGGGACATGGCTCGCTCCCCTGGTTCGAGCTCGCTTGGCTCCCCGGCCGACTGAGTGTGCGATATTTTTCTGCCGCAGTGCAAGGCGAACTTGGGGGCGGCGCACACTTGGGGTGTTACTTGGGACCGGGACTGCCGCTAGGCCGGCACAATCACCTTGCCGATCGGCCACAGCGCGATGCCCGCGAGCTTCAGGTGTGCCCAGGCGAAGGGGATGCCGATGATGGTGATCGCGAGCACCAACGCGGTCACGAGGTGGCCGAGCGCCAGCCACCAGCCGGCCAGCACGAACCAGATGATATTGCCGATCACGCCGAGCGGGCCGGTGCCGATATCCTCGACACCCGTGACCTCGTAGCGGCTGACCGCTTTCGAGCCGAACGGCAGCAGCGTGTAGACGGCGATGTTGAACGCAGCCCGCGCCCAGGGCAGGCCAATGATGGTGACGGCCATGATGACCGCGGCGACCAGCCAGCCGAACGCCATCCAGGCGCCGCCGATGAGGATCCAGAGCAGGTTGAGCAGGATGGAAACAGGGGCCATGGGATTATCCGGAGGTCGGTGATCCCTCTTTATAGCACGCCTTCCGCGGTCATAGTCCATGACGTCGGCTGCGTTCGGCACGCAACGACGTGCCGACGAATCCAACATCCTCGATCCCGCGCGAAATCTCCTTCGAACAGAGCCAAAGCGTCACCGCAGCGGCGCCAATCGCGGCCAGCCCCGAAATGAGAACAGGATTGGGGCAGAATATGACGAGAAGATTATCGAGCGGAACGGAGCCAGTTGGCCAGCGCGGGCTGCAAGTCGATGCCAGAGCCCCACCGGAAAGCATCACGGCCGCAGCGTTCGCTCCGGCCAGAACCGTCACGACGATCGCGAGGCCCTTCTTCATGGAGAGGATGAGATCAACCATCTTCACCACGGCACAACACGCGGCCACGACGACGAGGGCCGGGCCCCATCCGGCGCCCCCGGCGGCGATCACCTGAGCCTGGCCGCTCCAGGCCCACAGCGCGGCAACGCAGGCAAGCAGGGTGAGATTGACCTTTACCGCTTCCGGAAACTTGCACCGAAGCACATGGATATTCGCCTTCTCGATGAGGTCCAGCAATGCGCAGGCGATCAAGCCAGCTGCAAAACCACCAAGATGGACACCCCAGTCAATCCGTGAATTGCCGAACGCAAACGCGATGTTCAATCCGATGTTGATCGCGAAGAAATCGAACCCGACATCGAGCTTGCCGAGAATCCACAGGCAAAGCAGCGCGCCCAGAATGCCCGACGTGGCGCCGGACGCGCCGACCGTCAAATAGGGCGTGGAATGAATGCCATTGCCGATGACGGCGCCGAACACCATCGCGCAGAGGTAGATGATGAGGAAATAGGCCGGTCCCACCCGCCGCTCGAGATGCCCGCCCCACAGCACCAGACACAACATGTTCATCGTGAGGTGGACGAAATTGACGTGCAGGAAGCCGTAGGCGAGCAGTCGCCAATACTCATGCCGCGCGATTGCGGTCGTGTACATGCCACCGTAGCGATACAGCAACTCCGCCGGCGCCGACGGACCGCCCGCCTGGATGAAGCAAAACCCCGACGTGAGGACCGTCACCGTCATCAGCGCGTAGACGGCCGCATGAGGGACTTCGAAGAAGCTGGCGCGGAATGAGGGCATAGGTGATCGCAAGCGGCTGGAGCGGGACCGCCAATCTAGCCGAGCCGATCCATAATTGCCACTCCTGCGTGTGCCAGCCGACCTGGCCTACCGCCCCTCGAACTTCGGCTCGCGCTTCTCCATGAAGGCCTTCATGCCCTCGGCCATGTCCTGGGTTTTGAACAATGGCAGGAGTTGGAGATAGACGTGGTGGACGTGGTCGGAGAAGTTCTCGTTGAGGCCCATCCGCATCATGCGCTTGGAGGCTTGCACCGCGAGCGGCGCGTTGGCGGCGATTTCGCAGGCAATCGCAGTGGCGCGGCTCATCAAGTCGGCGTCCGGCACGACCTCGTTGGCAAGGCCCCAGTCCAGGCACTCGCGTGCGCTCAGCGTGCGGCCGGTGAAAATCAGCTCGGAGGCCTTGGCCCAACCGAGCATGCGTGGCAGCAGCCAGGTGCCGCCGGATTCCGGCACCACGCCGCGCTTGACGAAGGCTGCGGCGAGTTTTGCGGATTCCGCCATGATGCGGATGTCGCAGCCGAGCGCGGTGTCCATGCCGTAGCCGGCGGCGCCGCCGTTGACGGCACAGATGGTCGGCTTGTCCATCGCCTGCAAGACCGTCGGCGGTGTGTTGCGCAGGTTGATCGTGGTCGGAGAGGACGCCGCGCTCAGGCCATTGCCGTCGCGCTCCTTGCGCAGGTCGAGACCCGCGCAGAATGCCCGCCCCTTGCCGGTGAGGATCACGACGCGTGACGTTCTTGTCCTCATTGGCCTCGGTCAAGAGCCGCGCCAGATCGTTCAGCATCGGCCCGGAGATCGTGTTCATGCGCTCCGGCGCATTCAGCGTGATGGTCGCGATGTGATCAGCGACCTCGTAGAGGACTTCTTTGGTGGCGTCACTCATGACGAATGTTTCCCCGTCCTGTGTCTCGTAGGGTGGGCAAAGGCGCGTTTGCGCCGTGCCCACCATCAGCAACTTCGATTGTCATGGTGGGCACGCTTCGCTTTGCCCACCCTACGCATTCTTCAGATCTTCCGCCCCGCCTGCTCCCAATAGGGATCGCGCAGGCGGCGCTTGAATATCTTGCCGGAGTCTTCGCGCGGCAGCCCGCTGCGGATCTCGATGTGCTTGGGCACCTTGTAGTCGGCGAGCGAGGTCTTCAGCCGCGCGCGGACATCCGCGGCATCGAGCGTGATGCCCGCTTGCGGCTCGACCACCGCCATCAATGCCTCGCCGAATTCGGCGTCGGGGATACCGAACACCGCGCAATCATGCACGCCGGGCACGGCGTGCAGCACGGACTCGATCTCGGCCGGATAGATGTTGACGCCGCCCGAGATCACCATGTCGCGCTTGCGATCGCAGATGAAGACGTAGCCGTCTTCGTCGATGTAGCCGACGTCGCCGGAGGTGATGAAGCCGTCACGGTCGATCTCGGCGCGCTTCTCCGGCTTGTTGTGATAGGTGAAGTCGGCCATCTCCGCCATGCGGGAATAGATCTCGCCGATCTCGCCCACACCCAGCACGCGGCCGTCCTCGCCGAGGAAGCGCAGCTCGGCGCCGGGAGAAATCTTGCCGACGGTGCCGGGCTTCTTGAGCGCGTCCTCGGAGGTCGCAAAGGTGACGGCGCTGGATTCGGTCGAGCCGTAGAATTCGTAGATCACCGGCCCCCACCAGTCGATCATGGCGCGCTTGACGTCGGCCGGGCAAGGCGCTGCCGCGTGGATGATATGGCGCAGCGAGGAGACATCGTACTTCTTGCGCACCTGTTCCGGCAGCTTCATCAGGCGGATGAACATGGTCGGCACCATGAAGACGGTGTCGATCCTGTAGCGTTCGATCAGCTCCAAAAACTCTTCCGCCTCGAAGCGCGGCATCAGCACCAGCGCGCCGCCGAGTTTTCCCGCGCGGATGCCGAACGAGTTCGGCGCGGAATGATAGAGCGGGCCCGGCAGGATCGCGCGGGCGCCCGGCTTCAGACCATAGATCATCGCGCGCATGCGCTCGCCGGCGGCCTGCTGCTCCGGCGTCGGCGCATTGCGCCGCACGCCCTTGGGATGGCCGGTCGTGCCTGACGTATAGATCATGCTCATCGGCTGCGGCACGATTGGGCCGTCATAAGGCTGATGCTGCGCGAGCCAGGATTCGAAATCGATCGCGAAGTCCGGCGTCGCCAGATGATCCGGATCGATCTTGTAACTGGACAGGATCTCCGGCGGCGTCGGCACGCTGAGCACGGTGACGCCCGATGGAATCGCATCGCGCAGCGCGTGCAGCATGTCGGCCTGCCCGATCAGCACGGGCGTGCCGGTGTCGTTGAGGATGTAGTTGATCTCTTCCGGCTTGAAGTGCCAGTTGATCGGCACGCCATAGGCACCCAGCCGCATCGCGGCGTAGGCGGCCTCCAGGAAGGCGATGTCGTTGCGCATCAGCATGCAGACGCAATCGCCCGGGCGGACGCCGATCTTGCTGAGGCCGTTCGCGATGCGGTCGGCGCGATTGGCGACCTCGGCGTGGGAACGGCGGCGGTCGCCGGAGACGATGCCGAGGAATTGGGACGTTTCGCTCATTGTTGTTTTTCTTTGTTGTGGGTAGTG
The DNA here is from genome assembly GCF_028128655.1 of Bradyrhizobium sp. CCBAU 45394. Classification (NCBI taxonomy): domain Bacteria; kingdom Pseudomonadati; phylum Pseudomonadota; class Alphaproteobacteria; order Hyphomicrobiales; family Nitrobacteraceae; genus Bradyrhizobium; species Bradyrhizobium sp. CCBAU 45394. The sequence goes on along the minus strand of NZ_LBIX01000177.1, from coordinate 654,169 downwards.
GCCGTCATTCCGGGGCGATGCGCAGCATCGAACCCGGAATCTCGAGGTTCCGGGTCTGGTCCTTCGGACCATCCCGGAACGACAGAGAACTAATCCGCAAACTTCGGCGCACGCTTCTCCAGATTGGCGCGCACCGCCTCGGTCTGGTTCGCACTACCGATCAGCTTCTGCTGCTCGACGGACTCGGCCAGCAGCGCCGGGCCCGGATCGACCGAGAGATTGTTGAGCAGGCGCTTGGCGGCGCGGATCGCATCGGGGCTCTTGCCGGCGATCTCGCGCGCCACTTCCAGCGCGACCGCCCGCGGATCGTCGCAGATCCGCGTGGCAAGGCCGTAAGCCATCGCCTCCTGCGCGGAGAAGATGCGCCCCGTATAGGTGAGATCGCGCAGGATGTCGTCGCGCACGAGACTGGCCAGGATCGGCGTGCCCGCCATATCAGGCACGAGGCCCCATTTGATCTCCATCACCGACATCCGCGCATCGGGGGAGAGGAAGCGCATGTCGGCACCGAGCGAGAGCTGGAAGCCGCCACCGAAGGCAACGCCATGCACGGCCGCGATTACGGGAACAGCAAGCTGGCGCCATCCCCATACCGCCTGTTGCGGAAAGTTCGCCTGGCCGTGCGTGCGCTTGGTGAGGTCGCGATTTTCGCCACCCGGAATTCCGTTGCCGCCCTTCTCCTTCATGGCGGCAAAACGCCCCATGTCGAGACCGGCGCAGAACGCCCGGCCTTCGCCTGAGAGCACGACGACGCGGACGCTTTTGTCCTTCGAAAGCCGGTCTGTTGCGGCAACAAGGGCCTCGAACATGGCCTGATCGAGCGCGTTCATCTTGTCCGCGCGCACCAGGCGCACGTCGGCGACGCCTTCCGAGATCGAGATCGAGACGCGCTCTTCCATGGATGAATTCTCCCCTGTTCTTGTTCAGTGCCGCTTTACAGGAAGCCGGCGGCCGGATTTAGTCAATCGATCAATTAACCGACAATCCCTACGGGGGAAACACCCATGTTCAAGGAAAATCTTCTGGCCGGCCGGCGCATCCTCGTGACCGGCGGCGGCACCGGGCTCGGCAAGTCGATGGCGGCGCGCTTCCTCCAGCTTGGAGCCGAAGTGCACATCTGCGGCCGACGCAAGATCGTGTGCGACGAGACCGCGACCGAATTGATGGATCTTTATGGCGGACGCGTCACCAGCCACGGCGTCGACATCCGCAACGCGCTCGCGGTCGAGGAGATGATCGAAAACATCTTTCGCGAAGCGCCCCTCACCGATCTCATCAACAACGCCGCCGGCAATTTCATCTCGCGCACCGAAGAGCTGTCGCCGCGCGGCTTCGACGCCGTCGCCAACATCGTCATGCACGGCACGTTCTACGTGACGCATGCGGTCGGCAAGCGCTGGATCACCTTGAAGCAGCCGGGCAACGTCGTCTCGATCACCACGACCTGGGTGCGCAACGGCTCGCCCTATGTGGTGCCGTCGGCGATGAGCAAGTCGGCGATCCACGCCATGACGATGTCGCTTGCGACCGAATGGGGCCGCTACGGCATCCGCCTCAACACGATCGCGCCCGGCGAAATCCCGACCGAGGGCATGAGCAAGCGCATCAAGCCGGGCGACGAGGCCGGCGCGCGCACCAAGGCGATGAACCCGATGGGCCGCGTCGGTACCATGGAGGAGCTGCAGAACGTCGCCGTGTTCCTGATCTCCGGCGGCTGCGACTGGATCTCCGGCGAGACCATCGCCATGGACGGCGCCCAGGCGCTCGCGATGGGCGGCAATTTCTACCAGCTCCGCGACTGGAGCGACGACGACTGGAAGACCGCGCGCGAGAGCATCATGGCCCAGAACGAGAAGGACCGGGCGAAGCGGGGGTAGCCGCTCTCTCCGTAGTCGTCCTGGCGAAAGCCAGGACCCACTACCACCGAATGTCGTTTGGCGAAGATTGGTCATGACCGGTCTTCGCCAAATTGCGTTTTACGGCTATGGGTCCTGGCTTTCGCCAGGACGACGGCGGGGCTCCCCCATCTTGTCTTCACTCGCGGATGACGCCACACTCGGCGGCATAAGAACAAGACGTCACGGGAGGAACATGTCCACACAGCCATTGGCGAATCTCGCCGACATGGTGCGCGAGCGCGCGACGAGTCGCGGCAATGCCACCGCCTACGAGTTCGAGGGCCGCGTCACCAGCTTCGTCGCGTTCGACATCAAGACCAACAAGGTCGCCAACGCGCTTCTGGCGATGGGCGTGAAGAAGGGCGAGCGCATCGCCTATCTCGGCAAGAACAGCGACTTCTATTTCGAGCTGCTGATGGGCGCGATGAAGGCCGGCGTGGTGATGGCGCCGGTGAACTGGCGGCTTGCCGGACCCGAGGTCGCCTTCATCGTTTCGGATTGCAAGGCGCCGGTGCTGTTCGTCGGGCCGGAGTTCATCACACTGGTCCGCCAGATCAAGGACCGGTTGCCTGGCGTCCGCACGATCATCACCACCGAAGGCGGCGCGCCGGAATGGCAGGATTTTACGGCCTGGCGCGATGCGCAGAGCAGCGACGATCCGAAGGTACCGATCGATACGAAAGACATCGCGATCCAGCTCTACACGTCAGGCACCACGGGCAAGCCGAAGGGCGCGATGCTGAGCCACGCGAACTTCCTCAACCTGGTGCAGACAGGCAACGCCGCGGACAAGCCGGAGTGGAACCGGTGGTCGACCGACGACGTGTCGCTGGTCGCGATGCCGATCTTCCACATCGGCGGCTCGGGCTGGGGCGTGATGGGTCTCTATCACGGCGCCCGCGGCGTGATCGCACGCGAGTTCGATCCGACCAAGGTGCTGGATTTCTTCGAGCAGTCGGGCATCACGAAGCTCTTCATGGTGCCGGCAGCGATGCAGTTCGTGGTGCGGCAGCCGCGCGCGAAGACAGTCGATTTCTCCAGGCTGAAATACATGCTGTACGGCGCCTCGCCGATTCCGGCAGCGCTGCTGAAGGAGTGCATCGAGGTCTTCAAATGCGGCTTCGTGCAGATGTACGGCATGACCGAGACGACAGGCACCATCGTCGCGCTGCCGCCGGAGGATCACGTCGAGGGGCTGGAGCGGATGCGCTCGGCCGGCAAGGCGCTCCCCGGTGTCGAGATCGCCATTCTGGATGCGGACGGCAAGCCGCTGCCGCCGCGCCAAGTCGGCGAGATCGCGACGCGCTCGGGCTCCAACATGGCGGGCTACTGGAATTTGCCGGAGGCAACCGCGGCGACGCTGCGCGGCGACGGCTGGCTGCGCACCGGCGATGCCGGCTACATGGACGAGGACGGCTATCTCTACATCCACGACCGCATCAAGGACATGATCATCTCCGGCGGCGAGAACATCTATCCCGCCGAGGTCGAAAGCGCGCTGTGCGATCATCCTGATGTCGCCGAAGCCGCCGTGATCGGCGTGCCCGACGATAAATGGGGCGAAGCGGTGAAGGCGGTGGTGGTGATGAAGCCCGGCAAGCAGGCGACCGCGACCGACATCATCAACTTCACCCGCGAGCGCATCGCAGGGTTCAAGACGCCGAAGACCGTGGAGTTTCTGCCGACGCTGCCGAGGAATCCGTCAGGCAAGATTTTGCGACGGCAATTGAGGGAGCCGTATTGGGCCGGGAAGGATCGGCGGGTGAACTGATCGCGCGATGCCGTAGGGTGGGCAAAGGCGCAACGCGCCGTGCCCACGGTCTCGTTTCGTATTCGAGGGATCGTGCGTACGCTTCGCTTCGCCCACCCTACGACAGCCGTGCAAGCCTCAATGCTTCCCCGGTCCCATATATCCGAACAGGAACCCCGCCACCTTGCGCATCTGGATCTCCTCGCTGCCTTCCGTGATCCGGTAGCGGCGATGGTGCCGATAGATATGCTCGAACGGCTTGTGGCGTGAATAGCCCATGCCGCCGTGGACCTGCATGGCGCGGTCGGCGGATTCGCAGCAGAGGCGGTTTGCCCAGTAGTTGCACATCGAGACGCGGTCGGAGAGCGTGCGCTCGATCTGCTCCTCGGTGAGCTGGTCCATTTCCCAGGCGGTCTTGCGGATCAGAAGGCGCAGCATCTCGGCTTGCGTCGCGAGCTCGACAAGCGGGAACTGGATCGCCTGGTTCTCGGCGAGCGCCTTTCCGAACGGCTTTCGCTCGCGCGCATATTTGACGCTCTCGTTGATGCAGTAGACCGCGGCACCCAGCGAGCTCGCCGCCTGACGGATGCGGTTCTGGTGCACGAAGCACTGCGCCAGCGACAGGCCGCGGCCGACCTCGCCGAACAGCGCATCCTCGGGCACGAACACGTCGGTGAAGCTGACGCGGGGATGATCGGTCGGCATGTTGAAGGTCCACATGTACTCCTCGACCTTGACGCCGTGGCTCTTGGCCGGCACCAGGAAGCAGGTGATGCCGCGCGCATCGCCGTCATTGCCCGAGGTGCGTGCGAACAGCGCGCAATGCGTGGCGACGTGCATGCCCGTCGTCCACATCTTCTCGCCGTTGATGATCCAGCCCTTGACGTTGTCGCGGGTCGCCGGCACCGCACGCGTTTCCATGTGGGTGGCGTCCGAGCCGTGATGCGGCTCGGTGAGGCCAAAGGTGATGCGGTACTTGCCCTTGATCGAGCCGTCGATCATCGCCTTCTGGTCGTCGCGGCCGTAGCGGTCGAGCATGGTGACAACAGGGAAATTGCCGACGATGGAATGCTCGTTCTGAAGGTCGTTGTGCAGGCCAAGGCCCTTGGCGGCAAAATGCTCGCGGATCACCGCCATCCAGAGGTTGGAGCCGTCCTTGCCGCCATACTGCTTCGGCACCGGGAAGCGCAGGTGCCCGGCGGCGTCCGCGAGATCCTTGGCCTTGCGCAGCAGCGCCTCCCATTCGTGCCGCGGCAGGCCGCCGTTCTCGAAATCGGTGCGCGCCCATTCGCGACGATGATCAAAGAAGCGGATGTTGTCGTCGGCCGCTTCCAGCGGCTTGATCTCGCGTTCGATGAAACGGTCGAGCTCTCCGAGATAGGCGACGAGATCTGTTGGCAATGAGAAATCCACGGCTCTCTCCCGGATGATTTTTTCGTTTTGCGTTAAGGCGCTAAGCACGCTTTTGCTTCGCACGATTAAGGTGAGAAGAGCGCGCGCAAGTCAAGCAAGCCGAGGCGTGCCGGCTGCGCAAGGCGCATTGCGCAATTCGATGGTGCCCCGGCGCTTGTGCACGCTAGTATGACGGCAATATTCCTTCAGGAGAAAAAGCGGGAGCGAGCGATGGAGCTGAAATTTTCCAAGGTGGAACGCAAGGGACCGATCACGATCGTCACGCTGTCGCGGCCCGAGGTCTACAATGCGCTGCATACCGACGCGCATTTCGAGCTCCAGAAGGTGTTCGACGATTTCTCGGCCGATGCCGAGCAATGGGTCGCGATCGTCACGGGCGCCGGCGACAAGGCGTTCTGCGCCGGCAACGACCTGAAGTGGCAGGCGGCCGGCGGCAAACGCGGCTGGGACAAGGGCGGTTTTGCCGGCCTCACCTCCCGCTTCGACTGCGACAAGCCGATCATTGCCGCCGTCAACGGCGTTGCGATGGGCGGTGGCTTCGAGATCGCGCTGGCCTGCGACCTGATCATCGCCGCGGAGAACGCGACCTTCGCCTTGCCCGAGCCGCGCGTGGGCCTTGCCGCCCTCGCCGGCGGCCTGCACCGGCTGCCGCGCCAGATCGGCCTGAAGCGCGCCATGGGCATGATCCTCACCGCGCGCCATGTCAGCGCCAAGGAGGGTCACGAGCTCGGCTTCGTCAACGAGGTGGTGCCGCAGGGCGAGGCGCTGACGGCGGCGCTACGCTGGGCGGAGATGATCACCAAGAACTCACCGATGTCGATCCGGGCTTCAAAGCAGGCGATCCAGAAGGGGCTTGGCGTCTCGCTGGAGCAGGCGATCGAGGAGCAGCGCGAATATCCGGCGGTGAAGGCGATGGTGGCCTCGCAGGACTACATCGAGGGCCCGAAGGCGTTTTCGGAGAAGCGGCCGCCGAAATGGGTGGGGAAGTAATCCCTCCTGTCATTCCGGGGCGCGCCGTCAGGCGCGAGCGCGGAATCCATCGGGCCACGGCGACCGCGGATAAATGGATTCCGGGCTCGTCGCTTCGCGACGCCCCGGAATGACGAGGAGAGTGTGGCGCACCACTGCATCAACGCCGTCATTGCGAGCGCAGCGAAGCAATCCAGACTGCCTCCGCGGGGACACTCTGGATTGCTTCGTCGCAAGGGCTCCTCGCAATGACGGAGAATGTAGCGCCGCCTACCCGCCACGCCCCAGCTCGCGCTTGTACGACGCATAATTCGGCTGATCCACCGCAAGCTTGTCCATCGTGGTCGCCCACAGATGCTCGGCGAGGCCCGGCGTTGCGATATCCACCTCGCCCCTGGCGATACGCTCGGCCAGCACGCGGTTGAGGTCCGTCACCGAGCCGTCAATGCCGAGCAGTGCACGCAGCCGCTCCACCTCTTTCGCATCGCTCCCCTCCTCCTGCGTCAGCTGCCGCGTGACGAGATCGAGGATGTTGATGGCGACGCGCAGCTTGAACGCCTGGTGGCCGGAGATCAGCGGTGCGATGTCGCTGCGGAGGAAATCGGCGACTGACTTGGTCAGCTCGACCGGTGTCGGTTCGTCCTGCATGTGTCAACTCCCGCGCGGCGCCAAGAGCCGCAACAGATCGATCTCGGTCTCGGAGGCGCGACGCCCGATCATGGCGCGCTCCATGGAATGGTCCGGTCCCTCGCGGAACCGCTGCATCATGCCGCCGCACATGATGCCCCAGCGCAGCGTGCCCATCACTTCCCAGAATTTTACGCGCGCGGGATCGACTTTTCGGCCTGCCGCTTCGTAACCCGCGAACAATTCCTCGCGAGTGCCAAAACCGCCGACGGGCTTGTCGATCTCGCCGAACCGCCAAGAGTTAACGCAGACCCAGCCAAGATCCTCCATGGGATCGCCGAGATGGGCGAGCTCCCAGTCGAGCACGGCGCGGACGCCGTCGGGGCCGATGATGAGATTGCCGTTGCGGAAATCGCCATGCACCAGCGTCTCCTCGGCCGAGGGGCCGGGATCGTGGTCGCGCAGCCAGCGCAGCGCCAGCTCGAACACGGGCTTGGGCCAGTTCAGGCTGCGATAGTCGCGCTCGAATTCGCCGATCTCCTGGGTCGCGCCGCGACTGCGCAGCTCCGGCAGCTTGTCCAAAGGCAGCCTGTGCAGGCCCGCGAGAACGCCGCCGATTTGCCGCGCGAGAAGCGGCCGCGCGGCCGCATACTCTTCATCGCGAAGAATCTTGCGCGCGATGGTCTCGCCCTCGACCCGCTGCATAATGAAGCCGGTGCCGAGATCGTCCTCGGCCGTCAAGACATGCATCACGCGCGGCGACGGCACGCCGGCTTCATAGGCGAGCTGCATCAATTGCGCTTCAGCGCCGAGCCCCGCCGCGCGCGTCGGAGCCGCGCCATAACCCTTCGGCGAGCGGCGCAGGATCGCACCGATCGGCCCGTCGGGATGCGCGATGTCGAAGCGCCAGGTTTCCTGGCTGGCACCGCCGGACAGCTTGGCCGCGCCGGTGACGCCGGTCGCCCCCTCGCACCAGCGCGTGACGCTGCGGGAGAGTTGCGCTTCGATCATTTGCCCTTGAACTGCGCGGGGCGCTTCTCCAGGAACGCGCCGACGCCCTCGCGAAAATCCTGGGTGTCGCCGGCGCGGAGCTGGCACTGGAATTCGAGGTTGAGCTGATCCTCGAAGGAATTTTCCGGGCTGTCCCAATAGAGCTTGCGGATCAGCGACAACGCCACCGTCGGGCCGCTGGCAAGCTCGCGCGCCAGCTTCATCGCCTCCTCCATCAGCACGCCGTCATCGTAGACGCGATTGACGAGGCCCCATTCCAGCGCCTTCTCGGCCGGGAGCCGCTCGCCCATCAGCGACAGCTCGATCGAGCGGGCCCGACCAATGAGCCGCGGCAGCAGCCAGGTCGACCCGCAATCCGGCACGAGGCCGATGCGGCGGAACGCCTGCAGGAAGTAGGACGAGCGCGCACACAGGATCATGTCGCCAAGCAGCGCGAAGCTCATGCCGGCACCCGCCGCCGGCCCATTGACCGCGGTGACGATCGGGCAGTGCAGATTGCGGATGCGGCGCAGGAACGGGTGAAAGCCGGTCTCCAGCGTCAGGCCGGCCTTGGTCTTCTTCGACTGGTTGTTGCGGCCCTGAAGATTAGCGCCAGTGCAGAACGCCCGCCCCGCGCCGGTCAACACGACGCAGCGCACCTCGTCTTTCTTCTCTTCGATCGCATCGAGCGCCTCGGCAAGGCCACCCAGCATGTCCACGGAGACCGCGTTCATCACCTCCTGATGGTCGAGCTTGAGGATCGCGACCGAACCATCGAAATCGAGCGTGACGTGTTTGAACTGCATGGTTTCCTCGTCAGTTGCGGCCTGCGTCAGTTTCGCAGACCGGAATTACTTTTGCCGGGGCGCATATTTGATTTTTGGCGCGGTCTTGTCCATGGTGATCGGAGCATAGCAAGCAATCTTGCGCGCAGCGGCTGGTGCGCGTCATGCCAGAAAGTCTTGCCAAAAACGGGAAACGCGCCATGAACCTTTTCGACCTCTCCGGCCGTGTCGCCGTGATCACCGGCGGCAATGGCGGCATCGGGCTCGGCATCGCGCAGGCACTGGCCGGCCAGGGCTGCAACGTTTCGATCTGGGGCCGCAATCCTGGCAAGAACAGAAGCGCTGCCGCGAGCCTGGCGGGACTTGCCGGCAAGGTGGATACCCGCGTCTGCGACGTCACCGATCCGGCCTCGGTCAATGCCGCGATGAAGGCCACGCTCGACACCTTCGGCCGGGTCGACGGCTGCTTCGCCAATGCCGGCATCGGCGGCGGCGGCCGGCGCTCCTTCATCGAGCGCACCGAAGAGGAATGGCGCACGATGTTTTCGACCAATCTCGACGGCGTGTTCCACGCGTTCCAGGCGGCCGCCAGACACATGACCGACCGCGCCAATGCCGGCGATCCCTTCGGCCGGCTGGTCGCGACCTCGAGCCTCGCCTCGATCTTCGGCACCGCGCGCAACGAGCACTATGCCGCGACCAAGGCTGCCATCAACGCGCTGGTGCGCGCGCTCGGCGTCGAGCTGGCACGCCACGGCGTCACTGCGAATGCGATCCTGCCCGGCTGGATCAAGAGCGACATGACCGCCGGCCTCATGGCCAACGACAAGTTCGTCGCCAATGTGATGCCGCGCATTCCGCAGCGTCGCTTCGGCGAGGCCAGCGATTTCGGCGGCATCGCGGTGTATCTGATGAGCAGGGCGTCGTCGTATCATACGGCCGATACGTTCGTGATCGACGGCGGCTATACCGCGTTTTGACATCTCGTAGGTGGGCAAAGGCGCTCTTGCGCCGTGCCCACCAGAAATACTTTCGAAGGCCGTGGGCACGCTGCGCTTTGCCCACCCTACGGCTTCTCGTTTTGTGAGCGCAGAGGGGACAGGGCGAATGTTTTCACACATCATGATCGGCACCAACGACCTCGACAAGGCGAAGGCCTTCTACGACCAGCTGCTCAGCACGCTCGAGGTGCGGCCTGCACGGGTCGACGGCCATCGCATCTTCTACATCACCAAGACCGGCGTGTTCTCGGTGACGAAGCCGATCAACGGCGAGCCCGCGACCTGCGCGAACGGCGGCACCATCGGCTTTGCCGCCAACTCGCCTGAGCAGGTCGACAGGTGGCACGCGGCCGGCGTCGCCGCCGGCGGAACGCCGATCGAGAATCCGCCCGGCATCCGCGAGGGCGCGGGGAACAAGCTTTATCTCGCCTACTTGCGCGATCTCGACGGCAACAAGATCTGCGCGATGCACCGGATGCCGAACTGATTGCCCCAGGACGCTGTCATTCCCCGCGAAGGCGGGGAATCCAGTACGCCGCGGCTTCTCCGTGAGTCGCTGACGTCACGGAGTACTGGATCGCCCGGTCAAGCCGGGCGATGACAACCGTGAGTGCGGCCCGCGCCTGCCACCTCACTCCATTCAAACAACATTTCAAACGCCCTCGCGATATTCCATCGCGTGGCATGGCTCGCGTGAAAAATGCGCGCTCGCACTTTGGCCGCGCTGCGACTATTCTCGCGTTCAGCACGAACTCAGCGCCCCCGGGAGGAACAATGAAAAAACACACCTACATTCCCCGCACCACCAACTACACGCTCAATCCGGGCGACGAGCTCAACGACCTCCGCATGTCGGATCAGGTTCGCCCGCTCTACGATCACGTCAGGAAGTTCATCCGCGACACCGTCGAGCCGATGTCGATCGAGTTCGCCAAGGCTGGCGAGAGCAAGGAAGACCGCTGGAGTTTTACGCCGAAGCAGCTCGAAGTGCTCGAGGTCGCCAAGAACAAGGCCAAGAAGGAGGGCCTCTGGAACTTCTTCCTGCCCGATGACGAGACCGGCCAGGGCCTGAAGAATCTCGACTATGCCTATATCGCCTCCGAGCTCGGCAAGAGCCCGCTGGCCTCCGAGACGATGAACTGCTCGGCGCCCGACACCGGCAACATGGAGGTGCTGGAGCGCGTCGGCACCAAGGAGCAGAAGGAGAAGTGGCTGAAGCCGCTGCTCAACGGCGAGATCCGCTCGGCCTATGTCATGACCGAGCCGAACGTCGCCTCCTCCGACGCCAAGAACATCTCGACGACGGCCAAGCTCGTCGGCGACGAATGGGTCATCAACGGCGAGAAGTATTACATCTCCGGCCTAGGGGATCCCCGCTGCAAGATCCTCATCGTGATGGTGAAGACCAATCCGGATGCGGCGCCGAGCAAGCAGCAGTCGCAGATCCTGGTGCCGCGCGACACGCCCGGCGTCGAGGTGCTCGGACCCATGTACGTGTTCGGCCAGGACCACGCCCCGCGCGGCCACATGCACATGCGCTTCAACAATGTGCGCGTGCCGAAGGAGAACATGCTGCTCGGCGAAGGCCGCGGCTTCGAGATCTCGCAGCTCCGCCTCGGCCCGGGGCGCATCCATCACTGCATGCGCACCATCGGCAAGGCCGAGAAGGCGCTCGATCTGATGGTGCAGCGCGGCCTGACCCGCGAAGCCTTCGGCAAGAAGATCGCCCATCTCGGCGGCAACATGCAGATCATCGCGCAGGCGCGCTGCGAGATCGAGGCGATGCGGCTGATGGTGTTGAAGGCGGCGAAGGCCATGGACGTGCTCGGCAACAAGGAAGCCCGCGTCTGGGTCTCCATGGTGAAGGCCATGGTGCCAGAGCGCGCCTGCAAGATCATCGACCAGGCCATCCAGATGCACGGCGCCACCGGCATCTCGCACTGGACCCCGCTCGCCGAGATGTACCAGGACGTGCGCCACCTGCGCTTTGCCGACGGTCCGGACGAGGTGCACTGGATGGTCGTCGGCCGGCACGAGCTGAGCATGGCCTGAACTCTATCCGTCCCTCTCTCCGTACTTGCGGGGAGAGTCCCGTAGGGTGGGCAAAGGCGCGCTCTTCGCGCGCCGTGCCCACCATCTCGGCTCTTCGCATGACGTGGTGGGCACGCTCCGCTTTGCCCACCCTACGAAGCTCCCCGCACGCGGGGAGAGGCGAAGACAGCGACACCTACGTCGCCGGCGCGAGCTTGTCCTGCGTCTTGGTTTCGAAATCGGATGCGTCGTGGCGCTCGTGGAGCTGGCTGGCGGGGTCGCCGGAGACGCGGTTGACCATGCGGCCGCGCTTCACGGCCGGACGCTTGGCGATCTCGTCGGTCCAGCGCTGCACGTTCTTGTAGTCCTGCACCGAGAGGAATTCGCCGGCGCCGTACACCAGCCCCTTGGCGAGCGCGCCATACCAGGGCCACACCGCGATGTCGGCGATGGTGTACTCGCTGCCCGCGAGATATTCGTTGTCGGCGAGGCGCCGGTCGAGCACGTCGAGCTGGCGCTTGGTTTCCATCGCAAAACGGTCGATGGCGTATTCGATCTTGGTCGGCGCGTAGGCGTAGAAATGGCCGAAGCCGCCGCCGAGGTACGGCGCGCTGCCCATCTGCCAGAACAGCCAGGACATCGCTTCGGTGCGGGTCTTGATGTCCTTCGGCAGGAAGGCGCCGAACTTCTCGGCGAGATAGAACAGGATCGAGCCGGACTCGAACACCCTGACGGGCTCAGGGCCGGAGCGGTCCATCAGCGCCGGGATTTTCGAGTTCGGATTGATGTCGACGAAGCCGCTGCCGAACTGGTCGCCGTTGCCGATCCTGATCAGCCAGGCGTCGTATTCGGCCCCCTTGTGGCCGAGCGCCAGAAGCTCCTCCAGCATCACCGTGACCTTCACCCCGTTCGGGGTCGCCAGCGAATAGAGCTGGAGCGGATGGCGGCCGACCGGCAGCTCCTTGTCGTGGGTGGGGCCGGCGATCGGGCGGTTGATGCTGGCGAACTGCCCGCCATTCTCCTTGTTCCAGGTCCAGACTTTGGGCGGCACGTAGGCGGGGACGTCAGTCATGCGGGGCTCCGGCGGAAAGATGCGCCTGCATTAATTAGCCCGCGAGCGGCCGATGACAAGCCCTGCCGGCTCTGCGTCCGGCGCGGGCCTCACGCCGGTGTCATGCATCCGGCCTAACCCGTCACCACCCTGCGCGGCTGCTCCGCCCGTGTCATCACGAACCCCTCATACCCCTTCCCCGCGACCTCGTCGCAGATCCGCCGGTAGACCCCGACGCCGCCGATATAGGGCATGAAGATGCGCGGCTTGCCTGGGATGTTGGCGCCCATGTACCAGGAATTGGCCTGCGGATAGAGCGTGCCATGGGCAACTTCGTTGACGTGCGCGACCCACTTGTCCTCCGCCCCTCCGTCCGCCTCCATCGTGGCGAGGCCTTGCTTGCGCATGTGGAGGAGGCAGTCGGCGATCCAGTCGACATGCTGCTCGATCGACACGATCATGTTCGATAGCACCGACGGGCTGCCGGGCCCGGTGATGATGAAGAGATTGGGAAAGCCTGCGCTCATCAGGCCGAGATAGGTCTTGGGGCCCTCGGCCCATTTCTGGTTCAGCGTCCGCCCGCCGCGACCGCGAATGCCGATCCGGGCGACCGATCCGGTCATGGCGTCGAAGCCGGTCGCCATCACCAGCGCATCGACCTCGTGATCTGCCCCCGCGACACGGACAGCGTTCGCGGTGATCTCCTCGATCGGATTGGTCTTGATGTCGACCAATGAGACATTCGGCCGGTTGAAGGTCGCGAAGTAATCCGTATCGATGCAGATGCGCTTGGTGCCGATCGGATGGCTGTTCGGCTGGAGCAATTTCGCAGTGCTGGCGTCCTTGACGATCTCGGTGATCTTGCCGCGCACGTAGTCGGCGGCGGTGTCATTCGCGGCCAGATCCAGGCCGAGATTGTTGTAGGCGTACATGAAGGTGAGCCCGCCGCGATCCCAACGCGCCCCGTATCTGGCGTGCCTGTCATCCTCGCTGTCGTCGAGAGCGCCGCGATCGGGCTGCTCGGCATAGATGCCGTTGCGCGCGACCTCGCGGGCGAAGCGACGGATCTCCGAATAGTTGTTGCGGAACGCATCGCGTTCCTCATCGGTCAGCGTGGCGTTGCGGGCGGGAATCGAGAAATTCGCGGTGCGCTGGAAGACGGTGAGATGCTTTGCCTGCTCGGCAATGATGGGCGCCGACTGGATGCCGGATGAACCGGTGCCGATGAGGCCAACGCGCAGGCCCGTGAAGTCCACGGGCTCGTGCGGCCAGTTGCCGGTGTGGTAGACGGGACCTTTGAAGTTTTCGAGACCCTTGATGTCGGGCTTGCGCGCGTTCGACAGGCAGCCGGTGGCGAGCACGACGAACTTCGCTTCGACCGTCTTTCCGCCGGAAATCGTCACCGACCAGCCATTAGTCTGTTCATCGAAGACAGCGCGCTCGACGCGCGTGTCGAACTGGATGTCGCGGCGCAGATCGAAACGATCCGCGACATGGTTGGCGTATTTCAGGATCTCTGCCTGCGGCGCGTAGCGTTCGGTCCAGTCCCATTCCTGCTGGAGCTCCTCCGAGAACGAGTAGGAATATTGCATGCTCTCGACATCGCAGCGCGCGCCCGGATAACGATTCCAGTACCAGGTGCCGCCGACCCCGCCGCCCTGCTCGTAGACTCGCGCCGAGAAGCCAAGCCTGCGCAGCCGATGCAACATGTACATGCCGGCAAAGCCGGCGCCGACGATGACCACGTCATAGGCTTCACTGGCCTCGGCCGGACTCGATTGCGCTGGCGACATCGGTTGGCGCTCCCTCGTTGTTGTCTGTTGTTGTTCGCCAGCATTCTCTCACGTCGGCCAAAGCGCAAGAGGCTCATTCACGGCCGCCGCTCCGCTTATTTTGCGCGACGGAATGGCTCCTCGCGTGGCGTGGCGCCTATACGCAAGATGCGCGGCGAAATCCGGCTTGGCATCGCCGGCGACGATGGGTTAGCGTCGCACGGCCTTCGCCAAGGACAACAAGAACGCAAAGCAATAACAGCAACGCGACGGCCGCCGGGAGAGAGCCATGAAATCGCCGATCTGCGACATGCTGGGCATCGAGTTCCCGCTGCTCGCCTTCAGCCATTGCCGCGACGTCGTCGCCGCCGTCAGCCGCGCCGGCGGCTTCGGCGTGCTAGGTGCCACCGTGCACACGCCTGATACGCTCGAACGCGAGCTGAAATGGATCGACGACCACGTCGACGGCAAGCCCTACGGCATCGACGTGCTGATCCCCGAGAACATCTCGACGGCGGGCGAGAAGGACGTCACCTGGAAGAGCCTGGAAGCGCGCGTGCCGCAAGAGCATCGCAACTACACGCGCGACCTCCTGAAGAAGTACGACATCGAGCTGACGACCACTGAAATGGCCGACAACCAGCCGCAGCCGTTCGACGGAAAGACGGCGCTTCAACTGCTCGAGGTCTCGTTCAATCATCCGATCAGGCTGATCGCGAACGCACTCGGCGTGCCGCCGAAAGCGATGATCGAGATGGGCAAGAAGCACGGCGTGCCGGTCGCAGCTCTCGTCGGCGCCAAGGAGCACGCGCTGCGCCAGGTCGCGGCCGGCGTCGATATCCTCGTGGTCCAGGGCACCGAGGCCGGCGGCCATTGCGGCGAGGTGTCGACCATGGTGCTGGTGCCGGAGGTGATCAAGGCAATCAAGAAGATCCGCGACGTGCCGGTGCTGGCGGCCGGCGGCATCATGACGGGACGGCAGATGGCGGCCTGCATGGCGATGGGCGCGGCCGGCGCCTGGACCGGCTCGGTGTGGCTCGCGACCGTGGAAGCCGAGACGACGGAAATCTTCCGCGAAAAGATGATCGCCGCGTCCTCGCGTGACGCGGTGCGCTCGAAGGGACGTACCGGAAAGCCCGCCCGGCAGCTCCGCTCGGTGTGGACCGATGCCTGGGACCGCGCGCCGGAGAGCCCCGGTGCGCTGCCGATGCCGCTGCAAAGCATCATCAGCCGCGACGCCTTCAATTCGATCGACCGCGCGGCGGCGGCTGGCAACGCCAGGGCGCGCGATCTCGTCAGCTACTTCGTCGGCCAGGGCGTCGGCCTGATCGACAGCGTGAAGTCGGCGGGCGCGGTGGTGCAGGAGTTCAAGGAAGAGTTTGCCGAGGCCGTCGAGCACATGAATGAGCTGGTGGCGGAGTAGCACCCACATCGTCATTGCGAGCGTAGCGAAACAATCCAGACTGCCGCCGCGGAAAGATTCTGGATTGCTTCGCTTCGCTCGCAATGACGAAGCAACTGATATCGTGAATTGAGGCCATGACCGACAATACCAACATCCCCGAAGACCGCATCCCCGTCATCGTCGGCATCGGCGAGATCGTCGACCGCCCCAAGGAGATCACCGAGGGCCTCGAGCCGTTCGATCTGCTCGAACAGGCGCTGCGGCGCGCCGAAGCGGATGCCGGGGCAAAGCTGCTCGGCGAGGTGCAGTCGCTCGACGTCGTCAACTTCCTGAGCTGGCGCTACCGCGACCCGGAAAAGCTGCTGGCGCAGCGACTCGGGATCACGCCTTCGCATTGCTATTACGGCCCGGTCGGCGGCGAGAGCCCGATCCGCTACATCCACGAGGCCGCAAAGCGCATCGCGCGCGGCGAATGCAGCGTTGCCGCGGTCTGCGGTGCGGAGGCGCAGTCGACCGCGACCAAGGCCGAGCGCGCAGGCGCGAAGCTGCCATGGACGCCGTTCGCGCATGATGTCGAGGAGCCCAAGCGCGGCGCAGCGTTCCAGAAGCCGCTGGCCGTGAAGCTCGGCGTGTTCCGGCCCGTCACGGTCTATCCGTTCTATGAGGCGGCCTCCTCCGCTCATTGGGGCCAGACGCCGCGCGAGGCGATGGCGGAATCGGGCACACTGTGGTCGCGCTATTCCGAGGCCGCCGCACAAAATCCAAACGCCTGGCTGAAGCGACGCTATGCGCCGGACGAGATCACGACGCCGACCGCGGACAACCGTCTCATCGCCTGGCCTTACAACAAGCTCATGGTCGCCAACCCCAGCGTCAACATGGGTGGCGCGCTGCTGCTCACCAGCCTTGCCAGGGCGCGCGCGGCGGGTATCGCCGAGGACAGACTGGTCTATCCGCTCGGCGGCGCCTCGGCGGAGGAGCCGCGCGACTATCTCCTGCGCGACCAGTTCTACGAGAGCCATCCGCAGAATGCGGTGCTGAAAGCCGCGGTGGACCTCGCCGGCGGCGACGGCACGGCATTCGAAGCGATCGAGCTCTATAGCTGCTTCCCCTGCGTGCCCAAGATGGCGCGGCGGACGCTGGGCCTTTCCGCCGACGTGCAGCCGACCGTGACCGGCGGCCTCACCTTCTTCGGCGCGCCGCTCAACACCTACATGACGCATGCGGCCTGCGCGATGGTGCGGCGCCTGCGCGATGGCGCCAGGCTCGGCCTGCTCTACGGCCAGGGCGGCTTCGTCACCAAGCATCATGCGCTGGTGGTTTCGAAGGCGCCGCCGCGCGCGGCGCTGGCGCAGGAGACGAGCGTGCAAGAAGAGGCCGACCGCAACAAGCGCGCGGTGCCGAATTTCGTCGCGGAAGCCTCGGGCAAGGGCAAGGTCGAGAGCTTTACGGTGCTCTACGGCCGCGGCGGGGATGTCGAGCACGGTGTGGTGATGCTGCGCACGGAAGATGACCGCCGCACGCTGGCACGGATTCCGGCGGGTGATACCGCGACGCTGGCGCATCTCCTCAACATGGATCGCACGCCGGTCGGCTCGCTTGGCGAGATCGCGATGGCCGGCGATGGCGTACCGGAGTGGCGGGTATCCTGATCTCCCTCTCCTCGTTCTTACGGGGAGAGGGTCGGGGTGAGGGGCTGCGTCCGCAAACACCGTGAGAGTTGGACTCGCGGAGAGTCCCCCTCACCCGAATTGCTTCGCAATTCGACCTCTCCCCGCAAGCGGGGCGAGGTGAAGAAAAGCTAGCTCTTCGGCGCCTGCTTTTCCGACGCGGTGGCCGGCTTGCCCTTGGCGCCGGCGCCGACGACGCGGACCTGATCGCCGTCGGACAGGCCGTCCGGCGGAGCGGTGATGACGCGGTCGTCCGGCGTGATGCCTGAGGCCAGCTCGATCTCGCGGCCGAGATCGCGGGCGATGGTCACGGTCTTGAACAGCACCCTGTCGTCCGCACCGACGGTCGCCACACGCAAGCCGCTGCCGTTGAAGATCAGCGCGCTGGCGGGAATGCTGAGCGGCGCGGAGTCGCGCTGGAGGCTCAACTTCACGCTGGCATAGCCGCCGGGCATTAGTTCGCCCGAGGAATTGTCCAGGCCAAGCTGCATGCGCGTGGTGCCGGAGGCAACGTCGACGGCCTGCGAAGACGCTTCCACCGTCGCCTGGAAGGTCCGGTTCGGATACTCCGGCAGCGCGATGGTGGCCTTCGCGCCGATCTTGATGGCCGGCACGTAATTCTGGGGCACGTTGACATAGACGCGCAGCTTGGTGATGTCCGAGACCACGAACATCGCCGGGCCCGAGCCGCCACCGGCATTGATCAGCGCACCGACGTCGGTATCGCGCGCCGTGACCACGCCGTCGAACGGAACGGTGATCTTCTTGTAGCCGGCCAGCGCTTCCAGCCGCTCGACATTGGCCTGTCCCGAATGCACCGCGGCGTTCTTGTTGGAGAGATCGGCGGTGCGCTCGTCGATCTCCTGCGCGGAGACGAAGTTGGAGGCGACCAGCGTCTTGCGCCGGTTCAACGTCGCTTCCGACAGCCTTGCGCTGGCCTGCTGGCTGGCGAGGTCGGCGCGGGCCTGCAGGAGCTGCTGATCGAGGTCGGGCGCCTCGATCTCGGCAATCACCTGCCCTGCCTTGACGCGGGCCCCCATGTCGGCGCTCCAGCTCTTCAGGTAACCCGACACGCGCGCGAAGATCGGGGCACGGTAGTAGGCTTCCAACCGGCCCGGCAGATCGAGGCTGGCGTTGAGCGCCTTGGCGTTGGGCTGCGTCACCGCGACGCTGGGAACGGCCTGATCATCGGTCCATTCCTTCAACTTGGTGCCCTGCTCCTCGCGCGCGCGGATGCCGGTGCCGACGACAAGGCCTGCCGCAATCAGCGCCACCACGCCGAAGATGCCCAGTTTCCGGTGCGACACCGGGGAGCGGGATTCAGTGGGCGACATGCGGAGTCTCCAAGGGGGCGGCGGCTTCGGCGCCTTGTTTCTTGTGTACCATGCTGAACACCACGGGAACAAACATCAGCGTGGCGAAGGTTGCAAAGATCAGGCCGCCGATCACGGCGCGGCCGAGCGGCGCATTCTGCTCACCGCCCTCGCCGAGGCCCAGAGCCATCGGCGCCATGCCGATGATCATGGCAAGCGCGGTCATCAACACCGGGCGGAACCGGACGAAGCCGGCTTCGAGCGCAGCCGCAACGGGATCGCCGAGCTCCGCGTAGCGCTCGCGCGCAAAGGAGATCACGAGCACGCTGTTGGCGGTGGCAACCCCCATGCACATGATGGCGCCGGTGAGCGCCGGGACCGACAGCGTGGTCTCGGTCATGAACAGCATCCACACGATGCCGGCGAGCGCGGCCGGCAGCGCCGTGATGATCACGAACGGGTCGGACCAGGACTGGAAATTCACGACGATCAGGAAGTAGATCAGTACGACGGCGCCGAGCAGGCCGAACAGCAGGCCGGTGAAGGCGCTGTTCATGGTCTGCACCTGGCCGAGCAGCACGACGGAAGATCCCTTCGGCACCTCCTTCGCGGTGTCGGCGATCACCTGGCGGATGTCGGCGGCAACCGCGCCGAGATCGCGGCCCGAGGTCGTAGCGAAGATCTGCACCATCGACTGGATGTCGTATTGCGACACCACCGCGCTCGACGTCGAGCGCTTGATGTCGGCGATGCCGCCGAGGATCGGCGACTGCGCGTTGCCGGTGGCGGTGATCGGCAGCGTCTGTAGCGCGCCGAGCGAGTCGATCTGGTATTGCGGCGTCTGCATCACGATCGAATAGGACACGCCGTTATCCGGATTGAGGTAGTAGGTCGGCGCCACCTGCGAGGAACCGGCAAGATTGACCACGAGACTGTTGGTGACGTCGCGCTCGGTCAGGCCGACATATTGCGCACGGGTACGGTCGACATCGATATTGAAGGTCGGGTTGTTCGGCGATTGCTGGATGCGCGCATCGGCAACGCCGGGAATCTTGCGGACCTTGGCCAGCAGATTGTTGGCGTAAGCGAAGTTGGCGCTGATATTGGCGCCGCGGATCTGAAGGTCGATCGGCGCCGGCGCACCGAAGTTCAGGATCTGGCTGACGATATCGGCCGGCAGGAACGCGAAGCTGACGCCGGGGAACAGCCGCGGCAGCCGCTCGCGCAGCACGCGCACATGCTCTTCGGTCGGCTTGTGGCCTTCCCTCAGCTTGATCTGGATGTCGCCGTCCTGCGGGCCGATCACGCCCGTGTTGTTGTAGGTCATGTTGATGCCGGAGATCGGCATGCCGATGTTGTCGGTCATGGTCTCGATCTCACCCGGGATCAGCTTGCGCACGGCCTTCTGCACGTCGGCGAGCCGGTTCGCGGTCTCCTCGACGCGGGTGCCAACCTGGGTGCGGACATGCATCAGGATGTTGCCGGCATCGACCGCGGGGAAGAAGTTGCGCCCGAGGAACGGCACCAGCGCAAAGGACGCGCCGACCACGCAGAGGAAGCCGATCACGAACACCGCGCGATGCGCCAGCGCCAGCCCAAGGAAATCATGGTAGCCGCCGCGAATGCGCTCGAAACGCTTCTCGAACCCGCGCTGGAACCAGACCAGCGGATTGCGCGATGTCGGCGGCTCGCCCTCGTGGTGGACATGCGCATGCAGCAGATAGTTCGCCATGGTCGGCACCAGCGTGCGCGACAGGATGAACGACCAGATCATCGCGAACATCACCGCTTCGGCCATCGGCACGAACAGGAAGCGCGCGACACCGGTGAGGAAGAACATCGGCACGAACACGATGCAGATGCAGAGCAGCGAGACGAAGGCCGGCGTGACGATCTGGTTGGCGCCGTCGAGGATCGACTGCTCGACCGGCTTGCCCTGCTCCAGATGGTAGTTGATGTTCTCGATCGTCACGGTGGCGTCGTCGACGAGGATGCCGACGGCGAGCGCGAGACCGCCGAGCGTCATGATGTTCAGCGTCTCGCCGATCGCCGAGAGCATGATGATGGCGCCCAGCACCGACAGCGGGATCGAGACCGCGATGATGATGGTCGAGCGCCAGCTGCCGAGGAACAGCAGGATCATGACGCTGGTCAGCAGCGCCGCGATCACGCCCTCGAAGGCGACACCTTCGATCGCGCCGCGAACGAACACCGACTGGTCGCCGATGAAGCCGATCTTCAGCGCGTCCGGGAGCTGGTCCTTGACCTCGATCACCTTCTGCTTGATGCCGGCGATGATATCGAGCGTCGAGGTCGCGCCCGCCTTCAGCACCATCATCAGCACCGAGCGGTTGCCGTCGACATGAACGATGTTGGTCTGCGGCGGATTGCCGTCACGCACGGTCGCGACATCGCGCACATAGACCATCGCGCCGTTGACGGTCTTGATTGGGAGGTTGCCGAGCTCGTCGATTTTCAGCGGCGAGTTGTTGAGCTGGATGTTGTATTCGAAGGTGCCGATCTTCTGGGTGCCTACAGGCGTGATCAGGTTCTGCGCAGCCAGCGCATTGGCGACGTCCTGGCCCGACAGGCCGCGGGCCTGGAGCGCGGTCGGGTCGAGATCGATCTGGACCTGGCGCTGCTTGCCGCCGAACGGATACGGAATCGCCGCACCAGGCACGGTGACCAGCGGGGTGCGCAGATTGTTAATGCCGATATCGGCGAGGTTCTGCTCGGTCAGGCCGTCGCCCGACAAAGCCACCTGGATGATTGGCACGGTCGAGGCGGAGTAGTTCAGGATCAAGGGCGGCGTCGCGCCCGGCGGCATCTGCTTGAGCAACGTCTGCGAGATCGCTGTGACCTGTGCGTTGGCAGTGCGGATGTCGACGTTCGGCTGAAAGAAGATCTTGATGATGCCAAAGCCGTTATAGGAGTTGGCGACGATATGCTCGATGTCGTTGACCGTCGTCGTCAGCGCACGCTGGAACGGCGTCGTGATGCGGCCGGACATCTGGTCGGGCGGCAGGCCGGTGTACTGCCAGACCACGCCGATCACGGGAATGCGGATGTCGGGGAAGATGTCGGTCGGCGTCCGCAGGGCTGCCAGCGGTCCGATGATCAGGAGCAGGAGCGCGAGCACGACAAACGTATAGGGTCGGCTCAGGGCAATACGGACCAGAGCAATCATGCGCCAGGCAATTCCAGGTCAGGCAGGGATACGGAATCCGCCCCCACGGGGATCCTGTTTCCCCTTTACCTGAGCACCGCCGGAAACGCTAATCACCGGCAGCTTTCCTGCATTCACTTCCCTGCTACCGCACTGCGAAATCGGCATCGCAGCTATGCGGCCGCACACGTCACGCTGCGCGGACGGAGTTCAGGAACTTGCCGACCTCGAGCTTGAGGCGGTTGGAGTCGCGGGACAGCATCTGCGCCGCCGACAGCACCTGCGAAGACGCCGATCCGGTTTCGGATGCGCCGCGCTGGACGTCGCCGACATTGGAAGACACCTGCTGGGTGCCGTTGGCCGCCTGCTGCACATTGCGGGCGATCTCCTGGGTCGCCGCGCGCTGCTGCTCCACGGCTGCGGCGATCGCCGAGGATATTTCGGAAAGGCGCGCGATGGTGCCGGAGATTTCGCTGATGGCGCCGACCGATTCCTGCGTCGCCGCCTGGATGCCGCCGACCTGCTGGCCAATCTCGCCGGTCGCCTTCGCCGTCTGTTCGGCGAGCGCCTTGACCTCGGAAGCCACAACCGCAAAGCCGCGGCCGGCCTCGCCGGCACGTGCCGCTTCGATCGTGGCGTTCAACGCCAGGAGATTGGTCTGGCCCGCGATGGCATTGATGAGCTCGACAACGTCGCCGATCCGAGAGGCCGCCCGCGACAACTCGCTGACGCGTTCGGTGGTGGCGTGCGCCTGGCTGACGGCCTCGCTCGCAATCCGGGTGGAATCCTGCACCTGGCGACCGATCTCGTGGACCGACGACGACATCTCCTCGGCGGCCGATGCCACCGAATGGACGTTGGTGGAAGCTTCTTCCGAGCCGGCTGCGACCACCGTCGCCAGTTCCTGCGCCCGGCGCGCCGTCGAGGACAGCGTCGAGGCCGACGCCTCGAGCTCGGTCGCAGCTGACGACACGGTCTCGACGATCTCGCCGATCGCGGCCTCGAAGCCGTCGGCAAGTTTGGTCATGCCGGCCTTGCGCTGCTCCTCGGCGCGGCGCTGCACCGCCTGGACCTCGTCGCGGCTGAAGCGGATGATGGTCTGCACGGTCTGGAGGTTGCGCAGCGCCTCGCCGATCTCGTCATCGCGTTCGATGACGATGCGGTTGTCGAGCTTGTCCTGCACGAGGTTGAGCATGGTGTCGTTGAGGTGCCGCATCGGGCCCTGGATCGCGCGCATGGTCGCAAGGCCGGCGAAGCCGACGATGGCGATGCCGACCAAGGCCAGCAGCGTCAGATCCAGGCTGGTCGAACCGCCGGTGGAGAGCGCGCCGCCGATGCCGAGCGCCAGCATGAACAGCGCCTGGAGCGTCATCGTCGTGACCAGGCGCGCCTTCAGCGTCCCGGTGAAGACGCTGAAGCGATCGAGCAGCGAGCGGCGGCGGATGATGCCGGCATCGACGCGATAACCATGCGGCTTCTTCTCGCGGATCGCGGCATAGACCTCTTCGGCGAGCTTGCGCTGGTCGGCCGGCAGCCTGGTGCGGATCGAGGTATAGCCGGTGACATGGCCGTTCTCGCGGATCGGCGAGGCCGTCGCCAGCACCCAGTAGAAGTCGCCGTTCTTGCGGCGGTTCTTCACCGCGCCGAGCCACGGCTTGCCGGCCTTCAGCGTGTCCCAGAGATTGTCGAACGCCTCCGGCGGCATGTCGGGATGACGGACGATGTTGTGCGGCTGGCCCATCAGCTCGGCCGACGTGAAGCCGGCGGCGGCGAGGAAATCCTCGTTGAAGTAGGTGAGCTTGCCCTTGAGGTCGGTCCGGGAGACGATCAGTGTCTCGTCACTGACCGGATATTCGACATCAGTGACAGGAAAATTCTTGCGCATCGAAGCCCCCAAAGACCGAATTCAGTCTGAAATCATTCCAATCAGGACTGCCGCAGCGCGAGACCGCCCTCGCCCAATTCTTGAAAATCCGCTTTAACCATCGATGAAACGATCTGTCCGCAAGACTACGGGTACCCCTCGTAACGCCACCTAAAAGCGACATCATGCTACCGGAAGAATGAAAGGAGCGACGTTTTTGGCGCCGCTCCTCGCTCGATCGACGGGTTGTGCGAGGGTCTACGCGGCGCGGACGTTGGTCAGGAACTTGCTGACCTCGTTCTTGAGCCGGCCCGAGTCGTTCGACAGCATTTGCGCCGCCGACAGCACCTGCGAAGAGGCCGTGCCGGTCTCGGTCGCGCCATGCTGCACGTCGGTGATGTTGGAAGAGACCTGCTGGGTTCCTTGCGCCGCCTGCTGCACGTTGCGGGCGATCTCCTGCGTGGCCGCGCCCTGCTCTTCCACCGCGGCGGCGATCGCCGACGAGATCTCCGACAGACGCTCGATGGTCGAGGAGATTTCCTTGATCGCGCCGACCGAGTCGTTGGTCGCAAGCTGGATGCCGGAGATCTGCTGGCCGATCTCGCCGGTCGCCTTCGCGGTCTGCTCGGCGAGCGCCTTCACCTCGGAGGCCACCACGGCGAAGCCGCGGCCGGCCTCGCCGGCGCGTGCCGCCTCGATAGTGGCGTTCAGCGCGAGCAGGTTGGTCTGGCCGGCGATGGTGTTGATCAGCTCGACGACGTCGCCGATGCGGGCGGCCGCCCTGGAGAGCTCGCTGACGCGCTCGGTGGTGGCTCGGGCTTGGCCGACGGCGTCGCTCGCCATCCGCGCCGATTCCTGCACTTGACGGCTGATCTCGCCGACCGAAGAGGCCATCTCCTCCGTTGCCGAGGCCACCGACTGCACGTTGCCCGATGCCTGGTCTGACGCCGCAGCGACGACCTTGGTAAGCTGTTGCGCCCGTTCGGCGGTCGAGCTGAGCGTTCCGGCCGAGGATTCCAGCGCACCGGACGCGGCCGACACCGTCTCCACGATGCCGCCGACCGACGCTTCGAAGCTGTCGGCCAGCTCGTTCATCGCGCGCCGGCGCTCGCGGTCGGCAGCCGCCTGGTCCTGGGCACGCTGCTCGATGCTGCGCTTGATGTCGCCCTGCATCGACCTGAGCGACGTCGCCAGCCTACCGACCTCGTCGGCCTGCTCGATCCCGAGCTGCTGATTGAAATCGCCCTTGGCGATGCCATCGGCGAAATTGGCACAATCCTGGATCGGCCGCGCGATCTTGCGTGCGGCGAACGAGATCAGGAAGATCGCCGCCAGCACGATGACCAGGCCAACGCCGAGCTGCCAGAACGTGTTCGAGGTCGCACGGGCACTGAGCGAGGCGTCGAGTTGCCTTGCAGACGCAAGCACCACGTCGCGGGGGATCGAGATCACGATCGACCAGGCGTTCTCGGTGAGCCCGAAGCGGATCGGCGCATAGATGTCGATGTTGGCGAACTTCGGATCGTCCTGCACCGTGCCCTTGCCGGCCTTGACGATGGCGAGGCTTTCACTCCAGCGAGCGTCGGCCTCGGAGGCGTTCTTGCCGATCACGTCCTGATTGGCGCTGTTGGCGACGATCAGCCCGGTGTCGTTGAGGATCGCGACCTTGCCCTTGCCCTCGAACAGCGAGCCGTTGATCTTGACGGCCAGCTTCTGCACGAAGTCGAGATTGTAGTCGGCGCCGGCGACACCGCGGAATTTGCCGTCGATCATGACCGGCACCGACATGGTCGCGAGGAAGACGGCCTTGCCCTGAACGATGTATGGCAACGGACCCAGGATGTTTTCCTTACCCGTGGTGTTCGGGTTGATGTACCAGGCGCCCTTCACGAGGCCGTTGGGATGCCGCTCGCTGCTGTCGTACTCGACGAGCGGCTGAACGGCGATGGCGCCGCTGGCGTTGCGCGTCCAATAGGGCAGAAAGCGGCCGGTATTGTCCGATCCCGCCTCCTTGCGTCCCTTGAACGACGCATCGTCACCATCCAGCGCGCCGGGTTCCCAGGCCGAGTAGGTGCCGTTGAAGGCAGGGTTGAGCTCGAGCACGTGACGCAGAAGCGCGTTGAACTGGGTCCGCCGCGCCGCGATCGGAGTGCCGGTCTTCTCGTCGGCGAGGATCGCGAAGGCATGTGCGGTGGTGCGCGCCGCATCAAACCCGACCTCCAGCTCAGCCTTGATGGCGTTGGCTTCGGTGGAGGCCCGGTTCATGAGGCTCTCCTTGGTCTGACGGTCGACCAGCTGCATGACCTCGTGGGTCACGTACTGGTTCATGCTCTGCGTGGAGAAGAGGCCGTAGCCGATCAGCACGATGCACGTCACTGCCAGGCAGAGGCCGGCGATCAGGGCGATCTTCAACTGGATGGAGCGAATGGCGGAAAATGAAAACAACTTCACGATTGAGTCTCCAAAACACTGCGACGAGTTAAGGTTCGCAGGGTTGGGAACCCGTAAAGAATTGGAACCGTACGACCCACGTGAAAAATAAGTCAGCAGGCGCCAAGCCATGCGCCAAAATCAAAGAGCGGCGCCGACGGCGCCGCTCTTGCGTAGTCCGATACCTGCTCTGACGGCCCTTACGCAGCGCGAACGCTGGTCAGGAACTTGCTGACCTCGGTCTTGAGTCGGCTCGAGTCGTTCGACAGCATCTGCGCCGCCGACAGCACCTGCGAGGAGGCGGTGCCGGTCTCGGTCGCACCGCGCTGCACGTCGGAGATGTTGGAGGAGACCTGCTGGGTGCCCTGCGCCGCCTGCTGCACATTGCGGGCGATCTCCTGGGTCGCTGCACCCTGCTCTTCGACGGCCGCAGCGATCGCCGACGAGATCTCCGAGAGACGCTCGATCGTCGAGGAGATCTCCTTGATCGCTCCGACCGAATCGTTGGTCGCCGCCTGGATGCCGGAAATCTGCTGGCCGATCTCGCCGGTCGCCTTCGCGGTCTGCTCGGCGAGTGCCTTCACTTCGGAAGCCACCACCGCGAAGCCGCGGCCGGCTTCGCCCGCGCGCGCCGCCTCGATGGTGGCGTTCAGCGCCAGGAGGTTGGTCTGGCCGGCGATGGTGTTGATCAGCTCGACGACGTCGCCGATGCGGGACGCCGCCTTGGAGAGCTCGCTGACGCGCTCGGTGGTGGCGCGGGCCTGACCGACGGCGTCGCCCGCCATCCGCGCCGATTCCTGCACCTGACGGCTGATCTCGCCCACGGACGACGCCATCTCCTCCGTCGCCGAAGCCACCGACTGCACGTTGGTCGAGGCTTCCTCCGAAGCTCCGGCAACCGTGGTCGCGAGCCGCTGGGAGCGGTCGGCGGTCGAGGTCAGCGTCGAGGCGGAAGCTTCGAGCTGGGTCGAGGCCGATGACACGGTCTGGACGATCTCGCCGATCATCGTCTCGAATTCGCGGGTGATGTTGTCGACGCGGCGGCCGCGCTCGATCTTGGCTTCGGCGTCGGCCGCGGCGGCTTCGTCGGCGGCCTTCTTGGCGATCAACGCCTCCTTGAAGACCTGGAGCACGTCGGCCATGGCGCCGATCTCGGTCTTCTCGCCGCGATGCGGGACTTCGGCGGAGAGGTCGCCCTTGCCCAGCGCCTGCATCGGCTCGACGATCGAGTTGATGCCGCTGGAGACGTCGTGGACGAGATAGACGCTGACGCCGATGCCTGTCAGGACGGCCGCGCCCAGGATGATCGCGACCAGCAGGAAGGCGAAGGAATAGCTGTCGGCGGCGTCGCGCGCGGCCTGGTCGCCACCCCGGGTGTTGAGGTCGATATCCTTGCGCAGAACCTCGTCGGACTGGATGCCGATCTTGTTGGCGGTCTTGACGTTCAGCTCATGCGCCTCGTGCGGGACTTTGCCGACCTCCTTGCGCGACAGCGCAAAGACCTCGTCGGCGCTCTTCTTGTAGTCGTCCCACAGCTTGGACCATTCGGTGTAGAGCGCCCGCTCCTCCGGCGAGGTGATCATGGGCTCGTAGCTCTGGCGGGCCTTGGCCAGTGTCTCGCTAGTGGTGACCGCGATCTTTTCCATCGCGAGCTTTTCTTCCAGGGTCTCGGCCAGCATGTGCTCGCGGACCACACTGCGATAGGTGATGACGCTGGCCCGGAGCTCGCCCAGCACCCTCACGCTGGGCATCCAGCTCGTGGTGATGTCGGTGGTGTTCGCGTTCATCGCGCGCATCTTCACGACGGCGAGCAGGCCCATGCCGGTCATCGCGACCAGCAGGAACGCCACGACACTGATGATCTTGGCGCGGATGGAGATCTTGGCGAACATAGTCAGGTCTCTTTATGCTGGCGCGGGCGCGCGTCCGGGAGGTCTAAAGAATCAACCAAAGGGAGCGACGCCGACATCAGACAACAGAGCGACTGAGCAGATGTTAACTACGACTCCGTGCGAGTACGGAGCCTGAAAGAGATGAACAGGCAGCTAAGAACGCTCTGCGCTCAGCGCATGAGCCTAAGCGCATCGGAGAAGAACTCCGGGCCACCGAAATTTCCTGACTTCAGCGCAAGCAGCATCTCGCCCCCGGCGCCGACCGCGCGCAGCACCGGAACGCCTGCAGCGATCTCCACCCCCACGAGAAATCCGGGAATCCTCAACCGGTCGACCACGGCGCCGGACGTCTCGCCGCCGGCAACGACCAATCGCCGCACGCCTGATTTCACAAGGTTTTCGGCGATGTCGGCCATGGCCTGCTCGATCGCATGTCCGGCTGCGTCACGGCCGTGACGTGCCTGAAGCGCGGCAACCTGATCCGGTGTCGAGCTCGATGCGATCAGCACGGGCCCCTCCGCCAGCCGCGGCCTTGCCCAGTCCAGCGCACGCTGAGCTTCGTCCGCCCCCGTAAGAATACGGTCCGGATCGAGATGAAACACCGGCATGACCTGTTCGGCGCTGGCGATCTGCTTGAGCGTGGCCTGCGAGCAGCTGCCGGCAAGACACGCCGCCGGCCCGCCAACGGCAGCTTCGGATTCGCCGCCTGCCGCATTCGACCTGACCTTGCCGGTCGACACCAGCGCGCGCGCCAGTCCAAGGCCGATGCCGGAGGCGCCGACCGACAGCCGATGTTCGGCTGCGACGAGGCCGATTGTTTCGAGATCGCGATCGAAGACGGCGTCGATGATCGCAGCGCCAATGCCCTTGCCCGCGAGTTCGGCCAGCCGTGCCCGCACGGCATCTGCGCCGCGCGTGACGGCGGCGAGATCGACGAGGCCGATTTGCGTCCGGCTCTGGCGCGCCAGCACCCTCACCAGGCTGGAATCGTGCATCGGATTGAGCGGATGGTCCTTGAGCGGGCTCTCGTTCAGCGGCACGGCGCCGACAAACAGGTTGCCCTGGTAGACGGTGCGGCCGGTCTCCGGGAAGGCCGGCGTCACCAGAACGATGCCCTCGCCGCAATCGTCGCGCAACGCGTCCATCACCGGGCCGATATTGCCGGCGTCGGTGGAATCGAAGGTCGAGCAGATCTTGAACAGCACATGGCTCGCGCCGCGGCCCCGCAACCATGTCTCCGCCGCGCGCGAGCGCGATACAGCAAGACCTGCTTCGATCGAGCGGCTCTTCAAGGACACCACGACAGCGTCGACCTCGGGCAGCGCCAGATCGTCGGCAGGAATGCCGATGGTCTGCACGGTGCGCAGGCCCGCACGCGTCAGCGTGTTGGCAAGATCGGAGGCGCCGGTATAGTCGTCGGCGATGCAACCCAGTGCAAGAGTCACGGCTTCACTCCCGCATAGGGCTTGAACCAGGCGAGGCCGTCGGTGGTCTTGCCGCGCGGATTGTATTCGCAGCCGACGAAGCCGGCATAGCCGAGCCGGTCGAGCTCTTCGAACAGGAAGGGATAGTTCAGCTCCTCGCCGTCGGGCTCGTTGCGCGAGGGAATGCTGGCGATCTGGATGTGGCCGATGATCGGCATCATCTCGCGCAAGCGCATGGTGACGTCGCCATGGATGATCTGGCAGTGATAGATGTCGAACTGGAGCTTGAGGTTCGGAAGCCGCAACTCCTGGATCAGGTCGCGCGCGAAGCCGAAATCGTTGAGGAAATAGCCGGGCACGTTGCGGGCATTGATCGGCTCGAGCACGATGTCGATGCCATGCGGCGCGAAGAACTCCGCCGCCCACGCCACCGACTTGTAGAACGCCTCGATCGCGACGCGCTCGCCGCGGTTGGCAAGGCCGGCCATCAGGTGCAGGCGCTTGACGCCGGTGGCCTTGGCGTAAGGCAGCGCGGTCTCGAGGCTCGCCTTGAGATCGGCGAAGCGCGCCGGGAGCGCAGCAAAACCCTTCTCGCCTGCATTCCAGTCGCCGGGCGGCAGGTTGAACAGCGCCTGGGTCAGACCGTTGCGCTTGAGCCGCTCGCCGACCGCCTCGGCCGGATGCTCATAAGGAAAGAGAAACTCGACGGCCGTGAAGCCGGCCTGGGCGGCGGCCTCGAAGCGATCGAGGAACGGCACCTCGGTGAACATCATCGAGAGATTGGCGGCGAAACGGGGCATTGGAATCCTCTTATCCTTACTTGTCGCCGGGGAGCTTCACGCCGGTGACCTGCGCATACATGCGCGCGACCGAGGCGTCGTCGTCGCGGCCCATGCCGGCGGCAGCCGTCATCAGGAACATCTGGAGCGCGGCGGCCGAGACCGGCACGGGGAATCTGGCACTGCGCGCCATGTCCTGGATGATGCCGAGGTCCTTGACGAAGATCTCGACCGCGCTGCGCGGCGTATAGTCGCCGTCGAGCACATGCGGCATGCGGTTCTCGAACATCCAGGAATTGCCGGCGGAGGCCGTGATCACCTCATAGACCTTGCGGATGTCGAGGCCCTGCTTGGCCGCGAACGCCATCGCTTCGCTGGCAGCAGCGATGTGCACGCCGGCCAGCAACTGGTTGATCATCTTGAAGGCGGCGCCCTGCCCGGCCGCGTCGCCGAGCTCGTAGAGCTTTGCAGCCATGGCATCGAGCGCCGGCCGTGCCTTTGCAAAGGCGGCCGGGCTGCCTGAGGCGAGGATCGTCAGCTCGCCTTGCGCGGCGCGCTGCGCCCCGCCGGAGATCGGCGCATCCAGATAATGCCGGCCCGTCGCCTCGAGCTGCTTGGCAAGGCGCCGCGCCACGTCGGGATCCATGGTGGCCGATGACAGGAAGACGCTGTCCTTGGGCATGGTTTCGGCGACGCCATCCTTGCCGAACAGGATCGTCTCGGTCTGCGCGGCGTTGACGACGACGCTGACGACGACGTCGGCGTCCTTGGCCGCTTCGGCCGGCGTCTTGGCGCCCGCGCCGCCGTCCTTCACGAAGCGCGCCACCGCATCAGCCGAGACGTCGCAGCCGGTGACGGCGTGACCGGCGCGCTTCAGCGAGGTCGCCATGCCAAATCCCATCGAGCCGAGCCCGATGACGGCGATACGCTGATTTTGTGACGTGGAGGCGGACATATGCAACTGACCCTTGCGAACGTTTCCCGAATAGCCGCCCTTTGCGGCAGCTTGGCAACCGAATAACACGGCTTGGCCGCGCTGCCAAAGCGTGAGACAAGCAGGCATGACGGCCATGAGCAACGAGACAAGGCTGCGTGAGGATATCTGCCGCTTCGGACGGTCCCTGTTCGAGCGCGGGCTGACGCCGGGCTCCTCTGGCAATATCAGCGTCAAGCTTGACGATGGCGGCTGGCTGGTGACGCCGACCAATGCCTCGCTCGGCTTCCTCGACCCGGCGCGGCTGTCGCGGCTGGATAGCCAGGGCCGGCCGATCTCGGGCGATGCACCGACCAAGGAAGTTCCACTGCACACCGCGCTCTACGACACCCGCGGTAGCGCACGCGCGATCGTGCACCTGCATTCGACGCATTCTGTCGCACTGTCGATGCTGCCCGAGATCGACCCGCGCGCCGCGCTGCCGCCGATGACGGCCTATTATCTGATGAAATGCGGCGCGACCGCGCTCGTGCCCTATTACCGCCCCGGCGATCCCGCAGTGGCGGATGCGATCAAGGGGCTGGCGGGGAAATATTCGTCCGTCCTGCTCGCCAATCACGGCCCGGTGGTCGCCGGCGACACGCTGGAGGCCGCGGTGTTCGCGACGGAGGAGCTGGAGGAGACGGCGAAGCTCTATCTGCTGCTGCGCGGGATGAACCCGAAATATCTGTCGCCGGAGCAGGTGACGGATCTGGTGAAGGTGTTCGGGGTGACGTTGCCGGAGCATGGGCACGAGCACGGACATTAACCGCATACTCTGCCATCATCCTGAGGTGCGAGCCTTGCGATGCAATGCATCGCAAGGTGAAGCCTCGAAGGATGGGCTACAGGTGCTTGCGGCCCATCCTTCGAGGCGCGCAAAGAGCGCGCCCCCCCAGGATGACGGCTGCGATTGCGGCGGCAGTCTAGCTAAAGCCCCAGATACGCCTTCCTCACATCGGGATTGCCCTTGATCTCGCTCGCCGCGCCCTGCATCAGCACGCGGCCGGTTTGCAGAATGTAGGCGCGGTCGGCGATCTCCAGGCACTCGGCCATGCGTTGCTCGACGATCAGGACGGTCATGCCGGCGTCGCGGATGCGCAATACTGCCTGGAAAATCTCGTCCACCAGCTTCGGCATGATGCCTTGCGAGGGCTCATCCAGCATCAGCAGCCGCGGGCGCGTCATCAGCGCGCGGCCGATGGCGAGCATCTGCTGCTCGCCGCCGGAGAGCGTTTCGGCGCGCTGCTCCAAACGTTCCTGAAGACGCGGAAACAGGTTGAAGACGAGGTCGAGCGGTCCCTCGCGGTCCGCCTCGCCGCGGTAGAGATAGCTGCCGAGGCGAAGGTTGTCGCGCACCGACAGGCGCGGGAACAAGCGGCGGTTCTCCGGCACATAGGCGATGCCGGTGGCCGTGATGTGGTGCTGCGCCATGCCGTCGAGGCGCTTGCCGTCGAACGTCACGGTGCCCGAACGCGGGCGTTCGGCGCCGGCGATGGACTTCAGCAGCGTCGACTTGCCCGCGCCGTTGGCGCCGGCGACGCAGACGATCTCGCCCTTCTCGACCTCGATCGAGACTGCGGAGATCGCGACCAGACCCTGATAGGCGGTCGTGACTTCATGCACTGACAGCATGACGATCTCCCAGATATGCGCTGATCACCTTGGGATCGCGAACGACGTCGGCAGGCTTGCCCTCGACCAGCACCTTGCCGAGGTCGAGCACGATGGCGCGGTCGACCAGCGGCATCACGATCTCCATGACGTGCTCGACCATCAGCACGGTGATGCCGGCATCGCGCACCTTGCGCACCAGCGCGACACCGGTCTGCGCCTCGGTCGGCGTGAGGCCGGTGAGGACTTCGTCGAGCAGCAGCAGCTTTGGTTCGGTCGCAAGCGCACGGGCGACTTCGAGGCGGCGCTTCTCGGCCGGCACGAGATCGCTCGCAAGCACGTCGGCGCGCGCGGCGAGGCCGGTGAATTCGAGCACCTCATGCGCCTTGCGCCGCGCCTCGCGCATCACGGTGTTGCGCACCAGCGCACCGACGATGACGTTGTCGATGACGGTCATGGTCTCGAAGCTCTTGACCACCTGAAAGGTGCGCCCGACGCCGCGCTGGCAGCGTTCGGCCGCCGGCATGTGGGTGACGTCCTCGCCGTCGAACCAGATCGAGCCCTGGGTCGGCGGCAGGACGCCGGCGATGAGATTGAACAATGTCGACTTGCCGGCACCGTTCGGGCCGATCAGGCCGACGATCTCGCCGCGGCCGACCGAGATCGACACGTCGCTGTTGGCGACGAGGCCGCCGAACCGCTGCCAGACGCCGCGGGTTTCAAGGAGCGCGGTCATCGCGTGGCTCCCTTTGCTTTTGAACGGGAGAACAGGCTCACCAGACCGCGCGGCAGGGCCAGCGAGATCGCAACGATCAGTGCGCCATAGACGATAAGGTCAACACCACGGCCGGAGCCGCCGATATAGGAGCGTGTCAGCTCCGTCATCGGGATCAGGATGGCAGCGCCGAGCACCGGCCCCCACAGGGTGCCGATGCCGCCGAGCACGGCCGGCAGCGCCATCAGCAGCGAGAACTGGAAGCCCATCACGCTCTCGGGATCGATATAGGCGAGGAACTGCGCATAGAAGCCGCCGCCGATGGCGACGAGGAAGGCGGACACGGCCGCCGCGCCCATCTTGGAATTGAACACGACGACGCCGAGGCTCTCGGCCGCTTCCGGATTGTCCTTCACGGCGCGCCACCAGAAGCCCCATTTGGAATCTTCGAGCCACCAGGTGACGAACCAGGCGAGGCTGCACAGCACCAGCGCGAAATAGAAGTAAGGCAGCTTGCTGCGCATGAACTGGAATTTCAGCCAGCTGTCGCCGCGCACCGGAATGGTGATGCCCATCGCAGCGCCCGCCCATTCCCAGTTCTGGAACAGGAGCAGCCCGATCTCGGCGATGACGATGGTCGCGATCACGAAGTAATGGCCGCGCAGACGGAAGAAGGGATAGCCGAGCCCCATTGCGATGACGGCCGCGATCACGCCGCCGGCGAGCATGCCGAACCAGGGCAATACGCCGAACTTGGTGAACAGCAGCTCGGTGGTATAGGCGCCGATGCCGAAATAGAGCGCGTGCCCCAGCGAGATCTGTCCGCAATAGCCGGACAGGATGTTCCAGCTCTGCGACAGCGCCGCGTACATCAGGGTCAGGATCAGGATGTTCTGGACGTAGACATCCTTGATGAACAGCGGTGCAAGGGCCGCGAGCGCGGCCAGCACCGCGGCGATGATCAGGTCGCGGCGGCGCCGCGTAGCAAAATTCTGGTCCATCACATCGATCCGAACAGGCCGCGCGGCCGGATGAAGACGACGAGCAGATAGACCGCGTAGATGCCGACCGATTTCAGCGAAGGCGGCAGCACCAGGGCGGTGGTCGCCTCGACGAGGCCGACGATGATGCCGCCGGCGAACGCGCCGAACACACTGCCGAAACCACCGAGCGCAACCGTGACATAGGCGATCAGCGCGAAGGAGGCGCCGACGTCCGGATAGATGTAGAAGAACACCGCCATGATCGCGCCGGCGAGACCGACCAGTGCGGCGCCCAGGCCCCAGCCCAGCGCGAACACGCGGTTCTTGTCGATGCCGACGAGTGCGACTGCACCGGGATCTTCGCGGGTGGCTTCGAGCGCGCGGCCGAAGTCAGTGCGGTTGATGAAGAAATAGAGGCCGGCGAAAGCCGCGATCGAGACCAGCGCGCCGATCAACTGCGGCTCCGGCAGGAAGATGCCGCCGATCGAGATCGTCTTGCCGCCGAGCCAGGACTGCGGAATGCTGCGATAGTCCGGCGTGAAGAAGAACTGCGCGAGCCCGCGCATCACGATGGCAAGGCCGAAGGTCGAGAAGATCTGCACCATGCCGGCGTTTGCCTTGGCGCGCATCGCGAAGCGTACAATCAAGAGGTAGACGACCGCCCCGAACACGAACAGGGCCGCGGCGACCAGCGGCGCCGACAGCAGGGGGTCGATGGCGAAGAACGCGAACAGGAAGAAGCTCACATACATCGCGATCATCAGGAACTCGCCATGGGCGAAGTTCACGACGTCCATCAGGCCGAAGATCAGCGCGAGGCCGACGGCGATCAGTCCGTAGAGCAGGCCCATGAGCAGGCCGCTCGCGAGACTCTGGATAATGGCTTGAGCTGTCAAAAGTCGTCCCCCACAATACGCCCTCATCCTGAGGAACGCGCCGCGGCGCGCGTCTCGAAGGATGGGCCCACCCTCGTCCTTCGAGACGCGAGCTACGCCCGCTCCTCAGGATGAGGGCGGGAGCCAAGTCTGAGCTCCCGCTCTCCGAAACGCTTACTTCATCGGCCAGATCGCTTCGGCGATCGCGGCCTGCGGCGGGAAGATGGTGACGAACTTGCCGCCGACATATTGCAGCAGCACCGGGTCGGCGTCGTTGTTCTGGCCCATCTCGTCGAACTTGACGCGCTTCCAGGGCATGATGGTCTGCTCGCCCGGGATGTCGGTGGCGGCCAGCGCATCGCGGATTTTCTCGCCGTCGGTCGACTTGGCGCGGCTGATGGCGTCAGCAAGGATGATCAGGCCCATGAACTGGCGCGAGGTGAGGTCGTTGAAATCCTTGCCCGACCGCGCCTTGAACATCTCGTTGATCTTGCCGACCATCGGGCGCTTCTGCGCGAGGTCGAGCGAGAAGGTGCCGCGCGAGATCACGCCTTCGAGCTTGTCGCCGACGGCGTCGTAGAGCGCCTTCTCGGAGAAGCCTGCGTCCTGCGCCACGATCGCGTTGGGCTTGTAGCCGAGCTCGGCCATGGTCTTGACCAGCAGGATGCCGTCGGTGGTGTAGCTCGAGGGCATCAGCACGTCGGCATTGGCGGTCTTGAGCTGCTGCACTTCGGCCGAGAGCGACGGCGAATTGGCGCGATACTTGATGTCGGTGACGATCTTGTAGGCGCGCTCGCCGGCGATCTTGGCCTGGGCGTTGCCCGAGTCGGTGCCGAAGATGGTATCCTCGTGGAACAGTGACAGCGTCTCGATCTTGGTGCCCTTCTTCTTCATCGCGTCGAAGAAGTCGAACATCGCGGCCGAGTACATCTCGTCATGCGGCGCGGCACGGAAGTAATATTTGAGACCGCGGCGATGCAGGCTCGGCGAGGAGTTGTCGGCGGAGACGAACGGGATCTGGTAACGCTCGCAGATCTGGCTGACGGTGACGGCGACCGCGCTCTGGTAGGTGCCGATGATGGCGGAGACCTTCTCCTGCGTGATCAGGCGCTCGGCCTCGGCGCGGCCCTTCTGCGGATCGGCCTGGTGGTCGGCGAACACGAGACGGACTTTTGCGCCGCCGAGGCCCGGCAGGCCTTCGCCCTTCGCCAGCGGCAGGTCGAAATCGGTGTCCTTGTTGATGACCTCGAGCGCGGTCTCATAGGCCTTCTGCGCATCGACGCCCTGCTGCGCGCTGCCGCCGGAGAACGGATAGATGACGCCGATCACGACTTCCGAGGTCTGGGCGCGTGCGGCGAGCGGCACCAGCGCTGCTGTGGCGGTGGCACCCAGCAACACGTCGCGGCGAGAGATCGTCATGGCAAAGTCCTCTGTTACGGAATTTCGGCTGATCGAATGAAGCGATTGATGGATGCGGTAAAGCCCGAAGAAGCAGCAAACGCTGCCCACTATATCACGGCCATGGTCCTGTTCTTGAGATCCGTCACCAGCATCAGGCCGGGCGAATGCGTGATCGCGAACGGCAGCCTGGCGGCGTTGATCACCGATTGCGGCGTGACGCCGCAGGCCCAGAACACCGGAATCTCGTCATCGGCGACCGGCACGGGATCGCCATAGTCGGGCTTGGCGATGTCCTTGATGCCGATCAGATGCGGATGGCCGAGATGCACGGGCGCGCCGTGCACGGCTGGATAGCGCGAGGTGATCTGCACGGCGCGGATCGCATCGGCCGGCTTGAACGGACGCATCGACACCACCATGGGGCCGGCGAACGGACCGGCCTCGCCGCAGGCGATGTTGGTGCGGTACATCGGCACGCGCACGTTCTGCTCGATGTGGCGGATCGGCATGCCCTCGTCGAGCAGCGCCTCCTCGAACGAGAACGAGCAGCCGAGCACGAAGGTCACGAGGTCGTCGCGCCAGTAGCCCCTCACGTCGGTCGGCTCGTCGACGACTTCGCCATCGCGCCAGACACGGTAGCGGGGAACGTCGGTGCGGATGTCGAGATCGGCGCCGAGTGCGGGGATATGCGGACTGCCGACGTCGGACATGCCGATGATCGGGCAGGGTTTCGGGTTGAGCTGGCAGAAGCGGTGAAAGGCGCTGGCGTATTCCGCCGGCAGAATCGCCAGATTGCCCTGGACGAAGCTGGGGGCGACCCCGGCGGTGGATCCCACCTCGCCGCCGCGATAGGCGAGCCGCGCCTGGCGGCTCGGGAGTGGGTCGGGCGTTTCAGTTTGCTGCGCTGCCACCAAAACAGTCATCTGATCGGCCTGCCTATAAACTCGACAAGGACAGCCAACACCAAGCGTGCTATAAAGTCTAATCGTCCTTTCTAATCAATATCGATAAATCCAATTTATCGATCGGGGAAATCCTTCCAATGCTGGACTTCAGATCGATCGAGACGTTCCTCTGGGTTGTGAAGCTCGGCAGCTTCCGCGGCGCTGCGGCCCGCCTCAACACGACCCAGCCGGCGATCTCCCAGCGCATCGCCCAGCTCGAGCGCGAGATGGGCGTGAAGCTGCTCAACCGCGACCATCGCGTGGCCTCGCCGACGCCGAGCGGCCGGCAGATGATGGTCTATGCGGAGAAGCTGATCGGTCTCCGCGCTCAGATGATGGCGGAGATCGGCGACCGCTCCGCGATGCGCGGCGTGATGCGGCTCGGCGTCGCCGAGACCATCGTGCACACCTGGCTGCCGCGCCTCGTGAAAAGCGTGAACCAGATCTATCCGAACCTGTCGCTCGAGATCGAGGTCGACATCACCCCGAACCTCACGGCACGCCTGCTCGCGCAGGAGATCGAGCTCGCTTTCGTGGTCGGGCCGCTGTCCGCCTCCGGCGTGCACAATCGCGTGCTCGCCGACTACCCGATCGGCTTTCTCGCAAGCCCCTCGCTCGGGCTCGGCAAGGGTCCGGTGACGCCGGCGGAGCTCGCACGGTTTCCGATCATCACCTTCCCACGCAAGACCAAGCCTTACGAGGTCGTGCGCGAGGTGTTCGACCGGCCGGAATTGCCGCCGATCCGGCTGCATGCCTCTGCGTCGCTCGCGACCGTTATCCACATGGCGGTCGAGGGCCTCGGGATCGCCGTGATCCCCGACGCCATCGTCGAGAACGAGCTCGCCGACGGGCGGCTGCAACTGCTCGACACCGATCTCGAAATCACACCGCTGACGTTCACGGCGAGCTGGCTCGCCTCGCCCGACGTCGTGGCGGTGGAGCGTGTCGCCGAGCTTGCATGTCAGATTGCGCAGAGCAGCCTCGCGGTTGACGCGCCCGCGCTGGCGCGTCATTGAAACGGATGCCGGACAACCTTCAACGTCATTCCGGGATGGTGCGCAAGCACCAGACCCGGAATCTCGAGATTCCGGGTTCGCTCGTCGGGCCCCGGAATGACAACTGAGAGACTGACCGCATGAGCCGAGCCGCCACCAATCTGCAAATCGATTCCGCCCGCCTCTGGGGCTCCATCCACGAGACCGCGCAATTCGGCGGGACGGCCAAGGGCGGCGTGCGGCGGCTGACGCTGAGCGCCGAGGACAAGCAGGTGCGCGACTGGTTCCGCAAGGCCTGCGAGGATGCCGGTCTCGAGGTTCATGTCGATGCGCTCGGCTCACAGTTCGGCCTGCGCAAGGGACGTGACATGTCGAAGCCGCCCGTCGGCATCGGCTCGCATCTCGACACCCAGCCGACCGGCGGCAAATATGACGGCATCCTGGGAACGCTCGGCGCGCTGGAAGTGATCCGCACCCTGAACGACGCCGGCATCGAGACCGAGGCGCCCATCTGTGTGGTCAACTGGACCAACGAGGAAGGCTCGCGCTTCGCGCCCGCGATGATGGCGTCCGCGGCTTACGTCGGCGATTTCACCACCGACGACATCCTGTCACGCAAGGACGCCGAGGGCATCACCGTCGGCCAGGCGCTCGACGGCATCGGCTATCGCGGCGACAAGCCGGTCGGCTTCCAGAAGCTCGGCTGCTTCGTCGAGCTGCACATCGAGCAGGGCCCGATCTTGGAGGCCGAGGGCAAGACCATCGGCGTCGTCGATTCCGGCCAGGGCGTGCTCTGGTATGACGGCAAGATTTCCGGCTTCGAGAGCCATGCGGGATCGACCCCGATGCCGCTGCGGCGCGATGCGCTGGCCACGCTCTCCGAAATCGTGCTGGCGATGGAGGCGATTGCAAAGAAGCATGGGCCGAACGCGGTCGGCACCACCGGCGAGGCCGTGATCGCAAACCCCTCGCGCAACGTCATTCCCGGCGAGATCGCCTTCACCATGGATTGCCGCAGTGCCGATGGCGCGATCATGGACGCGCTCGATCACGATCTGCGCGCCGCGATTGCCGAGATTGCCGCCCGCCGCAAGGTCGAGGTCAAGATCGACCTGGTCTGGCGCAAGCCGCCGACGCATTTCGATCCGAAACTCATTGCAGCAGTCGAGAACGCGGCGAAGACGCTCGGCTATTCCTCGCGCCGCATCACCTCCGGCGCCGGCCACGACGCCTGCAACCTCAACACCGTCATGCCGGCGGCGATGGTGTTCGTGCCCTGCAAGGACGGCATCAGCCACAACGAGCTTGAGGATGCCACGCAGCCCGACTGCGCCGCAGGCACCAACGTGCTGATGCACACCGTGCTGGCGATCGCCGGCGTCGCGGCCTGACCGGAGAGAGCCATGCGCGGAGTTTTCGTCGACGCCAACGAAGCCCTCGCCGTGATCATGGAGCGGCTGGAGAAACCAGGCGATCCCAAGGTGCGGATCAACAGGGATCCGGACATCAAGCCCGAGCAATACCCGGAAATCCTCGACGGCGCCGAGATCGCGATCGTCGACCACACCGCGCTGCCGACGGACGTCGCGAAGAAATGCATGGGGCTGAAGCACGTCGTGTTCCTCGGCACCGGCGCGCGCAGCTACATGAATCCGGAAGAGCTCGCCGAGCTCGGCATCTCCGTGCACCTGATCAAGGGCTATGGCGACACCGCCGTGGCTGAATCTGCGATCGCGCTGATGTGGGCCTCGGCCCGCGTCATCGCGATGATGGACCGCGAGATGCGCGTCGGCAACTGGCTGCGCGAAGACGGCATGCAGCTCACCGGCAAGACGCTCGGCCTTATCGGCTTCGGCGGCATCGCAGCAGAGGTCGCGCGCATTGCGTCCGGCAGCGGCATGAAGGTGATCGCCTGGAATCGCTCGCCGAAGAGCTCCCCGGGCGTCACGTTCACCGATCTCGACACGGTGCTGGCGACCAGCGACGTGGTGTCGCTGCACCTGCTGCTCAACGAAGAAACGCGCGGCATGATCACGCGCGAGAAGATCTTTGCGATGAAGCCCGGCGTCATCCTCATCAACACCGCGCGCGCCGCAGTCGTCGACGAGGTCGCCATGATCGACGCGCTGAAGTCGGGCCACATCCGTCACGCCGGCCTCGACGTCTTCAACGTCGAGCCCCTGCCCGGCGATCATCCGCTGACAAAACTGCCGAACGTGACACTGTCGGCGCATTCGGCGTTCCGCACGCCGGAGGCCAGCGAGAACCTGATTGAAGCGGCCTGGATTCACTGCCGCCGGATCGTGAAGGGATAAGAGCAACAACAAATGGCTGACTATCGCACCATCAAGGCCGAAGCGCTCACCAGCGTCGTCCGCGCCATCGTCAAGGCCGGCGGCTCCTCGGACCGCGAGGCCGAGCTCGTATCCACCAACCTCGTCGAGGCCAATCTTAGGGGACATGACTCGCACGGCGTCGGCATGATCCCGCGCTATGTCCAGAGCGTCACCAACGGCGGCCTCGCCGTGAACCAGCACGTCAAGATCGTGCTCGACACTGGCCCGCTCCTCACCCTCGACGGCCTCACCGGCTACGGCCAGGTGATCGGCCACGAAGCGATGGAGCTGGCAGCCGAGCGTGCCAAGAGCAACGGCGTATGTCTCGTCGGTCTTTCCAATGCGCACCACATTGGCCGCATCGGCCACTGGGCCGAGCAGTGCATCGACCACGGGCTTGTATCGATCCACTTCGTCAACGTGATCTCGCGCCCGATCGTGGCGCCCTGGGGCGGCAGCGATGCCCGCCACGGCACCAACCCGTTCTGCGTCGGCATCCCGCGCAGGGGCAAAGAGCCGATCGTGCTCGACTTCGCCACCAGCAGGATCGCGCAGGGAAAGACCCGCGTCGCCCACAACAAGGGCGTCGAACTGGAGCCCGGCACCATCATCGACAATGAAGGCAAGCCCACGGTCAATCCGCGCTACACCGTGATCCCGCCGTACGGCGCTATTCTGCCGTTCGGCGAGCACAAGGGTTCGGGGCTCGCGCTCGTGTGCGAAATCCTCGGCGGCGCGCTCTCCGGCGGACAGGTGGTCAAGGGCCCGTCCGACGGCAAGTACAACGTCCTCAACGGCATGCTCTCGATCATCATCGACCCGGGCAAGCTCGGCACCGGCGAAAACCTCGCACGCGAAGTCGAAAGCTTCGTCGCCTGGCACACCGGCTCACCGCCTGGCCCCGGCGTCGACAAGGTCAAGATCGCCGGCGAGCCCGAGCGCGAGACCAAGAAAAAGCGCCTCGCCGAAGGCATTCCGGTCGATCCGACCACCTGGCAGGAGATTCTGGAGGCCGGGCAGAAGTTCGGGCTGGATCAGGCCGCGATCGAGAAGATCGTGGGCTGATTGGCCTGCTGGGTAATCGGTCCCGGCTTTCGCCGGGACGACCCCGTGGTTGGTAACTCGGCTCAATCCACCATATCCGCGACCGCCTTGCCGCAGGCCGTCGTGTCGGCATTGCCGCCGAGATCCCTGGTGCGCAGCGTGCGCTCGGCGAGCGTGCGCTCGATCGCTTCCACGATCGATCGGCCGGCTTCCTTCTCGCCGAGATGCTCGAACATCATCGCACCGGACCAGATTGCGCCGATCGGGTTGGCGATGCCCTGGCCCGCGATGTCGGGCGCCGAGCCGTGCACCGGCTCGAACACCGAGGGGAAATCGCCCTCGGGATTGATGTTGCCTGATGGCGCGATGCCGATGGTACCGGTGCAGGCCGGGCCGAGATCGGACAAGATGTCACCGAACAGATTCGAGCCGACCACGACGTCGAACCAGTCAGGATGCAGCACGAAGTTCGCGGTGAGGATGTCGATGTGGTACTTGTCCCACTTCACGCCCGGGAACTTCTTCGCCATCGCCTCCACGCGCTCGTCCCAATAGGGCATGGTGATGGAGATGCCGTTCGACTTGGTCGCCGAGGTCAGGTGCTTCTTCGGCCGCGATTGCGCGAGCTCGAAGGCGAACTTCAGGATGCGGTCGACGCCGGTGCGTGTCATCACCGTCTGCTGGGTGACGAATTCACGGTCGGTGTCCGGGAACATGCGGCCGCCGACGGAGGAATATTCACCCTCGGTGTTCTCACGAACCACCCAGAAATCGATGTCGCCGGGCTTGCGGTTGGCGAGCGGCGACGGCACGCCGGGCATCAGCCGTACCGGCCGCAGGTTCACGTACTGGTCGAACTCGCGGCGGAATTTGATCAGCGAGCCCCACAGCGAAACATGATCCGGAATCTTGGCCGGCCAGCCGACCGCGCCGAAATAGATCGCGTCGTGCTTGCCGATCTTCTCCTTCCAGTCGTCCGGCATCATCTGGCCGTGCTTCTCGTAATAGTCCCATGACGAGAAGTCGAAATGGTCGAAATGCAGGGACACGCCGTGTTTCTTGGCGGCCGCCTCCAGAACGCGCAGGCCCTCCGGCATTACTTCCTTGCCGATGCCGTCGCCGGGGATGACCGCGATCCGGTATTGTTTTTTGCTCATCGAGAACGTCCTTGGTTGGTCCGGCAGCCGCCGTCTTTTGATCGCCCTGCAATGAACCAAAGTCGCGGGCAGTGCAACGCTGCACTGCAATGTTGACCGTGGCACGGCCGACCGCCTACTGATTTCATCGTATTCCTATCTTGCGAGTAACCCCCATGGATCTGCATCTGCGTGGCAAGCGTGTCCTGATCACGGGCGCGTCCAAGGGCATCGGCGCCGCCGCCGCCGAGGCGTTCGCCGAGGAAGGCGCGCATCTCCTGCTCGCCGCGCGCAGCGGCGATCAGCTCAAGGCGCTGGCGGACCGCTTGCGGTCTGCTCACCAGATCGACGCCGCGACGAGCATCGTCGACCTGCGCAAGACCGAAGACATCGCACGGCTGGCCACAGAAGCCGCCGACATCGACATCCTCGTGAACAATGCCGGCGACATCCCCGGCGGCTCGATCGACAAGATCGACGAGGCGACCTGGCGCCACGCCTGGGAATTGAAAGTGTTCGGCTACATCAACCTCACGCGGCAGATCTACGCGCAGATGAAGGCGAAGGGCGGCGGGGTCATCGTCAACGACATCGGTGCGGCCGGCGAAAAGTTCGACGCGAACTACATCTGCGGCAGCGCCGGGAATGCCGCGCTGATGGCGTTCACCCGCGCGCTCGGCGGCAAGAGCCTCGCCGACAACATCCGCGTGGTCGGCATCAATCCCGGTCCTGTGGGCACCGACCGCCACGTCACGCTGCTCAAGACGCGGGCCAAGCACCAGTTCGGCGACGAGAGCCGTTACAAGGAATTCCAGAAGAGCCTGCCGCTGGGCCGTCCCGCACATGCGCGCGAGATCGGCGATCTCATGGCGTTCCTGGCGTCGGATCGCGCCGGCTATACGTCCGGGGTCATCTATACGGTGGATGGCGGCATCAGTGCCGGGTGGGGTTAGTTTCTCCAAGGTTATTTAGCCACCGTCGTTCCGGGGCGATGCAAAGCACCGAACCCGGAACCTCGAGATTCCGGGTTCGCCCTTCGGGCGCCCCGGAATGACAATCAAGAGATAGGAGTAAAATAGTTGTCTCAAGACCTGATCCGCGAAACCGCCCGCACCGTCGTCGACAAGTTGCGTTCCGGCGACGTCTCGCCGCTCGAACTGCTGGATGCGCTGGAGAAGCGCGTCGCTGAGGTCGACGGCAAGGTCAACGCGCTGCCGACGCTGTGCTTCGACCGCGCGCGGGCCAAT
Organism: Bradyrhizobium sp. CCBAU 45394; assembly: GCF_028128655.1. Classification (NCBI taxonomy): domain Bacteria; kingdom Pseudomonadati; phylum Pseudomonadota; class Alphaproteobacteria; order Hyphomicrobiales; family Nitrobacteraceae; genus Bradyrhizobium; species Bradyrhizobium sp. CCBAU 45394. The sequence goes on along the minus strand of NZ_LBIX01000177.1, from coordinate 609,676 downwards.
GCGAAGGCGCTGATGCAGAAGCCGGCCGGTGCGCGCGGGCTGCTCGCTGGCCTGCCGGTGCCGATCAAGGACCTGACCGACGTCGCCGGCGTGCTGAACACGCAGGGTTCGCCGATCTTCAAGGACAACATCCCCGCGAAGTCCGACCTCATGGTCGAGAACCTCGAAACCAACGGCGCAGTCGTCTACGCCAAGTCCAACACGCCGGAATTCGGCGCCGGCGCCAACACCTTCAACGAGGTGTTCGGCGCAACTCTCAATCCCTGGGATACGTCCAAGTCCGCCGCCGGCTCCTCAGGCGGCGCGGCGGTGGCGCTTGCGACCGGCATGGCCTGGCTCGCCCAGGGCTCCGACATGGGTGGCAGCCTGCGCAGCCCGGCGGCGTTCTGCGGCGTCGTCGGAATGCGGCCGAGCATCGGCCGCGTCGCCCATACCCCCAAATCGGCGATTGATCGCAATCTCGGCGTGGTGGGCCCGATGGCACGCAACGTCGAGGATCTCGCCCTGCTGCTGGATGCCATGAGCGGCGACTATGCGGACGATCCGCTGTCGCTACCTGCGCCTACGACGTCGTTCCTGTCGACGACACAGGCGGGCAAGAAGCCGAAGCGCATTGCCTATTCACCCGATCTCGGTATCACGCCCGTCGATCCTGAGGTGAAAGCCATCACACGCAAGGCCGCTGAACGCTTTGCCGAGGCCGGCGCCATCGTCGAGGAGGCCCATCCCGACTGGCGCGAGGCGCATGAATGCTTCCACGTGCTGCGCGCGTTCGATTTCGCCATCACCAAGGCCAATCTGCTGCGCACCAAGCGCGACCTGCTCAAGCCCGAGGTGATCTGGAACATCGAGGAAGGCCTCAAGCTCACCGTCGAGCAGCTCGCGCGCGCCGAGGCGCAACGCGTCGGCATGACTGCACGCGCGGTGGAGTTCTTCAAGACCTACGATCTCCTGCTGGTGCCGACGACGATCGTGCCGCCCTTTCCGATCGAAGACCGCTATGTCGCCGAATGCGCGGGCAAGAGGTTCGACAACTACGTCGAGTGGCTCGGCATCGTCTACGCCATCACGCTAGCGTGCTGCCCGTCGCTGTCGCTGCCCTGCGGCTTCACGGCGTCAGGCCTGCCGGTCGGCGTCCAGGTGGTGGGAGCCCCCCGCGCTGATGCACAAGTGCTCGCGGGAGCGAAGGTTCTGGAGGATATTCTGGGCCTGCGCGGCACGACGCCGATTGATCCGAAGGTGAAGAAGTAGCACGATCTACAACGCGTACTCGGTAGTTCCCCTCTCCCCTCGTGGGAGAGGGTGGCTCGCCGCAAAGCGGCGAGACGGGAGGGTATCTCTCCGCGAGCGACTCCCTCACCGTCCGAACTCGAGGATAGAACCCCTCATCCGGCGCTTCGCGCCACCTTCTCCCACAAGGGGAGAAGGAAGATCACCTCACCGTCCGCTTGCCGCCTCCAGGCCGCGGCTATAGCGCGACATCGCAAAGCAGAACACAAAATAGATCGCGGCGACGAAGATGTAGACTTCGACCGAGAACTGCTGCCAGGCCGGATCGATGATCGCCGTCTTGGCCGTCGTCAGCAGGTCGAAGATGCCGATGATGAGGACGAGGCTGGTGTCCTTGAAGAAGGCAATGAAGGTGTTGACCAGCGGCGGGATGACGTGGCGGATCGCCTGCGGCAGGACGATCAGCCGGTGCTTGCGCCAATAGGACAGCCCCAGCGCCTCGGCGGCCTCGTATTGTCCGCGCGGCACGGCCTGAAGGCCGCCGCGAATGACTTCGGCAAGGTAAGCGCCCGCAAACAGGATGATCGCGATCTGCGCACGCAGCAGCTTGTCGATGTTGAAGCCGCTGGGCATGAACAGCGGAAACATCACGCTCGCCATGAACAGCAGGCTGACCAACGGCACGCCGCGGATCAGCTCGACATAGAGCACGCTGAGCGAGCGGATCGCCGGCAGCTTTGAGCGCCGGCCGAGCGCGACGAGGATACCGAGCGGGAAGCCGAAGGCGAGACCGAAGGTCGCCAGGATCAGCGTCACCGGCAGTCCGCCCCAGCGGTCCTGCGACACGAAGGACAGGCCGAACACGCCTCCCCACATCAGCACGCTGATCAGCGCCAGCACACCGATCCAGAGATAGACCAGCTCGCGCCGCCAGAAAGCACGGCGGCTGGAGAGATAGAACAGCGCGATGAACAGCACCACCGACAGCGCCGGCCGCCATTGCTCGTCGAACGGATAGGTGCCGAACAGGATGAACCGATATTTCTCGGGGATGATCGCCCAGCAGGCGCCGAAGCCGCGGACGGCACGGCACGCGCTGGAATCGTTCGCGGGCGTCAGCCACACTGCATTCGCGATGCCCCACTGCACGAAGCTGAAGATGCCCTTGGCGAGGATCGCCAGCAGCACGACCGACAGAATGCCGTTGGGGATCGACGAGAACAAATTGGTGCGCAGCCAGCGCAGCACCGGATTTCCCATCTGCGGGCGGCGCGCGGCGCGCGGTGCATCCGGACTATCGGTGATCGCCGTCATGCTCAGCGCTCCACCAGCGCGATACGCGCGTTGTACCAGTTCATGAAGAAGCTGATGCCGAGGCTGATGGTCAAGAACACCGCCATGATCAGCGCGATCGCCTCGATCGCCTGCCCGGTCTGGTTCAGCGTGGTGTTGGCGACCGAGACCACGTCCTGGTAGCCGATCGCGACCGCGAGCGAGGAGTTCTTGGTCAGGTTGAGGTATTGGCTCGTCATCGGCGGCACGATGACGCGGAGCGCCTGCGGCAGGATGATCTGCCGCAGCATGAAGCTGCGGCGCAGGCCGAGCGCGTTGGCGGCATCCCACTGCCCGCGCGGCACCGACTGGATGCCGCTGCGCACGATCTCGGCGATGAAGGCCGAGGTGTAGGTGACGAGCGCGATCAGGAGCGCAAAATATTCCGGCGCCAGCGTCAACCCGCCGACGAAGTTGAAGCCGCGCAGCTCGGGCCATTCGATCGCCCAGGGCACACCTAGCAGCACCGACACTGCCGCCGGCAGCATGACGATCAGGCCGAGCGCAAACGGCCATGCTGGCCGCGGCTTGCCGTCCCGCATCTGCTGCGCGATCTGCCATCGTCTGAAGACGTAGAATACGGCGCAGCCCAGCGCGGCGGTGCCGAGCACCCAGAGTTGCGGCGCCCCGATCGGGATCGCCGGCAGGATCAGGCCGCGATTGGAGAGGAACACTCCCTCGAGCGGCCGGAACGCCGCGCGCGCGGCCGGCAGCCCCTGCATCAGCACGTACCAGAACAGGAGCTGAAGCAGCAGCGGGATGTCGCGGAGCGTCTCGACATAGACGGCGGCGAGCCGCGACAGCAGCCAGTTGGCCGACAGCCGCGAGATCCCGATCAGCGTGCCCAGGATGGTCGCAAGCACGATGCCGATCACTGCGACGCGCAGAGTGTTGGCGATCCCGACGACGAAAGCCCAGAGGTAGGTGTCGCGCGGATTGTAGGCGAGCAGGCTGTCGGCGATCGGCATGCCCGCTTCGCGGCCGAGAAAGGCAAAGCCCGTGGTGATCCGGCGAGCGGAGAGATTGGTGACGGTGTTGGACCAGAGGAAGGCGATCACCCCGACCGCGATCCCGACCACCAGAACCTGCCAGAACAGGCCTTTCAGCTCCCGTTGTCCGAAGGCGCCGAACAAGCGGCGGCGCGGCGGCGGTCTCGGACCATCTGATGTCACAGCGCAAAAATCCTTCTCAAAAGCAACGATTTCCGGCGGCGCACGTCAACTGTTGCACCAAAAGCCAATTCATGCAACAAATGTTTCATGGCCGAGCCCGCGAAATCCTCGCCGCTGAGCGAACTGCGCATTGCATTGCCATCGCTCCCGATGCGCTTGCAGGAGGTCGGACGCTTCGTCGCCGCCAATGATTACGACGCCACCACCCGCTCGATGCGCGATCTCGCGGCCGTTGCCGGCGCCGATCCCGCCGCGTTCACGCGGCTTGCAAAAGCCATCGGCTATTCCGGCTGGGACGCGTTGCGCGCGGCGCTGACCGAGGCACGGCGGCCATCGCAGACCTCGCCCTTCTCCGGCCGTGCCAAGAGCCGGCGTCATGGTCCGCACGCCGACGTCGCGCTCGTTATCGACAAGCTCGAGGCCGAGGCCGCCGGCCTTCCGCGCATTCCGGCGCAGCCGATTGCAGAGGCGGCCGGCGCGCTGCACGACGCCAAGCGGATCTGGATCGCGGGCTATCGCAGCTGCCGCAGCGTCGCGGAACTTCTGAACTACGAACTGCGGCTATTTCGCCCCGAACAGGTGCAACTCGTCGGCGCGTCCGGTCCTGACGATCTGGATCTTGGCGCCTTCCGCCCCGGCGAGGCCGTCATCGTCATCGGCTTCCTGCCCTACACGCACGCAAGCGTCCGGGTCGCGCAGGCCGCCTATCGTGCCGGCGCGACGCTGATTGCGATCGCCGATAGCGTATCAGCACCGATGGCCGAGGGCGCCGACCATGTGCTGCTGTTCGAGGCAGCCTCTTCCCCGGGCTTTTTCCCAAGCCTCACCGGCGCGATCGCGATTGCACAGTCGCTTGCCGCGGTGACGTTCTCGCTCGGCGGCATCGCCGCGAAGAAGCGTCTGGAGAATACCGAGGCGCGGCTTGCCGCAGCTACCACCTACGTCTCGGAGAAAGGTTGATCCATGAGCACTCGCACCAGCCGCGTGCTGCACCGCTCGCTACGCGAAACGCCGCCCAAGGCGATCGGCGGCGAAGGCGTCTATCTCTTCGCCGAGGACGGACGGCGCGTCATCGACGCCTCCGGCGGCGCCGCGGTCTCCTGTCTCGGCCACCAGCATCCGCGTGTGATCGCGGCGATGGCGAAGCAGGCGTCGACGCTCGCCTATGCGCACACCGCCTTCTTTTCGTCCGAGCCGGCAGAAGCACTCGCGGAGACGCTGGTCGGGCACGAGCCCGGCGGTCTCGCCTACGCCTATTTCGTCAGCGGCGGATCGGAGGCGATCGAGGCCAGCATCAAGCTCGCGCGGCAATATTTCATCGAGCGCGGCGAGCCGCAGCGACAGCATTTCATCGCGCGGCGGCAGAGCTATCACGGCAATACGCTCGGCGCGCTCGCCGCCGGCGGCAATGCCTGGCGCCGGGCGCCCTATGCGCCGCTGCTGTCAGCCGCCTTCAGCCATGTGACTCCCGCCTTTGCTTATCATGAGAAGCACGACGGCGAGTCGGATGCGCAGTTCGTAGCGCGGCTCGCAGCCGAGCTCGAAGCTGAATTTCAACGGCTCGGTCCCAACACCGTTGCGGCGTTCCTCGCCGAACCCGTCGTCGGCGCCACCGCCGGCGCGGTGACGGCGCCGGACGGTTACTTCAGGGCCGTGCGCGAAATCTGCGACCGGCACGGTGCGCTGCTCATCCTGGATGAAGTCATGTGTGGCATGGGCCGCACCGGCACCACGCACGCCTGGGAGCAGGAAGGTGTCGCGCCCGATATCCAGGCCATCGCGAAAGGACTCGGCGGCGGTTACCAGCCGATCGGCGCGATGCTCGCGAGCGGCAGGATCATCGACACCATCCGGTCAGGCTCGGGCGCCTTCCAGCATGGCCATACCTATCTGGCGCACCCCCTCGCCTGCGCGGCCGCGCTCGCGGTGCAGGATGTGATCCGCGAGGACGGCCTACTCGATCGCGTCAAGGAGCGTGGCAAGCAGCTCGAGCAGCGACTGACCGAGCGCTTCGGCAATCACCGCCATGTCGGCGATATCAGGGGGCGCGGCCTATTCTGGGCGATCGAGCTCGTCGCCGATCGCGCCAGCCGCACCTCGTTCGATCCGGCGCTCAAGCTCAACCAGAAGATCAAGGCGGAGGCCTTCGCCAACGGCCTCGGCTGCTATCCCGGCGGCGGCACCGTGGACGGCGTCCGCGGCGACCACGTGCTGCTGGCACCGCCCTATATCGCATCAGTCGCCGAGATCGACCTGATCGTCGACAAGCTCGGCACCGCCGTCGACAACGTGTTGCGTAGTGTCAATCATTGAGGGGAGAGTAGCATGATGAGGAAAGTAGTTATCGCAGCCGGCGTGCTCGCAGCATCGGCGGTGGCCGCGCAGGCGGCGACGCTCGACACGGTAAAGAGCCGCGGCACGCTGGTGTGCGGCGTCAGCGCAGGTTTTGCCGGCTTCTCGGCGCCGGACTCGCAAGGCAATTACAAGGGCCTCGACGTCGACTATTGCCGCGCGCTTGCGGCCGGCGTGCTGGGCGATGCCAGCAAGGTGCGTTACGTCTCCCTGACAGCGCAGAATCGCTTCACCGCGCTGCAATCGGGCGAGATCGACGTGCTCTACCGCAACTCGACGCAGACCTATTTGCGCGGCGTGACACTGGGCCTGCGCCAGGGCCCGATCAACTTCTACGACGGCCAGGGCTTTGTCGTGAAGAAGGACCTTGGCGTAAAGGACATCAAGGACCTCAAGGGCGCCACGGTCTGCGTCGCGCAGGGTACCACGCACGAGGTTACGCTCGGCGATTACGGCCGCGCCAACGGCATCGACTGGAAGCCGCTGGTGTTCGACCGCGTCGACACCATGTACCAGACCTTCTTCGGCGGCCGCTGCGATGCCATGACCCAGGATGCGTCCGCGCTTGCCGGCGCGGTGACGACCGCAGCGCCCAACCCGGCCGACTACGTCGTGCTGCCGCAGACCATCAGCAAGGAGCCGCTCGGGCCCTTCACCCGCAACGGTGACGAGGTCTGGAGCGACATCATCACCTGGCTGCATTACGGGCTGATCGAGGCCGAAGAGCTCGGCGTCACCCAGGCCAATGTCGATGAGATGGCGAAATCGCAGACGCCGGCGATCCAGCGGCTGCTGGGGGCCTCCGGCGATCTCGGCTCGCGGCTCGGGCTCGACAACAAATGGCTGGTCACGGCGATCAAGGCCACCGGCAATTACGGCGAGATCTATGAGCGCAATGTCGGCAAGGCGAGCCCGCTCAAGCTCGATCGCGGCCTCAACGGCCTCTGGAGCAAGGGCGGCCTGATGTACGCCGTGCCGTTCAAGTAAGGAATTCTCCCTCTCCCCCGTTTAGGGGGAGAGGGAGAAGAGAAATCCCATGCGCATCGCCCTGATCCACGCCCTGAAGCATTCCATTGCCCCGATCGAGGCGGCATTCGCGACAGCGTGGCCCGAGGCGCGACTGATGAACCTGCTCGACGACAGCCTGTCTGCGGATCTCGCGCGCGACGGCCAGCTCACCGACGCCATGACCGAGCGTTTCCTCGCGCTCGGCGACTACGCGGGGGCAACGGGGGCAAACGCGATCCTCTTCACCTGTTCGGCCTTCGGCCCCTGTATCGAGGCGGTGGCGCGCGCCCATGCGCCGATGCCAGTGCTGAAGCCGAACGAAGCGATGATCGAGCGCGCGGTGACGATGGGCAAGCGGATCGGCCTGCTCTCGACCTTCCCGCCGACGCTGGTCTCGATGCCGCCGGAATTCCCCGCTTCGGTCCAGATCGTGCCGAAACTCGCCGAGGGCGCACTGGCGGCGCTCGATCGGGGCGACCGCACCACGCACGATCGGCTGATCGTGGAAGCTTCGCGCGACTTACGCGATTGCGACGTCATTGCGCTCGCGCAGTTCAGCATCGCGGCGACGGCGCCTCTGGTGGCGGAGGCCACCGGCCGCCCGGTCGTGACGACACCGGACAGCGCGATCGAGAAGCTGATGAGGCTGCTGAAAGCCAGCGCTTAGGCGCCCGCCTTCGTCCGGCGCCGTGCATTCTTGATTGCCAGTGCGAGCGCGGCCTTGGTTTCGCTCACAAAATCCTCGACCAACTCCTCGCGCGTCGCATGCGCGGGTTCGCCGGTGAACAGGCCCTGCTCGGCCAGCATCACCACGCCATGCACCGCCGCCCAGATCTTCAGCGCTTGCCGTTCGCGCAAATAACCGACCGCCGGCGATTCCAGGGCTTCGATCACGAGCCCAAGCGTCTCGCGCGTCGCCTCGTGCAGCTCGCTGCCCTTGGCCGCGCATGAGACGGTGCGCGAAGCGAACATCAGGCGGTAGATGCCGTTGCGGCGCAGGCCGAAATCGAGCGTCGCCTGCGCCAGCCTCGACAATTTCGATTGCCTGGACGGCTTTGCCATCGCCTCGCGCAGGATCGCGCTGAGCTGCCGGAACGCCTCCGCCGTCACTGCCGCCAGCAGCGCCTCGCGGTCGGCGAAGTGCCGATAGGGCGCCGGCTGCGAGACGCCGAGTTGCTTTGCCAGCGCCTTGATGCTGATCGCCTCGGCGCCGCCCTGCTCTGCCTCGCGCAACGCGGCCTTGATCAGGGCGTCACGGAGATCGCCATGGTGGTAGGTATTCTCGGGCTTGCGAGCGAGTTGTGAACGCATGTTACGGCAAAGCCTATAAGTTTGCGCTTGACAGGGGAAGCTCGCCGCGAATGTAATAGCATATAACTTAGACCGAGCGGCAAATGCCGCCGATAAAATTGACATGAGGAACGCGGGCCGCCTTTCGCGCGCACGCAAGCGACCAGGGAAGCCGCAATGGCAGAGCGACTGAAGGTTCACGTCGATCCCGACAAATGCCAGGGCCACGCGCGCTGCAAGGCGCTGGCGCCGGAGCTGTTCGAGCTCGACGAATACGGCAACGCGCATGAAGCCGGCGATGGAACTGTCCCGCCGGGACTCGAAGACAAGGCGTGGCTTGCCAAATCCAACTGCCCGGAAATCGCAATCGATGTGATCGAGGAGTAGCGCGGGCGTCCTGTGCGCCCGCGCGCGCGATTCCAGCGACCACCAGCCCGAGGATTCCCCCGACATGTCCGACGTCAGCGAGCCCGTCGCCCATCCGCCTGTCACCGACTGGGTCAACGATTTCGACCACACCGATCCGCAATGGACGGACGATCCGTTTCCGATCTGGGATGAGCTGCGCGCCGCAAGCCCGGTCGTGCACACCGAGCGATTCCTCGGCTGCTACATGCCGACGACCTACGAGGCGGTGCGCGAGATCGCCAACGACACCGAGCATTTCTCCTCGCGCCGCATCATCGTCCGCGACGTGCGGCCGGAGATTGCCAGGAACGCGGCCCCGCCGATCACCTCCGATCCTCCCGTGCACAAGCCGGCCAAGCAGTTGCTGCTGCCGCCCTTCACCCCGGACGCGATGAAGAAGCTCGAGCCGCGGGTCCGTGCCATCTGCAACGAGCTGATCGACGGCTTCATCTCCGACGGCAAGGTCGATGCCGCAGCGCACTACAGCAAATACATCCCGGTTCGGGCCATCGCCCATATGCTCGGCATTCCCGAGAGCGACAGCGACCTCTTCGTGAACTGGATCCACATGATCCTGGAGCTCGGCATCAAGGACGAGACCATGCTGCTCCAGGCCGTGCAGGAGATGAGCGCCTATTTCAGGACGCATATCGAGGAGCGCAGATCGAGGCCGACCGACGATCTCATCTCCTATCTGATGAACGCCAAGGACAAGGAAGGTCAGCCGCTGGAAGAGTCCCACGTGCTGGGCTCACTCCGCCTGCTCCTGATCGCCGGCATCGACACCACCTGGAGCGCGATCGGCTCCTCGCTCTGGCATCTCGCCAGAACGCCGGCCGACCGCGAGCGGCTGATCGCCGAGCCTGGTCTGATCCCGATCGCCGTGGAGGAGCTGCTGCGGGCCTATTCGCCGGTGACCATGGCGCGCGAGGTGGTCAAGGAGACCACGATCTCGGGCTGCCCGGTCAAGGCGGGCAACATGGTGCTGCTGTCCTTCCCGGCCGCCAATCGCGATCCAAAAATGTTTCCGGACGCTGACAAAGTCGTGATCGATCGTCGGGAGAACCGCCACGCCGCGTTCGGTCTCGGTATCCATCGCTGCGTCGGTTCCAACCTTGCGCGGATGGAGATGCAGGTTGCGCTGGAGGAATGGCTGAAGCGGATCCCGGATTTTCGCCTCGATCCGGCAGGCACCGTGACCTGGTCGCAGGGCACGGTGAGAGGCCCCCGGCAGTTGCCATTTCTGCTCGGAAAGGCGATGTAGGCCTCTCCAAACAGGGATAGAGAGAGGCCGGACGTGACAGACCAAGTAATCAAACCGGCCTCCGAGCATTTTGACGTCGCCGACGCCGAGCGGCGGATCAAGGCGATCTTCATCGGCTCGATCGGCAATCTCGTCGAATGGTACGATTTCTACGCCTATACGGCGTTCGCGCTCTATTTCGCCCCGGCCTTCTTCCCCGGCAACGACCCGGTCGTGCAGCAATTGAACGTCGCCGTCGTATTCGCGGCGACCTTCCTGATGCGTCCCCTCGGCGGCTGGTTCTTCGGCTACCTTGCCGACCATTTCGGCCGCCGTATCTCGCTGACGCTGTCCGTCGTCTTCATGTGCTTCGGCTCGCTGATCATCGCGGTGACGCCGACCTATGCCACGATCGGGTTCGCCGCGCCGGCGATCCTGGCGCTCGCCCGCGTGATCGAGGGCCTCAGCCTCGGCGGCGAATATGGCGCCAGCGCCACCTATCTCAGCGAGGTCGCCGATCCCAAGCACCGCGGCTTCTATTCCAGCTTCCAATACGTCACCCTGATCGGCGGTCAGCTCACCGCAATCATCGTGCTGCTGCTCCTGCAAAAGGTCTTCCTGACGCCCGACGAGCTGAAGGCCTGGGGCTGGCGCATCCCGTTTGCGATCGGCGCGGCGCTCGCGATTTTTGCCGCGGTGATGCGGCGCAATCTGCACGAGACTGAGGCCTTCGAGGAAGCCAAAAAGGTGGTGAAGCCGACCGGTTCGATCACCAATTTACTGCGCTACCCACGCGAGCTGCTCCTGGTGGTGGGTCTCACCGCCGGCGGTACCGCCGCGTTCTACACCTTCACCACCTACATGCAGACCTTCGTCAAGCTCTCGGTCGGGCTCACCGAAGACCAGACCACCTTCGTGATCTTCGGCACGCTGATCTTCGCGACCATCCTGCAGCCGATCTACGGTGCGATCTCCGACAAGATCGGCCGCAAGCCGCTGCTGATCTTCTTCGGTGTCGCCGGTACGCTGGCGACCGTGCCGCTGCTGATGACACTGAAGGAGACGAAGTCGCCCTTCATGGCCTTCATCCTGATCTGCTGTGCCTGGCTGTTCGTCGCCGGCTACACCTCGATCAACGCCGTGGTGAAGGCCGAGCTGTTCCCGACCAATGTCCGCGCGCTCGGCGTCGGCCTGCCCTATGCGATCACGGTCTCGATTTTCGGCGGCACGGCACCCGCGATCGCGCTCTACTTCAAGAGCATCGGGCACGAGGAATGGTTCTACTTCTACCTCAGCGGCGTCATCTGCCTGTCGCTGATCATCTATTCCACCATGCGCGACACCAAGCACGCCTCCGCAATGCATCGCCACGAGTAAGCTGATGGCCGACGACAACGAGCCGCCCGACAGCAAGCTGACGCGCACCAAGGAGAAATGGGCGCGCGAGGGCCGCTTCCTCACGGGCAAGATCACGCGTCCGGAAGATCAAAGGCTACCGCCGGGCCAGCACCTCACGAAAGACTGGCCGGTGCTCGACCTCGGAGTCGTGCCACCGGTCTCACGTGATCGCTGGCGGCTCGACGTCTACGGCGCGATCGAACATCCCGTGTTCTGGACCTTCGCCGAGTTCACTGCGCAGAAGCAGGTCCAGTTCACCTCCGACATCCACTGCGTGACGACCTGGTCGCGCTACGACAACCTTTGGGAAGGCCTCGCCACGCACGAGCTGCTCGCGGCCTGCCAGCCGCGCGAGGATGCACGCTTCGTCGTCCTGCATTCCTATGACGGCTACACCACCAACCTCGCGCTGGAAGACTTCGCCGCCGAGGACGCCCTGCTCGCCCATAGCTGGTCCGGCCAGCCGCTGACGGAGGAGCACGGCGGCCCGGTGCGGCTGGTCGTGCCGCATCTCTATTTCTGGAAGAGCGCCAAATGGCTCCAGGCGATCGAATTCCAGACCGAGGACGCACCGGGTTTCTGGGAAGTCCGCGGCTATCATAACCGCGGCGATCCCTGGGCCGAGCAGCGCTATTCAGGCGATTAAGTCCAACCAAGAGACGGGGGAAGGCCATGCCGACGGAACGCTTTCAATTCACCGGCGAAGGCGGCCATCAGCTCGCGGCCGCGCTGGAGCTGCCGGACGGCGAGCCCGCGGCTTTCGCGTTGTTCGCACACTGCTTCACCTGCGGCAAGGACACGCTGGCGGCCAAGCGCATCTCGGTCGCGCTCGCCGCCAAGGGCATCGCGGTGCTGCGTTTCGACTTCACCGGGCTCGGCTCCAGCGAGGGTGATTTCGCCAATTCGACGTTCTCCTCGAACGTCGCCGACCTCGTGCGCGCGGCCGATCATCTGCGTTCGACGCGCAAGGCACCCTCGATCCTGATCGGCCATAGCCTCGGCGGCGCTGCGATTCTGGCCGCGGCCAGCAAAGTTCCCGAGGCGAAAGCGGTGGTGACCATTGCAGCGCCATCTGACCCCACCCACGTCACCGGCCTGTTCAGGGAACATGTTGACGCGATCCGCGCACAGGGCGAGGTCGAAGTGTCGCTTGCCGGGCGTCCATTCCGTATCAAGCGCGAATTCCTCGAAGACATCGCCGAGCATGAGCTGATGAAGGACGTCACCGGCCTGCACAAGGCGCTGCTGGTGATGCACTCGCCGCTCGACGATACCGTGGGCATCGACAATGCGACCAAGCTCTTCGTCGCGGCCAAGCATCCCAAGAGCTTCGTCTCGCTCGACCACGCCGACCATCTCCTCACCAGGCCGGCCGACGCGCTCTATGCGGCCGACGTGATCGCGGCTTGGGCAAGCCGGTATATCGACGCCGCAAAGCCTGCCAAAGCGATGGATCTCACGGAGGCGCCGCGCAAGGTCGTGGTTCAGGAGACCCGCAAGAGCAAGTTCAACCAGATCATTTCCATCGGCCCGCATCGCCTCGTGGCGGACGAGCCGGTCGCCGCCGGCGGCGAGGATGCCGGACCTGGACCTTACGATTTCCTGCTCGCAGGCTTAGGTGCCTGCACCTCCATGACCATGCGCCTGTATGCCGACCGTAAATCGCTGCCCCTCGACCGCGTCACGGTCACGCTGAAACATTCCAAGATCTACGCCAGGGATTGTGCGGAATGCGAGACGCGCGAGGGCATGCTCGACCAGATCGAGCGCGACATCGCGATGGACGGTGCGCTCGACGCCGAGCAGCGCAAGAAGCTGATGGAGATCGCCGACAAGTGCCCGGTGCACCGCACTCTGACCTCCGAGATCCGCATCGTGACCAAGGCCATGGACTAACGCGGCGCGCTAGAAGCACGATGCCATCGTCCGCACGGCGGCGCTGATCTCGTTCTCGCGCCATGCTGCAAAGCCGAGCAGCAGGCCGTGATCGCGCGGCCGGCCGAGCGCAAGGCTGGACAAGGCGCGCGTTTCAACCCCCGCTGCGACCAGCCGCTTGACCGCGGCCTGATCAGCGCGACCGCGCTTGAGGCGCGCGACCAGCTGGATGCCGCCCGAGGGCACCTCGGCCGTAAGCACCTCGCCAAGATGGCGCTCCAGTCCCTCGACGAGATGATCGCGGCGCGCGTGATAGAGCCGGCGCATCCGGCGCAGATGCGCGAGAAAATGCCCGTCGGCAATGAACTCGGCCAGCGCTTCCTGGACATGGCTGGCGGCGATCAGCCCGATATGCCGCTGCGCGATCTCCAGGGCGCTGACCAGCGCCGGCGGCACCACGAGATAGCCGAGCCGGATATCCGACGTCATCGCCTTCGAGAACGTGCCGACATAGAACACGCGGCCATGGGTATCGAGCCCCTGCAAGGCCGGCACCGGCCGGCTGTCATAGTGGAATTCGCCGTCGTAATCGTCCTCCACGATCCAGGTCTTGCCGGGCCTGCTCAAGCCAAGAAACTCAGTGCGGCGGGCCAGCGACATCAGCCGCCCGGTCGGATGCTGGTGCGATGGCGTCATGAAGATCAGCGTTGGAGCCGCGACACCAGGCATCCGCTGCATGCCCTGCTCGTCCAGCCTGATGCCGGTCACGCGCGCGCCGGAGGCACGAAAGGCAGCCGCGGCGCCGGGATAGCCGGGATCCTCGACCCAGACCTCGTCACCTTGCGTGATGACGACAGCCGCGATCAAAGTGAGCGCGGCCTGTGCGCTCGGCAGGATCATGATCTGGTCCGCGGTGGCGCGAACGCCTCTGCTGGTCGCCAGATAATGCGCCAGCGCCTCGCGCAAGCGCGGCCGGTTGACGGGGCCGAGATCGCGCCTGGCCGCACGCACGGCGCTGCGGCGCAGACAGCGAGCCCAGACCTCGTTCGGAAACTCCCTGAAATCACCTTGCCCAGGGCGCAACGGTTTTAGCTGCGCCAGATAGGACATCGGCCAGTCCGCCTGCTTGAGCTTCGAGGCCCAGGGAGAGAGGCGCGGCGTGCCCGAGCGGACACCTGATGTCGCGGCGCCAGCTGCTTCGATACGCTCACCGCCGTCGACCGTCACGACCGGGCGCCGCCCGTGCGACGCAGCCAAATACCCTTCGGCGGCAAGCTGCTCGAACGCATAGGTCACGGTGTTGCGCGAGACCCCGAGATCGCTCGCAAGCTGTCGGCTCGACGGCAGCCCGCGGCCCTTGCCGATGCGGCCGCTTCCGATCAGCTCCCTGAGCTGGCTCGTCAGTTGAGCCATCAGCCCTTCCTCACCGGTCCGCTTCAACTCGATCAAGCCGGCGATCATCTCTTCTGAAACTGGCACCTTATTCCTTCTCGATCTGGCACTTTTCCAGGTGCCAGCCCGGATGCTATCCGCGAGGCCAGACTGCTTCAAGGACCTCCGAGATGAACTCCCTGTCACCCCGCGCGGCCGTCGGCCTGTTCCTGATCGTCCTGCTGGCCTGGGGTGTGAACTGGTCGGTGACGAAGCAGCTCGTCCAGTTCCTTTCGCCTCTGTGGACTTCGGCGATCCGCAGCTGGATCGCCCTGGCTGCCTTGTTCGTGATCCTTGGACTGAGCAACAATCTCGTGATCCCGGAGCGGCGCGACATTCCGGTGGTTCTCAGCGTGGCACTTCTGCACATGACGGTGTTCTCGGTCCTGGTTGCGGCCGGTGTGCGCTTTCTGCCCGCGGGCAAGGCCGTCGCGCTCGGCTACACCACGCCGCTCTGGGTCGCGATCGCCGCGCCCCTGATCGGGAAGGACACGCTGACCGCGCCAAAGGTCGCCGGCGCCCTGCTCGGACTGATTGGCCTTGCCGTGATCCTGAACCCGACGTCGATCGACTGGACCAATGGCAACGTCATGCTCGGCGCCGGCATGGTCATCCTGGCCGCGATCTGCTGGGCCGCGAACATCATCTATATTCGCGCGCATCGCTGGCTCGCCTCCCCGCTTCAGCTCCTGATCTGGCAGGTGTTGGTGGCAACGGTGGTGCTGTCGATCACCGCGGCAATCGTGGATGGCATACCGCACGTAAATTGGTCGTGGAGGCTCGTGCTGCTGTTCCTCTATTCCGGCCTGATCGGGACGGCGCTTGCCTATTGGGCGATGTCGATGGTCAACAAGAGCATCTCGGCGCTGACGACGTCGCTCGGCACCACGGCGACGCCACTCGTCGGCATCGCCAGTGCGGCGGTCCTGCTGGGCGAGCCGATCGACTTGAGCCTTGCTGTCGCGGCCGGACTGATCGTCGCCGGCATCGGCCTGGCAACGCTCGGGGATCGCCTGCTGCGCAGTCAGGCCATCGCGAAAGGTTGAACGCGAAGCGCGCCGCGCAGGCCCGCTGTCGTGCCGAGCAGGATGCCGGCGAGCGCAACGAACGAGCCCAGCGCCAGCGTCGACACGCCGGTAAGCCCCTGTCCGATCGAGCAGCCGAACGCCATCACACCGCCGATCCCCATCAGCGCGGCGCCGCCCGCCGAGCGCAGCATATGGCGCGGCGATGAATAGCCTTCGAGCTTGAAGCGGCCAGTAGCGAGTGCCGTCACCAGACTGCCGGCGAAGACGCCGGCAACCGTCGCGACGCCGAAATTGAGCGTCAGGCCGGTCGATAGCATGGCATATTGCAGGGCATCTGCGATCGGCGCGACGAAGGTGAGCGAGGTCACCGGGACGGGATTGAAGTCGTCGGCGCCAAGATAGCCGGTGACGAACCAGCCGCCGGCGACGAGGACGCCGACGATGATTCCTGCCGCGATCTGGCCGGGCGAACGGCGGAATGTCGGTTGGGCGAACGCAAACAGGGTCAACGCGACGACGATCACGGCAGCGGCAATCGCGCGCGAGAGAGCCTCAGAGGGACCGAACGCCGCCAGCAGCGACGGCAGCGAATTCGTGTTGACCGTGGCTTGCGAGGCCTGGACCAGCGCAATGCGCGCCGGTGCAACCAGGCCCTTGAGCGTCATCTGCGCGGCGATGGCGAGCACGATCACCACCACGAAGGAACGGAGATTGCCGCGGCCGAGCAGCACCAGAGCGCGCGAGCCGCAGCCGTTCGACAGCACCATGCCGTAGCCGAACAGCAGGCCACCGAGGAACAGCACCGGCGCCGAGAAGGATTGTTGCAGGTAGATCGACTTGCCGAGATCGACGGCGCCGCTGCCGGCCAGGAGCTGGCTTGCGGCGATCGCGACAGCGATCGCCAGCGCATAGGACCGCACCAGCCGGCCGTCTCCTTCCGCCAGAAGGCCGCGCATGCTGCTCATCAGGCAGAAGCCGCTCAGCAGACCCACGGCGCCGTAGATCAGGCCGATGACGAGGCCGGCGAGGATGACGAGTTGCGTGGATTCCATCGTCACGGCTTCAGGATCACGCGGTCACGCGAGGAGCCAGCGACCGCGACATAGGCTTCCTTGGCGCGCTCCAGCGGATAGACGGCGTTCGCCTTGATCGGAAACGGTTTGAGGTGCCCGCCCGCAAAGCCGGGGCCGAGGTCACGCAGCACCGCACCAGTCGCCGTCGAGGACAAGCCGAGCGTGTCGATTCCGACGTAAGTGTGCTGGCCTCTGTAGAATTCGAGAATGTTGAACTGCACGATGCGGTCGATCGCGGCGATCAGGATCTGGCGGCCGCGCAAGGCGAGCGACTTGTGCGCGGCCTGGAAATAGGGATCGCCGACCGTGTTGAAGACGATGTCGGCGCCCTTCCCGGCGGTCACGTCGCGCACCCGCGTGGCGACATCGGTCGCGGAGGCATCGATCACCTCGATGGACGCGTTGCTATGGCCTTCATAGGTCTCGGCCTTGCGCACCACGCCGATGACGCGCGCGCCCTGCCAGGTCGCGATCTGCACCGCGGCCTGGCCGACCTTGCCATTGACGCCCAACACCAGAACGGTCTCGCCGGCCTTCGGCACGCCGGCGCGGCGAAAGCCCTCCATCGCGGTGACAAAGGGAACGCCGATGCCGGCAGCCTCCTCCCAGGACACCGTCCTGGGTTTCTCCACGACAGCATCGGCCTCGACGACGAGATGGGTTGCGTGGGTGCCGTCGCGGCGGATACCGAGATCGCCGGAGGAACCGAACACCTCGCGGCCGACCGTGCCGGCCGGTCCATCGATCACCACGCCGGCGTAGTCGCGGCCCGGCGTGCGCGGAAACACGGCATAGGGCATCAGCCCGGTCGCGGCCTTGACGTCGGACGGATTGACGGCAGCCGCCTTCACCTCGATCAGGAGATCGTTTGGCCCCCGCGTGATCGTCTGACGCTCGACAACCGGCGCAAGCGCGGCCGCGTTCTCGGCCTTGGCATTGAGGCGCACACAGCGCGCTTGGACGGCTTTGGGATCGGCTGGCGACATGGAAAGACCCGCGATTTCTCGCGGGCCTTGTCGCCCTTACGGGTGGTCAAGTCAATCCTTCGGGCGCTTGTCGTAGAGCCGCCTGGCCTTGCCGAGCGAGCGCTCGAGCGTGGCGGGCGCAACCACCCGCACGTTGGAGCTGATGCCGATCGTGTTCTTGATGTGGGTCGAGATCCGGTCGGCATGGTCGACGAGGCCGCGGCCGTCCCAGCTCTCGGGCCGCGCCTCGGCAATGATGGTCAGTTCGTCCATGCGGCCTTCGCGGGTCAATTCGAGGATGAAGTGGCCGCCGCACCAGTCGGTGGCCAGCAGCACCTCCTCGATCTGGGTCGGGAACAGATTGACGCCGCGCAGGATGATCATGTCGTCCGAGCGGCCCGTTACCTTCTCCATCCGCCGCATGCCCGGCCGCGCCGTGCCCGGCAACAGCCGCGTCAGGTCGCGGGTGCGATAGCGGATCACCGGAAAACCTTCCTTGGTGAGCGAGGTGAACACCAGCTCGCCCTTCTCGCCATCTGGCAGCACCGCGCCCGTCTCGGGGTCGATCACTTCGGGATAGAAATGGTCCTCCCAGATGTGCAGGCCGTCCTTGGTCTCGATGCATTCCTGCGCGACGCCGGGACCGATCACCTCGGAGAGGCCATAGATGTCGGTCGCATCCATGTCGAAGGCGTCCTCGATCTCGCCGCGCATCGCATTGGTCCAGGGCTCGGCGCCGAAGATGCCGACCTTGAGCGAACACTGGCGTGGATCCAGCTTCTGGCGCTTGAACTCGTCGAAAATCGCCAGCATGTAGCTCGGCGTCACCGTGATGATGTCGGGGCGGAAATCGTTGATGAGCTGCACCTGCCGCTCGGTCATGCCGCCGGAGATCGGCACTACCGTGCAGCCGAGCTTTTCGGCACCGTAGTGCACGCCAAGCCCGCCGGTGAAGAGGCCGTATCCGTAGGCGTTGTGGATGATCATGCCGGTGCGGCCGCCGGCAGCGCGGATCGAACGCGCCATGACTTCCGACCAAGTGTCGATATCGCGCTGGGTGTAGCCCACGACGATCGGCTTACCTGTCGTGCCGGAGGAGGCATGCACGCGCACCAGCTTTTCGCGCGGCACAGCGAACATGTTGAAAGGATAATTGTCGCGCAAATCCGTTTTCACCGTGAACGGAAACTTCGCGAGATCGGAGAGCTCGCGAAAGTCGGACGGATGCACGCCGGCCTTGTCGAAGGCCTTGCGATAATGCGCGACGTTGTCGTAGGCGTGCTTCAGCGACCAGCCCAGCCGCTGCTTCTGCAGCGCCATGATCTCGTCACGTGAGGCGCGCTCATACGCATCCATTTCGGCGCGATAGGTGGTGCCACCTTCCTTGAGCCTGGTCAGAGCCATCCTCGTTTCCCCACATTGGTCTGTTCTTTTCTTTATTGGTCGTGTGCCGGCAGCCACGTGCCGGGAATGACGCGCGAATGCCCGCGGAATTCTGCAATAACGGTGTCGCCGGCGGTGACGCGCACATCGTAGATGCCGGAGCGGCCGCTGCGGGTGACCTCTCTTGCCTTCGCGACGAGACGATCGCCGAGCCTGCCGGGCGTGATGAAGGTGATCTGGCCCTGTGCCGCGACCACGCGCTCATTGTGCGAGTTGCATGCAAACGCAAAGGCGGAATCTGCGAGCGTGAAGATGAAGCCGCCATGGGCGATGCGCTGGCCATTGACCATGTCCGGCCGCACCGCCATGGCCAGCGTCGCGAAGCCCGGGCCGATTTCGACGATCTCCATGCCGAGACCTTTGGAGGCATCGTCCTCCGCCCACATCGCATCGGCGCAGGCGCGGGCAATATCCTCAGGCGACAGGGCGGCTTTGACGTTCACGCGCTTCTCCCGGTCAATTTCCTGCACATGATGTTCTGCTGGTTGGTTCGAGCTGTCAAATAATGCGACGCATTTGCATCGTGGGGCACTGATACGGCCGATCAGACATGGTCATAGTCGACCACGACCCGCTCCGACGACGGCTTCGCCTGGCAGGTCAGGACGAAGCCGGCCTTCAGCTCCCACGGCTCCAGCGAATAGTTGATGTCCATCGGCGCCTCGCCCTCGACCAGCTTGGCGCGGCAAGTGGAGCACATGCCGCCCTTGCAGGCGAAGGGCAGATCGACGCCGGCGCGCAGCGCGGCATCGAGGATCGCTTCGTCCTCGGCGACCGGCACGTCGCGGCGCTTGCCGTCGATGATCAGCGACGCGATCGCCTTCGGTGGCGCGTCGGGTGCAACAGCCTTCTTCGGCCGCGGCTTGCCGCCGAATTCCGAGACGAAGCGCTCGACGTGGATGCGCTCCTCGGCGATACCGAGATCGCGGCAGGTCGCCTCGATGTCCTCGCTCATGCCAGACGGACCGCAGATGAAGACGTGATCGACGCTTCCCGCCGGCACCAGCGAGCGCAGCAGCACCCTCACCTTGTCGCCGTCGAGCCGGCCATGCAGGATCGGGATGTCCTGCTCCTCGCCGGAGATGACGTGGAAGATCGAGAGGCGGTCGATGAAGCGATCCTTGAGCTCCTCGAGCGCCTCGAGGAACATGATGTTGTCGGTCGAGCGATTGCCGTAGAACAAGAAGAAGCGGCTATCCGGTTCGCGGGCGAGCACGCCCTTCACGATCGACAGGATCGGCGTGATGCCGGAGCCGGCGGCAAAGCCGACATGGATCCGCCCCGTATCGGCCGGCGCGACAGCGCCGAAGCGGCCCGTCGGCGTCATCACGTCGAGTTCGTCGCCGCATTTGAGTTCATCGGCGGCCCAGCTCGAAAACGCACCACCATCGACCTTCTTCACCGCGATGCGGATCTCGCCGTCGTCGGGGCCGGAGCAGATGGAGTAGGAGCGGCGCACCTCTTCACCGTCCAGCATCGTGCGGAGCGTCAGGTACTGCCCGGGCGTGAAAGCGTAATCGCTGGCGAGTTCGCTGGGGATGGCGAAGGTCACCGAAATGGCGTCCGAGGCCTCGCGGCGGAGATCGTTGACGGCCAGGCGATGGAAGCGCGGTGCGGCTGCTGACATGATCAATGACACTTGAAGTAATCGAAGGGTTCGCGGCAGGCCTTGCAGCGCCAGAGCGCCTTGCAGGAGGTCGAGCCGAATTCGGACAACAGCTCGGTCTTGTCAGAACCGCATTGCGGACACGCGACAGACTGCTCGCCGAACAGCGCGCGGCGCGAGTTCGAAGCCTGTGGCGGCGCGATGCCGTAGGCGCGCAGCTTCCGCCGCCCCTCCTCGCTCATCCAGTCGGTGGTCCAGGCCGGCGACAACACCGTGCGGACCTTCGGACGATGGAAGCCGGCGCGCTCCAGCGCGACCTCGATTTCGAGCGCGATCATGTTCATGGCCGGGCAGCCCGAATAGGTCGGGGTGATCGCGACCTCGACATGGTCGCCGTCGAGAACGACGTCGCGCAGTACGCCGAGATCGGCGATCGTCAGCACCGGGATTTCCGGGTCGACCACGCTCGCCGCAGCATCCCAGGCGCGCTGACGTAGATCGGCACCGCTCTCTAGCACCGTCACCATGTCTGCCCCGGGAAGGTACGCTGCATCGATTGCAGCTCCGACAGGAGATGGCCGAGGTGCTCGCTGTGCCGGCCCGCGCGGCCGCCCTGCTGCATCCAGTCGTTCTGCGGCAGCTCGAGCGTAGCCTCGCTGACGACATCGGAAAGCATCTTCAGCCAACGACCGCGCAAGATACCGGGATCGATGGCGACACCCGCATGGATCAGGGCGCGCTCGCCGTCGTCGACGGCAAACATCTCACCGGTGAAGGCCCAGAGATGATCAATCGCGGCTTGCGCTCGTCGATGGCTCTCGTCCGTGCCGTCGCCGAGCCGGATGATCCATTCCGAGGCGTGACGTAAATGGTAGGCGCTCTCCTTCTCGGACTTGGCGGCAATGGCGGCGAGCGTCGTGTCGCGCGAGGTCATCATCGCGCGCCAGTAGAGGTCGGCGAAGGCGGAATAGAAGAACTGCCGCACCAGTGTCTGGGCAAAGTCGCCGTTGGGCTGCTCGACCAGCAGCAGGTTGCGGTACTGCCTGACGTCACGCAGGTATGCGAGCTTGTCCTCGTCATTGTCCTTGCCTTCGACCTTGGCGGCATAGGTGTAGAGCTCGCGCGCCTGGCCGATGAGGTCGAGCGCGATGTTGGAGAGCGCCATGTCCTCTTCCAGCATCGGCGCATGCCCGCACCATTCCGACAGCCGGTGACCGAGGATCAGCGCATCGTCGGCGCGGCGCAGGGCGTAGAGCACCAGCGGTGTTTCGGAGACCTGGGTGTTGGCGACGGACATTACATGTGCCCCACTTCTTCGGGGACCTCATAGAACGTCGGGTGCCGGTAGATCTTTGACTCCGCCGGCTCGAACATCATGCCCTTCTCGGCCGGATCGCTCGCGGTGATCGCGGTGGACGGCACGACCCAGATCGACAGGCCCTCGCCGCGGCGGGTGTAGATGTCGCGGGCGGCCTGGAGGGCCATGGTGGCATCGTTGGCATGCAGCGATCCCACATGCTTGTGCGCGAGCCCGTTGCGGCTGCGGATGAAGACTTCCCACAGCGGCGTGTTCGGCGTGGCCATCGTGATCTCCTTACTCGGCTGCTTGCGCGGTCTGGCGACGCGCGCGCTTCGCGGCATAGGCGGCGGCGGCTTCGCGCACCCAGGCCCCCTCCTCGTGCGCCTTGCGGCGCGCCGCCATGCGATCCCGATTGCAGGGGCCGTTGCCGGCAAGAACCTGCTTGAATTCGGTCCAGTCGATCTCGCTGTAGCGCCAGTGCCCCTCGGCATCCTGCGTCATGCCGGGATCGGGAATGGTGAGGCCGAGATATTGCGCCTGCGGCACGGTGGCATCGACGAATTTCTGGCGCAGCTCGTCATTGGAGAAGCGCTTGATCTTCCACTTCGTCGAGGTGTCGCTGTGCTGGCTCGTGGCATCGGGCGGACCGAACATCATCAGCACCGGCCACCACCAACGGTTCAGCGCATCCTGCGCCATCGCCTTCTGCTCGTCCGAGCCGCGGCACAGCGTCAGCATGATCTCGTAGCCCTGGCGCTGGTGGAACGATTCCTCCTTGCAGACGCGGATCATCGCGCGCGCATAGGGACCGTAGGAGCAGCGGCACAGCGGGATCTGGTTCATGATCGCGGCGCCGTCCACCAACCAGCCGATGGTGCCGATGTCGGCCCAGGTCAGCGTCGGATAGTTGAAGATGGACGAGTACTTGGCCTTGCCGGCGAGCATGGCATCGACCAGCTCCTCGCGCGAGGCGCCAAGCGTTTCTGCGGCGGCATAGAGATAGAGCCCGTGGCCACACTCGTCCTGCACCTTGGCGAGCAGCGCGGCCTTGCGGCGCAAGGTCGGCGCACGCGTGATCCAGTTGCCTTCGGGCAGCATGCCGACGATTTCGGAATGGGCGTGCTGGGAGATCTGGCGGGTGAGCGTCTTGCGATAGGCCGCCGGCATCCAGTCGTTCGGCTCGATGCGTTCCTCCGCATCGATGCGGGCCTGGAACTGCGCAGCCCTGCCTGCGTCCTCAAGACCGCGATCGTCGGTCTCGGCCGTGTTCAGCGCCTGGGTGTACATGCGCATCCTCCCGTTTTATTGGGAGATAATATATAACAGAAATTACGTCATGCAAGATATTTCTGTAACATAAAGATCAGGCGCCGAACCTTCGTTCCAGGAGTTTTCGCGCCGCCGGCAATGGCCCTTTTTCATTGGTTCCATGGCCATCAAGCCATTGTTCGGACGGAGCAAGCAGCGCGCGATAGATCTCGCCGCAGAGTTCGCGGGCGGCCCTGCCCGGCCAATCCGCAGGCAGCAGGCTCTCGGGCAGCAGCGGATCGCGCAGCACGACGCGGCGATAGTGGTGGATCAGCAGGATCCGCGCGGTGAAGGCGTCGGCGTCGGAGAGAGTCGTTCCGCGGCCGATCGCGGCGCGCAGCGGCTCGAACGTCTTCATGAATTTCAGATAGGCATCCGCGGTGCGATCGAGCGGCCAGCTCGCGCTGAGCAGCCGGCGCCCGCTGTCGTCCTCCGCGGAGACCTCGAGACGGATAGCGCCCGCAGCCTCGTCCGGCACCGGCACGCCCGACGGCGCAACCCACACGCCGGGCAGCGGACTGCCGAAGCCGGCATTGCGCAGCGCCTCGCGCGAGGCGTCGCGGTCCTCGCCATTGATCAGCAGCAGCTCGAAACGCCCGGTCCAGTCCGACGGCGGCGGATCGTAGATGTGGCGCGTCGCGGCCTCGAAGGTCTGGTGACCCTTGTCGGCGAGACGATAGAAACTGTTGCGGCCGACCTTTTCACGCGTCAGCCAGCCGTCAGCCGCCAGGCGCGACATCGCGGTGCGCACCACACCGCTGTCGATGTCCAGGCGTTCGAAGAACTCCAGCAGCGTGCCGAGCCACACCGAGCCCCCGCGCGGCACGATGGCGTCGCCGAACACGGTGATGACGATGGAGCCGGTGCGCGACGGTTCGCGCTTGAGCTGATCGATGATGCGGGAGAGCGGATGCGCCATGTGCGAGGCATAGCGCGTTTGGTGCAGGCGCGACAATGGACGGGAGCGACGCTGTTACTCTCCCTCTCCCCGTTCTTACGGGGCCGCGACGACCTTCGTTCGCGCTGAGAGGGTTGGGGTGAGGGGCTGCCTCAGCAATAAAGGTAACAGACGGACTCGCGGATAGCCCCCTCACCCGCCACGCTTCGCGTGTCGGCCTCTCCCCGCACGCGGGGAGAGGCAAAGAAGCTACCTATGCGGATCGGGATACGCCAGGCTGCGCCAGCCGCTGCGGTCGAAGGGCTTCCACTGGCCTTCCTTCTGCGCAAGCCGGTCGGCGACAGCGTAAACCGCAGCCGGGTGATGCCCCATGCCGCAATGGCTGCTCTCGATCTCGATGCTCTCGGTCTGCGCGCCGGACTTCTCCATGCAGCCCTGCCAGGCGCAGACGCCGTCGGTGCGGCTGAAGATGGCGGTGGTCGGCACCGGCGGCGGAACGGCGAGTTCGCCGCCGAAGCGCGGATCGACCTGATCGGCCTTCTGCCCGCTCGCCCATTCATAGACACGCCAGGCATTGGTGGAATGCGGATCGCCGGCAAAGGGGCTGCCGAGGGTGATCACCTGACGCACGCGCTCGGGCATCATCTTGGCGAGCTGGCGCGCATAGAGGCCGCCGAGGCTCCAGCCGACCAGGCTGATCTTGCGGCCATGCGTGTCGCTGAGCTCCTGGACCAGGTCGACCATCGCATGCTGCACGCCCGGACGCAGGCCATAGTTGCGGCCCTGGCGCCAGCCACTCACCGCGTAGCCCTTGCCTGACAGAAAGGTGCGTAGCGCGCGCGTGGACGCGTCGGAGGCCACAAGGCCCGGCAGCACCAGCACCGGATGCCCATCGCCGCGCGGCGCGAGGCTCAGCAGTGGCAGCGCGCCGAGGAATGCGCCGAACTCGTGGATCGCGCGCCCTTCCAGAAACATCAGGGTACGGGACGGCGGACGCAGCGTCTGGGCAGTAGCGGTCATCAATGTTTCCCTTGGGACGGCGCCGGCCGCGATGCCGGCAAATGGGCATGAATTCCAATACGCCGGCTTCTTGAACGTTCCGCAGCGCAACATGAATCAGCTAGGCGGCCGGTGCCCGACATTCAAGCGGGAGAGACGCGGGGCCACAATAGGCCCGCGCGTTAATGCTAACGTCAGTGACGCAAAAGTCACAGCAATCGAAGCAGGAATTCTACGGAGTAGAGCGCAAGTCCGGCCAGCCCGCCGATCAGCGAGCCGTTGAAGCGGATGTATTGCAGGTCACGGCCGATGTTGATTTCGATCAGCGAAATCAGCTGCGCCATATCCCAGGCCTTGACCTGGTCGGAGATGAAGGTGGAGACGCCGCTCTTCTGGTCGGCGACGAAGCTGCGCAGCACCGTCACCAGACCCTTGTTGATCTCGCCGCGCAGTTCGGCATCGCCGGCGAGCGCCTCGCCCGCGGCGACGAACATGCCGACGAGATGATGCTGAAGCACCTGTGTCTCGCCGGAGGCGCTGCGCTCGATGAAGGAGCGCGTGTTGGCCCAGACGGTGCGGGCGAGATCTGCAAGCTCGGGCCGCGCCAGCAGATCGCGTTTCAGGCCGTCGATGCGATCGATGTAGGCCTGGTCGGTGCCGAGCCGGTCGACGAAGGTCAGCACCATGCGATCGAACTCGCCGCGGAACGGATGCTTGGGATCGCTGCGCACCTCGTTGAAGAAGGCCGTGGCCGACGCCACGATCTTGTTCACCAGAAACTTGTCGGCGCGGTAGAGCCTGAGCAGGGTCGGCAACTCCGCGCGCACCTTCTCGCGGATCATCGCCATCGTCTCTTTCTGGTTCAGCGTGTCATGCATCACGCGCAGGAGATCGTCGAACAGGATCTGGTGCCGCCCTTCCGCAACGAAGCCGCGCAGCGTGCCGGCGGCGAGCGGCGCGAGGTCGATCGCCTGGAGCTGCGAGGACATGCGGCGGATGATGAAGGTCATCAGGCCGGAGGTCTCGGTCGCGGAGAAGGCCTCCGGCAACAAACGCAGCGCGAAGCGCGCGAGATCCTCGCTGCGCTTGCGATCGCGCAGCCAGTCGGCAACGAAGGAGCCGAAATCGATCTCGTTCAGCTTGGCCTCGACGGGTCCGGCCTCGAGAAAATGCACCTGGATGAACTCGCCGAGCTTGTCGGCGATGCGGGCCTGGTTGCTCTGGATGATCGCGGTATGCGGGATCGGCAGGCCGAGCGGCCGCTTGAACAGCGCGACCACGGCATACCAGTCAGCGAGGCCGCCGATGGTCGCGGCTTCTGCGAAGGCCGCGATGAAGCCGAACACAGGATGCACGGGCAAAAGCCATTTCGCGACGACGAACAAGGCCAGCATCGAGGCCAGCACCAGCGTCGCCAATGCTTTCACGCGGCGCAACTCGGCCGCCCGCTCGGCGTCACCGGGAGTGTCGAAGGAGAAGGTGGCGGGAGAAGTCATGATTCACCGAGCTTACGTCATTCCGGGACGATCCGCAGGACCGGACCCGGAATGACGACCGACGATGACGGCGGCGCAAAAAACAAGGCCCGCCGAAGCGGGCCTCAAAATTCAGTTTATCAACGCGACGCGCAATCAGGCGGTCTTGTTGTAGACCTTGGCAAAGTTGTCCTGAGCGGACTTCGCACCATTGGCGGCGAGCTTGCCGAGATAGTCGGTGGTCGCCTTGGCGCGCGAGACGAACGCTTCGCCGCGGGAGCGGAGCAGGCTCGACTGGATCTCGACGGCTTCGCTGAACGACTTGGCGGACGCGAGCTTGTCGATGCCCGAGAAGAACGCTTCAGCGTCCTCGTAGATCGCCTGCTGGATGTTGCGGCTGATCTTGCCGGCCTCGGTGACGGACTCGGTCACCGCGTTCTCGACGGCGGCGGTCACGCGCTCGGAGCCAGCGAACACCTCGGCAGCACGGTCCTTGGCGGTGTTGGCGGTCTTCTTGACGAATTCGCGGGCGGCCTCGGGAACTTCCAGGTTCTGGATGTTCTTGAAAGCGTCCTTGAAGCCCTCGAAAGCGGTGTTGGTTTCAGTGGTCATGGGGTTCTCTCCATCCTCAATGGTCTGAGCTATGGGCTCACCCCGTCCGCATTGGCCCGGGGCACGGCCTATATGGCATAGTTAATTGTGCGATGCAACATTCATATTGCACTGCAGTATCACGAAATCGTGAACAGCCTTAACAGGAGGCAATATGATGCCTCCCTCACCAATCCCGGCGAAGGCGTGCCTGATCGCGGTCTTTAGAGCTGGACGGCACCTGGCAGCCCATAGGCCTCCATCTGGGCCTGGACCTGCGCGATGTTGTGGCCGAGCACGACAATGTCGTGGGTCTTGCCATCGACGTCGCGGACGTGGTCGCGCAGCAGCGCCTCGGCCTTGAAGCCAAGGCTTTCGAACACCGCGATCGCCGCCTGCTGGTCGACCGTCATCTGGACCGAGAGCTTTTCCAGGCCGGCGCCGAGCGCGAGCGCAAAGGTCTCCTGCGACAGCGCCCGCCCCACCCCCTTCCCGCGCACGTCGAGCGAGACCACCATGCGAATCTCGCCGACATGGGGCGACCAGGAATGCGGATCGCGCACCAGCGTGCCGCAGCCGACGACCTTGCCGTCCTTCACGGCGAGCAGGCTCGTGATCGCACCGCGCTCGATCTCCTTGACCCAGGCCGAGAGCACTTTTGGCTCGCTGATGTTGCGGGGCAGGAAGAGCAGATCGTGCGTCGGCAGGCCCTTGCCAAAGGCGAGCACCGCGGCTTCGTCCGCAGGCGACATCAAGCGGATCTCGATCTCGCCGGCGTCGGTCTTGACCTGACGCGGATAGGAACGCTGCTCACTCATGTCGATCTCTTCCCCAGCCAGGAGTCCAGTTTCGGCCACAGCCGTTTCACCGCGTTGGCGCCGGCGACCAGCGAGACGTGCCCGCCCTTCAGCATCACCTCTTCCTTGTCCGCCGATCCAATCTTCGCGATCAAATGTTTTGCGGCATCATAGGGCACGATGTGGTCGTGCTCGGCGACCGCATGCAGGATCGGCACCTTGATATCCTCGAGCTTCGCCGCACGGCCACCGACCGACATGGTGTCGTTGAACAGCTTGTTGTCCCACATCAGGTCCTTGGTGATGGTGCGGAAATACTCGCCCGCCAGCGGCAGCGTATCGGTCGCCCAGCGATCGAACATCCGGTAGGACTTGACGAACTCGTCGTTCCAGATGTTTTCCCAGAGCTGGATCTGGCTCACCGTGCGCGAGGCCGGGCGCAGCATCTCGAACGAGGACAGGATCATCTCCGGCGGCACGTTGCCGATGCTGTCGACAAGGCGATCGACGTCGAAATAGCGGCGGTCGGAGAAATTGGAGAACAGCTTCATCTCGCGGAAGTCGATCGGCGTAGTGAAGCAGATCAAGTTCTTCATTGGCCCGTCCTTGTGGATCGAGCCGTAGAGCAGCGACAGCACGCCACCGAAGCAGTAGCCGATGACGGAGACGTCCTGCTCGCCGGAATCCTGCTGCACGCGGCGGACGCAATCCGGGATAAAGTCGAGGACGTAGTCCTCCATGCGCAGGCTCTTCTCTTCCGGACGCGGCGCGCTCCAGTCGAGCATGTAGACGTCGTAGCCGCGCCTCAGGAGGAACTCGATGAAGCTCTGGCCGGGCACGAGGTCGAGGATGTAGCCTCGATTGGTGGTCGCCATCACGATCAGCACCGGCACCCGGTAGATCTCGTCCGACATCGGCCGATAGTGGTAGAGGCTCATCGTGCCGCGTGAATGCAGCACGTCTTTCGGCGTCGAGCCTAGCGTCGGGCCGGAGGTCGAGAAATATTCGACGCCCTTGATGCTGCGCTGGATTGCGCGCTGCACCTCGGACTGGATGCGCTCCGGGATGGAGGCGAAATCAAGTCCCGTCGGCGCGTTCATTTGGGCTCTCCGCCTTCGGAGGGCGGGCGTTTCGTCCGCGGCGGCCGCGGCGCACCGTCGAAGCCTTGCGACAGTCCGGAACCTGCCGCCATCTGGCTCAGCATCGACTTCATCTCGCCGATCTGGACCTCGATCGACTGCAGCCGTTCCGCAAGACCCGTGACCTGCTCCCGGCTCGGCAGATTCATGCTGACAAGGTATTTCTCCATGAGCTCGCCGAGCTGCTTCTGAGCACCTGCAGCAACGCCGCCGGCCCGATTCATCGCTTGCGAGAACTCAGGCGACGACATGGCTTGATTGGCGAAAGAGTTGAACCCCTTCTCCATCTCGCCAACCATCTTCTGCCACACGGCAACGGGGTCGTTGGTCTTGTCGGCCATCGGCGTCCTCCTGAAATCGAGAGCTGCGATGCCCTTCTTTTTTCGCCATACCACACCGTTGCGCGGTGCCGGTCAACCGGCAAGCAGCGGGTGCGCTGATGCGCGCGCCGCTTCTTTGCGGCGGGAAACCGTGCGATACAGCATCATCAGCAGGAGGGACCGCGCCCGTGAACGCCCATCAGCCGCCCCAGACCGTCCGCGCCAACGGCATCGACATTTGCTACGAGATTTTTGGCAACGACAACGCCGAGCCGCTGCTGCTGATCATGGGGCTCGGGGCGCAGATGATCCATTGGGACGATGCGTTCTGCGAGCAGCTCGCCGTGCACGGCTTTCGCGTGATCCGCTTCGACAACCGCGACATCGGCAAGTCGAGCCATCTCGCGGGCGGCAAGCGGCTGACGCCGCTCGAGCTGTTGAAGCTCCGCTTCCTCAGGATTCCCGTAGCCGCAACCTACAAGCTGATCGACATGGCCAGGGACACCGTGGGCCTGATGGACGCGCTCGGCATCAAGTCGGCGCATCTGGTCGGCGCCTCCATGGGCGGTATGATCGCGCAGGAGGTGACGCTGTCGTTTCCCGAGCGCGTTCGCTCGCTGACCTCGATCATGTCGACGACGGGCAATCCGCGCGTGCCGCCGCCGACACGCGAGGCCGCCGCCATGCTGATGGCGCCGCCGCCGCGCAGCAAGGAGGAGTTCGTCGTCCGCTACGGCCAGACCTGGAAGGTGTTGCGCGCCGGGGCCTTTCCGGAAGAGGAAGCACTCGACCCTGATCGTGCCGAGCGCGTGTTCGCGCGCGGGCTCAATCCGGCCGGTGTCGGCCGGCAGCTCCGCGCCGTGCTTGCCTCGGGCAGCCGCAAGGAGCGGCTGCATGCCATGAAGACGCCGACGCTGGTGATCCACGGCACGGTTGATCCCCTGGTCCATCCCGAAGGTGGCAAGGACACGGCAGCATCAATTCCAGGCGCGAAGCTGTTGATGGTCGAAGGCATGGGCCACGCGCTGCCGATGCGTTTCTGGCCCAAGATTATCGGCGCCATCGACAAGCACGCGCATGGAGCGGCAGCACAGGCGGCGTAGACCCGACGCGAGCAGTCTCCTCACGGTAACCATGTGAGCTGCCGGTTACTCTCTTAACGCACGCCGGCACGGAAGCTATACAGGCCTCCCTCAGTCGCAAGAGAAAGAGGCTGCGGCCTCTCGGAGTTCACATGCATCCCATCGTCCGGCCGGTCGCAATGATTGCGGCCTCCATTCTCATGCTGTTCCTCGGCAACGGCGCCGCAAGCGCGGCCAGCGCGCAAGAAGAAGCCAACCGTACCGCCGTGCTTGCCTTCTACGAGAAGGGCCTCAATCAGAAGGACGCCGATGCGGCCATCGCCTATATGGGCAACCGCTATGTGCAGCACAATCCAAATGCAGCCGATGGTCCGGACGGCTTTCGGAAGTTCATCGGCTTCCTTCGTGAAAAGTTTCCGAACTCGCACAGCGAGATCAAACGCTCCTTCGCCGACGGCGACTATGTCATTCTCCACGTGCACGCGGTTCGCGAGCCCGGCACAAGGGGCAACGCGATCGTCGACATCTTCAAGCTGGAGAGCGGCAAGATCGTCGAGCACTGGGACGTCGTACAGCCGATCCCCGAAAATCCCGCGAACAACAACACGATGTTCTAGCTCGTAGGGTGGGCAAAGGCGCGCCCTTCGCGGGCCGTGCCCACCAACCATCGACACCTCTAACTAGACTGGTGGGCACGCTTCCGCCTACGCTCTTCGAGCTACGGCGGACAAGTCGCTTTGCCCACCTTACGATTCTGACATTGTGGATGCGCAGGCCGGATCAAGCGCAGCGCAAAAGAACCGCCTAGCTCTTCCGCGCGATCCAGATCACATGACGCGCGCCGCCGCCTCTGCCGGTTGCGCGGACACTGACTTCATTCACGTCGAAGCTGGCGCTCCTAAGGCGCCTGGTGAATGCCGGGTTGGGCCCCGACGACCAGACGGCGAGCACGCCGCCCGGCCGCAGCGCCGTCTTGGCCGCCTTCAACCCGCCCGCGTTGTAGAGCGCATCATTGCCCTTCCGGGTCAGCCCCTCCGGCCCGTTGTCGACGTCGAGGAGGATGGCATCGAAGGCCGATCGCTGCGCGCGGATGATTTCTCCAACGTCGGTCTCCCGGATCTTGACACGGGGATCGTCGAGGCTGTCGCCAAAAACCTCCGCCATCGGACCTCGCGCCCAGGCAACCACCGCCGGCACGAGCTCGGACACCACGATCTTCGCCTTAGCTCCAAGCACGGCCAGCGCCGCACGCAGCGTAAAGCCCATGCCGAGGCCGCCGATCAGGACGACGGGCTTTCCGACCGTCTCGATCTGCTTCGCCGCCAGCGTCGCAAGTGCGGCCTCGGAGCCCGACAGGCGATTGTTCATCAGCTCGTTGGTGCCGAGCTTGATGGAGAACTCCTTGCCCCGCCGCATCAGACGGAGCTCTTCGTCGGAGCCGGGGACTTTGGCGGTGTCGGTCTTTTCCCAGGGAATCATGGGAGAGCTTTAGCACGATTTGCTTCGTAGCCCGGCCTAACCGCCCGCCCAGACGTCGAGCACATAGCGATTCGTCGCGCCCATCTCCTCGATCCAGCGCGCGGCCGTGGCGGCATCGCTACCGCTCTTCTCGCGACGGATCGCAACGAGCGCTGCCTTCACGTCGGGCTCCATTTTGCCGCCGTCGCCGCAGACGTAGATGATGGCGCCCTGCTCGATCAGCGGCCAGACCTTGTCCTTCTGCGCCGCGAGCACATGCTGCACATAGGTCTTCGGTCCGGCCGCGCGCGAGAACGCGGTGAAGAGCTCGGTGACGCCGCTTGCCGCCAGCGCCTTCAGCTCGTCGGCGTAGAGAAAATCCTGATCGGGGTGGCGGCAGCCGAAGAACAGCATGGCCGGGCCAAGCGAAGCGCCTTTCGCCTTGCGCGCGGCGCGCTCCTGGAGGAAGCCGCGGAACGGCGCCAGTCCCGTGCCCGGGCCGATCATGATGATCGGCACGGATGAATCGTCCGGGAGCCGGAAGCCGGCCTTGGTCTCGCGCACCGTCGCGTAGATCCCATCGCTCGCGCGCCGGTTGGCGAGATAGTTCGAGCAGATGCCTTTGTAGACGCCGCGCCCGGAAGCGGCCGGCCCCTCGACGACGCCGACCGTGATACTGCACCGCGCCGGATCGACCGAAGGCGAGGAAGAGATCGAGTAATAGCGCGGCGCCAACAGCGAGAGCATTTCCAGATAGACGTGGAACGGCAATTCGCAGGCCGGATATTCGAGCAGTAGATCGTACACCGATTTGCGCCTCGCCAGAATCTCGGTGCGATAGCGCTCGGCCGGCTCGGCCTCCTCGCCGACGAAGGTCAGCAGCTTCGGCTTGGTGACTGGACAGCGCGTGTGCTCGGCCATGATCTGGATCTGCTTTCGCGTCGCCACCTGCTGCAGCTCGACGAACTCGCTGAGCAGGCGGCCGACCGACACGGCCTCGCCGACCGGCAATTGGGCACGGCGGCCTTCGGCCACCTGAAGCCTGATCTGGTCGGCCGGCAGGAAGCCGAAGCGGCGGGCGACCGAATCCACCAGCGTCGGATCGTTGCGCGGAACGACGCTCAGATGATCGCCGACGCGGTAGGTGATGTTGGACGGCAGCTGCACCTCGATATGGCGCGTCGAGCGCTCCGACGGATTGGACCCGCTCTTGTTCTGAAGCTCGTCATTGACCAGCACCTTCATCGCCACCGCGCCGCCCTGGGCCACGATGGTGTTGACGGCAGTCACCGCGACAGGCTCGATCGCGTAGAGCGGATCGTCCTCCGCGGTGCGGGTGAAGTTCCAGTCGATGCCGAACTCCTTGGTCGCGACCTGGGCAGCTGCCGGGAACCATTTCTGGAACTGGCCGTCGAGATCGCTGCGCGCATCGCCTTCGCCGCGCGGATAGACCGCGCGCGCGCCATGCCCCGACAATTGCTCGTCGATGAAGCGCGGCACCGATTGATAGGTCGCGGCCCAGTCGCTGTTGCCGCAGCCGAACACGGCGTAGCGCACATTGGCAAAGGCATCCTTGGGCAGGTCGCTGCCGAGCCATTTGACGAATTGCGTCGCATTGTCCGGCGGCGCTCCGTTATAGGAGGCGCAGATGATCAGCACGCCGCCCTCCTGCGGCAGCTTGCCGACGTATTCGTCGAGCGCCCCGAGATGCACGGCAAAGCCGTTGATCTCGGCGAGGTCGGCCATGCGTGTCGCGAGTTCTTCGGCGGTGCCGAGATTGGAGCCGTACAGCACCAACATCGGCGTGTTGTGGCCGGGCCGCGCCGTCGGCTTACGCGGTGCTCGCGGCGCCGAGGACACAGCCGCGACAGGCCCGCCATAGGCACCGCGCTCGCGATCGGCGCGCGGACGAACCTTGATCTTGAAGCCCTCCGGCTTCATCGTCAGGGTTTCCTTCAGGTGCATCTGATAGCGCTGGTGGTCGATCAGCTTGAAACGCTGGAGGATCATGCCGAGCGCGAGCGCCGCCTCGTGCATGGCAAAGCCGCGGCCGATGCAG
This sequence comes from Bradyrhizobium sp. CCBAU 45394, assembly GCF_028128655.1. Classification (NCBI taxonomy): domain Bacteria; kingdom Pseudomonadati; phylum Pseudomonadota; class Alphaproteobacteria; order Hyphomicrobiales; family Nitrobacteraceae; genus Bradyrhizobium; species Bradyrhizobium sp. CCBAU 45394. The sequence goes on along the minus strand of NZ_LBIX01000177.1, from coordinate 575,396 downwards.
GCGCGCTGACCGTTGCCGAACGGCTTCCAGGCATTGATCGGCCGCTTGGCCTCCGCCTCGCGACTGAAATTTTCGGGATCGAAGGCATCGGGATTCGGCCCCCAGACGGAGGGATCGCGATGCAGCGCCGTCACCAGAATGGTGATGAACGTGCCCTTCCTGAGCTTGTACTTGCCGCCGCCGATGGTTTCGTCCGCGAGCGGTGAGATGCCGTAGGCCGGCGCCGGCGGCCACAGCCGCAGCGCCTCTTTCAGGATCTGCGTGATGTAGGTGAGCTGCGTCACCTGCTGATAGGTCGGCTTCGCGTTGACATCTGGACCGAAGACGCGATCGACCTCGTCATAGGCCTTCTTGAGGATGTCGGGATGCTTCAAGAGCGCATAGAGCGTGTAGGACAACAGGCCGCTTGTCGTCTCGTGGCCGGCGATCAAAAACGTGTTGATCTGGTAGCGGATGTTGACGTCGTCGAGCTGCTCGCCGGTCGAGCGGTCGACGCCGGTCATCATCGCCGCGAGCATGTCCTTCTTGTCGTCAATCCCCTCCGCGCTCTTGCGGCGCTCCGCGATGATCTCGTCGACCATCTTGTTCATGAAGGCGACGTCTTCAGCGAGGGTCTTGCGCCGCTTCTGCATCCAGATCTGCTCGAACGGCAGACCCCGCGTCATCATAATGGTTTCGAGCGAGCGCACCAGCGACTCGACGAAGGGATGGTAGTCGCGCCGGTAGAACGAATTGAATCGGTACTCGAAGCCGCACAGGCCGATCGTGTCCAGCGTCAGGGCGGTCATGTCGTGGACGACGTCGATCTCGTCGTCGGCGTTGAGCCGCTCCCATTTTTGGACGAGCTGCTCGGCGATGTCGACCATGCTCGGGTGGTAGGACTGCATCGCTCGGTTGCCGAACGGCTGGAGCAGGATGTTGTGCGCCTTGCTCCAGTTCGGCTCCCTGGTGTCGGCGGTGAACAGGCCGTCGCCGCCGACCGCACGCACGCGCCGCAGCGCGCCGCGCACCGTCTTGTCGAAGCGCTTCTCGTCGGACAGCTCGTCGACGAGATCGTGGCCGGAGACGACGACGATCGGCGAGCCCATCATGTCGAGCCAGAAGATCGGGCCGAGCTCCTTGGCGAGCCGCATCAGGTGCTGCACCGGAGCCGCCGAGTCCAGCGACAGCATATTGCCGACCACCGGCTTGGTCGGCGGCTGCGGGATCGGGTCCAGACGGTTCTTGGATGACATTGACGTGCGCTTCCCCCTGATCGCGTCATTCCGGGGCGATGCGCAGCATCGAACCCGGAATCTCGAGATTCCGGGTTCGCCCTTCGGGCGCCCCGGAATGACGTTCCATTTACACTGACGACGGCATCGTCACCCAAACCGCCTTCTACGCCATTCGATCAGCTTGGCGCTGACCTCGTCCGGCTTCTCCTGCTGCGTCCAATGGCCGCTGTCGCGGACCAGATATTTTTCGAGATCGGGAATCAGCTTGTCCATGCCATCGGCGGAAGACGGCGGCAGCACCGCGTCGTTCTCGGCCATGATCATCAGCGACGGCACGCGTACCGTATGATCGAGTCCTTCGGAGCGTATCCAGTTGCGCGACATGTTGCGGTACCAGTTGATGCCGCCGGTGAAGCCGGTCCTGGTGAAATTGTCGACAAACACCTTCTTCTCTTCCGGCGACAGGATCGGCGTACGCGGATCGTGCTTGGCGTCATAGGCCGCAATCATCTGCGGAAACGCCAGATTGACCCGCGGCGAAGCGCCCACGCCGGCAATCACTTCCTCCGCCGGCGCATCGGGCGGGCGCGGCGCCGGCTTGCGCATGAATGCATCGAAGGTTTGCTCGACGCGGCTGCCGAAAATCCTGTCGGCTTCACGCGACGGGTCCTGGAACTGCACGATGTACATCTTGTCGCCAAACCGCGCGCGCAGGAGTTCGATCGGATCGGCCCAGGCCCGGTTGGTATGGGGGGTATTGATGCCGACCACGCCGGCGACGCGGCCGATATGCCGCAGCGGCATCTGCCAGACGATGAAGCCGCCCCAGTCGTGGCCGACGAAGATCGCCTTGTCGATCCCGAGATGATCGAGCAGACCGACGAGGTCGCCGGTCAGGTGCTCGATATCGTAGTCCTCGACCGGCTCGGGCCGGTCGGTCGCGCCATAACCGCGCTGGTCCGGCGCGATCACCCGGATTCCGGCCTCGCTCAGCGCCTTGATCTGATGGCGCCAGGAAAAGGCGAGCTCCGGCCAGCCATGGCACAGCACCATCGGCGGGGTGTCGGAGACCGGACCCGCCTCGTAATAACCCATGCGGATTCCGTTCGTCTGCACGAACTTGAGCGGCGGCATTTCGATCATCGGGACATTCCTACTCAGCAGCGCCCTTGATGTCGGCCGCTGGCGGCGCATAGGCCGCCTCCAGCGCAGCAAACTCCTCGGGCAGCATGTCACACATCACCTGCACATGCGGAATGATGTTGGCACCGACAATGAAACCGAAATCGAGCTGGTCGCGATAGCTTTGCACCGTGATGTTGAGCGCCTGCCCGTGCGTCGAGATCGACACCGGGAAGATGTGCAGCAGCTCCGCGCCGGCGGCGTAGAGCGTCTGCCGCGGCCCGGGCACGTTGGACACCGTGATGTTGGCGGCCGGCGGCAGCACGTCCGACAGGTTCGAGCGGCTGTAGAGCAAGGCCAGGATCTGCACCATGATCGGCGCGCCCAGCATCGAGATGTTGGACACTTGCGGCATCAGGGCGCGCAGCGGATGCGACATCTCCTTGGACTTGGTCGATTGCGCGATGATCGCCTCCAGTCGGGCCTTGGGATCGTCGATGTCGGTCGCGATCGCGCAGATCATGCCGAACACCTGGTTGTTGGCCTCGGTGTTGCCTTCCTCGCGCAGCGAGATCGGCACGGCGGCGGTCAAGGATTTCGCCGGCAGCGTGCCATATTGCTGGAGATAGCGGCGGACCACGCCGGAGGCGAGCGCCAGCACGACGTCGTTGAGCTTGCCGCCGGCCTGCTTGGCCAGCGCCTTCGCCCGCGACAGCGGGATCGACACGCCGGCGAAGCTGCGCTCCGAGGAGATGGTCTTGTTGAGCATGGTCGGCGGCGACACCATGCTGGCGAGGCTCTCGCGCGACTTCGGATCGGCGACCTTGCCGAGCACGTCGGACACGCTCTTGAGCACGGTCGGGATGTTGCCGGCGAAGCGCACCGCGCTCTCGATCTGGTACATCGCGTTGTCGAACAGGATCGAGCCGATGTCGCTCTTGCCGGTGCGGGGCAGCTGCAGGTTCTTCGCAGCGGCCGAAGCATCGAGCGGCTGGCTGAAAAGCTGCTGATAGGAATCGAGCAGGTTGGCGGCGATGTCACGCGGCTCCTGCCCCGGCTTGGCTCCCGCCGCCGGCGGATCGACCTTCCGCGGGATCGGCGAGATGTCGTAGATCATGTTGGTCAGCGCCGCGCCGGCACCGCCGTCGATGGCGGCATGGTGCATCTTGGAATAGAGCCCGACCTCGTTGTCCTTCATGCCCTCGAACACGTAGAATTCCCAGAGCGGGCGGGCGCGGTTCAAGAGCTTGGCGTGCATCCAGCCGACGATGCGTTCCAGCGTGGCGCGGTCGCGCGGCTGCGGCAGGCTGGCGCGGAAGATGTGACGGTCAATGTCGAACTGATCGTCCTCGACCCAGGAGGGATGGTCGATGTCGAGCGGCGCCTTCTCCAGCCGCGCCTTCAGGATCGGCGCGATGTGCAGGCGCGAGACGATCATCGCCTTGAAGTCTTCGAAGAAGTCGCCCTTGTAATCGTCGGGCAGGCGAAAGATCGCCATGCTGCCGACATGCATCGGCATTTCCGGCGTTTCCAGATAGAGAAACGACGCATCCAGCGACGACAGCTTCTTACCGTCAGCCATGGTTCCCTCCCGCAAGATTTGACGGGCGCCTTGGACGGCGCTTCTCGTCAGGCCGATATTGCCCGCTCCGGCGGGGCATATGCAATGGCAAACGGCCCTGCCCGGTCAAATGGCCAGAACTCCCCCTCCGGTTGCGCCAGCCGGTCCGCCACGGCCCACAGCGCGGCGGGGTTAACGCCGAGCCCGATATGGCTCGCCAGGTGCACCTCGATGTTCTCGGCATGGTCCGAGGGGCGCAACAGACAGGTCCGCCAGTTCACGACGCCATCGGCGCGGGAATAGATCGACGTCGCCGGCACCGGCAGATCGCCGGCGATCGCCTCGCGCAGTTCGGCAAAATCCTCGACCCGCTCGCCGGACAGCGCCTCATAGAGCCGCGTGGCGTTGGTCGCCCGCACGTCGTTGGCAAAAGGACTGCCGAGCGTAATGACGTAACGGACCATGTCGGGCGCCTGGAGCGCGAGATCGCGGGCATAGACGCCGCCGAGGCTCCATCCGACCAGGCTGACCTTGCGCCCCCTCGCGGCGTGGATCTCGGCGAGACGGGTGCGCAAGGCCTCCCGCATCCGCCCCAGCCCGCCGAGATTGCGGCCCATCCGCCAGGCATGTGCCTCATAGCCGAGCTCGCTCAGATAGCGCCGCATCGGCGCCATCGAAAGATCGCTGGCGAGAAAGCCCGGCAGCGTCAGCACCGGATGGCCGTCGCCCCTGGGCGCGCGCATCAGCAACGGCGACAACAGCAGGCTGGCGTTCAACTCGAACAGGCCGCGGGCTTCGGCGAGCAGCAAACCAAGGCCCGGCGGACGAAGCCGGTCAGACGCTTGCGGCCCGTCCCGCCCGGCCGACATTATTTCTTCTTATCGCTGCTGCGCGTTCCGCCGAGGCCGGCCATGGTGACGAACATGTCCTGAAACCGCTCGGCAAGCTTCGGATCGAAAGTGAACCAGCTCTGGATCAGCGATTCTGGCGAGACCTTGTCGATATTGCTCAGGACCTGCTGCTGCAGCTTGTCCATGACGGCAATCTGCATCGGCGAGACGTCCGGCAATCCGAAGAACTGACGGGCCTCGAGGGGGGTGCAGTCGATTTCGATGTTAACTTTCATGTCCCCTCCGGATGAGATTCGAGCACTCTGTTGGAGTATCGCCGCGACACGGTGTGCAACGCAAGCGACCTCGGACGCGCCGCGGGGCGCCGGCTCCCGCAATCGGCGGGTATGGTCAATCAAATTGCTCGGCCGCGACCGCAGCTCGGACGGCTGAGACGCCAACGGCCGACAGGGCCAATTTCCCTTTACCCCGGGACTTCACAGGTCGAAAGTCGAATGTCGTTCGCGCGCCAGCCTCCCCTAGATTGCCGGTCAGCATTGCTGCACAGCGGTGCAACTTGGCGCGTTCCTTGCTGGAATGGCGCTTGCACGGGTCGTGAACTCTGGGCAACATGGATCGATCAGCCCCGCCGAACAATCAAAAATCACGGCGCGGCAGAGTGGAGAGGGTCAAGAATGTCAGTCGGACGAACTCTGTTTGCGGCGACGCTCGCCGGTACGCTTGCGTTGGCGGTCTCGCCGGCGTCGAGCCAGACGCTACGTTATGCCAACCAGGGTGACCTGAAGTCGCTCGATCCCTATACGCTCAACGAGAGCACCACCCACGCTCATCTCGGTCACGTCTATCAAGGCCTCACCGCGCGCGACAAGGACCTCAAGATCATTCCGGCGCTGGCGGAAAGCTGGGAAACTCCGGAGCCGACCCGCTGGCGCTTCCATCTGCGCAAGGGCGTGAAGTTCCACAACGGCGACCCGTTCACCGCCGACGACGTGGTGTTCTCGGCCGATCGCGTGCGCAAGAAGGGGTCCAACATGCAGACCCGCCTTGCGCCCGACGTCAAGGTGGTCAAGGTCGACGACTACACCGTCGATTTCGTCCTGCCCTCGCCCAACCCCATCCTGCATAACGCGTGGGATGTCTGGTACATCATGGACAAGAAATGGGCCGAGGAGAACAACGTCGTCGACCCGACGCCGGTGGCAGCGACCACGCCGAGCTACGCCTCGCTCCACGAGAACGGCACCGGCCCCTTCATCATCGAGAGCCATCAGCCCGGCGTGAAGACGGTGTTCAAGGCCAATCCCAATTACTGGGGCAAGGTCGAAGGCAATTTGAAGGAGATCATCTTCACCCCGATCTCCTCCGACGCCACCCGCGTCGCCGCCCTGCTCTCGGGCGAAGTCGACGTCATCGAGCCGGTGCCGATCCAGGACATCTCCCGCGTCGATTCCAGCCCGAATGCCCAGGTGCTGAAGGGGCCGGAGCTGCGCACCATCTTCATCGGCTTCGACCAGATGCGCGATGAGCTGCTCTACTCCAACATCAAGGGCAAGAACCCGTTCAAGGACATCAAGGTCCGCGAGGCGTTCTACAAGGCGATCGACATCGAGCTGATCAAGACGCGCGTGATGCGCGGGCTGGCGACGCCGTCGGCGCTGATGATCGCGCCGGAGCTGTTCATACTGTCCAAGGAATTCACGCGGCCGAAATTCGATCCCGACGGCGCCAAGAAGCTCCTGACCGAGGCCGGCTATCCCGACGGCTTCGAGGTCACCATGGACTGCCCGAACGATCGTTATGTCAACGACGCCGCGATCTGCCAGGCCGTGGTCGGCATGCTTGCCCGCATCGGCGTCAAGATCAATCTGCTGGCGCAGCCGAAGGCACAGTACTTCGCCAAGGTGCTGAAGCAAGGCGGCTACCAGACCTCGTTCTACATGCTGGGCTGGACGCCGAGCACGATGGATTCTCACAACGTGCTCTTTGACATCATGGGCTGCCGCGACGATGCGAAATCCTCACGGGGCGAGGCCAATCTCGGCGGCTACTGCAACAAGGAGTTCGACGCCATCACCGACAAGGTGCTGGTCGAAACCGACACCGCCAAGCGCAACCAGCTGATCAAGCAGGCCTACGAAATCGGCAACAAGGACTGGTCCTACATCCCGCTGCACCAGCAGGCGCTGGCCTGGGGCGTATCGAAGAAGGTCAACCTGCCGCAGCGCGCCGACAATCTGGTCATGTTCCATTGGGCGACCAAGAAGGAATAGCGTCAGTTGAACACGAGGTCCCGGGAGCGTCAGGCTTCCGGGACCTTTCCTTTTCCGGCCGACAAAGTCGTCGGCTGTAAGCGCACCCAAGGACAGTGGAAGAAATGCTCGCTTTCACTCTACGCCGCGCCGTTCAGGCTATCGGCGTCATGTTTGCCGTCGGCATCATCGCGTTCTCGATGTTCCGATTCGCCGGCGATCCCGTCAACCAGATCGTCTCGATCGACACGTCGGCGGCCGAACGCGAAGCCGTGCGCAAGTCGCTCGGCCTCGATGATCCCGTGCCGGTGCAGTTCGTGCGCTATTTCGGCGATGCCGCGCAGTTCAAGTTCGGCGTGTCCTACCAGTTCCGCCAGCCGGTCTCGGCGCTATTGATGGAGCGCATGCCCGCGACGCTGGAACTTGCGATCTGCGCGACCGTGTTCGCAATGGTGTTCGGGATCCTGATGGGAGTCTATTCGGCGCTCAAGCGCGACACCGCGCTCGCCAAATTATTCCAGGCGGTCTCATTGATCGGCATCTCGCTGCCGACGTTCCTGATCGGCATCCTCCTGATCTATCTGTTCGCGGTGACGCTGGGCTGGCTGCCCTCGTTCGGCCGCGGCGAGGTGGTCAAGCTCGGCTGGTGGACGACGGGCCTGCTCACGCTGTCGGGCCTGAAGGCGCTGATCATGCCCTCGATCACGCTCGGCCTATTCCAGATGACCCTGATCATGCGGCTGGTGCGGGCGGAGATGCTGGAAGTGCTGCGAACCGACTATATCCGCTTCGCCCGCGCCCGGGGGCTCACCACCCGTGCCATCCATTTCGGACACGCGCTGAAGAACACGCTCATTCCCGTGATCACGGTAGCCGGGCTCCAGTTTGGCTCGGTTATTGCATTTTCGATCATCACCGAAACCGTGTTCCAGTGGCCGGGCATGGGACTTCTGTTCGTTCAGGCCGTGCAAAACGTCGATATCCCGATTATGGCCGCCTACCTGCTGATGGTCTCGCTGATTTTCGTCACCATCAATCTGGTGGTCGATATCCTCTACACCGTGGTCGATCCGCGCCTGCGCTCGACCGTCGGCCGCGCGACATAGGGCAATCTGCATGTCAGACGCAGTCGTCTCCAATTCCGACAAGCAGAGCACGCAGCCGACCCACGCTGCCCGCGGCTGGCTCAGCCGCGCGCTCGATAGCGACGTCTTCTATTCCTTCCGCCGCTCCAAGCTCACCATGGTTGCGGCCGCCATCACGGTCTTGTTCTTCCTGCTCGCGATCTTTGCCTCCTGGCTTGCGGTCCAGAACCCGTTCGATCCGGCGCAACTTCAGCTGATGAACTCGCGGATCTCACCGCTGTGGACCGCCGACGGCCAGAGCCCGTTCCTGCTCGGCACCGACGAGCAGGGTCGCGACGTGTTCTCCGCCATCCTCTACGGCATGCGTATCTCGCTCGCCGTCGGCGTGGCCGGCGTGATCTTCGCCGGTGCGCTCGGCATCGCGCTCGGCCTGATGGCCGGCTATTTCGGCGGCGCGGTCGACGGCGTGATCATGCGGATCGCCGACGTCCAGCTCACCTTCCCCGCCATCCTGATCGCGCTGCTGGTCAATGGCATCGCGAAATCGATCCTCGGCAACCGGCTGGATGCCACCAGCATGCTGGTGGTGCTGGTGATCTCGATCGGTCTGAGTTTCTGGGTCGGGTATGCCCGGACCGTGCGCGGTTCCGTGATGGTCGAGAAGAACAAGGACTACGTGGCCGCCGCGCAGCTGATCGGCCTGCCCGCGCCCGTGATCATGCTGCGGCATGTGCTGCCGAACACGATGGGCCCGATCCTGGTCATCGCCACCATCAACCTCGCGCTCGCCATCATCACCGAGGCGACGCTGTCCTTCCTCGGCGTCGGCCTGCCCGACACCATGCCCTCGCTCGGCACGCTGATCCGCATCGGCAACAACTATCTGTTCGCGGGCGAATGGTGGATCGTCGCCTTCCCCGGGCTCGCGCTCGCCGCACTGATCCTCTCCATCAACCTGCTCGGCGATTGGCTGCGCGACGCGCTCAACCCGAAACTTCGATGAGTGTGCGTCGCCCATGACCGAACCTGTTCTCTCCGTGCGCAATCTCCAGGTGGAGTTCGCCTCCCGCCGCGGCACGCTGCGCGCCATCGACGACGTCTCCTTCGACATCGCCAAGGGCGAGGTGCTGGGGGTGGTCGGTGAATCCGGCGCCGGAAAATCCGTCACCGGCCTCGCGGTAATCGGCCTGATCGATCCTCCCGGCCGCATCGCCGGCGGCGAGATTCATCTCGCCGGCCTGCGCATCGACAATCTGCCGCCGGAAGAGATGCGCCGCATCCGCGGCAAACGCATCGGCATGATCTTCCAGGATCCCCTCACCTCGCTCAATCCGCTGTACCGGGTCGGCGACCAGATCGTGGAAACCATCCGGACCCACCTCAATCTGTCCGAACAGGCGGCCCGCCGCCGCGCCATCGACCTGCTCGCCGAAGTCGGCATCCCCGCGCCGGAAAAGCGCATCGACGGCTATCCGCACGAGTTCTCCGGCGGCATGCGCCAGCGCGTCGTGATTGCGCTCGCGATCTGCGCCGAGCCTGAGCTGATCATCGCGGACGAGCCGACCACAGCGCTCGACGTCTCCGTCCAGGCGCAGATCATCTCCCTGATCAAGCGGCTCGGGCGCGACCACGGCACCGCGGTGATGCTGGTGACCCACGACATGGGCGTGATCGCGGAGACCTCGGACCGCGTCGCGGTGATGTACGCCGGCCGCGTCGCCGAGATCGGTCCAGTGCAGGACGTCGTGAGGAACCCGCTGCATCCTTACGCAAAAGGATTGATGGGCGCGATCCCGACGCTCGCGGGCGAGGACAAGCGCCTGGTGCAGATCCCCGGCTCCATGCCGCGCCTGTCGGCGATTCCGCGCGGATGCTCGTTCAATCCGCGCTGCGCGTTCGCATTCGACCGCTGTCGTGTCGATCGGCCCGAGCCACTGCCGCAAGGCGCCCAATCGGTCGCCTGCCATCTCTATGACAATGTGCCGGCGGAGAGCGCGGCATGAGCGCCCCTTTCGTCCAGGCCACAAATCTGCGCCGCGTCTTCGATGTCTCGAAGCCCTGGCTCAACCGCGTGCTGGAAGGCGGGCATCTCGAATATCTCAAGGCTGTCGATAACGTCACCTTCGACATCAGGAAGGGCGAGACCTTTGCGCTGGTCGGCGAGTCCGGCTCCGGCAAGACCACGGTGGCGCGGATGGTGGTCGGCCTGTTGCCGCCGAGCTCGGGCGACGTCCAGATCGACGGCGTCTCGATGGGGGATCCGCGGCAGGCGCCGGCGCGGCGAAAGCTGCGCCGCCGCATCCAGATGATCTTCCAGGATCCCTATGCGAGCCTGAATCCGCGCTTCCGGGTCGATGCCATCATCTCCGAGCCGATCCGCGCCTTCGACCTGATCCAGGGCGAGCGCGACATCCAGGCGCGCGTCGGCGAGCTGCTCAGCCTCGTCGGCCTGCATCCCGACGACCGGCTGAAGTTTCCGCACGAGTTCTCCGGCGGCCAGCGCCAGCGTATCGCGATCGCGCGGGCGCTCGCGTCCGATGCCGAGTTCATCGTCTGCGACGAGCCGACCTCGGCGCTCGACGTCTCGGTGCAGGCGCAGATCCTGAACCTGATGCGCGACCTCCAGGACAAGTTCGGCCTGACCTACATGTTCATCAGCCACAACCTCGCCGTGGTCCGTCACATGGCGAGCCGCGTCGGCGTGATGTATCTCGGCCGCATCGTCGAGATCGCGGAAGGCCGCGAGCTGTTTGCCCGGCCGCGCATGCCCTACACCAAGATGCTGCTGGGCGCCGTGCCCGATCTTGCCATGAGCGGCCGCCAGCGCATTCCGGTCAAGGGCGAGATTCCGAACCCGATCAATCCGCCGCCCGGCTGCGCCTTCAATCCGCGCTGTCCGCTGGCGTTCGATCTCTGCCGCAAGGAAGCCCCGGAACTGATCGGCGGCGTCGCCTGCCATGCGGTTAACACCGCGCCGGTCCCGGCGTGACGCGCGCGTGCCATGCGGCCTGCGCATTGGCGGCACGGCATCGCCTGTGATCAATTGCGCGCGCCACAACTAAGGTAACGAAATCCCATGGCCAGCAACGTCAATCCGGATCCCTTCACGACGCGCCCCGAGATCGAGGGCACGTTCGGGGTCGTCGCCACCACGCACTGGATCGCGACCGCCGTCGGCATGGCCATTCTGGAAAAGGGCGGCAACGCCTTCGATGCCGGCGTCGCCACCGCTTTCACGCTCCAGGTGGTCGAGCCGCATCTGAACGGCCCCGGCGGCGACGTGCCTGTTATCGTGCACGACGTGAAGCGCGGCCGCACCGAGGTGATCTGTGGCCAGGGCCCGGCGCCGGCGCGCGCCACCATCGCGCATTACAGGAGCGAAGGCCTCGACATGGTGCCGGGCACCGGCCTGCTCGCCGCCTGCGTGCCCGGGACCTTCGAATCCTGGATGATGCTCTTGCGAGACTACGGCACCATGCGCGTACGCGACGTGCTGGAGCCCGCGATCTCCTACGCGCGCGACGGCTATCCGCTGGTCGAGCGCGCCTGCGCCACGATCCAGACCGTCGAGCAGCTATTCCGCAAGCACTGGCCGACCTCGGCCGCGGTGTATCTTCCCAATGGCGAGGTGCCGAAACCCGGCACGCTCTTCACCAACAAGACGCTGGCCGCGACCTACGCCCGCATTCTCAGCGAGGCCGAGAGCGGCGACGGTGGCCGCGACGCCGAGATCGAGCGTGCGCGAAGGGCCTGGTCGCACGGCTTCGTCGCGGAAGCCATCGACAAATTCTGCCGCACGCAAGAGGTGATGGACGTCAGCGGTTCGCCGCATCGCGGCGTTCTCTCGGCCGACGACATGGCGCGCTGGCAGCCGACCATCGAGGCGCCGCTTACCTACGACTATGGCCGCTACACTGTCTGCAAGGCCGGCGTCTGGAGCCAGGGCCCGGTCACGCTGCAACAGCTCGCACTGCTCAAGGGCTTTGCGCTCGACGGACTCGACCCGACCGGGCCGGAATTCATCCATCTCCAGATCGAATGCGCCAAGCTCGCCTTCGCCGACCGCGAAAAGTTCTACGGCGATCCGAAGTTCAGCGAGATCCCGATCGCGACGCTGCTGTCGGATGCCTATAACGACGAACGCCGCAAGCTCGTCACCGACAAGGCCTCGCTCGACTTCCGCCCCGGCTCGGTCGAGGGCTTTGGCGGTGTCGTCAAGCTGCGGCGCGCCGAAGGCCAGCGCGAAGCGGTCGGCGCGCTCGGCGCCGGCGAGCCGACGGTCGGACGCTTCGGCGAGGTACGCGGCGACACCGTGCATTTCGACATCATCGACAAGGCCGGCAATATGGTCTCCTCGACGCCATCGGGCGGCTGGCTGCAATCTTCGCCGATCATTCCGGAGCTCGGCTTCTGCCTCGGCAGCCGCGCGCAGATGTTCTGGCTGGAGGAAGACCATCCCGCCGCGCTTGCGCCGGGCAAGCGGCCGCGCACCACGCTGTCGCCGACCATGGCGCTGCGCGACGGCGAGCCGTATCTCGCCTGGGGCTCGCCGGGCGGCGACCAGCAGGACCAATGGATCACGCAATTCTTCCTGCGCCACGTCCATTGCAATCTCAACCTTCAGGAATCGATCGACGCACCGGCCTGGCATTCCGAGCATTTCCCGATCTCGTTCTGGCCGCGCACCGCGCGCCCCGGCGTGCTCGTGGTCGAGAACCGCGTACCGAAGGCAGCGATCGAGAATCTGCGCGAGCGCGGACATATCGTCGAGATCGGGCCCGACTGGTCGGAAGGCCGCCTCACTGCGGCCTCGCGCGTCGGGGTGCGCCGCCGCGCCGCCGCCAATCCGCGCGGCATGCAAGGCTACGCAGCAGGACGCTGATGGACAGAATATGACCTGGTCGATCATCGCACGCGATCCTGCCACCGGCCAGTTCGGCATCGCGGTTGCGACCCGCTTCTTCGCCGTCGGCGCGCGCGTGCCCTATATCGCCGCCGGCCTCGGCGCGATCGCAACCCAGGCCTTCGTGAATCCCTATTACGGCATCGACGGCGTCAAGCTCTTGCGTGAAGGCTTGAACGCGCATGACGTACTCGCCAGCCTGCTCGCGACCGACGACGGGCGCGAAAGCCGCCAGATCCACATCATGGACGCGAGCGGCGAGATTGCTGCGCACACCGGGCGCGACTGCGTCGACTGGTGCGGCCACATCGCGGGCAGCGGCTTCTCCATCGCCGGCAACATGCTCGCGGGTGCCGACGTGCTCGACGAGACCGCCAAGACCTACATCGCCAATGACAGCCTGCCCTTCCCGCGCCGCCTGCTCGCGGCGATGCGCGCGGGCGAAGCCGCCGGCGGCGACAAACGCGGCAAGCAGTCTGCTGCGCTCCTGATCCACGGCGAGGAGGAATGGCCGGCGCTGGACATTCGCGCCGACGACCATTCCGATCCGCTCGGCGAGCTCGAGCGGCTCGAACGGGTCAGCCACGAGCTCTGGGTGCATTTCCGCAACTCCATGCCGACGCGGCAGAACCCGGCCGGCAACACCGATCGCAGCGTCATCGACGCGAGCATCGCCGCGGCCCGTGCAAGACAATCATGAGCACAAGCCCTCTCATCGAGATCAAGGATCTGCGCATCCGCTTCCACGGCGACGATGGCCGCGTCACCCATGCGGTGGACAGTGTAGATCTCAGCGTCGCCAATGGCGCGACGCTCGGCCTCGTCGGCGAATCCGGCTGCGGCAAGAGCGTGACGTCGCTCGCGATCATGGGATTGCTGCCGAAGCAAAGCACGGAGATATCGGGCGCGATCCGCTTCGACGGCTTCGATTTGCTGAAGACCCCGGACCAGACCTTGCGCGACCTCCGCGGCAACCGGCTCGCGATGATCTTCCAGGAGCCGATGACCTCGCTCAACCCGAGCTTCACCATCGGCGACCAGATCATCGAGACCATCCTGCGCCATCGCGGCGGCTCGCGGCGCAGCGCTCGGGAGCGCGCGATCGAGCTGTTGCGCCGCGTCCACATCCCCTCGCCCGAACGGCGCGTCGACGAATATCCGCACAAGCTTTCCGGCGGCATGCGCCAGCGCGTGATGATCGCGATGGCCCTGGCCTGCGACCCCCGCCTCCTGATCGCGGACGAGCCGACCACCGCGCTCGACGTCACCCTGCAGGCGCAGATACTTGAACTGATGCGCGAGTTGAAGGCGGCGAGCGGTGCGGCGATCATCCTGATCACGCACGACCTCGGCGTGGTCGCCGAGGTCTGCGACGAGGTCGCGGTGATGTATGCCGGCGAGATCGTCGAGCGCGCGCCGGTGGATGAATTGTTCGCCGCCCCGCAGCATCCCTACACCGTCGGCCTGCTCGGCTCGATCCCGCGGCTCGACCACCGTGCCGAGCAGCTCGCGACGATCGAAGGCATGGTCCCGAACATGGCGCAACCGCCCGCCGGATGCCGCTTCGCCGCACGGTGCCCCTTCGTTCTCGACGCCTGCACCAGGGCGCCGCCGCCGCTCGTGGAAATCGGCCCGGGTCACCTCTCGCGCTGCATCCGCGCGCCGCTCGAACTTCTGGTGTCGTGATGGCGCTCCTCGAGGTCGAAGGTCTGGTCAAGCATTTCGTCGCCGAGCGCTCGCTGTTCGGCCGGGCGCTCGCGCATGTCAAGGCGGTCGATGGCGTCAGCTTCTCGCTCGAGGCCGGCAAGACGCTGGCCCTGGTCGGCGAATCCGGTTGCGGCAAATCCACCGTCAGCCGTCTGGTGCTGCGGCTGATCGAGCCGGATGCGGGCACGATCCGTTTCGGTGGCCGCGACCTGCTCTCGCTCGACGCCGGAGCGCTCCGCGCGTTCCGCCGCGAAGCGCAGATCATCTTCCAGGATCCCTACGCCTCGCTCAATCCGTGCATGACGGTCGGCCAGATCCTGACCGAGCCGCTGGCGCTGCACGATCTCGTCCCACCCGCACGGCGACGCGAACGGGTCGCGGAAATCCTGCGGCTGGTCGGGCTGGAGCCGCGGCTCGAGCGACGCTATCCGCACGAATTCTCCGGCGGCCAGCGCCAGCGCATCGCCATTGCCCGTGCGCTCGCGGTCGAACCAAAATTGATCATCTGCGACGAGCCGGTCTCAGCGCTCGACGTCTCGATCCGCTCGCAGATCCTCAACCTCCTGCGCGAGCTCCAGGACCGGCTCGGCCTTGCCTACATTTTCGTCTCGCATGACCTCGCCGTGGTCAAGCACATCGCCGACCACGTCGCGGTGATGAATCTCGGCCAGATCGTCGAGACCGCGGAGGCGGATGCGCTGTTTGCCGCGCCCCGGCACCCCTATAGTCGCGCGCTGCTGTCCGCGATTCCCGTGCCTAAACCGCGGGCAAAGAGCAGCCGGATTGTGCTCCAGGGGGAGATCCCCAGCGCGCTGAATCCGCCGCCGGGATGCCGCTTCCACACCCGCTGTCCCTATGTCGTGGACCGCTGCCGCAGCGAAATGCCTCAGCTTGTCTCGGATGGCATCGGACATGCAACAGCTTGCCACCGAACGTCGGAACTGCCGTCCTCCGCGGCCATCGTCCCCATGGATGGCGGCTTCTCGCCGGTTCTTGAAAAATTGGTTGCCGCCTTCAGCGGCGGTCCGGAAGCAGCACGCGGCGGCGGGGTTAGTTCATTGGGGACGGACCCCGCATAGCCGTGAAACAGAGGTCGAGAGCGATGAGCTTTATGCGTTTGACAATCCTGGCGTCGGCCTTGCTGACGTCGCTCGTGGGCACGGCCCAGGCTCAGACCACGCTTCGCATCGGGATCGCTGAAGACCCTGATATCCTCGATCCCAGCATCGGCCGCACCTATGTCGGCCGCATCGTCTTCTCCGCGTTCTGCGACAAGCTGTTCGACATCGACGAGAAGCTCAACATCGTGCCGCAGCTCGCGCTGTCTCACGAGACGTCGGCCGACGGCAAGGAGATGACGATCAAGCTCCGGCCAGGCGTCAAATTCCACGATGGCGAGCCGCTGGACGCCGAAGCCGCAAAATTCTCGATCGAACGTCACATGACGCTGCCGGCCTCGTTCCGGAAGTCCGAGCTCGCCAGCGTCGACCATGTCGAGGTCGTCGATCCCCTGACCATCAAGCTGGTGCTCAAGACGCCGTACTCGCCCCTGATCGCCCAGCTCACCGACCGCTCCGGCATGATGGTCTCGCCCAAGGCGGCGAAGGAGGCCGGTGACAAGTTCGGCCTGCATCCGGTCTGCGCAGGTCCCTACAAGTTCGTCGAGCGCGTGCAGCAGGATCGCATGGTGTTCGAGAAGTTCGCCGACTACTGGAACAAGGACAACATCCATATCGATCGCGTCGTATTCCTGCCGATCGTCGATGCCACAGTGCGCCTTGCCAACCTCAAGTCCGGCGGGCTCGATCTGATCGAGCGCGTGCTCGCCACCGACATCAAGGACGTCCGCGCCGATCCCAAGCTGGTGCTGTCGACGGCGCCCGAGCTCGGCTATCAGGGCCTGACCATCAACATCGGAAACGACAAGACCAAGGGGCCACTCAGCCAATCGGCGAAGGTGCGCCAGGCACTCAGCCTGTCGATCGATCGCGAGGCCATCAACCAGGTCGTATTCAACGGCGAGTTCACGCCGGGCAATCAATGGGTCAGCCCGACGCATCCATACTATCAGAAGGCTTTCCCCATTCCGGGTCGCGACATCGCCAAGGCCAAGGCGCTGTTGAAGGAAGCCGGTGTCAGCCTGCCCGTCACCGTCGACTACATGGTACCAAAGGGCACCGAGTACGAGGCCGTCGCCCAGGTCGTGCAGTCCATGGCCGCCGAGGCAGGCTTCGACATCAAGGTCCGCGTCGTCGAATTCGCGACCACCTTCAAGCAGGCGCAGGCCGGCGAGTTCCAGGTGTTCCAGATCAACTGGAGCGGACGCATCGACCCGGACGGCAATTCCTACATCTTCATGCGCAGCAAGGCGCCGCAGAACGACGGCGTGTACTCGAACCCCGAGGCCGACAAGCTGATGGAAGAGGGACGGGCCACATCGAATGTCGAGGAGCGCAAGGCGATCTACGCCAAATTGACCAAGATCCTGCTCGACGACCTGCCGATCATCTACATCTATCATCGCACGCTCCTGATCGCGCATACGAAGAAGCTCGAGGGCTACCGGCAGATGCCTGATGGCCTCGTGCGCGTGGTCGGGTTGAAGTTCAAGTGATCGCGACATCACCCGGGAAACGCGTGGGGCCATGCTGAACTTCCTCGCCCACCGCATCGCGCAGATCGTGCCGACACTGTTCTTCGTGTCGGTGCTGATCTTTTCGCTCCAGCAATTGCTGCCCGGCGATCCGGCGCTGGTGATGGCCGGCGAGGAACGCGATCCCGCCGCGATCGAGCAGATCCGGCAGCAGTACAAGCTCGATCGGCCGATCCCCGTGCAATATGTCTACTGGCTCAAGGGAGTCCTCACCGGCAATTTCGGCGAGTCCTTGCGCAACAAGATGCCGGTGCGCGAGCTGATCGCGCAGAAGCTGCCGGTGACGCTCCAGCTCGGCTCGATGGCGATCCTGATCGCGTTCTTGATCGGCATTCCCGCCGGCATCGTCTCCGCAGTGAAGAAGGGCACGGCCTGGGACTATGGCGCGAATTTGTTTGCGCTGTGGGGCATCTCGACGCCGAATTTCTGGCTCGGGATCCTGCTGATCTTCCTGTTCTCGATCAAGCTCGGCTGGCTGCCGGCCTCGGGCTACGTGCCGCTGACCGAGGACTGGCGCGCGAGCCTGGCCGCCACCATCATGCCCGCCTTCGTGCTCGGCAACGCGATTTCCGCGATCCTGATGCGGCACACCCGCAGTGCCATGCTCCAGGTGCTGGAAAGCGACTATGTCCGCACGGCGCGTGCGAAGGGATTGTCGGAGCGCTCCGTCATCCTCAAGCATGCGATGCGCAATGCGCTGACGCCGATCATCACGCTCGGCGCGCTCGAGCTTGGCACGCTGTTGTCGGGCGCCGTGCTGACGGAGCAGATCTTCTCCATTCCCGGCTTCGGCAAGCTGATCGTGGACGCCGTCTTCAACCGCGACTACGCGGTCGTGCAGGGCGTGGTGCTGGTGACGGCCACGGTCTACATCACGCTCAACCTCGTTGCCGACGTCGCCTATATTCTCGTCAATCCGCGGCTGCGGGGCTAGCGCCATGACCGATGCCGCATTGCCCGCCGCTCCCTCCACCGCGCACGCGTCCGAACTAGACAGCCCGGCGCGCCGCGCACGGCGGCGGTTGTTCAAGCGCAAGGCCGCCGTATTCGGACTCGTCGTGATCACGGCGTTCATCCTGCTTGCGGCGCTTGCTCCTCTCATCGTCCCCTACGATCCCATCGCGACGAGCTGGAGCCTGGTACGCAAGCCGCCGACCGCGGCGCACTGGTTCGGCACCGACGAGCTCGGCCGCGACATCCTCAGCCGCGTCGTCTACGGCGCGCGCGCCTCCCTGCTCGCGGGCCTGATCTCGGTCGCGATCGCGCTCGGCGTCGGCGTGCCGCTCGGCCTGCTTGCCGGCTATCGCGGCGGATTTGTCGATGCGCTGATCAGCCGGATCACGGACGCGATGCTGGCCTGCCCGTTCCTGATCCTGGCGATCGCGCTGGCCGCGTTTCTCGGTCCGAGCCTCGGCAATGCGATGATCGCCATCGGCATCTCGGCGACCCCGATCTTCATCCGCCTGACCCGCGGCCAGGTGCTGAGCGTCAAGGCCGAGGATTATGTCGAGGCCGCGCGCGCCCTCGGCAACCCCGGCTGGCGGATCGCGTTCTCGCACATCCTGCCCAACATCCTGCCGGCGCTGCTGGTGCAGGCGACGCTGTCGATCGCCGCCGCCATCATCGCCGAGGCAGCGCTCTCGTTCCTTGGCCTTGGTCAGCAGCCGCCGGCACCGTCCTGGGGCAGCATGCTCAATGCGGCGCAGCGCTTCCTGACCCAGGCGCCTTGGATGGCGATCTGGCCGGGGCTTGCGATCTTCCTCGTGGTGCTGTCGCTGAACCTGCTGGGCGACGGCCTGCGCGACGCGCTCGATCCAAGGCAGCGATAAAGCTAGCTCCTCTCCCCGACGGGGAGAGGTAAAGATCAACCGCCAGCGCTAGATCACCGCCTCGCGCATCACGCGGCGGCAATCCATCTCGTATTCGAGATCGACCACCGGCGGCCGGGCATAATGCCAGGTCAGGCCGGAGCGCAGCGCGCCGCGGCGGACCAGCTCGTCGACCAGCGCGTGGTGGAAGTCATGCACGGAATAGGCTTGCACGCCGGTGGTGTCCTTCCAGCCGAAGCCGAAGGCCGCCATCCGGTTTTCCATCTGCGAGGTGGTGGTGAACCGTACCTTCTCGCGCAGCCCCTCCGGGCTGAGGTCGCGGTAGCGCACCGTGCGCTCGACGTAGCTTCCGCTGCCCTCGCGTGCTTCGGCACCGCCGGCGATCACGAAGCTCGGCGCCTTCGACCGCGTCGGGCGCGTGAAGGAGAACGCGTAGAACGATGGCTCGGTCGGCGGATCGATCTCGGGACAGACATTGCTGCGCGCCACCGGATTGGTGGTGCCGTCGAAGATGCCCCATTCGGACAGCGTCTTCACATAGTGCAGGTTGAACGCACGAAAGCCCTCCTCGCTGAAGGCGGCCGGTGAGCGCAACTCGCAGGCGCAGAACGCCGTCAGCGGACGTCCGGCTTCCTGGATGAATTTCGCCGCGAGCGCAAAGCCCTCGGCAAGCGGCACCAGGCGATCGAGCCGGACGCGCTCGATCTCATAGCCGTCATCCGCGGCCGCGCCGGCCGAATACTGGAACACGGATGGAATGAAACGATAATTGCCCGCAGAGAACTCACGCGTCATGACGAACTCCTATTCCAGTTGCATGCGAATGCCCTTGGCGCCGTTGAGCAGGCGCCTCAGGTGAAAACCGGCCAGCGCATCGTCGGCGTGCATCCCGACCAGCGCGGCAAAAGCCGGCATGGCGGCTGCGTCGCCGGCCTCCATCTTGGCGAAGGCTTCGGAGTACCGCGTTGTCGCCGCCGACTCGAATTTCGCCGTTGCCAGCGGTTCGAACGCACGCAGGGGTTCGCTGCGTCCGCGCAGCATCAGGTCACCGACGGGACGGCCATGGAAATTTGCGGCCCCCTCGGCGATGCTGGCACTGACGCAGATGCGTGTTCCCAGATGCTTGTTCGCAGCCTCCAGACGCGCCGCGATATTGATGGAGTCGCCATAGGCGGTGTAGTCGAAGAAACGATTGCCGCCGAAATTGCCGACCAGCGCCGGGCCCGCATGGGCGCCGATGCGGGTCGCCCCGAAATTGACGCCTCTCGCCTTCCAGCGCGCGGAGAAATCCTCCGCCCAGGCATCGAGATCATGCGCACAGGCGACCGCGCGCGTCGCATAGTCCAGCTGGTCGCCAGGCGCGTTGAACAGCACCTGAATCGCATCGCCGATGATTTTGGCGACCGTCCCCTCATGCGCGAAGACGATCTCGGTCATGCCGCCGACATACTCGTTGAGGAGCTCGCCGAGCGTCTGCGGGGCCGCGCTCTCGACCAGCGACGTGAAGCCGGTGATGTCGGTGAAGAGGGTGGCGACATCGCGCCACTGCACCTCCATGCTGCCTTCGACATCCGCTGCCAGGCGCCTTGCGATCTCCGGCGAGAAGAAGCGCGACAGTGAGGCATGGGCGCGCTCGGCTTCCATCTGGCGCCGCCGCACCTCGCGCAGCATCTCCACGTGACCGATGGTCTTCTGGATCGTGGCCTCCAGATCGGCGAAGTCGATCGGCTTGGTCAGGAAGTCGAACGCGCCGCGGTTCATGGCGATGCGGATGTTGCTCATGTCGCCATAGGCGGAGACGATGATGGTCGACTTCTTGTCCTCGGCCTCCTGGAGCTTCGCCAGCAGCGACAGCCCGTCCATCCGCGGCATGTTGATATCGGAGACCACCATGTCGACATGCGGATTCTGCTCAAGTGCCTGCAGCGCCTCGAGGCCGTCGCGGGCGAACATGAGGGTGAGCAGCCCATCGCGAATCTGCCTGCGAAACTTTTGCAGGATCAGCGCCTCGAGATCCGGCTCGTCGTCGACGAAGAGGATGGTGGCAGTCATGCGGCTTGCTCGAGCCTCGTGTCGATCTCCTGGCGCAGCAGCGCAAAGTCGATCGGCTTGGTCAGGAGCGCGTGGGCGCCTCGCTCGATCGCCTTTCTGCGCGTCTCGGCGTCGCCATAGGCGGTGATCATGATGACGGGAACGTGCGGATAGTCGGCGCGCACCTTCGGCAGCATGTCGAGCCCGCTCATGCCGGGCATGTTGACGTCCGACAGAATCAGGATCAGCGAAGGATCGCGAACTTCGGCGGCACGCCTCAGCGCATCGGCCGCAGAGGGAGCAAATTCCATCTGGAAGCGGCCGGCGCGCAGGTCGCGCCGGAAGTGCTGCCTGAACAGCGGCTCGACGTCGGGCTCGTCATCGACGACCAGGATATAAACGTTCAAGTCTTGCCTCCGGCAGTGTCGCCCGCTGCCATCGTGCGCGGCAGCGTGATGATGAATTCGGTGAATATACCGGGCTCGGTCTTCACGTCGATCGTGCCGCCGTGCTGCTTCACGACGATGTCATGGCTCATGGACAGGCCGAGCCCGGTGCCCTCACCGGCCGGCTTGGTCGTGAAGAACGGATTGAATAATTTCTCTTTCACCTCGGGCGGAATCCCGGTGCCGTTGTCGCGGATCCGGATCTCGACCGTGTCGCCGAGGCTCCTGGTTGCGGCGCTCAGGATCGGCTCAAAACTGTCCGCTACGCTCTCCTTGCGCTTGGCCGCGGCATAGAAGCCGTTCGAGATCAGGTTGAGGAAGACGCGCGTGATCTCCTGCGGATAGATGTCGACCAGGCCGGCGGCGGGGTCGAACGCGCGCTGGAGCGTGACGTTGAAGGCGGGCCTTTCGGCGCGCGCGCCGTGATAGGCGAGATTGAGGCTCTCCTCCATGACCGCATTGATATCGACGGGGCGATGTTCGCCGGAACCCTGGCGCGAGTGCACCAGCATGTTCCTGACGATGGAATCGGCGCGCTTGCCGTGCTGCACCACCTTCTCGAGATTGCCCCTGAGCATGGCGGTCAGCTCGTCAACTTCCGCCTTGGTCTTGCCGTCGAGCTTTGCCGCTTCGAGCACCTCGTTGAGCTCGTCGATCAGCTCGGTCGAAACCGACGAGAAATTGTTGACGAAGTTGAGCGGGTTCTTGATCTCGTGGGCGATGCCGGCGGTGAGCTGGCCGAGGGAGGCGAGCTTCTCGGTCTGGATCAGTCGGTCCTGCGCGGCGCGCAGATCATCGAGCGATCGCGACAGCTCTCTGGTGCGTTCCTGGACCTCCTCGAACAATCGGACATTCTCGATCGCGATGAGGGCCTGATCTGCAAATGTGGTGGCGAGTTCGATTTGCTTGTCGCTGAACGGCCGCACCATATGCCGCGTCAAGACAAACACGCCGATTGGCGTCCCCTCTCGCAGCAGAGGCACACCGAGCATCGTACGCACGTTTGAACGCCTTCGAGCGGACGAAGGCGCATATTCCGGGTCGGCCTGCACATCCGGGACATGAACCGTTTTGGCGTCGAGCAGCGTACGTCCGACCACACTTCCCCGCTCGGGTACGGAAGCGAATGTCCGAAGCTTGTTTTCCTGCTCCGCGTCAAGCCCGCAGCTTGCCGCCAAATAGAAGACGCCGTCGCTAGGCCGAAAGATCGTGCCTTCGTCCGCGTCACACAAGCGCGCCGCCGAGCCCACAAGGGTGTTCAACACGGTTTGCAGGTCGAACGCCGAACGGCTGATGACTTTCAGCACATCGGCGGTCGCCGTCTGCTGCTGCAACGACTCGCTCAATTCCGCGGTCCGCTGCTCGACCTTGTTTTCAAGGTCGGCATAGGATTCCTGCAAGCGCGCGCCCATCTCGTTGAACTGGTCGGCGAGCCCTTCGAGTTCGTCGCCGGTCCGGATCGCGATGCGCTGGGAGAAGTCGCCACCCCCGATCCGCTCGGCGCCGCTGCGCAGCGCCTGGATCGGTCCCACCATGCGGCGCGCGAGGAATATCCCCGCAAGCACCGCGAAGATCGACGCCGCGAGCAGCACGATCGCAAGCCGCTGCAACGAGGCATAGAGCGCGGCATAGGCCTCCTCGACCGGCAGCTCCACGAACATGGTCCAGTGCAGCGGCTCGATCGGGGCCGATGCGGTCAGCACCTTCCGCCCCTGGATGTTGCGCGCTTCAGGAAGCGGATCGGACATGGTGCCGCCTCCGGATTGCGCGGCGCGCACCTGCGCGAGCCCGGACATGTCGGTGTTGCGCAGGACCAGGCTGATATCGGGATGCGCGATCAGGCGCCCCTCCGGCCCGACCACGTAGGCGTTCCCGTGCTCGCCGACCTTGATCTGGGAGACGACGTCCCAGATCAGCTTCAGATTGACCTCGGCGATGCTGACGCCGGCTTCCTTGCGCGCGCCGGCCAGCGCCAGCGTCATGTAGGGCTCGGAGTCCCTGCGGAAATAGACCGGCCCGTAATAGACCTTGTGCGCGACCGCCTCGGTGAACTTTGGATCCCCCGACAGGTCGATCCCACTGTCGATCGCGTCCATCGCCAACCGCGAGACCCGCAACCGCTCCTTGCCGCTCGAATCCACCTGGGCGAGCTCGGTGATCCCTGGCACCTGACGCAGCAGCCGCAGCGCGTCGAACCGGCGCTGCTCGATCGAGCCCGCCGACCACGGCAGCTGCGTGGTCCAGCCGAGCTGGCTCTCGATCTCCTTGACGAACTGGCCGATCTTGGCGGCCGCCGCCTCGGCCTGCTCATGCTGGACCCGGATCAGCGAGGCCTTGTGCTCACGATAATAGAAGAAGACTTCGAACAGCCCGTTGGCGAGCAGCGCAACGGCGACGACGGCCACGAACAGCGCGACGTATTTGGTGAACAGCCGGGTCCTGATCCCCCGCCCCACCGCCTCGCCGGCCACGGCCCCATCCGGGGCCGCGCTCGGCAACGTCCTGGCTTGCGGGGCGTCGGGATGCAGGGAGAGGCTCATCTGGCGGAATCTAGCAAGAAGACGAGACGTTGTCTCTCGCGAGCGCGGCAAAGGGCCCGCCCGACGGCCGCGGTGGCCGCCGCATCAGCGTCGCCGGGCACAACAAAAAAGGGCGGCAGCGGATTGGCCGCTGCCGCCCTTTGCTTCGTTGCTTCCGGCCTCAGGTCGGCCGCAGCGCCTTGGCACCGAGGTCGAGCTCGTTGACCTGCTTGTTCCGCTCGGAATCGGCCGCCGCGCGATGGTCGGTCGCCAGCACCACGTAGACGGCGGGCAACACGAACAGCGTGAACAGCGTGCCGATCGACATGCCGGCAACGACGACCAGACCGATCGAGAAGCGGCTGGCGGCGCCCGCGCCGGTCGCGGTCAGGAGCGGGATCAGGCCCGTCACCATCGCGGCCGTGGTCATCAGGATCGGCCGCAGGCGGATGCGGGCCGACATCTCGATGGCAGAGCGGCGATCGAGCCGCTCGTTGACCTGGAGCTCGTTGGCGAACTCCACCATCAGGATGCCGTGCTTGGTGATCAGGCCGACCAGGGTGAGCAGACCGACCTGGGTGTAGATGTTCATGGTCGCCATGCCGAAGAACAGCGGGATCAACGCGCCGACGATCGCCATCGGCACCGAGATCATGATCACCAGCGGGTCACGCAAGCTCTCGAACTGGGCCGCCAGCACCAGGAAGATGATGATCAGCGCGAAGCCGAAGGTGATCGCGAGCTGGTTGCCTTCCTGCACATACTGCCTGGAGTCCGCGAGATAGTCGTGGCTGAAACCCTGGGGCAGCTTCTTGGCCTCGCCTTCGAGGAAGTCGACCGCAGCACCAACAGTCACGCCAGGCATCGGCACGGCCGAGAACGTCGCCGAATTGAGCTGGTTGTAGTGGGTCAGCGAGTTCGGGTCGGTCTTGGTCCTGATCGAGACCACGGTCGACAGCGGAAGCTGCTGGCCGGTATTGGTCGTCACATAGTAGCCGCCGAGCGATTCCGGCGACAGCCGATTGCCCCGGGGCACCTGCGGAATCACCTGGTAGGAGCGCCCCTCGAGATTGAAGCGGTTGACGTAATTGCCGCCAAGCAGCACCGCGAGCGTACTGCCGAGGTTCTGCATGTTGATGCCAAGGTCCTGGGCCTTGGTACGGTCGATCGTGACCTGCACGTTCGGCTGGTTATAGGCGAGGTCGCTGTCGGAGACGATGAACATGCCGCTCTTGCGCGCGGCGTCCTTCAGCTTCTCCATCTGCTCATAGACCGTCTGGAATCCGGCGGTGGAGTTGATCACCATCTGCACCGGCAGGCCGCCGGGTCCGCCGGGCAGCGGCGGCAGGTTGAAGGCGAAAGCCTGCACGCCCTCGATCTTGGAGAGCTCGGCCTGCACCAAGGACTTCAACTGGATCGACGAACGCTTGCGCTCCTCCCACGGCTTCAGCAGCATGCCGGCGATGCCGCCCTGCGGACCGTTGATGCCGTTCAGCACGAAGCGCAGATCGGTCTCCGGGAACTTCTGGAATTTCTCGTCGAGCTTTTCGCCGTAGAAATCGACATAGTCGATATTGGCGTATTTCGGCGCCTTGGTCACCGCGAACACGATGCCCTGGTCTTCCTCCGGTGCCAGTTCCTTCGACGTGTGCATGTAGAGGAAGCCGACCAGCCCGAGGATCGTCACCGCGAACAGGCCGGTGATGGCCTTGTAGTCGAGCGAGCGATCGAGCCTGCGGCCATACCAGCGCGTCAGGGCGCCGAACACCTTGTTGACGGCCTTGGCGAAGCGGCCCTCTTCGGTGTTCTTGAGCAACACCGAGCACATCATCGGCGACAGCGTCAGCGCGATCACGCCTGACACGATCACCGAGCCTGCGAGCGTGAAGGCGAATTCGCGGAACAGCGAACCGGTGAGACCGCCGAGGAAGCCGATCGGCGCGTACACGGCCGCGAGCGTGATCGTCATCGAGACAACGGGACCGACGATTTCACGCGCGCCTTGCAGCGATGCCTGGACCGGCGTCTTCCCTTCCTCCAGATGGCGATGGATGTTCTCCACCACCACGATGGCGTCGTCGACCACGAGGCCGATCGCAAGCACCATCGCGAGCAGCGTCAAGAGGTTGAAGCTGAAGCCGAAAGCCAGCATCAGCGTGCAGACGCCGATCATCGACAGCGGAATGGTGACGACGGGAATGATGACCGAGCGGAGCGAGGCCAGGAACAGGAAGATCACCACGATCACGATGATCACGGCTTCGCCCAGCGTCTTCTCCACCTCGTCGATCGAGGACTGGATGAACTTGGTCGAGTCGTAGGCGACCTTCATCTTCATCGACGGTGGCAGATTGCGTTCCAGTTCGGGGAACAGCGCGCGCACGCCCTTGACCAGCGTCAGCGGATTGCCTTGCGGCGTCGCCTGCACACCGATGAAGATCGCATGCTCGCCGTTGAAGGCGACGCTCGCGTCCGTGCTCTGGGCTGCAAGCTCGACGGTGGCGATGTCCTCCATCCGCACGAAGCCGCCGTCCTTGGCCTTGACGATCATCTTCCTGAACTGATTGACGTCGGTCAGGCCGGTGTTCGTGGAAATGTTCGAGACGATCAGATAGCCCTTGGTCTGACCCGCCGCGGACTGGAAGTTGTTGGCGGCGATCGCGGCGGCAACATCCGCGGGCGACACGTTGCGGCCGGCCATCTTCACGGGATCGAGCCACAGCCGCATCGCAAAGGTCTGGCCGCCGAGAATGTCGGCCGAGGCCACGCCGTCGACGGTCGACAACACCGGCTGCACCACGCGCGTCAGATAGTCGGAGATCGCCGAGCCCGACAGCTCCTCGGAGGAGAAGCCGAGATACATCACGGCCGTGGTCTGGCCCGTGGTCTTGGTGACGATCGGGTCGTTCGACTCCTTCGGGATCAGGTATTTGACAGAGTTCGTCTTGGCCAGCACCTCGGTGAGCGCCTGGTTCGGATCGAAGTTCAGCTTGATGTAGACCTGGATCGTCGAGGTGCCGAGCACGGAGGACGAGGTGATGTAGTCAACGCCTTCGGCCGAGGCGACCGCCTGCTCGATCGGCGTGGTGATGAAGCCCTGGATCAGGTCCGCGGACGCGCCGGGATAGACGGTCGTGATGTTGATGACCGTGTTCGACAGCTTCGGATATTGCCGGATCGGCAGCACCATCGCCGCGCGCAGGCCGATCAGCAGGATCAGCAGACTGACGACGACCGACAGAACCGGACGCTTGATGAAAATATCGGTAAAGGCCATCGCGGCGATCTCGATTTCTTTTTCTTTAGAAAAGTGATCCGGCCGAGCCGGATCACTTAAGGGTGGCAAGGGGTCAGTAGCGCGGCGGCTGCGCCGGGATCTGCGGGGCCGGATCGGTCGAAATCGACACCGGCGCGCCCGATTGCAGCTTGAGCTGGCCAACGGCGACGACCTTGTCGCCCGGCTTCACACCCTTGATGATTTCGACGCGGCCTTCGACCCGGCTACCGGTCTGCACGAAAGTGCGCACCGCGGAGAGGCTGGTCTTGCCATCCTCTTCCTTCTTCTCGGTGATCACGAACACCGAGTCGCCGTACAGCGTGTAATCGACCGCCGTTTCCGGCACGGTGATCACCGCCGGCTTGTCCGGCAGCACCACCGTGGTGGTCACGAACATGCCGGGCTTCAGGATCTTGTCCGGATTGGCGACGGTCGCCTGCACGCGGATGTTGCGGGTGTCGGTCGCGATCTGCGGCTCGATCGTGGTGATCTTGGCGTCGAAGGTGCGGCCCGGATAGGCGTCAACCTTCAGCCGGACCGGCTGGCCGACCTTGAGGTTGCCCGAGTCCTTTTCCGTCACCGTGAAGTTGGCCCACAGCTCCGACAGATCGGTCAGCGACACGATCGCCGTGCCGGCCGTCAGATACTGGCCGACCTCGACCTTGCGCATGCCGAGATCGCCCGAGAATGGCGCGCGCACCAGCTTCTGCGAGATCAATGCCTCGGTCTTGGCGATGCCGGCCATCGCCTGGTCGTAGGCGGCCTGCGCGGTATCGACGGTCGCCTGCGGGCCGAACTGGCGCGAGGCGAGCTGCTTGGCACGATCGAGCGAGAGCTGCGCGACGGTCGCCTGCGCCTTGTAGTTGGCGAGGTCGCCCTGATCAGGCGCGTCGAACAGCTGCACCAGCGGCATGCCGGCTTCGACATGCGAACCCGGCTCGAACTTGATCTCGGTGACGCGGCCGTTGACGTCGGCGCTGACGTCGACCTGATGCACGGCGGCAAGCCCGCCGACCGCAGTCAGCAGGTTAGGCACCACCTCGGACTTCGCCTCGGCCGCACTGACCATGGTCGGCGGCGGCTTGTTGTTGGCGAAGAACTGCTTGATCATCTGGCCGCGGAAGTAATTGAACCAGACGAGGCCGCCAACGAGCGCGCCGAGCAGCGTGCCGATAATGACGAACCAGAGCACCGGCCGGACCGGACGCTTGGGAGCCTTGTCGATCGGTTCGCCCGAAATCTTGTGTTCGGTTACGATGTTCATGTCATGCGCTTTCTGCAATCGCCGTCTTGCCCGCATCCGCGGCCTGATCGCGGCCCAAATGCGAAGCAATTGCGGCGTCGTTAAGTCCGATACCTCTCAGGAGAAACTCACAGAGCTGGCGCTCCAGATCGTTCGCCTTGCCGTAAGCGAGACAGGGCGTGGCCGGCAGCCTGGTCAGTGCCGCCGTCATCAACGAATGATGCGCGAACCAGAACAGGTTGAGCGGATCGCCAGTGCAGGGCCGCGCGTCCCCGGCGGCAACCGCACGCTCGAGCGAGGCGACGAAGACCGCCCCGATCAGCTTCTCGATCTTGGCATATAGCAAACGCGCGAATTCGCCATCATCCAAATGACTCGTGGCCATCAGTCGCAGGCGCTGGGCCTCTTCCAGGTCCGGACCATCGGCGATGCGGAGGAAGTGCTGGACCATGCCGCGGATCAGCTCGACCATGGTGGCGGTGGATGGCTCCCGCTCCAGAAGATCCGTCAGCGCGGGATCGGCTTCGCATTCATCGCTGAGGATTTCAGCGTAGAGCGCCGCCTTGGAGGGGAAATGCTTGAACAGCAGGGCTTCGGAAATGGCAGCGGCGGCCGCCACGCTCTTGGTCGTGGTGCCGGTATAGCCGTGTCGGGCAAAGCAGCGCTTTGCGGCGCCGAGGATCAATTGACGCCTCAGGTCGCTCGTCATTCGCAGTGAGCTCATAGGATAGTGAGTAAGCACTCACCCACGCAAAAGTCAAGCATTATGCTGCATCGCAACCTTGAAGCGTTGTAATTTCAGTGGAAATTGCCCCGCCTGCACGGCGCACGTGCAGACGAGGTTCGCCGCGGGGAATGGACCTAGATCGGCTGGAAGCCGAGATCGCCGCGGATCCGGTTGACGATGTAGGTCCCGTCCCGGCTCGGCAAGATCCGCTCAAGGCTGGCGCTGTCGATCTTCACATTGGCAAATCGCGGGCCCGCCGAGACGTCGTGGACGGCTTTGGCAAAGGCCTCGACCTCGGCCATGGTCGAGATCGCGCGCGCGTCCCCGATGCCGCAGGCCCGGGCGACGCCGACGAGGTCGGCGGCCGCCGAGGTGTGGCTGGTCTGGCCGCCGGTCTCGCCATAAGCCTCGTTGTCGAGCACGACGATCGAGAGGTTGGACGGCTTCTGGAGCCCGATGGTGGCAAGGCTGCCCATGCCCATCAGCATCTCGCCGTCGCCGGTGATGACCAGCACCGGCAGTTTTGGCTGCGCCAAAGCCAGCCCAAGCCCGATCATCGCGGCGCCGCCCATGCCGCCCCAGAGATAGAAGTTGCGGGCGTGGTCGCCGGCCGCGCAGATGTCGTTGGTGGAGGCCCCGAGGCCGCCGATCGCAACCACGTCCTTGCGGTCCGCAAGCAGCGTCGAGACCACCTGGCGGCGGTCGAGGAGATTGGCCTTGCTCATTTGGTGAAGACCTTGGCGCCGATCAGGCGCTGCGACAACAGGACGGCGGTGGGCGTGAGCGCGTTATAGGCCTGCGCTGCGGCTGCCTCCATCACCGCCGGCACCTCGGCCGCACTGGAGGCGCGCAGCACCTTGACGCCGGAGAGCTCGAACACGCCCTGCGTGGTCGATCCCATCGGCACCTGCCACGGATTGAACTCGCCCCACTCGCCACGCATGGTCACCAGCGTGAGGAACGGAAAGCGCAGGATCGGGATCAGCGACAGCATGTTGATGCAATTGCCGACCCCGCTCGACTGCATCAGCAGGACGCCGCGCTGGCCGCCCGTCCAGGCGCCCGCGAGAAGCGCCACGCCCTCCTCCTCCGTCGTCAAGGGAATGCCGCGCATCGTGGAGGACCCCAGCACGCGCTGGATCAGCTTCGAATGGCCGGCATCGGGCACGTAAGGCACCTGCCGGACGTCGAAGCGTTGCAAGGTCGCGAAAATATCGTCCGGCCATGAAGGAGCCGTGTCGGCAGCATCCGTGCGTGCGTGCATTTTCCTGTCCGGTCGGCTAGCAAGGTGCGAAGACTGTAGACGCATGCTCGCGTCGACCAGAACAACAAAAACGGCATATCGGCCCTAACCGGCGAGTATAACGGGATGAACGCAGATGCGAAGGAGCTGGCGGCAAGCTTCGACCTCGAGAAGCTGACGCCGGAGTTCTACGACAACCCCTACCCGACCTATCGTGCACTGCGGGAGAACGAGCCGGTCAAGCGCCTGCCGAACGGCACCGTGTTCCTGACCCGCTATGACGACCTCGTCACCACCTACAAGAACACCAAGTCGTTCAGCTCCGACAAGAAGCGCGAGTTCGCGCCGAAATACGGCAACACCCCGCTCTACGAGCACCACACCACGAGCCTGGTCTTCAACGATCCGCCGGCACACACCCGCGTACGCCGCGTGATCATGGGGGCACTGTCGCCGCGGGCGATTGCAGGGATGGAGGCCGATCTCATCAAGCTGGTCGACAGCCTGCTCGACGCCATCGCGGCCAAAGGAAGCTGCGAGCTGATCGAGGACTTCGCCGCCTCGATCCCGATCGAGGTGATCGGCAATCTGCTCGACGTTCCACATGACGAGCGCGCGCCGCTGCGCGACTGGTCGCTGGCGATCCTCGGTGCCCTCGAACCCGTGGTGTCGCCTGAAGCGGCCGCGCGCGGCAACAAGGCGGTGCGGGACTTTCTCGCCTATCTCGAAACGCTGGTCGCGCGCCGGCGCGGCAAGCCCGGCAATCCCGAACGCGACGTGCTGACGCGCCTGATCCAGGGAGAAGGTAACGGCGGGGAGAACGGCGAGCGGCTGACCGAGAAGGAGCTGCTGCATAATTGCATCTTCCTGCTCAATGCCGGGCACGAGACCACCACCAACCTGATCGGCAACGGCCTCGTCGCGCTCGACCGTCATCCCGATCAGAAGCAGCGGCTGATCGACAACCCCGACATGATCAAGACGGCGGTGGAGGAGATGCTGCGCTACGAGAGCTCCAACCAGCTCGGCAACCGCATGACCACGGAGCGGGTCGAGCTCGGCGGCGTCATGCTCGATGCCGGCACGTCGGTGACGCTGTGC
This sequence comes from Bradyrhizobium sp. CCBAU 45394, assembly GCF_028128655.1. Taxonomy (NCBI): domain Bacteria; kingdom Pseudomonadati; phylum Pseudomonadota; class Alphaproteobacteria; order Hyphomicrobiales; family Nitrobacteraceae; genus Bradyrhizobium; species Bradyrhizobium sp. CCBAU 45394. The sequence continues at coordinate 543,632 of NZ_LBIX01000177.1, read as the reverse complement.
ATCGGGGCGGCCAACCGCGACCCCGCGCAGTTTCCCGACCCTGAAAGCTTCGACATCGCGCGGACGCCGAACCGGCACCTCGCCTTCGCCACCGGCGCGCATCAATGCGCCGGCATGGCGCTGGCGCGGCTCGAAGGCGCCATCGCGATCTCGCGCTTCCTGGCGCGCTTCCCGAACTACGCCGTGAACGGCCGGCCGGTGCGCGGCGGACGGGTGCGGTTCCGCGGCTTTTTGAGCGTGCCCTGCGCGATCGGCTGAGGCCTCGAAACAAAAATGTTGAAAACAACCCCATGCACAGTAGCGGAGGCTAACGGAAGATTGCCTCGGTGGATCCGCATAACCATTTGACAAAGGGAGGCAAACCAGCGGTTCGCGCATCGCGCCGGGCTCGGACCGATTTGAGCGCGGTGCAGTCGGTTGACGCCGGCACGCAGCAATGGAGTGACGAAAGATGAGCTCGTCCGTCATTGATTACCTCGCAACGGAAACGCGCCTTGGCGCCCATAATTACGAACCGATCGGGGTCGTCCTGTCGCGCGGCGAAGGTGTCTGGGTCTGGGATACCGACGGCAACCGCTATCTCGATTGCCTCTCGGCCTATTCCGCGGTCAGCCAGGGCCACTGCCACCCCAAGATCCTGGCGGCGATGGTGGAACAGGCACACAGGCTGACGCTGACCTCGCGCGCCTTCCACAACGACCAGCTCGCCCCGTTCTACGAGGAGATCGCTGCGCTGACCGGCTCGCACAAGGTGCTGCCGATGAACAGCGGCGCCGAGGCGGTCGAAAGCGCGATCAAGTCGGTGCGCAAATGGGGCTACGAGGTGAAAGGCGTGCCGGACGGCCAAGCCGAGATCATCGTCTGCGCCGACAACTTCCACGGACGCACGCTGGGCATCGTCGGCTTCTCAACGGACCCTGAGACCCGCGGACACTTTGGACCGTTCGCGCCGGGCTTCAGGATCATCCCGTTCGGCGACGCCGCGGCACTCGAACAAGCGATCACGCCCAACACGGTCGCCTTTCTGGTCGAGCCGATCCAGGGCGAAGCCGGTGTCATCATTCCACCGGCGGGCTATTTCACCAAGGTGCGGGAGCTCTGCACGGCCAACAACGTCATGCTGGTGCTCGACGAGATCCAGACCGGACTCGGCCGCACCGGCAAGCTGCTCGCCGAACAGCACGAGGGAATCGAGGCGGACGTGACCCTGCTCGGCAAGGCCTTGTCCGGCGGCTTCTATCCCGTGTCGGCCGTGCTCTCGAACAACGAAGTGCTCGGGACATTGCGACCCGGGCAGCACGGCTCAACCTTCGGCGGCAACCCGCTGGCCTGCGCGGTGGCGCGCGCGGCAATGCGCGTGCTGGTCGAGGAAGGCATGATCGAGAACGCGGCCAGGCAGGGCGCGCGCCTTCTGGAAGGTTTGAAGGACATCCGCGCCAACACGGTCCGCGAGGTACGCGGGCGCGGCCTGATGCTGGCGGTCGAGCTGCATCCCGAAGCCGGCCGCGCGCGCCGCTACTGCGAGGCGCTCCAGGGCAAGGGCATCCTCGCCAAGGACACCCATGGGCACACGATCCGCATCGCCCCGCCGCTGGTGATCACCAGCGACGAGGTCGACTGGGCGCTGGAGCAGTTCGCCACGACCCTGACGCAGGATTTCTCCTGAAGCTGCCTGCGTCGGACAATCGCAATGCCGGCCGCAGCTAACAACGAGCCATTACGCCACCTGTGCGCTGAAAGTTGTGGGCGATTGCCAGGGCGCGTCCTCAGAAATCAAGCTTGATTGGTGCAGGCTTGCCCAATGTCCGTTGTACCCTGGTAGCGATCAAATTCCGCACCGCGGCCAGACGACGCGATGGGCCACTTCCGGTCTCATGCATCGCAGCAAATTGCGCCTCGTTGCGCAGCCAGGCAGCGACGGCGGCAAGGTGAGGCCGTTGGCGGTTTTAAGACGGATGATCACCTCAGCGTTCGCGGCTTGCTGCTGTTTGATGATGGGACACCCGCTTGCCGTTCCTTCGCTTCGTAGTATTCAGCTGAAAACTTAATTGACCATCGCGCGAAGAACGAACGCAATTCCTGAGTGGGCTTTTCGACGCCGAAATGTTCGGCGACATGCGCCTCGCGCAGCCACCTCACCGCCGATGTGAGGCCGGCGGTGCGCTCGAGCCTCTCAACCGCCGCGATTCCGGCGATCTCTGCCTGCCGATAGCGAAAGCCGACCTTTCTGATCACATACACGCACTTGATGGTTTCGTAGCCCTTGAATACGAGCTGAACGAATGGATGTTTCTTGGCCTGCGGCCAAGCTGCCGGGTAGACCGGTAGCACCAAAAGCTTGCTCTTAGCTATGACGGTTGCGAGCGGATGCAAAAGTTGCATCCAAGCTGGCCAGGAGGTGACCTTAGCAAACAATACCGCGTGCATCGCCGTTGCAGCCCCGAAAGAGATCGGCAGCCAAAGTACCGCGCACAGGATCACGAGCAATGCGGTGTTCGGCGTGAGATGCCGGCATTCTCTGAACACCCATGCCATGCCGCCTTCAAACGCATCATGTACAGCTTGTTCGAACGCCCGATAGCTAATCTTCCGCCGGAACCACAACCAGTTCCGGCGAATCGATCTACTCCACTGTCGACGTTTCGCCTCGGATAGGGGAAGGAAGCGCAACGCGCCGTTTATGACGGTAACGATGACATCGCCAAGAACCTTGGCCGCGAAGAGCGGAAGCCAGACAATCTGCATTGCTAAAGGGAAGGCGTAGTCGAGCATCCGCATCAAGATCGAAAGAACGAAACGCAGGATCTTGTTTGTGGCGAGCGTGATAACAACAAGTGGGATGATAACCACATCGTCGGGGGCACCGCGGAAGCGGCTTTGCTCGGTCCATACCGGGTGACGACCATCGGTCACGGTGCAACGTCCGGGCTGAAAAACCGGGGATCATGCCGGCTCAAATTAGCATATTGCAAGCTCAAGGGGGGGCCTTGAGTAGTCAGAGGGCGTTGCTTTAGGATTAGATGAGTTGCGGACTGCATGTCCGCCCGGTCTTCGCTTTTTGCTCACCCGTGGCGGCGATGGCTAACCATGACGATTCGTAAGAAAATCTTTCTGCTTGCAGGCATTCTGCTGGCAATTTTCGGCGCAGTCGTCGGCGTTCTCGGCTTCGCGCAAAAGCTCGACAGCGATCAGCTCGGGAACATCACCGAATATGAGCTGCCGTTATCGCGCATGGTTTCTGAATTCGATGTCCTTACCGATAGATACGAGCTCGAAGTCTTGCGTGTCCTGATATCCGATCGAGCCGATGCTGGAACGGAGCGGACGGCGATGGCCGCAGTGCGGGCAACGGCCGACGAGCTGCGCGATACCGTCAAGACAGGTGAAGCCTTGCTCCACAAAGCAACCGGCGACCCCGGCTACGACACTGAGGATCGCGTCGACCTGGCTCGCATGGCCGGCGTCCTCAAGTACATGGGCCGTAGTCTGGAAGACTTCCTCGCCGTGGGGGACGCCACGCTTGCGGCTATCTCGGAGGGACGTCGCGACGAGGCCCGGACCATTTCGCGCGGCTTTGCCAAATTCGCCCTGGCGTTCGGCCCCGATCTCTCGCAGATTCGACGTGAGCTTGCCGATCTGACCGACCGGTCGACCCGCAGGGTTCTCGCGAGGCAGCGGTTGAACACCTATTTGAGCCTTGCCCTTTTCGTTGCGGCATGCGGCATCGGTCTGGGCGTTAGCGCCATCGGATCGACACGCGTGGTCTCCGGTCTGCGTCAGCTTGTCGCAACCACGAAGGCGCTTGAACTGGGCACGAACGCCGAGCCGGTTTTGATAGCCACCCGCGACGAGGTCGGCGAGCTGGCACTTTCGTTCAACCGGATGGTCGACGAGTTGCGCGCGCGAGACCGCGTCAAGGACACCTTCGGAAAATTCGTCGATCCCAGGCTCGTCAGCCGGCTGATCGCCAGTGGCGCGGATCAGGCCGAACGGCGCAGCCTCACCATCTTCTTTTCCGACATCAAGCAGTTTACGGGCATCAGCGAGCAGCTAACCGCCAGCGCCGTCGTTCACCTCTTGAACAACTATTTCGGCGCGGTGGCCAATGTCATTCACGGCCATCGTGGGATCATCGACAAATACATCGGGGACGCCGTCATGGCGTTCTGGGTGCCGCCGTTTTCAAACGGAGACGAACATGCAAGCGATGCTTGCCGAGCGGCGCTGGAACAGCAGGACGCGATTGCCGCTCTGCGAGAGCAAGTACCGGAGATCACTGGAATGCGGCGCAACGCACCGGAGCTGGTGATCCGGATGGGTATTGCCACCGGCGAAGCCGTGATTGGCACCATTGGCTCGGATTCCGCTCGTTCTTACACCGTTATCGGCGACAGCGTAAACCTTGCCTCGCGCCTCGAGGGCATGAACAAGATCTACGGAACCCTCATCATCATCAGCGAGGAGATTTTCCGGCTCGCACAAGGCGCGATTGAAGCGCGCGAAATCGACACCATCACGGTCGCCGGAAAAACCGAGCCGGTGCGAATTTATGAGTTGATGGGTCGCGCCGGCGAGCTCGAATCCACGCGGGACGAATTGCGGGTGTTGTTCGCGCAAGGACTTGCCGCATATCGCAGCCGGAACTGGTCTACTGCGCAGACGGCGTTCGAAAGCTGCCTGTGCAAGATCCCCGACGACGGTCCGACGCGCGTCTTTCTGGAACGAATCGCGCATTTGGGTCACGCGCCTCCGGCCGCGGACTGGGACGGTGTCTGGCGTCACGTTGAGAAATAAGTGAGCGGACCGTAACCAGCCATTTGTCCGCTCCGAGTCCTTCCCTGACGAGTCGGGGATCTGCTCAAAAATCTGGCGCGCGGGCCGGTCACTTCGCATCGTCGGCGGCTAAGCGCAGGCCCGTCAAGTAGAACTCTCGATGCTCAGGACTGCGCCAATGCGTGGCGCGCGGCACGACGGGATGGGTGCGACGCACTTCCTGATGCGAAGACGGCACAAGGTTGCGACCGAGATGGCGCTCAATGTGCTCGCCTACAATATGAAACGCGTAATAGCGATCTTGGGTTGCCGAACGCTGCTGGAAGCGATGCAGGCGTAGGGGAGTTTGTATCGGAGCCAACTCTAGCCGCGAAACCGATCCCGGGCCCCTCGACCTGCCAGTCGACAAAAGGGTTATCACACAGCCTGGGCCAGAAGCGGTCATCAGCTGGCAGACAAGCGCCTGCCTGCCTCCATGCTGGCCCACTCAGAACGAGAGCTACTCTCCGGCATGAAACAGGCGGCCCGTTGGGGCCGCCTGATCAGAGCGGATGACCTATTGGCAGAGATGCCGGAGACCGTCAGCACCCTTGAAATAGGTGCCGGGCTTGCAGACGATGCCGTTGCGGGCAGCATACGTATTCCAGTTGCCGTGCCAGCCCATCTCGCCGGACATGGCGTAGGAATTGCCCCAGCTGCCGACGGTAGCGGCCGCCGCCGCCGGCTGGCGATACGCCGAGCGCCGAGTTGATTGCCGATGGACGCCGGTGGGGGTACCCCCAGTTCCAAGACCCGTGCAACTCGCGAATTCAGCTTGGCATTCGTCAGGATTGGAAAGGGCCGCCTGCGCCAGTGCAGCAGAGCTGGACAGGGCGGATGCCGCAATCACGACTGCGGCAAGAACCTTTAGATTCATCATGGCTTGCTCCTTGCAGTTGGACCGTGGCGCAAGATGCCACGTCTGGCAGTCGCCTATCGACGCTTGCGAGCCTGACTGTGCCACTTCGGCGGAAATTGCACCGCCAGGATTGGGACGGCTTTGGGTCAATCGCGTCACTTTGACCGCGCGCCGCTCACTTCCGATCTTCCCCGACTGGCGGACTTCTGCGGGAGACATCGAAAACCACGCTGGATGCTGCCTATTGGGCAGAATGCCGCAAACGCTGTTTGATCTAGATCAAGGGTCAAGAGCGCTTTTGGGGGTGCTAGCTCGCTGCAGGGCGATAGTCGAAAAAGCTGGGCTTCACCCTCAGGTTCTCGGGTCTTCCACTTTTTGATGATGGGTCTGCGCGTGGTTACATTGACGCGCTGGGCGAGGTGGCAAACGCCCGAAACGTTGGCTTCGGGTCCAGAACCGGACTCGTGCAGCGCAGCAAGTAGTGACGCATGGTCCTAAGGCAAAACTCGGCATGATCCCAGCAACCGGATGAACGGGTGCGTGGAACCTATCGGAGCGACGGACGTTTTTGTCCGCGAATGAGCAGCGCCGTGCCCGGCGCAGCCGGAGGCGCTGAGCTGCGCTGATCGGAGAAACGCTCATGAGACTCACTCTTTCAGTCATCAAAGCTGACGTTGGCTCCGTTGGCGGGCATACGAAACCGTCTTCACGCATGATGGCGACTGTCGAGGGCGAGGTTGCCAAGGCGATCTGCAATGGTCTGCTGATCGACGGTTTCATCTGCCACACCGGCGACGACATTGCGATCATCATGACGCACACACGGGGCGAAGGAAGCCCCGAGGTCCATCAACTCGCCTGGAAGACGTTCCTCGCGGCCACCTCGGTCGCGAAAACCTCCGGGCTCTATGGCGCTGGCCAGGATCTTCTCGCCGACGCGCCTTCCGGGAACATTCGCGGCGCCGGCCCAGGCGTCGCCGAGCTCAGCTTCGACCACAGCCTCTCCGGCGCGCGACCCGCGGAGTCCTTCATGGTGTTCGCGGCCGACAAATGCGGCCCCGGCGCCTACAACCTGCCGCTCTATCTCGCCTTTGCCGACCCCATGTACTGCGCGGGGCTGATGCTGCCTCCGATGATCAAGGGATTCCGTTTCCATGTCATCGACATGGACAACACAGCCGGCGACAGCCTCCTCGAGCTCGACGCACCCGACGACAGCTACCACATTGCCGCCCTGCTTCGCGACAACGAGCGCTTCGGCATCGATCGCATCATTTCTCGAACCCATGGCGAGGTCGTCGTGGCCGTTTCGGCACAGCGCCTCCACGCGATCGCAGGCAAGTACACCGGCAAGGATGATCCAGTCGCGATCGTCAGGAACCAGGGGATTTTCCCAGCTCCGGAGGAAATAATCTCGCCGTTCGCCAAAGCGCACTTCGTGGGCGGCGATGCACGCGGCTCGCATGTGATGCCGCTCATGCCGGTGCCACTCAACACGCCGGTTACCGGCATGTACTGCCTGCCGATCGTTTCTTGCGTCGGCTTTTCGATCGACAGCGAAGGCCGCTTTGCCGAGTCCTACACCGATTTCTTCGACAACCCGGCATGGGATGAGGTCCGCCGGCGCGCCCAGCGCAAGGCCATCGAGATGCGCAGCCAGGGCTGGTCCGGCGCCGCCATGCTACCCTATTCCGAACTGGAATATGGCGGCTTCCGCGACACCGTGTCCGGGCTGCTGAAGCGTTTTCGACTGCGCGACGACCGCAAGCCGGAAGCGGCCGAGTAGCGACCGCCTCCAATCACAAGCTGGAGCGACGTTCACCGTTCAATCGACAGATGCAGGCGCTATGACGACATGCCGATCCGGGAGGTGGATATGGCAAGAAAACGCATCGGCATTCTCACGGGCGGTGGCGACGTCGCCGGCCTCAATGCAGTCATCAAGAGCGTGACTTATCGCGGCAGTGAGGACGACATCGAGGTTGTCGGTCTGCGCCGTGGTTGGGAGGCCCTCACGCACCTGAACCTCGACGACCCAAACAGCAGGTCCCACTACGTCATCCCGCTGAACCGTGAAAACACGCGAACCATCGACCGGCGCGGCGGCACCGTGCTGCACTCGAGCCGCGTCAATCCCTCCAAAATACAAAAGCTGCCCGGTCATCTCGTCGGCAATGAGGTTCCGGTCTCGCTGAGCACCAACGGCGGCATCGCGACAAAGACATGGGACCTCACCAGCCGGGTGCTCGCTAACCTTTCGGGACTTGGCATCGAACACCTGATCGCCATCGGTGGCGACGACACGCTCAGTTATGCGGCCAAGCTCAACGAACTCGGCGTCAAGATCATCGCCATCCCGAAGACGATGGATAATGACGTCCGCAACACCGAGTACTGCATCGGCTTCTCGACCGCGATCACCCGCGCCAGCGATGCCATCCAGCGGCAGCGCACCACCGTCGGCTCGCATGAGCGAATTGGCATTTTCCGCGTCTTTGGCCGCGATGCCGGATTTACGGCACTCTACACCGCGTATGCGACCTCGATACGATGCCTCATACCGGAGCATAAGGTCGACCTCGACAAGCTGATCCAGTTGCTCATCGAGGACAAGCGCGCCAATCCAAGCAACTACGCGCTGATCGTGCTCAGCGAGGGAGCTCAGTGGGAAGGCTACAAGCTGCGGGAATACGGCGAGCCTGACGCCTACGGTCACCGCAAGAAGGCCAACGTGGCGGAATCGCTTGCCGACGAGATCAAGCAGCGCACCGGCGAGGAGACGATCACCTCCGATCTCACCTACGATCTGCGATCGGGCGATCCGGACTTCATCGACAAGCTTGTGGCCCTGACTTTCGGTAACATGGCCTACGATGCCATGCTGGAAAGCAAGACCGGCCTCATGTCGGCGCTGGTCGAGGGCCGCTACGACCTCGTGCCCATCCCTGACGCCAAGCTCGGTCCGCGCAAATTGGACGTTGCGAGCAGCTACAACACGGAGCGCTACCGCCCCATCTACGCCAACAAGCAGGGGCTGCCGATCTTTCTCAACCGCGCGTCTTAGCGTGCCGGAAGCTGCCTGCGTCGGAAGATCGCAATGCCGGCCGCGGCCGACAACGAACGATTCCGCTACCCGTGCGTTGAAAGTCGTGGGCGATTACGAGCTGGGAGCGACGATCATGCGTCCGCGTGGCGTTTGCCTGAGGGCCTTTCTGGTTGGTGTCTCGGTGCTGGCGACGAGCGTCGGCGCGTCCGCCCAGGGACTCGGCCAGGGACACGGAAGAGGTGGACCACCGGGTCCGGCCGCAGCGCCGGCGGCCCGGCCGGCACCACCACCTGCCATGGCACGTCCGGCGGCGCCCCCAGCCATGGCGCGTCCCGCCGCGCCGGCATTCCATCCCCCGGCCATGCCGCAGCGCCCGGCCATGGCGCCACATCCCGCGCCGCACATCGCCTCACCACCGCCGCGCCCGACGCCCCACTTCGCTGCACCGCCGCAGCGGGTCGCCCCGCACGTGGCAGCGCCGCGGCCTGAATTCCATCGCGCGCCGGCAGCGCCGCAACGTCCGGCCATGGCACCGCGGCCGACGCCGCATATTGCCGCCCCGTCCGGCCCAGGCGCAGCGCCGGCCGTGAGCGAGCGGCTGTCGCGACGGGAGCAGATCGACCAGCGCGCGCAACAGCATCAGCAACAGATCCAGCAACGCCAGCAGATGGTGCAGCAGCGGCAGCGCGAGGTGCTGTCGCGCCAGACCGCCGAGCGCCAGACCCGCATCGATCGCCTGCAGCAGCGCGTGCAGCAATTGCAGTCGCAAAAGCCGGAGGGCGCGCGGGCGCAACGCGAGCAGCAACGGATGCTCCAGACGCAGAACCGCCTGCTGCAGCGCGAGCAGCGCACGCAGCAGACGGATCTGGCGCGCCAGCAGCGGCTGGGACTGCAGGCTCCCACTGCAGCCGCTACGGCAACCGCAGCGGCGGCCGCCGCGCGAGCCGCCGAGCGCGGGCGGTTTGCCGAGCGCTTCCGCGAGCAGGCCTCTGCGCAAACCCAGGCGGCCCTCGTCGCCCGCCAGAGCGGCTGGGCGCCCCGGCAGGCCTGGCGACACCGCCATCCCGCGGTGTTCGTGGCGTGGCTTGGGCCCGTGTTCTGGCCTTACGCCTATTCCGACATTTTTGACTACACGTTCTGGTCCTATGCCTACGAGCCGGGCTATTGGGCGTACGCCTATGACGACTTCGTCGACACCGTGTTCTGGGGTGGTGACAGCCCCTACGCCGCCTATGCCAGCATCAACCCGTACGACTATCCGCAAGCCGGCGGCGGCTCCCGCGCGCGCCAGCGCGCCAGCGTGAGCCCGCAAACGCTGCAGCAATTGTGCGGCACACCGGACAAGGGCGTCACCGCCTGGCCGCTTGCCGATATCGCGCGGGCGGTGCGGCCGACGCCGGAGCAACGCGCGCTGCTCGACCAATTGAAGACCGCGGCTGCCAACGCTGCCGGTGTGTTCAAGGACTCCTGCGCGGACACTTACGCACTAACTCCGCCCGGCCGCTTGCGCGCAATGATGAACCGCGTCAGCGCGACGCTGGAAGCGGTCAAGATCGTGCGCCCGGCACTGGAGAATTTTTACAACTCGCTCAGTGACGAGCAGCAGGCCCGCTTCAACGCGCTCGGCCCCAATGTCGGCGACCGCTCGCCGCCGCAGCAGCAAGCCAGCGGAGAGGGATGCGGCGATCCGAAGTCCGGCCTGACCCAGCTGCCGATCCAGAGGATCGAGGCTGTGCTCCACCCCGCGGGCAAGCAGAAGGAGGCGCTCGACCGCCTCAGCGAGGCCACGGCGAAAGGCGTTGAGGGCCTGCAGGCGGCCTGCCCGAACGATGTGCCGCTGACGCCGGTCGGACGGCTGGAGGCGATGCAGCGCCGGCTCGAGGCCATGCTGACGGCCGCCAAGCTGGTCGAACCTGCCCTCGACGAGTTCTACGCCACGCTGAGCAGCGAGCAGAAGGCGCGCTTTAACACGCTGCAACAGGTCGCAGGCCCGTGACGGCGACGTCGCGGGAGCTACACGTCCGGTGCCGCACGATGCAGGTGCGCACCGTTACTGATTGCGCGCTTTGCAAAAAGCATATTCGCATTAGGGCCGGAATCGGGGGTCAATCGGCGTGTGTATTCAAGCCCGGCATGCCACTTCCTAACGTCTGGCTTGGTCCTCCCAGTCCTCCCACTCTACACCATTGATTTCCAGGTAACTGGAAACGGCTGCGCCGATGGTTGGGAAGAAATATTGCTCGCCAAGCTGCGAGAACAGTCCAAATCTCTTCAGCTTGTCCTTGACTGGATCTTTCAGCTCGGCAAAGCAGAACTCGATACCCTGCGCGTGCAACGCCTCGTCCAATTCGGCGATTGTATCGCCGGCGGAGACGTCCACGCTGGTGACAGGCTCCGCCGCAACGACCAGCCAGCGTACGGGCGTCGGCGATTTCGCCACGGCGTCCAGTACGCGCTCTTTGAAGAATTCGGCGTTGGCGAAGAACAGCGGCGCATCCCACCGAAACAGGACCAGCCCGGGGATTTGGCGTGCATCCGGATATCTTGTGATGTCGTGATAGCCTTTGACGCCATGGGCCCGCCCCAACACGGCGGAGTGTGGGCGCCAACCGTCCCACAGGAACTCGGCGATGGCGATTGCTATTGCCAGACCAATTCCTGGGATCACTCCGAGCACCGCCACGCCGACAAAGCAGACCATCGATAGCCAAAACTCCCACTGCTGAATCCGATAGATTCGCTTGAGGTCGGTGACCTCAAACAAGCCGATCGCAGCGGCGATTACGACGGCCGCCAATGCAGCGGTGGGCAAATGCTGAAGGAGGTTTGGTGCCACCAGCAGAAGGATGGCGATGGCAAGCGCGCCGACGACTGAGGTTAGCTGGGTACGGGCGCCGGCGGCTTCCGCAACGGGCGTGCGCGAAGCGCTGCTGCTGATCGGGAAGCCCTGAAAAAAGCCGGTTGCCAGATTGGCCGCGCCAAGCCCCACCATCTCCTGGTTGGGATCGACATGAGTGCCCAATCGTGCGGCGTAGGCGCGCGAAAGCACGCTGGTGTCAGCGAATGATACCAGCGCGATTGCGCAGCCGCCGACCAGCACCGGGACGATATCGCCGTAGGTGATCCAGGGGATCGCGAAACCCGGCAGGCCCTGCGGAAGAGGACCCAAAACCGCCACGCCGTAACGGGTCCCAAGATCAAGCACGCCGACGATAGCGGTCGCCCCGACTACCGCAATCAGAATGCCTGGCAGCCGCTTGTTGTTCTGGAGCAGCAGGATGGCCATCAGCGTGCCGAGCCCAATCCCGAATGCGACCCAGTTTGTCTTGCCTTCAAGGATTGCATCGGCGATCGCCCATAGGCTTCGTAAAGGTCCTTCGCTCTCGATCGAGAAGCCAAAGAGCTTGGGCAGTTGGCTGATCAAGACGGTCAATGCAATTCCGTTCATATAGCCGTACCGTATCGGCTTCGAGAGCAGCTCGGTGACAAAACCCAAGCGCGCGATGCCGGCTAGAATGCATACCGTCCCCGAAACGATCGCCATCATCGCAGCGAGCGTCGCGGCGCGAAGAGGATCGCCGCCAGACAGTGGGACGACAACGCCGAGGATGACGGCTGCCAGCGCCGAGTCAGGTCCCAGCACGAGGATGCGGCTGGGGCCAAACAACGCGTAGACCAACAGCGGCACGATCGTTGCGTACAGACCGGCGATGCCAGGCAAGCCCGATGCTGTCGCGTAGGCAATTCCAACCGGGACCAGCATCGTCGCCAGGACGAGTCCAGCGAAGATATCGCGCGGAAGCCACGCCGCCTCATATCGGCGGAGGGTTTCGATTGCCGGCAGCCAATCGATCCAATGCTTCATTGGGGGTCACTTCCAGATCCGGCCAGGCTCGTTGGCAACGCACACATTGGCCGCGATTGGCCCAGCTGGAAGCCAGTCTAGGCTGTTGCGTCTCTCGGCAAGTGGAAAAATGTCACATCCCCGCTCATTCGCTCCAATGTTGCCAGCGGCATGTCCGTTTTGGGGGCACCCGCGACCGGGTCGATCCAGCGGCAAGTCCGACCAATGTCCGTTCTGCCGCTGAAAGCGGAAGTCAATTCAGAGGGGCCATGCTGAGGGCCGCAAAGTGGTCGAGCCCACCCTGGGGCGAGTTCTATGCCACGCTGAGCAGCGAGCAGAAGGCGCACTTCAACACGCTGCAACAGGTCGCAGGCCCATGAGGGCGGCGTCGTATTCTCTCGCTGCAATCGCGCAGCGGCCGAACGATGTGGGGTAACGTAATCACCCAGCTTCGAAGCTCGACGAGAACACGCGAGTCCGGGCCGCGGCTCCCTGCGAGACGGCACGGGATGCAGCCGACAGCCGCGTTCCGACCTCACGCGGCGGGAATCGTCTTCTGCCCAGCCTCATCCGTTTTTGTGATCGCTTGAGACCGCTCCATCTCGTCCGAGCCAGCGGCGTTGCATTGCTGGAAGTAGGAAGACAACTCGAGATCGGCCAGGTGATCCCAGTATTCTGCTTCTGCGAGCAGCTTCCATTTGTTCATGCTGTTGTATGCGGCCTGTTGACGGCACAGCGAACCCATCGCACGCAAGCGTTGCACCTTCTCCACTGCGAACCTCCTTCGCGCGCTTGTTTGTTTACAGGCGCATTTGTGTTGTCACAGCTTTGCAGATTGAATTGACGAGTGATAGTCCGGTGTTTGACGGTCAATCGATGACAGCGCAATCGTCTGACTTTTCGCGAAATAGTCGAGCCGAACGACGCGGGCATTGGCGGCAGCAAGGGGCGCTGGGCAGAATGACAGCGCGTCCGGCGGCCCCCCAGAGGCCTACGTCGCCGGTGCATTCCATTTCAGGACTGAAATCTTAATTGTGAGCGGCCTTCCCTGGATGATGGTTAACTTGCAATTAGACCGGGCCGGACAAAGTTTGATCCCGAAACTATTTTGGCCCGGCACATTGGACTGCAAGACCGCCTTCCGGCGGTCTTTCCTTTCGCCGCAACGAAACGGGTCCCAGGCTGGACCACGCCGGCTCGGCAAAGGTCGCCAGTCTTGCACGCCGATCACAACAATGGCCCCGACAACAATGGCCCCGACGGATGACACGTCGGGGCCATTCAAGATCATCAGGCGTGGGTACATCCGCCGAGCCTGCTGATCGTTGATGCCACCGATTACCACATCCGATCTGGCACATACTGTGGCGAGGCTGCGGCATCGGGGTGATGACATTCTGCCTGAAAGCTGATGGCTGTCCACCTCATCATTGGTGGTACTCCCAGCTCGCTGACCAACACGAGCTGCAGCTCGATCTCCGCTGCCGTCGCGGTACGCACCTTCCGCTCCGTTATCGCTACCCTGGTGCGCTCAAGCCCCTCCGCAAGAAGTGCACCCACGCTGACCTATATTGAGTTCGTCATCCCGCGTCATCGTCGCTGAACCTTTGCGGGATTTCCGGGACCAAACTCTATAGGCTGCAAGAACGACGGCTTTTCTGCTGTGAACCGGCCCGACCATTGTGAAGTGACAGTTTGATTTTTTGGCGCTGCATTAGCGCAAGAGAGGTCCGTTATGGACCGAACAGCTGGCAAGAACGTCAGTTGCCGTGCCATACAGTGTCATTCGCCAGGATGGCGCCGCTGCGGCATTCTCATTGTTGCGATGCTCTGTACCGCATGCACTCTCCTGTTTGCGAGCGAAGCCAGAGCTCAATGCACGGCGCGAGATGTCCTGCAGAACCAACTAAGGCTCAAGAAAGCTCCGTCAGCTGACAGGCCGCAAATCCCGATTAAATCCGCCGTCGATGTTCCCGTGTGGAAGACGATCACAATCGGGACGTTTGCAAATTTCTTTGCCCTCAGTAACGCAATGGATGCGGTAGGTTGCGGTATCGGAAACTCGGCCGGCGAAATTCTCGCACGACCGACCTTTACTCTTCGCGACACGAAAACAAGCGTAAAGCTTTTTGCGGTCTCGGCAGCCGAACTCGGCTTTAAGACCGATACCGCGTCGCTGGCGGACATTTATGCGCGCGCCAAGCAGCTGGGTTTCGGACTCGCGGCCGCAGAAGTCGGGCCACAGCTGAGGCTGCAATATTTTGACCAGCCGATCGGCGAATTTCTCATCATCGGAATGGAGCCGATCAGGACGTGGAAGGGCGCCCCCGTCATCTTGAATGTAGCCAATGGCGGAGCGGGACTCATTCTCATCGGCCAGGATGGCAGCGCCGACGCACAGATCTCCGTGGTATCCCGCTTTGTATTTGTGCGGACCAATGAAGGCGCACCTCCCGAGGAGCAGGAGGCCGTAGCACTAGTCGGCCGCTGAATTTCCTGGTGTGCGCAGCGGCCTCGGCTTGCGGGCACAAAGCTCAGGGGAGTGTCTGCCATGACACAAGCGTCGATCAAAGTCGGCATGATCGCGGAGGAGACCGGAGCACTTTCGTTCATGGGCCGCGCAAACGCCAACGTGGCAAGGATGGTGGTTGACGAGATCAACGCCAATGGCGGCCTGCTGGGGCGGAAGATCGAACTCTACCTCGAGGACGGTGCAACGACCGACGCGGTCGCGGAGGCCAAGGCGGCCAAGCTTGTGTTGCAGGACAAGGTGGATGTGATCTTCGGCGGCATCTACAGCTCCACGCGGCAGGCCATCAAGGGCCCCGCCGTCGTGAAGGGCAGGACGCTCTACATCTACCCCGAGCAATACGAAGGGCAGGAATGCGACCCGCTGATCTTCTGCACCGGCCCGGTGCCGGCGCAGCAGCTCGACCCGCTCATTCCCTGGCTGATGCGCAAGACCGGTGCCAGGACATTCTACCTGCCGTCCGCAGACTACATCTGGCCGCACGTGATGAACGAGAGGGTCCGCCGGCTCGTCACCGCCAATGGCGGCAGCATCGTCGGCGAGGCCGTTTCGAGATCGTCGAGAGCCTGGGGCCTATCGCGCCGGACGAGGCGATGGTGCCGTCCGTCGCGGAGTTCGGCCGGAGACCAATAGCGTAGTCAGCCCATCAGGCAGGGAGCGTGAGATGAGTGTCCCGTCTCCAGTCAACGAGAGTCTCCTGAGCCAGCGTCTCGCCGCGCTCGGAGCGGCAAGAAGCTGGGCACCGAATGTTCTGCCGGAGCTCGAGCACTTCATCCGGACCGCCGACGACTATGATCTTCTTCGCGTCAACCCCATCCAATACGGCGGCGCCGTCCGCATGTCCGAGGCCGACGCGATCGAGCTGTTCGTGCACGCTGCCAAGGTGGGCCTGTTCGATATGGACTGGCTGCTGATCTGCGCCTATTGCCCGCAGGTCGCCGGCAGCTTCCGCGAGCTCGACCAGGTCCATCCACGCTTTCAGTGCGCGTTCTGCAACGCGATCAACGATGTGGCGCTGGACGACTATATTCAGGTCGCATTTACGGTCTCGAGCGGCGTCCGCGACATCATATTCCGCCATCCCGAAAGGCTGTCTGTCGAGGATTTTTACCTGCGCTACAACTTTTCCAAAGGCTTCATCGCTCCGCACGGAATGACGCATCAGCAGCTCGTTGCTGCGCTCTCACGGGGATTCGCCGATATCGAGGCGCATGAGCACCGCAGCTTCGACTTCGAGGTCACGGCTGGCCGCTTCGAGGTGCTGGATTTGAGCCACAAACTCCTTCTGGTCTTCTTCGCGGACGGGGAGCCGGCAGAACCGCAAGAGACGCTGGTCCAGCTCGAGTCGGGTCGCTTTCTGCTGCCGGACCGGCCGACGGCACCGAAAGACATGGTCCTCGGCGACGGACGCTTTTCGTTCCGGCAGACGGCCGACCTCCGCCCGGGTAAGCACACCATCCGGATCGAGAACTGCACCGACGATCGCGGTCGCTTCTGGTTCGTCCAGTATCCCCCAGGTTTCGCGCCCCATCTGGTCGAGTATGAACCGTTTCTTTCCGGCAAGCGGCTGCTGCTCACCCCGAGCTTCCGCGAACTCTACAAGGCGCAGCTGGTGGATGAGGGCGAGAGCCTCAATATCTCGGACATGACTTACCTGTTCACCGATCTGAAGCAGTCGACTCCGCTGTACGAAAGCGTCGGTGACGTGAACGCGTATTTTCTGGTTCGCCAACACTTCGAGATCTTGAACAGGATCATCCGGGAACGATCCGGCACCATTATCAAGACGATCGGCGACGCAGTCATGGCCGGGTTCGAGCGTCCGCAGGATGCCGTTTGCGCCGCCATCGAGATGATCGAAGAGCTGTCGCGATTCAACCAAACCGCTTCGCGGCCGCTGGGCCTCAAGGTCGGTGTCCACAGGGGGCGGGCGATTGCGGTGAATCTCAACGACCGGATCGACTATTTCGGACAGGACGTGAATATCGCCGCACGCGTGCAAGGTCTCGCCGATGTCAACGAAGTCTGCATCAGCGCAACGGTGATGGAGTCACCGGGCGTCGCTGACATCGTCAAATCACGCTCGGTGTCGTGCAACTACGAGAACCTGAAGGGGGTCGGTCAAAAGATGGAAGTCCATCGCATGACAATCCCGCCGACGCAGACTTGAACGACCGCAATCCTGCCGCGAGCAGCGGGCCGAAGGCCCGCTTCAACGGCCCGCATGCCCCGTAAGGGCAGCGCTCGTGAGGCCTACACCACCGTCCTGTGCCGCGCGATGCAGGTGCGCAGCACCTCGTCCATCGGCTTGGCCCACCAGTCGTTGGAGAAGATCTCGATCTCGGAATAGCCGGCAAAACCCTGCGCCTCGACCGCTTTGCGCACCGATTTGATGTCGATGACGCCGTCGCCCATCATGCCGCGGTCGTTGAGGATGTCCCTGGTCGGCACCAGCCAGTCACACACATGGAAGGCAAGCAGGCGATCCCTGCCCGCGCGCGCGATCTGGCTCATCAGCTCCGGGTCCCACCAGATGTGATAGACATCAAGTGCGACGCCGAGCATGCCGGTGCGGCCGGGGTCGAGCCGGTCGCAGATATCGAGCGCCTGTTTTGTGGTGTTCACGCAGGCGCGGTCGGCGGCGTAGGCGGGGTGCAGCGGCTCGATGGCCAGCGGCAGCCTTGCCTGCCTGGCATAGTCGAGCATGTCGGCAAGCGCCTCCTCGACCTGCCCGCGCGCACCCGCGATGTCCTTCGACGGCTCGCTCCCCGGCCGCGAATATTGCGGCAGGCCGCCGACGACGAGAACGACGCACGGCGCTCCCAGCGCCTTGGCCTCGTCGACGCAGCGGCGGTTGTCGTCGCGCACTTCGCCCCGGCGCGAGGCATCGGAGGTGAACATGCCGCCACGGCAATAGCCTGACAGCTCGAGGCCGGCATCGCGCACCGCGCGCGCGGCACGGTCGAGACCGACGGATGCGACCTGGTCGCGCCAGGGGTCGATGGCGCGGATGCCGTGCTTCGCACAGGCATCGATGATCGCGACGAGGTCACCCTGCTTGCGGACCGTCGCCGTATTCAGCGACAGCCAGCGGTGGTCGGACGAGAAATCGCGCATCAGGATTCGATCCCGTGCGAGGCCAGCACCGTCGTCATCCGCCGCGTCGCCAGCTCAGGATTGGCGAGCAGGCCGGCCTGATCGGCCAGCCGGAACAGCTCGGCCAGATGCAGCATCGAACGCGCGCTCTCCTGCCCGCCCACCATGGTGAAATGATCCTGATGGCCGTTCAGATACGCCATGAACACCACGCCGGTCTTGTAGAAGCGCGTCGGCGCCTTGAAGATGTGGCGCGACAGCGGCACGGTCGGTCCCAGCACGTCGTGGAAGCCGGCCTCGTCACCGGCAGCCAGCCGCGACAGCGCGTAGGACGCCGCTGGTGCGATCGCATCGAAGATGCCGAGCAGCGCGTGCGAAAAACCTTGGCTATCGCCGGCGATCAGCTCCGCGTAGTTGAAGTCGTCGCCGGTGTACATCTTGATGCGCTTGTCGAGGCGACGACGCATGTCGATCTCGCGCTGCTTGTCGAGCAGCGAGACCTTGACGCCGTCGACCTTGGCGGCGTTGGCGTTGATGATAGCCACCGCAATGTCCATCGCCTTGTCCAGATCCTTGGTACCCCAATATCCCGTCAGCGCCGGATCGAACATGTCGCCGAGCCAGTGGATGATCACGGGCTCGCGGACCTGCGACAGCACGCGGTCATAGACCTTCGCATAATCGTCGGCATTGCGGCCGAGCTTTGCCAGCGCGCGCGACGCCATCAGGATGATGCGGCCGCCGACCTTCTCGACCGCCGAGATCTGCTCCTCATAGGCCCGGATCACATCGTCGATGGTCCGGGCATCCTCCACCGCGAGATGGTCCGTGCCTGCGCCGGAGAACACCAGCGCGTTGCGACGCTTGGCGGCGGCGACCGAGCGCGTGATCAGCTCCAGCGAGGTCGGCCAGTCCAGCCCCATGCCGCGCTGCGCGGTGTCCATGGCTTCGGCGACGCCGAGACCGAGGTCCCAGACATGCTCGCGGAAGGCGATGGTCTTGTCCCAGTCAACGGACACCGAGAGCCAGGGATCGTTGTCGGCGAAGGGATCGGCGACCGTGTGCACGGCGGAGAACGCGATGCGGTTCAGCGGGCCTTCGAGCCTCGCCGGGAACGTTCGCGAGGCCGCGAGCCGGTAGGTCTCGATTGAACGATCGGCTTTCGGCAGCTTGAGCGACAAGGACGACATTGAAGGAGCAGGCTTGGGCAGGACGGGCTTGTTCATGCTTCCCTCCTCAGGCCTTGATCGGGGCGACGTCGATCCAGCGCCGCTCCTTCCAGCTCTTCAGCGCGCATTCGGCGAGCTGCACGCCCTTGGCGCCTTCGAGCAGGGTGAACTTGTAAGGCGCGTCCTCGTAGACGTGACGGATGAACATCTCCCACTGTTCCTTGAAACCGTTGTCGTAGGAGACGTTTTCCGGCAGCTTCTGCCAGTCGCCGTAGAAATCATGCAGCCGCTTTTCGTCCGGATTCCACACCGGCCTCGGGGTAGCCTGCCGCGCCTGGATCATGCAGTCGGTGAGCCCCGCGACCGCCGAGCCGTGCGTGCCGTCGACCTGGAAGGTGACGAGGTCGTCGCGATAGACGCGCGTCACCCAGGACATGTTGACATGGGCGATGACGCCGCCCTCGAGCTGGAAGGTCGCGTAGGCGGAATCGTCCGCGGTCGCCTTGTACTTCTTGCCCTGCTCGTCAAAACGCTCGGGGATGTCGGTGTTGCCGATGCAGACCACGCTCTGGACGTTGCCAAAGAGGTTGTCGAGCACGTAGCGCCAGTGGCAGACCATGTCGAGGATGATGCCGCCGCCGTCCTCGTCGCGGTAGTTCCAGGACGGCCGCTGCGCCTCCTGCCAGCCGCCCTCGAACACCCAATAGCCGAACTCGCCGCGCACCGAGAGGATGCGGCCGAAGAAGCCGGAGTCGCGCAGGAAGGCGATCTTCTTCAGGCCGGGCAGGAACAGCTTGTCCTGCACGGTGCCGTGCTTGACGCCCTTGGAATTGGCGAGCTTGACGACCTCGAGGGCCTCCTCGAAGTTGGTCGCGATCGGCTTCTCGCAATAGACGTGCTTGCCGGCATTGATGGCCTGGGTCAGCAGGCCCGGCCGCGCCTGCGTGGTCGCGGCGTCGAAGAACATGGTGTCGTTCTTGTCGGCGAGCGCCGCATCGAGGTCGGTGGTCCAGCGCGCGATGTTGAAGCGCTTTGCAAGCGCCTCGACCTTCTCGGCGCTGCGGCCGACCAGGATCGGATCGGGCATGATGCGGTCGCCGTTCTTCAAGCGGACGCCGCCCTGGTCGCGGATCGCGACGATCGAGCGGATCAGATGCTGGTTGAGCCCCATGCGGCCGGTGACGCCGTTCATGATGAGGCCGAGGCGTTGGGTGGTCATGCCAATTGCTCCTGAAGTGATGTTGGCTGTTCGAGCGGGCGGAGCGCGGACCAGTCCGGATGGACCGACGTCGCAAAGCCCGCCGCATGAAGCGATCCCGTCAGGAGATCGCCGTCGTGAATGGAGAGACGGATGCCCTGCCCGGCATCGGCGTAGAGATCGGGATGTGCAGCCGCGAAGGCCGCAGCTTCAGCGGCCGGCGTCTCACCGAAGCCGTCGACGTAGTGGTGGCCGTTGCGTTCGGCGTGGGTGACGCCGAGGAAGGCGCCGAGCGCAAGGTCCTGCTGCACGGCAAGGCCGGCCTGGCAAGTGAGGTCCTCGCCGGTGACGAAGAACTTTTCGCCGCCCCCGCTCCATTTTGCCGCGCGCGTGGCGTTGACGATGGACTTGTAGAGCCCCTTGCAGGATTTCGAGGAGATGCCGTGATAGCCGAGAGCCCGAGCGGCAGGGAAGGCATCGTAGGAATCGTCGGCCTCATCGATGATGAAGCCGCGCGCGGCGAGCGAGCCGAGCGGGGACTGCCGCGTGATATCACGCGGCATCGGCTGTTCGACATAGAGCAACCGAGAGGCGATCGGCCGCAACGCGGAATCATGATCGAGCCGATCCATCAGCGCCTGCAACGCCGCGAGATCTGCGTATTGCTCGTTCGCATCGAGCGTCACCTTGTAGCTGCGCTCAAGTGTATCGAGCTCCTTGCCGATCCGCGCCAATCGCGCTGCATCGGCTGCGGGATCGCCCGACAGCTTCAGCTTGAAGTAACTCGCGCCGGCGTTCTCATGAGCGTCGGCGACGCCGCCCTTGCCCTCCACGGTATCGTCGAGGCCGACGGTATGTCTGATAGCAACGCGCGGCAACGGCTTCCGACTGGACAGAAACGCCGCGATCTCCGCGTCCTTCAGGTCGGGCGATAGTCGCGCATCGATGCCGGCAACGTTGCCGGCCATTCCGTCGAAAAAGCCGGTCTCAACGCCGCGCAGCAGCGCATCGAGGATCGCCTTGTCGATCTCCGCCGGGCCATAAGCCGCCGCAAGCGCCGGAATGTTCTTCTTCGCGCAGGTCGCGATCTGGGCACCAATGCACGCGGCATGGAGATCGAACGCGGTCAGGAACCCGGTCCGCGCCAGATAAAGCCCGCGCGCAATTTCCAGGGATCGTCGCAGACCGTCGACCGTCTGCGCCGGAGAAAACTCCGGCCGCTTGTCGAACCATTTCGGCACCAGCAGCTCGGCGCTGGCGCCGACGGCGCTTCCCCTGCCCTCGACCTCGATCTCGACCCGCACGAACAGCTGCGTCGTCGCGTTGATGGTGATGGCGCCAAAGCGGAACGGCCGCGCGAACTGCACGGGACGTTCGAAGAAGGTGATATCTCGAAGCTTCAGGCGCGGCGCCATGGCTTTAATCCAATGCCCCTTGCGAGAAGAAATGCTTGCGGATGCGCTGCACCAGTTCGGTGAAGACCGGGTCGGCCATCACGTCGAGCGAGCGCGGGCGCGGCAACGGCACGTCGTAGATCGCGGCGACCGCACCGGGCCGCTCGGTCATGACCAGCACGCGGTCGGCGAGGAACACGGCCTCGGGAATCGAATGCGTGATCAGCAGCACCGTCTTCCTGGTCTCGCGCTGGATCCGCATCAGCTCGACATTCATGCGCTCGCGCGTCAGCGCATCGAGCGCGCCAAACGGCTCGTCCATCAGCATGATCTTGGGATCGTGCACCAGCGCGCGGCAGATCGAGGCCCGTTGCTGCATGCCGCCGGAGAGTTGCCAAGGCAGCTTCTTCTCGAAACCTTCGAGCCCGACCAGCTTCAACAGCGCCTTGGCGCGTTCGAGATATTTTTGCCGCGGCAACCGTTTCATGTCGATCGGCAGCATCACGTTGGACAGGATGTTGCGCCACGGCAAGAGCAGCGCGTTCTGGAACACGATGCCGACATTGCCGTGCGGCTTCGTCACCTTCTCGCCCTCGACCAGGATTTCGCCGGCCGACGGCGGCAACAGTCCCGAGATCAGCTTGAGCAGCGTGGACTTGCCGCAGCCGCTTGGGCCGACCACGACGAAGAACTCGCCCTCGTTGATGTGGAAATCGAGCGGCCGCAGCGACGGCACGTCGCCGTCGCGCGTCCGGTAGGTCTTCGACACGCCTGATAGCTTGATGCCCGATGCCTCGCCGGCGGCCCGGTCGCTCACCAGTCTCAGATGCGCGGCCGGCTGCACGGTGTCATTCGGTCTTGTTGCTGGGTTCATCTAACCAGGTCCACTCGACGATATGCCCGTCATTCCGGGGCGCCCAAAGGGCGAACCCGGAATCTCGAGATTCCGGGTCTGGTCCTTCGGACCATCCCGGAATGACGGTGTGTGTCGCTCACGAGCCGCTCTTCGGCAGATAGTCGTTGGTGTAGAAGGCCTTCGGGTTGTCCTTGGCCTTGGCGTCGAGCCCGCCATATTCGACCAGCAGGTTGACGGTCTCGGTCATGTTCTGGTCGGTGACCTGGAACGGCCGCTTGCTCTTGGTCTCCGCGGTCCGGTAGAGCGGAATGGTCAGCTCAAAACCCTGCGTCAGCGTGTCGATCTTGCCGCCCTTCGGGTTGGCATCGAGGATCGACTGCGCCGCGGCCTTCGGCTCCTTCTCGGCGGCCTCGACCGCCTTGGTCGTCGCCGACATGAAGCGGCGGACGAGATCGGCGTTGGCCTTCACATAATCGGAGTTGGCGATGATGCCTGACGAAACCATGTTGATGCCGTAGTCGGCGAACTTGATCGGATAGACGTCCTTGCCGGTCGCGTCCTTGATCTTCATCGACTGGTCCATGACGTAGCCGAGCAGCAGATCGGCCTGGCCGTTGATGACTGCGTTGAGCTTGGTCTGGCCGTCGCCCGCAACCGTCTGGAAGTCGCTCTCCTTCAGGCCGGTCTTCTTCAGGAACAGCGGCCAGATCTGGGTCATGGAGTCCGCCGGCGTGATCGCCACCGTCTTGCCCTTGATGTCCTCGGGCTTCCTGATGTTCTTGTCGACGAAGCCCATGGCGGACATCGGTGAGGTCTGGAGCAGGACGCCGGTCGCGACCACGGGCGCGCCCTTGATGGCGGCGCGCATCATGGTGGGCACGTCGACATAGCCGAAATCGGCGGTCTTGGCGGCGACGGCCTGCGTGGTCGCAGCCGAGCCGCGGCCTTCCTGGATCTCGAGATCGATGCCCTCGGCTGCATAAATGCCCTTGGCCTTGCCGTAATAGAACGGCGCGTGCTCGCCATAGACGTACCAGTTCAGCATCACCACGACCTTGTCGGCCGCCTGCGCCGGCATCGCCGCGAACGCCATCAGCGCCACCGATGCAGCCCCAATCCACCGCTTCATCGTCACTCTCCCTTGTCGTTATGTTTCGGCCGTTGGTGGCCGTTGCTTAAGTTAAGAGGCGAAAATCACGTCCTCGCGCTGGCTGACATGCCAGGGAATGACCAGCTTCTCGATCCGGTCCACGATCCAGAACAGCACGACTCCGAGCAGCGCGAGGATCACCAGCGCTGCGAACATCGTCGGCAGGTCGAACGTGCCGATCGAGCGCTGCATGACGTAGCCGATGCCGGAATTGGAGCCGACGAACTCGCCGACGACGGCGCCGACCACGGCGAGCGTCACCGAGACCTTGAGGCCGGAGAAGATCGCCGGCAGCGCATGCGGCAGGTTCACCGCGCGAAACACCTGAAAGCGGCTGCCCTGCATCGCGCGGGCAAGATCGACCATGTCGGGATCGACCGATTTGAAGCCCTGCACGGCGGAGACCACCACCGGGAAGAAGCCGAGCAGGAAAGCGGAAATGACCTTGGGAATGATGCCGAAGCCGAACCAGACCACGAACAGCGGCGCGATCGCGATCTTCGGCACGGACTGCGAGAACACCAGCAGCGGATAGACGTAGCTCTCCACCGTCTTCGAGCCCGCGATCAGCATGGCGACGGGAATTCCGAACAGCGCCGACAGCAGGAAGCCGCAGACCGTCGCATAGGTGGTCGGCCAGGACTGGCGCAGCAGTTCCGGCCATTCGGTGCGCAGCACCGCGATGACATCGCCCGGCGACGGGATCTGGTAGGCGGGGATCCTGAACAGCCGGATCGCCAGATCCCAGGCGATCACGATGAAGACCAGGAACAAAAACGGCCGAACCCAGGCCGCATTCAGCATCTTGGACACCGCACTCTGCGGCTTCAATTCAGCCACGTCTCACTCCCGGCATTCTTCTTCGTTCTCGTTCGTTCTTGGGAGAAATTAACTCGTTGGATAAATACTGTCCAGAGCTTTCCCTGTGGCGTTTTGCGCCGGGGGTTCCCGGCAAGGTTGACGGCGTTTGGGGATTGAAGGCCGCGCCAAATCCCCGATGTCGTCCTGGCGGAAGCCAGGACCCATTACCCCAGGGAGAAGTTTGGCGAAGACTGGTCGTTCGGGATTAGCGCCGCATACAATCGACAGATCACGCGGTATGGGTCCTGGCTTTCGCCAGGACGACGATGGGGAAAGAGTTTGCCTTAAACCGTCTGCACCACCGCGGCACGCTTCTTCGGCGCCTTGACGATCTCCAGCAACTCCGTGGACCGCCCCGTCAGCGCGGCCAGCACGAGGCCGGCCATGTGCGCGAGGCGCTCATCCTTGGCGTCCTTGGCCAGCAGATCGCGGCCGAAGATCACGCTCAGCGTCGCCGAGTTCGAGAGATAGAAGAAGCTCAGCGCCGCGATCGAGATGTAGAGCTGCACCGGATCGACCGCGACCTGGAAGTCGCCGCTCTCGACGCCGCGCCGCACCACGGTGCCGATCATCTCGACGAAGGGCGAGTGCATCGACTTGACCTTGTTCGAGCGCTTCAGGTGCTTGGCGCGAGCGAGGTTCTCGGTCTGGAGCAGCGAGAGGAACTCGGGGTTGCGCAGGAAATAGCCCCAGGTGAATTCGATCAGGCGGCGGATGGCCTCGGGCGGATCGAGATGTTCGAGATCGAGCCCGCGCTCCTCGCTGCGGATCTTGTCATAGGCGCCTTCGAGCACCGCGAGATAGAGCTCGTCCTTGTTGCCGACGTGATAGTACAGCATGCGCTTGTTGGCGCCGGCCTTGGCCGCGATGCGGTCGACGCGCGCCCCGGCAAGCCCATGGGCGGAAAACTCCTGCTTGGCGGCCTCGAGAATGCGCAGCCGCATCCCCTCGGGATCGCGCTGCCATTTCAGAGTTCTCTTTGCCTTTGCCAAACCGGGTGCTCGCTGGGGGCTCTCAAAGTACGCGTGTAACACGCGGGCGGGCGTTTGAGAATGTTTCGTCATTCCGGGGCGCGCCCGCTTGGGCGCGAGCCCGGAATCCATCGTGCAGCAGGGTCAATGGATGAATGGATTCCGGGCTCGTCGCTGCGCGGCGCCCCGGAATGACTCCATCTCAATCCGCCGGCTTCGGCGACCGCTCCAGGAGCACCGTCTGGATGCCGCAGGTGCCGTTCCTCACCGTCATGATCCGCGTGCCCGGCTTGCGGCCGTTGCGCACTTCGGTGACGTCGAGGCCGCTCGCGATCAGGCGGGCGCGCGTGGCGTCGATGTCGGCGACCCGCCAGCTCAGGCCCCAGAGACGGTCATGCGCGAGGTCACCGCCCGCCACAGGACGGCGCACCACCTCAACGATGAGGTCGCCGCAGCGGAAGAACATCAGCTGGCCCCAATCCTGGTGCGAACGGTCGAGCGCGAGATCAAGCCCGAGCCGCGCGCCATAGAGCGCGGCGGCGCGCTCGGAATCCTCGGTGGTGATCACGACGTGGTCGAGCGCGTCGATCGGCGCGATGTCGGTCGCGACCGATCTGGGGCGCTCCTCGGCAAGCTCGAGGAAGAACATCCGCACGCCGCGCGTGAGTTCGGTGGCTGCGCGCGTGCGTTTCCAATGCAGGACGGCATCGGATTCAGAATCGCTGCTTTCGACCTCGGCAACCGGATCCGGCTTCAGGGCCACCCGCTCCAGCCGCCGGTGCATCCTGCTCATGTCTGCGACACGAAAGCACAGGCTGGCGAGCACGCCCTCTTGGTCGTCGAGCAGCGCGCGCATCCGGTCGGCGGTCACGCTGAAACCGCTCGGCGCCATCAATTCGATCGTCATGTTCTCGAGAGTGAACAGCACCCGGTCGGCCCCCTCACCCGAGTTCTGCCAGGCCGGCGCGCGGCCGAGCAGCGTCTGATAGGCCGCCTTGGCTGCACCGATATCCCTGACCAAAGCGACGACGTGATCGAGGCCGGTGATCATGTTCCCTCCCTCCCGACGGAGCCGGAACCGAACGTCCTGGGGGCGTCGGCTCTGCCCGGGCAACGCTGGCCCTGCCACGGTCGTATTCCGGCCCCATACCGACCTCAAGCGCCTATCGCCATGACTCTGCAAATATTTTGGCTCTGCGAATATTTTTGGCTCCCGCCGAAGCGGTGCTAAGGTAAGCAGCCGGCCGGGACCACCCAGCGCATCACGGACAACCAATGCAGGCTCTCTTTATCGGACAGACCTATATCGACGTCGTCTTCCTCACCGACCACATGCCGACCGGCGACGAGAAGCACGTGGCGACCGACTACGCGGTCTCTTTCGGCGGCAATGCGGTGACGGCGGCGTTCTGCTGCGCCAAGCTCGGCATCGTGCCCGACCTGATCGCCACGGCGGCCAATGACTGGCTGGGGCGCATGTTCCAGGACATGTGCGCGAAATACGCGATCTCGCTGCATGCGCGAAAGGTGAACCAGTCCTCGCTGTCCTTCATCATGCCCAAGGACGGCAAGCGCGCCATCGTCCGCTGCCGCGACGACGAGCACATCCATCCGTTCCCGATCCTCAATCTCGGCGGCTGCCGCGCGCTGCACATCGACGGCCACCAGCCCGATGCGGCGATCCACTATGCAA
The DNA here is from genome assembly GCF_028128655.1 of Bradyrhizobium sp. CCBAU 45394. NCBI lineage: Bacteria > Pseudomonadati > Pseudomonadota > Alphaproteobacteria > Hyphomicrobiales > Nitrobacteraceae > Bradyrhizobium > Bradyrhizobium sp. CCBAU 45394. Next base: position 516,153 of record NZ_LBIX01000177.1, on the reverse strand, counting down.
AAGTCTGCCGCGAGGCCGGCATCCTGACCTCGCTCGACGGCGGCGGCTTGCGTACCAACACGCATGAGCTCCTGGAATTCATCGACGTCGCCATCGTCGCCGAGCGCCTGTGCGAGCAGATGGACCTGACGCCGGAGAAGATGCTCGATTACCTCAAGAGCCGCGGCTGCAAGATCGGCGGCGTCACCATGGGCGAGAAGGGCCTGCTCTGGTACAATGAGACGGGCACGGTCGAGATCATGCCGGCGATGCCGATCCCGCGTGAGCGCGTGATCGACACCAACGGCGCCGGCGACGTCTTCCACGGCGCCTATGTCTATTCCTACCTCGCCCATCCCGGCAAAAGCTGGCGCGAGCATTTCGACTTCGCCCGCGCCGCCTCCACCTTCAAGATCCAGCGCCTCGGCAACGAGGCCGGCTTGCCGACCCTTGTCGACATCGCCAAGGTCAGGCACGAGTTCGAGGTCAAGGCCTAGTCTTCGCAGAGGTTCAAATGGGGCGCGTCTACGTCGCCGGCAGCATCAACATGGATGTGGTGGCGACGGCCGACCGCCATCCAAAAGTCGGCGAGACCGTCGCCGGCAAGCAGGTGCTGTATTTCCCCGGCGGCAAGGGTGCCAACCAGGCCGTCGCGGCGGCGCGGCTCGGCGCCCGGACCACGCTGATCGGCCGCCTAGGCAAGGATTCATTCGGCGCCGAGCTGAGGGCGTTCCTCGCCGGTCAGGGCATCGATCTCGGCTACGTTCAGGAGACGGCGCAGGCGCACACTGGCACCGCCATCATCACGGTCGCGGCGGCCGACAACACCATCGTCGTCATTCCCGGCAGCAATGCGTTGGTCGGCGCCGACGACGTCAGTGTCGTCCCGCTCGTCAAAGGCGACGTCGCCGTCAGCCAGTTCGAGATTCCGCTCCCCACGATTGCCGCCTTCTTCCACCGGGCGCGGACTGCGGAGGCCACCACGCTGCTGAACCCGGCGCCGGCACAAAAATTTGGCCGCGAGCTGCTTGAGCTGGTCGACATCCTCGTGCTGAACGAGACCGAGCTCGGCTTCCTCGCCGGCACCGAGCTGTCCGACAACGACGAGGCCGCGCGGATCATCCAGGTCGCGCGGCAGCTTCAGGCGCGCGAGGACCAGACCATCTGCGTCACGCTCGGCAAGCGCGGCGTGCTCGCCCTCGCCGGCGACCAGGAGTTTGCGGTGCCCGGCCGCGTGGTGAAGGCGGTCGACACCACCGGCGCCGGCGATTGCTTCGTCGGCGCGCTCGCGGCGCAACTCGCCGACGAAGTCCCCCTGCGCACGGCGCTCGCCTTCGCCAACGCCGCCGCCTCGATCAGCGTGCAGCGCATGGGCGCGGGGCCGTCGATGCCGACGGCCGCGGAAGTGGCGGCGGCTCTGTAGAGCGTGGCGCTTCCTCCGCCTCTCCCCGCCTGCGGGGAGAGGGAGTAGAGTTCACGCCAGCGCGCTCTTCAGGTCAAAGCTCTCGTCCGCGGCCTGCTCCGGCGTGATCGAGCGGTCCATGCCCTGCAATCTGCGGCCGAACATGTGATCGCCGGCGCGGTTGATGGACTCGATGCCGACCAACTTGTCGCCCCTGTAGCAGAACGCCGAAAACGCCTTTTTGGCGGGATCGCCGCGCAGAACGACGCGATCGTAGCCGGTGGTGAGGCCCGCGATCTGGAGCTTGTCGTCACCCTGGTCGCTCCAGAACCAGGGATGGCTGTCGTAAGGCTTGCGGTCGCCGGTCAGCCGGGCCGCGAGGCAGCGGGCGTGATCGGTGGCGTTCTGCACCGATTCCAGCCGCAGCGAGCCGCCGAAGCGCGGGCTTGCGAACAGCGCGCAGTCGCCGATCGCCGAGATGTTGGGATCGGCCGTCGAGAGATATTCGTCGACGATGATGCCGGCAGCAACCGGCAGCCCCGCCTCGGCCGCGAGCTCGATGTTCGGCAGCACGCCGACGCCGACCACGACGAGGTCGGCGGGCAGATGCCTTCCGTCGCTCAAGGAGACGCCGGTGACCTTGCCGTCCTCGGCCTCGATACTGGTTGCCTGCACACCGAGATGAATGCGGATGCCGGCCTCACGATGCCGCGCCTGAAAATACTCCGAGACCTCCGGGGTCACCGCGCGCGCCATCACGCGCGGGGCGAGCTCGAGCACGTCGACCTCCAGCCCCTTGATCCGGGCCGTCGCTGCGAATTCGAGGCCGATGAAGCCGGCGCCGATCACCACCACCCGCGTCCTCGACGGCATGATCTTTCGCAGCGCCTCGCTGTCGTCGAGGATGCGCAGATATTTCACGTCGGGCAGATTGGCATTGGGCAGATCGAGCAGCCGGTTGCGCGCACCCGTCGCCAGCACGAGGTGGCCGTAATCAAGCATCTTGCCCGATGCGAGATGCAGCTTGCGCCCGGCGCGGTCGATCGAGACCGCGCGGCCCGCGATCAGCTCGATCTTCTGATCCGCATAGAATTTCTCCGGCCGGAACATCAGGCTCTCCGGCCCGGCCGAACCCTTGATGTACGCCTTGGACAGAGGCGGCCGCTGATAGGGCAGATGCGCCTCGTCGTTGATCAGGCAGACGCGATCGGAAAAACCCGCCTGCCGCAGGGATGCCGCGACCTGGTAGCCGCCATGGCCGGCACCGACAATGATCACCGGACCGCCAGTCATTGGAACAGCCCACTTCCGGAGACACGAGCGTGACCCATGTCGTCTCCTCTCATGCTGATATTGGCTTGGCTAGCCTAGGAGGAGCCGGCGCTCGTGTCCGTCCCTCAACGAAGGCGGCCCCATTTGAGCCTATCGTTCCGCCTTGCGCAAGAGCGGCGCGCGGGGATTGTCTCCCCTCGCCTTCTGCGATTTAGTTGCACGAACGACCTCATGCCGGGGATTTCCAAGATGCCAGCTCCCATCTCCCAACCCGACGATCCCGCCTTGCTGCGGATCGACGGCCCGATCGCGACCATCACGCTCAACCGCCCCGCCGCGTTCAACTCGATCAACCTTGCCATTGCGCAAAAGCTCGAGCAGCTCGCCTCCTATATCGAGGGCGACGACGCCATCCGGGTTCTGGTGATCGAGGGCGAAGGCCGCGCCTTCTCGGCCGGCGGCGATCTGCAGACGATTGGAGCTGCGGCCGAAGCGGGCACGGTGACGCCTGTCGTCGGCGAGCTGCTCAAGCACTATCACGCCTTCATCGAGACGATCCGGCGCATGCCGAAGCTGTCGCTGTCCAGCGTCCACGGCTCGGCCGCCGGCGCCGGCATGGGCCTCGCCTTCGTCACCGATCTCTGCATCGCCGCGGAGGACGCCAAATTCACGCCGGCCTATGCCAAGATCGGGGTGTCGCCGGACGGCGGCTCTACAGTGGGCATCGTCGGCACGGTCGGCTCCCGCCGCGCGCTCCAGATCTTCCTGTCGGAGGACAATTTTACCGCGCAGCAGGCCCATGAATGGGGCCTGGTCGCGAAGATCGTTCCCGCGACCGAGCTGAAGGCGGCGACGCGGCAGCTCGCCGAGCGTCTGGCGCAGAACCCGCCTGCCGCGATCGCCGGCACCAAGTCGCTGGTCTACCAGGCGGCCACCACGCCAGTGAAACAGCAGCTCGACGCCGAGGAGCACAAGATCATCATGGCGATGAACACGGAGGAGTTTCGGCTCGCCGTGAAGAAATTCACGAGCAAGGGCAAGTAGCGCTACTGCGGACAGATATAGCCCGTCCCCGCCGGCGACTTGAAGCAGCCGACCGACTCCGGCAGCACGTGGCGCGGCAGCCACAGCACGACGCTCGGGAAATAGATCGCGAACGCGATCGTCGCCAGGAATACCACATAGATCGGCAATGCGGCGCGCAGGGCCTTGGCAAAGCTGATGCCGACGAATTTCGACGCCATCAGTAGCACCAAACCATAAGGCGGCGTGATCAGGCCGAAGGCGAGCGTGGCGATCAGCACCACCCCCATATGCACGGCATTGATGTCGCCCGCCTCGGTCAGCGTGTTGACCAGCGGCATGAAGATGATGATGGTCGGCACCGGCTCGATGAAGTCGCCGACCACGGTGAACAGCAGCACCATCAGCAGCATGATCAGGTGCGGATCGTGACCCGCGATCGAGGTGATCAATTCGGCGATGTAACTGGCGCCGCGCAAGTAAGCGAGCATCCAGCCGAAGGCGTTGGCGGCGCCGATGGTGATCAGCGGCAGCGAGAAGATCAGCCCGGCGAGGCAGAAATCATAGGGGATCTTCCTGAAGTGGCCGCGGTTGAGCGCGGGGATGACCACGAGGACGATCCAGGCCACCGCGACGACGCCGGCTTCGGTGGGCGTGAACCAGCCCGTCAAGATGCCCCCTAGCAGGATCACCGGGATCATCAGCGGCAGGGCCGCATCGCCGGCCGCGAACACCACCTGCCGCAGCGGCGCGCGCGGCTTGCGCAGGCCGGAGGGGCCGAAGAAGTAGCAGTAGATCATCAGGCCGATGCCGATCATCAGGCCCGGCACCACGCCAGCCATGAACAGGCCGGCGATCGAGACGTTGCCGACCGCGCCATAGACCACCGCCGTGATACTCGGCGGCACCAGCGCGGCGATCGTCGAGGCGGATGCGATGATCGCGGCGATGAAAGCGGGCTCATAACCCTCGCGCTTCATCGGGCCGCCCAGCGCGCGGCTCATCACCGCAACGTCGGCGGTGGTCGAGCCCGACATCTCCGAGAAGAACATGCTGAAGACGACGACCACCTGGGACAGCCCGCCCCTGATGTGCCCGACCAACGACACCGACAGGTTGGCGATCCGCACGACCACATTGGCCGAGCTCATGAGCTCGCCGACCAGCAGGAAGAACGGGATCGCCAGCAGCGCCTCGGAATCGACGCCGTCGAAGATCTTCTGGATGATGGCGGCGAGCGAGACGTCGGACAGGATCGCGCCGATGAAGACGCCGGCCATCAGCGAGAACGGCACGGGCACGCCGAGATAACCGAAGGACAGGAAGCAGATCGACATCAACGCCAGGACGACAGGTGCGCTCATGGCTGCGCCCTCATCTGCGCCTCTGTAAGGCCGGGCGCGGCATCCTCGCCCGGCGGCTCGGGATGGTCAAAGCCGTTGCGCAGGCCGTTGACGAGCTGCTCGATGGTGAACAGGCCGATCAGCACGCCCGAGAGCGGGATGATCGCGTAGAGCGAAGCGATCGGCGTGCCCGACGGCAGGCGAAAACTGCCGAAGCCGCGGAGATAGTTCTGGTAGCCGTACCAGATCAGGCAGAAGGCGACGCCGAGCACGACCAGGCGGATGATGACTTCGACGATCAGCCGTGGCGTTCCATGCATCGCCTCGGATATGGCAGTGAGATAGAGGTGATCGTTGCGCCGCGTCGCGGCCGCCGTGCCGACGAAGATCGCGTAGATGAACAGAGTCGAGGTGACTTCCTGAAGCCACAGCCAGGGATGGCCGATGGTGCGGGTGACGATGTCGGCGGTCACCGACAGCGAGAAGCCGAAGCAGAGCACGCCGCACAGGATCATCAGCGCAAGCTCGAGCCAGTCGAGCCCGCGCCATTTCAGGTGGCGTTGGCGCTGAACGAGCAGTTTGTCGGCGATGGCCATTTACGTCCCCGTCGTCCCGGGCCTAGTGCAGAATGCTTCAGTTGAATCGGCGACTGCTGGTTGGGTGAACCTCTCCCGCCTGCGGGAGAGGTCGGCGCGGAGCGCCGGGCGAGGGCTGCCTCCTCATTGGGAGTCTCTCCGCGGAGACACCCTCTCCCCTACCCTCTCCCGCGAGCGGGAGAAGGAGCGCACCGTCTTCCGGCATCACGTTAGTTAACCGACCGGATCAAATTCTTGATCTTCTCGGCATGCGGGCCGAGCTCCTTGGCGAGCTTGTCGAGATAGGGATCGGCGATTGCCGTAAAACTCTTCTTGTCGACATTGTCGACGATCTTGACGCCCATCTTCTTCAGCTTGTCGGCCGCCGTGCGCTCGAGATCGAACGCCTTCTGCGGCTCCTTGGTGCTGATCTCGTTGGCCGCCGCCTGCACCCACCCCTTCTGCTCCGCCGACAGACTCTGCCAGAGCTTGTCGGAGATGAACACCAGCGCGTTGTTGGCTTCGTGCTCGGTGATGTTGAGGACCGGCGCGACCTCGTAGTGCTTGTTGACGAGGTAGACGTTGATGCTGTTCTCGGCGACGTCGACCACGCCGGTTTGCAAGCTCGTGTAGACGCTGCCGAACGGCATGTGCACGGTCTGGGCGCCATAGGCCGGGAACATCAGGTCTTCGGTCGCGGTCGCCTGGACGCGGACCTTCAGGCCCTTGACGTCGCCGACATTGTGGATTTCCCGCCTGCTGTACATATGGCGCACGCCCTGCGAGCCGGTCGCGATCACGTGCAGGCCCTGCGTGGTCTCGTCGATCATGGTCTTGAGCGCTTCGAACACGCGGGGATCGGCCAGGCCCTTGACGACGTGGTTCTCGTCGCGGAACAGGAAGTGCAGCGACATCACGCCGGCCTGCGGCGAGATCGTCGCGGTGTTGGCCGAGGAGATGATGGCGAACTCGACGTCGCCGGCTTTGACGAGCTGGAGCACCTGCGGCTCCTGCCCGAGCTGCGCGCCGGGATACTGGTCGATGATCATGGTGCCCTTGCTCAATTCCTTGAGCTTGTCGGCAAAGAGGTCGCCCGCGATCGAATAGCCGGTGTTGCGCGGCTGGTCGTAGGCGAAGCGATAATGCTTCACCTCCTGCGCCCCGGCCGCCGTGACGAACAGCATGGCGGACAGAACCGCCAACCCACGCATGGATCGTGCAATCATCGTTTCCCCCTGTTTTATCGCCCGCCGCTTCAGCGGTCTGGGCGTTCGTTCGGGTGGTTGGTCACCCCTTCTCGGTCTGCTTCCCAGTCCTCTGCATGAAATCGAAGTCGCAGCCCTCGTCGGCCTGCATGATGGTCTCGTTGAACAGCCAGGCGTAGCCGCGCCGCGCCTCCTCGGGCGCCGCCGCCGGCTTCAAGGCGGCGCGCCGGCGCTCCATCTCGGCGGCGTCGACCAGCAGCTCGATGCTGCGCCTGGCAACATCGAGCCGGATCATGTCGCCGTTCTTCACCAGCGCCAGCGGCCCGCCGACGGCGGACTCGGGCGTGATGTGCAGCACGATGGTGCCGAACGCCGTGCCGCTCATCCGCGCGTCGGAAATGCGCACCATGTCCTTGGTGCCGCCGCGCGCGAGCTTCTTCGGGATCGGCAGATAGCCCGCCTCCGGCATGCCTGGCGCACCCTTCGGGCCGGCATTGCGCAGCACCAGCACGTCGTCGGCAGTCACGTCGAGATCGGGATCGTCGACCCGCAAGGTCATTTCCTCGACGGATTCGAACACCACCGCGCGCCCCGTGTGCTGCAAAAGCTTGGGGCTCGCAGCCGATTGCTTGATCACGGCACCGCGCGGGGCGAGATTGCCGTGCAGGACGGCAAGGCCGCCTTCCTTCTTGATCGGATTATTGCGCGGACGGATCGCGTCCTGGCCGGGCACGTCTTCCGCATTCGCCGCGATATCACCCAGCGTCTGGCCGGTGATGGTCTTCGCATCGAGATCGACGAGATCGCCGAGCTGCGCCAGCAGCTTCGGCACGCCGCCGGCGTGATGAAAATGCTCCATGTAGTGCTCGCCCGACGGCTTGAGATCGACCAGCACCGGCACCTCGCGGCCGATCCGGTCGAACACTTCGAGATCGAGCCGGTGCGGCGAGCGATGCGCCATCGCCGTCAGATGGATCAGGCCGTTGGTCGAGCCGCCGATCGCCTGGAGCACGACCTGCGCGTTCTTGAAGGATGCCGGCGTCAAGAGCTCGCTCGGCTTCGGGCCCTTGGTCTTGGCCATCTCGGCCGCAACCCTGCCGCTCGCCTCAGCGAGGCGGAAGCGTTCGGCATGCGGCGCGGGGATCGTCGCGCTCATCGGCAGCGACAGGCCCATCGCTTCGATCATGCAGGCCATGGTCGAGGCCGTGCCCATCACCATGCAGGTGCCGACCGACGGCGCGAGGCGGCCGTTGACCGCCTCTATCTCGGCATCGTCCATTTCACCGGCGCGATATTTGCCCCAGAGACGGCGGCAATCGGTGCAGGCACCGAGCACCTCGCCCTTGTGGTGGCCGACCACCATCGGCCCCACCGGGATGACAACGGTCGGCAGATCGGCGCTGATCGCGGCCATGACTTGGGCAGGCAGCGTCTTGTCGCAGCCGCCGATCACGATCACCGAATCCATCGGCTGTGCCCGGATCATCTCCTCGGTATCCATCGCCATCAAATTGCGCAGATACATCGAGGTCGGATGCGCAAAGCTCTCGGCGATCGAGATGGTCGGGAACACGAACGGCATCGCGCCCGACAGCATCACGCCGCGCTTGGCGGCCTCGATGATCTGGGGGACGTTGCCGTGGCAGGGATTGTAGTCGCTGTAGGTGTTGGTGATGCCGACGATCGGGCGCTCCAGCGCGTCGTCGGAATAGCCCATGGCCTTGATGAACGCCTTGCGCAGGAACAGCGAGAAGCCGGCATCGCCATAGCTCGTCAGACCCTTGCGCAAGCCACTCGTCATCATGCCACTCCATTCACCTTGCCATTGTCGTACAGGCTACCCCCTGATTGTCAATAACGCCGGCGCCTATGGTGGCAATTTCCGGCTCCCGGCACCGCCCGCGACACAAATTATTGACAATCCTCCCCTTCCCTGCTCCACAGGACGGACCGGCCCGGTGCTGAAGGCTGAGAGGATGTCCGACATTCACACCGCAGACGCCATGACGGTCCGGCGCGACGATCCGGACGACGTGGTCGCGCGGCTGGAGGAGGACATCATCTTCGGCCGCCTTGCGCCCGGCGCGCGCCTGACCGAGGACGCGCTGATGTCGGCTTACGGCACCTCGCGCCACTTCGTGCGTCAGGCGCTGGTGGATGCCGAGCGGCGCGGCATCGTCCGCCGCGAGAAGAATGTCGGCGCCACCGTGCGGTTCTATTCGGCAGAAGAGGTTCGGCAGATCTATGAGGTCCGGGAGATGCTGACCCGGCAGGCCGCGCTGATGATCCCCCTGCCCGCGCCGCAAGGCCTGATCGACGAATTGACCACGCTGCAACGGCAATATTGCGCCAAGGCCGACGTGCAGGACCTGCGCGGCATCCATGAAGCCAACGACGCCTTCCACCTCGCGCTGTTCTCCGCCTGCGGCAATCCCTATCTGGTGCGCTCGCTCCAGGACTACATGAACCTGACGCTGCCGATGCGCGCCAAGAACCTCGCCGACCGCGACGGGCTCGCGCAATCGCGGCGCCAGCACGAGCTGATGATCGAGCTCTTGAAGGGCCGCGACAGCTGGGCATTGGCGCAGCTCTGCGTCGATCACATGCAGTTCAGCAAGTCGGATTATCTGGCGCGGATTTCTGGCGAAACCGAGCGCTAGCGCGTGCGCCTGTCGGCCCGCCGGCGCAGCAACAGCCGATGCGGAGAAGGATGAACCACTCGCCGGGGCAATGGAACCCGGCGGAACTCATCCAACCAGTTGATAATCTTCTGGTAGAAGCTGCTCAATCGCTCAACCAATTAACGGGTTGTTAGAGGACTCTATCCCAAATGGTTTCTGGAACAAATAACAACCACGCCGGGTTCCATTGCCCGGAGCAATCGCATGAATGTACCTGGTCTCCTGATCGCAACGGCCTTTGGCGCAGCATTTTTTGCCGGGGAGTATGTGTGGTACTACCAACCCGCTTTCATCAACCCGGACGTCTTGATCAGCACGTTCTCCTCGGAACATATGAAAGCGCGCGCAGCAGTCCGAAAAGCGCTGATCGATCCGGACTCGGCCAAATTCAGCGCATTGCGTTCAATTGACGCCGGCGCGGCGAGGTATGTTTGCGGCGGTGTCGAGGCAAGGGACAAGTCCGGCCAGTCCATCGGAACCGCTTTCGTCTATACCGTGGCCATTGATTTTGCCCGCATCGATGACGACGGACGGATCACGCATCAGCATTCGGGATACCGACCTTGCCCCACCGAAGAGGACAAGGTCGTGCAGCAGCGGCCGGCTCTGTCACCCGGCGTGTCGTCGGTCGTCAGAACCGTTCAGAAAGTCGCCCCCGACGTGCACATGTCGGTTGCACCCGGCCTGACGACGCCTGCACCGTCGGCGGGCGGATCGTCATCTGGCGGCACAATGGAGCAGCAGGTCCGCGAGCTGGCCGCCCGGACCGTTCCGCCTGATGCTGCAAATGGACAGCCACCAAGCCCGACCGCGAACCGTGGGGTTGCCAAGGAGAGTGAGTGGCAAGCCGATCGACCTCCGGCCGCGTGGCCCACATTTCCTCCGGATCACGCATTGGCGAGATCAACCCGGAAACGAACCCCGTCCGAAGCACTGGCCCTGGCGAAAGACGTCGAGGACCGCTGGAAGCAGGCGGAGTCGTCGGCCGACATTTCGATGCGCCCATCACCGGAGGACATCAACGAGGCATGCCGCGCGCTGCTCTCGATCGATTCAAGACACGCCGAATATCCAAAAGCGTGGGCAGCTTTCGCGCGGTTGCAAAAGATAAGCCGCGACATCGCCAGCGGCTGATTTCGGTGACGCGCTTCGCTCGTCGCCGGGCGCGCAATGACCATTCAGTACCGTCTCAACAGGCCGCGCGCCACGCTGGTCTCGCCATGACCGGCGCAGGCCCGTTTCGGATTCCTGATCAAGTCCGTCCGGACCCGCCTGAATGTCCTTCCGGCGGACTCGGCCACCTCTGGGCGGAATTTTCCGGGATCGTAGCTCTCGCCGTCATGGGCCTTGATGGCCGCAGCATAGGCGTCGATCATCGCCATCGCGGCATCAGGGCTGCCGAGAAGTCGGGCGCCGAGTTGAACGCTGCCGGCACCATCGACCTCATAGCCGGTGCATCGCTGCTCCAGCACCGCGGATGCGGTGACGAGCTGGTCGAGGAACGTTGCTTCGGCCTCGCTGAGCGTCGCGGCCTGCGCCGGCCCTGACACGATTAGTGCGAGCAACGCGACGGCTGGCAGTTTGATTTTCATGCTCGGCCGATCATGTGGATCGATCAGGCGCGCCCCTGACGACTCATGAAAAGGCCGTACAGAAACAGGAGGATGATGGCACCGACCACGCTTCCGATGAAGCCGGCGCCCTCCCCGAACCGGTACCATCCCACGGCCTGGCCGAGCCAGGTCGCAACGAACGCGCCGACAATTCCCAGGACCGTGGTCAAAATGAACCCTCTGGGCTCGGACTTATCGCCGGGCATGATGAACTTCGCGACCAGTCCGACGAGAAATCCGATGATGATCGTCCAAAGGATGCTCATGTCCATCGCTCCATTCGGTCAATTCGAGACATCAAACGTCTGAAGGAATGCGTGATCGCTTGATGGGCCAGACGACGCCGGGAACGACGTTGATCTAGATCAATGGGCCAAAGCAGCCGAGCGGAAAGCTGCAGGCTGCTCTTCCTGGTGAGACGGCGCTCAACGAGCTCCGCAACGCGAAGCGGGATGATGCATGGCGATCATCGGCGAGATCACGCACACGACGACCTATCGCTATGCAAAGCCGGTGACGTTCGGCACGCACCGGGCCATGTTCCTGCCGCGGCGCGGCGCCTCCACCCGGCTGCTTCGCTGGTCCGCGTCGACCAGTCTGCCATCAAAGGTGCATTGGATCACCGACGCCCGCTCGAATGCCGTCACCGTGATGGACTTCAGCGAGCCCGGCAGCGAGCTGACCTTCACCTTCAAGGTTCGCGGCATCTATTTCGGCGTCAAGGGGCTGGAGACGTTTCCGCTGGAGCCGCGGGCCGAGGAAGTCCCCGTGCAGTACACGCCGGATGAGTGGACCGATCTTGCAGGATACCTGCGTCCGCATGCCGACGATCCAGACGGCAGCCATGCGGCGTGGACCAAGAGCTTCGTTGCCGGCGATCAGGACCGGACCGCCGACGTGCTGCGCCGGATGCTGGGCCTGTTTCGCAGCGAGTTCAGCTATCGCGGAAGAGATGCGGAAGGCACCCAGTCCCCCGGCGAGACGCTGCGTACGAAATCCGGGACCTGCCGGGACTTCGCCTGGCTCATGATCGAGACGTTGCGCCGCCTCGGCTTTGCCGCGCGCTTCGTCAGCGGCTATCTCTATGACGCCGCGCTCGACGGCGGCGCCGTGGGGATGACCGGCTCCGGCGCCACCCATGCATGGGTGCAGGTATTCCTGCCCGGCGCCGGCTGGCTCGATTACGATCCAACGAACAGCCTGAGCGCCGGCTTCGACCTCATCCCGGTGGCCATATCGCGGCATCCGGGGCAGGCCGTGCCGCTGGCCGGCTCGTGGTTCGGCGATTCCGGCGACTACCTCGGCATGTCGATCAATGTCGCCGTTCGCAAGCTCAGCGAGATGCTCGATCCTTCGGAGGGATAGGGCCACAGGCGCGGCGGTCAAACGTCCCGAGGCCGGGCGAGGGCCGGATGATGTCAGTGAGAGAAGACGCGCGTGCCTGACGTCCATGCCCGTTGGTTTCCGACCGGACTGGCCCCGATTTCCCAGCCCGCGCCACCCCACAGGGCGTCAACCACGCCAAGATCGCCCGCGCCGTCACGGACAAAGAAGAGGTTGGGAGCGGAGCTGGTCTGCAGCGCCCCGCTTTCGCCGTTGGCCTGCAGCCTCAAGAGACACCAGATGTCGGCAAGTTTGCTCTCGGCGCGAGCGCCCAGCTCGCCGAGGATCTGCCCGGAATTCGAGGGATTGTTCAAAACATGCGTCTGCAGAGACGTATCGTCCGCGGCTTCGACCTTGACGGCGAACCGGCGCGCAAAGGTCGCGCCGAGCCACGAAATCTTGACAGGCGCGGTCGGCGTGATGTCCTCCTTGAAATGCTCGCTCGCAACGAAGGATTCCGCGTGGGGAATGGCGGCCGTTGACGGGGGATCGAGAGGTTCGCCGGGCTTGCGCTTGAGCGAACATTCGATCCTGGCGCGGGGAACAAGCGACGCGGAGCTGCCGCCAGATTTGTTCTCGTCGGCATGCGCGCTGAAACTGGATGCCGCCAGAACAATAACAAGACATAGGTTGGGCGCTAAGCGGCGCATTGTTTGGCGTCCTTGAATTGCCGATTCAAGAACAAGGTAAACTGTGAATTGCTTCTGTAAATCGAAGATCAGGTTTCTGGTTAAGCTTAAAGCAAGGAACTCATTTGAAGAGAAATGCAAGATATCTGGAACCACGCGCCTGCCTGGCAGCAGCGTGCGACGCACCCGGACGCCTCAAGATCGTATCAGACGCTCGGCGCCCTTGCGATTCACACGCAAGGTGGAAAGCGCGAATTTCAGCGCGCGGTCCCATGAAGCTCTTGATCAGCGAGCCGCTCTACTTGCCCGCCAAGCGCGCGATCGTCTGACCGGCCGGAGGAACCCGCAAGTCCGGTCCGGACACTGGCTGCGGCGTGATCCGGCAGCATCTTGCCTGCGCGCGGAGCGGATCGCTCCACATCCAGCGCACGCGCCAGGCCGGATTGTAGGCGTAGGCCGGGATGCGCCAGAACCAGATGGTTTCGTAGACACTGTCCCCGAATCGATCCACATCCGGACGTGGCGTTGGCCAGGATGCTGCCGCGACGAGAACGACAGTCAACACCGCGGCCCCTGACAGAACCATCTTGCGCATCTTGCTTCCACAATCGCTAGAATGAAAAGGGCGGTCACTTCCGCGCAACGCAATGCATAGAAGAAACGTTGACGTGTTCCGACAATAGAACGCCTATTTCCAAAAACGGAAATCCGGAACTCTACGGTGTGCACACAGACGTTAGTCGCAAGGAGCCGTTCGGATATCTGCCGCCATCACGATCGTATGCGCGTCAACTCGGGATGGGGCCCCTCCACCAGTCTGGCCCGCCCCACCGGGAATCCCAACGCTCACCGCACGAGTGAATTTCTCCCGGCTCCGCAAGCGGGGCCGGGAGAGCGCACCTGCATTCCTCCAGGCAACGACGCTAGCGCTTGGTCCAGTCGATGATGCGGCTCGCATCGCCGTCGAACTCGTTGCTGCAGAATGCGCCGCCCTGGTAGTGGTCGCCGACCGGATCCGGCTTCAGCTTGGCCTGCTCGGCCATCGCGTGCTCGCGGAAATCCTCGGCGCGTCCCGTGGGGCGATAGCCGAATTCGTAGGCGCGGTGGTTGTCCCACCAGGCGCGCTCGTTGAGGGAGGCGCCGTAGAAGACCTCGAAATGGATGTCGGGATGCTCGAGCCCGATGCGGCAGAGCTGCACGAGGTCGTCGGGCTTCAGCCAGATCGAGAGCCGGCGCTGGTCGAGCGGCATGTCGCCGAAATTGCCGATGCGCAGGCACGTCACCTTCAGGCCGTGCTTGTCGGCGTAGAGCGCACCGACGGCCTCGCCGAACACCTTGCTGACGCCGTAACGGCCATCGGGGCGCGGGGTGACATCGGTCCCGATCTTGTGGTGGCGGGGATAGAAGCCGACGGCGTGGTTGGACGAGGCGAACACCACGCGCTTGACGCCCTTGCGGTACGCCGCCTCGAACAGATTGTAGCCGCCGATGATGTTGGCCTGGAGGATGTCGTTCCAGGGGCCCTCGACCGAATAGCCGCCGAAATGGATGATGCCGTCGACGCCCTCGCAGATCGCCTCGCACTGCGCGAGATCGGCGAGATCCGCCGCCTTGAATTTTTCGTTCGCGCCGAGATCGGCGGGCGGCTTGATGTCGGAGAGCAGGAGATCCGGATAGATCGGCGGCAGCAGCTTTCGCAGGCTCGTGCCGATTCCGCCCGAAGCTCCCGTCATCAAAATACGCGGCATGTCTTCCCTCGCCTGTGGTGACCGATTTGCGGCCGTAGATAACTGATGCTAGCAGACTTGGACAGAGGGAACGCAACAACGAGACCTGCACATGAACGATGCATCGTCCCACACTCAAGGCTGGCGGCCGGCGACCTATTACCCCGATCCGGCGATAAAGGCACTCGATCCCCGTTTCGAAAAATACTGGCTGAAACTGTCGGCGGTGGAACGGCTGACGACCGGCCTGCGCTGGGCCGAAGGTCCGGTGTGGTTCGGCGACGGCCGCTATCTCCTGTGCAGCGACATCCCGAACCAGCGCATCATCAAATGGGAGGAGGAGACCGGCGCCGTCTCGGTGTTCCGCAAGCCCTCCAATTTCGCCAACGGCAACACGCGCGACCGCCAGGGCCGGCTCGTCACCTGCGAGCATGGCGGGCGACGCGTGACCCGCACCGAGTATGACGGCAGCATCACGGTGCTGATGGATTCCTTCGGCGGCAAGCGGCTGAACTCGCCGAACGACGTCGTGGTGAAATCCGACGGCTCCGTCTGGTTCACCGATCCGACCTTCGGCCTGCTCGGCAATTACGAAGGCTACAAGGCCGAGCCCGAGATCGAGCCGAACGTCTACCGGCTCGATCCCGCAACCGGCCAGGCGACCATCGTCGCCGAGGGCGTGCTCGGGCCGAACGGGCTGTGCTTCTCGCCGGACGAGAAGATTCTGTATGTCGTGGAATCGCGCGGCGTGCCGAACCGCAAGATCCTCGCCTATGACGTCTCAGCCGACGGCACCACGATCTCCAACAAGCGCGTGCACATCGACGCAGGTCCCGGCACGCCTGATGGCATGCGCTGCGACATCGACGGCAATCTCTGGTGCGGCTGGGGCATGGGCGATCCCGAGCTCGACGGCGTCGTGGTGTTCGCGCCCGACGGCGTCATGATCGGCCGCATCGCCCTGCCCGAACGCTGCGCCAATCTCTGCTTCGGCGGCGTCAAGCGCAACCGCCTGTTCATGGCGGCGAGCCAGTCGATCTACGCGCTGTATGTGAACACGCAAGGCGCGCTGGGGGGATAGGCGCAGCTCTCTCCTCCGTCATTCCGGGGCGCGCCGTCTTCGGCGCGAGCTATGATGCGCAATTGCGCATCTGAGAATCCATCGTGCGGCAGCGTCCGAGGCAAAATGGATTCCGGGCTCGTCGCTTCGCGACGCCCCGGAATGACGGGAGAGAGACCAAACGAAAAACGCCGGAGCGGTTTCCCGCTCCGGCGTCATGTTGGTTCAGGCGCTAAGCCTTACGCCGCGTTGAAGCCGGCGACGGCCTTCACCTCGAGGAAGTCCTCGAGGCCGTACTTACCCCACTCGCGGCCGTTGCCGGACTGCTTGTAGCCGCCGAACGGTGCGGTGCGGTCGTTGGGCACGCCCTGGAGGTTGACGTTGCCGGCGCGGATCTGGCGGGCGACACGCTTGGCGCTCTCGACCGTGTCGGCCGAGACATAGCCGGCGAGGCCGTAGGGCGTGTCGTTGGCGATCTGCACGGCGTCGGCTTCGTTCTTGGCGCCGATGATGGTCAGCACCGGTCCGAAGATCTCTTCGCGGGCGATCGTCATGTCGGGAGTGACGTCGGCGAAGATGGTCGGACGGACGTAGAAGCCCTTGTTGACGCCTTCGGGCAGGCCCGGGCCGCCGGCGACGAGCGTTGCGCCCTCGTCGATGCCCTTCTTGATCAGGCCCTGGATCTTGTCCCACTGGCCGCGGTTGACCACGGGGCCGATGGTGGTGCCTTCGGCGCGCGGATCGCCCGCCTTGGTCTTGTCGGCGACGGCCTTCGCGATCGCGGCGACTTCCTTCATCTTCGACAGCGGCACGATCATGCGCGAGGGCGCGTTGCAGGACTGGCCGGAGTTGTTGAACATGTGCATCACGCCGCCGGTCACCGCCTTCGTGAGGTCGGCGCCTTCGAGGATGACGTTCGGCGACTTGCCACCGAGCTCCTGGCTGACGCGCTTCACGGTCGGCGCGGCGCGCTTGGCCACGTCGATGCCGGCGCGGGTCGAGCCGGTGAACGAGATCATGTCGATATCGGGATGCTCGCTCATGGCGGCGCCGACCTCGGGGCCGAGGCCGTTGACGAGGTTGAACACGCCCTTCGGCACGCCGGCTTCATGGAGGATTTCCGCGAAGATCAGCGCCGAGGTTGGCGTAAACTCCGACGGCTTCAGGATCATGGTGCAGCCGGCGGCGAGTGCGGGCGCGACCTTGCAGGCGATCTGGTTGAGCGGCCAGTTCCAGGGCGTGATCATGCCGACCACGCCGATCGGCTCGCGCAGCACCATGGCGGTGCCGACCGGCTCCTCGAAATGATAGTTCTTGAGCACGTCGAGCGTGGTCATGAGATGGCCGAGGCCGGCGCCGGCCTGCAGCTTCTCCGCCATCGGCAGCGGTGCGCCCATCTCGTCGGAGACGGCAGCGCCGATCTCCTTGAGGCGGCCCTTGTAGATCTCGATGATTTTCGTGAGCAGCGCGACGCGCTCCTCGCGGCTGGTCTGGGAGAACGTTGCAAAGGCGCGCTTGGCGGCGGCAACGGCCTTGTCGACATCGGCCTTGGAGCCGAGCGCAACCTCGTACATCGCCTCTTCCGTCGCCGGATTGACCACGGCGGTGGACTTCTTGACGGCGGGATCGACCCAGGCGCCGTCGATGTAGAATTGCATGCGATTGACCATCGTTAACCTCTTCTTGGGGCCATGGTGGGGGCGTTTCGGCAGGCATCCTTGCACGAAAGCGCCGGCAATTGAACCCGCCATATGCGGGGCCAGCGTTGCGGCGGACGGAGGATATATGAGCCGATGGCGGGAACGAGGCAAGGCTCCCTCAGGCGTCATTCCGGGACGCGCCACTTGGCGCGGGCCCGGAATCCATGACCACGATCGGGAGTATGGATTCCGGGCTCGACGCTACGCGTCGCCCCGGAATGACAGGGCAGTTACCTCAACTACACCGCCATCTTCCGATGCAGCACCGGCGCGCCGGTGGTGAGGCTTTCGGCCGCATCGATGATGGCGTTGGCATCGATGCCGTAGTGGCGGTAGAGGTCGGCGATGCTGCCGGTCTGGCCGAACTGCTCGACGCCGAGCGCCTCGACGCGGTGGCCGCGGACGCTGCCGAGCCAGCCGAGCGCGGACGGGTGGCCGTCGATCACGGTCACGATGCCGCAGTCGCGCGGCAGCGGCGCCAGCAGCTTCTCGATGTGGCTGAGGTGCTGCACGCCGCGCCTGTCACGCCGCAATTTCCGTGCTGCGGTCCACCCCGCATGCAGGCGGTCGGCCGATGTGATCGCGAGCAGCCCGATGTCACGCCGGCTCTCGCCGATGAAGCCGGTCGCCTCGATCGCTTCGGGCGCCATCGCGCCGGTATAGGCGATCACGAGCTCGGCATTGGGGCCCGGCTTACGCAGCCAATAGGCGCCGTCGGTGATGCCCTGCTGAAGCTCCGGCGTCATGATCCGCTGCGCCTGCTCGATGCTGCGCGTCGAGAGCCGCAGATAGACGGAACCGCCCTCGCCCGGATCGCGCTGCATGTGATTGAAGCCCCAGCCCATGATCACGGCGAGCTCGTCGACGAAGGCTGGCTCGAACGAGGCGAGGCCATCCTGCGCCATGCCGATCAGCGGCGTCGCGATCGACTGATGCGCGCCGCCCTCGGGCGCAAGCGTGATCCCTGACGGCGTCGCCGCCACCATGAAGCGCGCATCCTGGTAGCAGGCATAGTTCAGCGCATCGAGGCCGCGCTCGATGAAGGGATCGTAGAGCGTGCCGACCGGCAAGAGCCGCGCGCCGTTGATCTGGTGCGACAGGCCGAGCGCCGAGAGCATGATGAAGAGGTTCATCTCGGCGATGCCGAGCTCGAGATGCTGGCCCTTTGGCGAGGCGTCCCAGTTGTAGGTGGACGGAATTTTCTCGCTGCGGAATAAGTCCGCCTTCTCGGCGTTTGCGAACAGGCCGCGCCGGTTCACCCACGGGCCGAGATTGGTCGAAACGGTCACGTCGGGCGAGGTCGTGACGATGCGCCTGGCGAGCTCGCTGTCGCCGCGCGCGATCTCGTTCAGCACGAGGCCAAAGCCCTGCTGGGTGGACATCTGCGGCGCCGGCTTGAAGGCGAGTTGCGCGGGCACCTCGACCACCGGCGCGGTCAGGCGGCGGCCGTCCTGGTTGAACGGCACGCGCGCAAGGAAGGCATCGAGCTCGGCGGGAGCCAGCGCGAGGCCCTCGTACTTGTCCCACTCGTAGCCGGGGCGGATGTTCTGGCTCTCGCGATATTTCTCCATCTGCGCGACCGTCATCAGGCCGGCGTGGTTGTCCTTGTGGCCCTGGAACGGCAGGCCCACGCCCTTGATGGTGTAGGCAATGAAGCAGACCGGACGGTCGTGGTCGATGGACTCGAACGCTTCCAGCATGCTCGCCATGTCGTGGCCGCCGAGGTTCGACATCAGCGCCAGCAGCTCCTCATCGCTGCGCTTGTCGATCAGTTTGGTGATCGGCCCCTGGTCGCCGATCTCGTCGTGCAGATGCTTGCGGAAGGCCGCGCCGCCCTGGAAGCACAGCGCCGCATAAAGCGCGTTCGGGCAATTGTCGATCCACCTCTTCAGCGCCTCGCCGCCGGGCTCGGCGAAGGCCTCGCGCATCAGGCGGCCGTATTTCACGATGACCACGTCCCAGCCGAAATTGCGGAACATGGTCTCGAACTTTTCCCAGAGCCCTTCGCGCACGACGGCGTCGAGCGACTGGCGGTTATAGTCGACCACCCACCAGGTGTTGCGCAGGCCGTGCTTCCAACCCTCAGCGAGCGCCTCGAAAATATTGCCCTCGTCCATCTCGGCATCGCCGACCAGCGCGATCATCCGCCCTTCGCGGCGGTCCTTCATCCAGCCATGCGCCTTGACGTAGTCCTGCACCAGCGAGGCGAACAGCGTCTGCGCGACGCCGAGGCCGACCGAACCGGTCGAGAAGTCGACGTCGTCGACGTCCTTGGTGCGCGAGGGATAGGACTGCGCACCCTTGAAGCCGCGAAAATTCTCCAGCTTCTCGCGGCTCTGCCGGCCGAACAGATACTGGATGGCGTGGAACACCGGACTCGCATGCGGCTTCACTGCGACGCGGTCCTCAGGGCGCAGCACATGGAAATACAGCGCCGACATGATAGTGGCGAGCGAGGCCGACGAGGCCTGGTGCCCGCCGACCTTCAACCCGTCCGCGTTCGCGCGGATATGGTTGGCGTGGTGGATGGTCCATGACGACAGCCACAGCGCCTTGCGGCTGAGGGCGGTCAGGGTTTCGAGGCGCGCGGAATCGACGGGCATGGCGATGCTCCGGAAAATGACGCCGCGATGATACGCCTGCCGGCCCCGCCAAACTTCTCAATTTTTCGCGCCATACCTGCCGATATTGGGATATTTTACCAATCGAATGCCCCCTGACCCAGGTTTCATCCCAATGCCCGAGCTCGACGCCATCGACCGCAAGATCCTCAGCTACCTCCAGAACGACAGCCGGCTGACCATGCAGGAGCTCGCCGACAAGGTCGGGCTCTCGGTGTCGCCCTGCCATCGCCGTGTCAAGCTCCTGGAGGAGCGCGGCGTCATCTCGCGCTATATCGCGACCGTCGACCAGAAGGCGCTCGGCCTGCATGTCAGCGTCTTCATCTCGATCAAGCTGGCGCGGCAGAAGGAGGAGGACCTCAACCGCTTCGCGCGCGCGATCTCGAAATGGGACGAGGTGCTGGAGTGCTATCTGATGACCGGCAACCGCGACTATCTGTTGCGCGTGGTCGCAGCCGACCTCGCCTCCTACGAAACCTTCCTGAAGACCAAGCTGACCCGGCTCGACGGCATCGCCTCGATCGAGTCGAGCTTTGCGCTCAGTCAGGTGAAATATTCGATCGCGTTGCCGGTCTGATGGCCCCGCCGGGTCATTTCGGAACCGGTGTCACAAGGGCGCAATAAACCCCGCCGATGGTCACGGGCGACAGGCACCCTGCCGAAAGAAGGACCCATGACCGCATCGGACCGCACCCCTGAAATGGCCAAACGCGAGCGCATCATCCGGGAAATGACCGACGATCTCGACGAAGAGCTGGAGATGGAGCTCGATGACAGCAGGCTCGACGAGCTACTGGACGAGACCGGCACGCTCCGCCCGACGGTGGATCGCAGGCTCTATTTCCGTGAGCTGCTGCGGCTGCAGGGCGAGCTGGTCAAGCTCCAGGACTGGGTGCAGAGCGAAAAGAAGAAGGTCGTGGTGCTGTTCGAGGGCCGCGACTCCGCCGGCAAGGGCGGCGTCATCAAGCGCATCACCCAGCGGCTCAATCCCCGCATCTGTCGCGTCGCCGCGCTTCCCGCGCCGAGCGAGCGCGAGCGCTCGCAATGGTATTTCCAGCGCTACGTGGCGCATCTTCCCGCCGGCGGCGAGATGGTGCTGTTCGACCGCAGCTGGTACAACCGCGCTGGCGTCGAGCGCGTGATGGGCTTTTGCTCCGAAGATCAGTACCAGGAGTTCTTCAAGACGGTGCCGGAGTTCGAGCGGATGCTGATCCGCTCCGGCATCATCCTGGTCAAGTACTGGTTCTCGATCACCGACGACGAGCAGCAGTTCCGCTTCAGCATGCGCATCAGGGATCCGCTCAAGCAGTGGAAGCTGAGCCCGATGGACGTCGAGGCGCGCAGCCGCTGGGAGCAGTACACCAAGGCCAAGGAGACGATGCTGGAGCACACCCACCTGCCCGACTCGCCATGGTGGATCGTCGATGCCGTGGACAAGAAGCGCGCCCGGCTCAACTGCATCGCGCATTTGCTCAGCCAGATCCCGTACCAGGAGGTCGCACGCGTGCCGGTGGTGCTGCCGCCGCGCATGCGCAACCCGGACTATCACCGCGGGCCAGTTCCGCCGGAGATGTACGTGCCTGCGAAATACTGAGGGCCGCAGTTTCGTAGGGTGGGCAAAGGCGCGTAGCGCCGTGCCCACCATGTGCCCGCGTTGGCGGTGAGAATGGTGGGCACGCTTCGCTTTGCCCACCCTACGGCACTGCACAGCTACCGCCACGGCTGCACGATGATCTTTGTATGCGCCTCGGGATTGGCGAGGTCGGCGAAGGCTTTTGCGACGCCGTCGAGGCCGACCTCGGCCGTCACCATGGCTGCGGCGTCCACCTGCCCTTCCGCGATCAGGCGCAGCGAGCTTGCGAACTCCTCCGGCGTGTAGCCGAGCACGTACTGGACGTTGAGCTCCTTCATGATGCCGAGCATGGGCTCGTTTCTGTCGCTCTCCATGCAGACGCCGACCACGATGATCCTGGCATCGCGCGGGGCGCCCTCGAACACCTGCTGCAACAGACCGGGCACGCCGACGCATTCGAAGATGATCGCGGGCTTGAGCGCCGGCAGCATCGCCTGGAACGGCGGTCGCGCCGCCTTCTCGGCGTCTGACATCTGCGCGTGCTCGGCCCAGGCCGTGTAGGGCTGCGACACCTTGGGATCGACCACGATGTCGGCGCCGAGCTGAGCTGCGAGCGCACGCCGCGCCGGCGAATAGTCGGCGGCGACGATCGGATGCAGCCCCCTGATCTTCAGCGCGGCAATCACCGCGAGCCCGACCGGTCCGCAGCCGACCACCAGCGGCACCTCGCCGCCGCTGATGTTGGCTTTGGCGACGGCGTGGACGCCGACGGCGAGCGGCTCGGTCAGTGCGGCATGTTCGGGAGCCAGACCGTTGGGCACCTCGAGCAGCAGCGCTTCACTGAGCAGCATCGCTTCCGCATAACCGCCGATATTGTCGTTGGAATAGCCGATGCCCTCGATGCCTTGCGGCGTCACCAGCGCCGGCAGCGAGCAGACATGGGTGCCGGGCTTGAGCTTGCGCGCGGTGCCAGGGCCGTAGTCTACGATCTCGCAGCAGAATTCATGACCAAACACGACGTCGCGGGTAAGGTCCATCGGCTTGCGGCCAACCTTCCGCGCCATCTCCACCATGCGGTGGGCGTGCTGGCGCGCATGCAGGTCGGAGCCACAGATGCCGCAGGCGAGCGTCTTGACCAGCACCTGGCCAGGGCCCGGCTTCGGCTCGACCATCTGACCAACGACAATCTCACCGTTCCTGAAGATCGCAGCGCGCATCCGGCTCCTCCCGTGTTGTTGGAGGCATTGATAGCACGACGCGCGATGCGCGCACTTGCGTCAGGCGTTCGGCGAACGCTCTTCCAGCACCAGGAGCTGGGCGCGGCGGACGCGCTCGCGATGGGCGATGTAGAGACCGCTGGCGACGATGAAGGCCGCGCCGACGACGGTCCAGACATCAGGCACCTCGCCGAAGATGAAGAAGCCGAGAATGCTGACCCAGAGCAGCTGCGTATAGGAGAACGGCGCGAGCACCGAGGCGTCGCCGTAGCGATAGGCGAGCACGACGATCCACTGGCCCGCGGTGGAGGCGACGCCGATGAAGATGCCGAGCGCGATCGCGGTCCAGGACGGCGTGACCCAGACGAACGGCACCATCGCGGTCAGGATCGCAAGACCGGTCAACGAGGAATAGGCCATGGTGGTGATGACCGCTTCGCGGCCGCTCATCATGCGCGTCAGGATCAGCGTGCCGGCCCAGCAGGCCGCCGAGACCACGGGGAAGAACGCCGCCAGATGAAACGCGCTGGTGCCCGGGCGCAGGATGATGAGCACGCCGATGAGACCGAGCGCGGTCGCAAACCAGCGGCGCATGCCGACCTTCTCGCCGAGGAAGACGATCGAGAGCGCGGTGACGAACAGCGGCGCGACGAAGCCGGTAGCGGAAGCTTCCGCGATCGGCAGGAAGCGCAGGCCGGTGATGAAGAACAGCGAGGAGCCGAGCAGCGCCGCACCGCGCATCACGTGCAGGCCGAGGCGCTGGGTGCGCATCGCGTAGAGCGGCGAAGCCGGCAGCATCACCGGCGTGAACATCAGCGCGAAGGTGAGGAAGCGGATCCAGGTGATCTGGATCGACGGCAGGCTGGTCGAAAGATATTTCGCGGTGATGTCGGAGCACCCGAGAAACACCGTCGACAACAGGATCAGCGCGATGCCCTTGAAGGGATGATCGACGCGCGCAGGTGCGCGGCGGCCGACATGCTTCTTCTCGGGCATGGACACGGAAATACTGTCGAGCCTTGCGGCTGCGGCTGGCGGCGGGGTCACGGCTGGAACTCGGGAAAAATGCGAATCGAGCGCTTGTAAAAAACGACAAATGCGCCGCGTTCACAACTTCCGAAAACAGGATGCCGATATGCGCTGAGGGCTGCGCGCGTCAATACTCCATTAAGAATGCGCGCTTGCTGCACTACAGCATGGGCAGACCTCGCGGCTTCGGACCGCGCGGAAACGCCGCATCCAGTGCCGCAATCTCCTCTTTCGTCAGCACGAGATCGCCGGCAGCGGCATTTTCGCCGGCATGTTCCGCCGACGACGCCTTCGGGATCGCGAACACCGTAATCGCACGGGTGAGGAAGCTCAGCACGACCTGACGCGGTGTCACGCGCCGCGCCTCCGCGATGCGCGCCAGCACGGCGCCGCCCTTGCTGTTGCTTGCCGGAAAATCGTCATGGCCGAACGGCGAATAGGCGACGACCGCGACGCCGTGCCGCTCGCACCACGGAATCACGGCATGCTCGATCGCGCGTTCCTTGAGATGATAGAGCACCTGATTGCAGGCGATGCGGCCCTCGCCCGCCACGTCGAGCATCTCGTCGAGATCGTCGGCATCGAAATTGGAGACGCCCCAGGATTTGATCTTGCCGGCCTTCACAAGTTCCTCGAACGCAGCGACGGTGTCTTCGAGCGGATAGGAGCCGCGCCAATGCAGAAGATAGCAGTCGAGGCGATCGGTCTTGAGCCGCTTTAGCGAACGCTCGCAGGCCGTGATGGTGCCGCGGCGCGAGGCGTTGCTCGGCAGCACTTTGGACACGAGGAACACTTCGTCGCGACGACCCGCGATCGCGTCCGCAATGACCAGCTCGGCATCGCCATACATCTCGGCGGTATCGATATGGGTCATGCCGAGATCGAGCCCGCGCTGAAGCGCCGCGATCGCGCGCTTGCGATCGCCATGATCGAGATACCAGGTGCCCTGCCCGATGACGGAGACGTTGGCACCGGTCTTGCCGAAGGGGTTTGTGTTCATGTGCGGTCCGATCTTCGTCATTCATGTCGTCCTGGCGAAAGCCAGGACCCATTACCACAGGGAGGTGTTGTTGCAGTAGATGGTGGCCACAGCGTGCCTTCGCCACGCTGACCGGGATAATGGGTCCTGGCTTTCGCCAGGACGACGATGGGGAGCTAGTTTGCGCAATGCATCAACATCGTCATTGCGAGCGCAGCGAAGCAATCCAGACTGTCTCCACGGAGAGACGCTGGATTGTTTCGCTGCGCTCGCTATGACGATGGAAAGAGCCGACCGCTAACCCGCCGCACCGGCGATCTTCACCTGCTTCACTGGCGCGACCTCCGTCGTCGCGATCAGGCGCTTCAGCTCGGGGATGCAGGAGCCGCAATTGGTGCCAGCCTTGAGCGTGGCGCCGATCTCGGCCGTCGTGCGCGCGCCGCTCGCGATGGTATCGCAGATGGTACCGCGGCCGACGCCGAAGCAGGCGCAGACGATCGGGCCGGTCGCGGCGGCGCCTTCGCCGGACTTGCCGGACAACAGCATGCGGCGCTGGTCGTCGGTGACCTGATCGGCCACGAACAGGCTCTTCACCACCTCCCAGTCGCCGGCATCATGGGCGGGTCCGACGAACAGGCAGGTCTCGATGCGATCGCCCGCGAACGAGGCCGCACGATAGACGCCGCCGCCGAAATCGCGGTACTCGGCGACATCCTCGCCCGCGAGACCCTCGAGCCAGGCGGGCCAGCGCGACAGGTCGGCATTGTCGGCGAAGAGATAGCCGAAGCCGCCGCTGACCGTGACGCGCGTCCACAACAGATTGGGCGGCAGGTCGAGCTGTTTGCGCGACAGCGCGAAGCCGCGGAAGACGTATTCATAGGGCGCGATCGCGGCCGGCGTCGCCTTCGATTCCGGCTGGCCCGAGAACGGGTCGGTGAAGGACTGCACCAGCGCGCCGACGCGGCCGTGCGAGGCATTCATCGCGCTCCAGTGGATCGGCACGAACAGCGTGCCGCGCTGCGGCCGATCGCTGACGACCACCTTCAGGATGCACTGCCCGTAATCGGTCGTGATGCGGGCGTAGCCGTCATGGGCGATGCCGAATTTGCCGGCGTCGTCGGGATGGACCTCGACGAACGGCTCGGGCAGATGCGCGCCCAGGCGCTGGCTGAGGCCCGTGCGCGTCATGGTGTGCCACTGGTCGCGGATGCGCCCGGTGTTGAGCCGCAAGGGGCGCGACGCGCCGGTCTCGCTACGCAGCGCCGGCACCTCCGGCGCGACGAAACGGCCTTTGCCGTCATTGGTGAAGAAACCACCGCTCGCGAAGAAGCGCTCGCCGGGCGCCCCGCCTTCGCGCACCGGCCACTGCACGGGCTTCAAGGCGTCGAAGGCCTCGTTCGATAGCGAGGTCAACGCGCCGATGTCGAAATCGCGGCTGCCATCGTTCTCGAACGCCGAAAGCGCCGCGTGCTCGCGGAAAATATCGGCGGCGGATTTGTAGTCAAAACTGTCGCCGAAGCCGAGACGTTTGGCGGTCTCGCTGAGAATCCACCAGTCCGGCCGCGCCTCGCCCGGCGCCGGCAGGAACGAGCGCTGGCGCGAGATGCGTCGTTCGGAGTTGGTCACCGTACCCGACTTCTCGCCCCAGGCGAGCGCGGGCAGCAGCACGTGCGGGCCGGCTTCGACCGTGTCGTTGGAGAGCACGTTCTCGGAGACCACGAACAGCTCGAGCTTCTTCAGCGCCTCGCGCACGAAGTCCGCGTCGGGCAGCGACACCGCGGGGTTGGTGCCCATCACCCACAGCGCCTTGACTTCGCCGCGGTTGATCGCCTCGAACAGCTGCACCGCCTTCAGCCCCTCATGGGTAGCGATGCGCGGTGCCTTCCAGAACCGCCTGACACGGTCGATGTCCGGCGGCGTGAAATTCATGTGCGCGGCGAGCTGATTGGCGAGGCCGCCGACCTCGCGGCCGCCCATCGCGTTGGGCTGGCCGGTGAGCGAGAACGGCGAGGCGCCCGGCTTGCCGATGCGGCCCGTGGCGAGATGGCAGTTGAGGATCGCGTTGACCTTGTCGGTGCCCTGCGCCGACTGGTTGACCCCTTGCGAATAGAGCGTGACGACGCGCGGCGTGTCACGGAACATCTTGAAGAAGGTCGCGACGTCCTGCTCGGAGAGGCCTGTGGCCAGCGCGGTCGCAGTGACGCTGCCGGCGATGTTGCGCGCGCGCACCAACGCGTCGTCGAAGCCCGACGTGTTGCTCGCGATGTAGGCCTGGTCCAGCGCGCCGCTGTCGGCGAGATGGACGAACAGGCCCGAGAACAAGGCGGTGTCGGTGCCGGGCTTCAGCCCCAGGAACAGATCGACGTCGCTCGCGGTGTCGGTGCGGCGCGGGTCGATCACGATCATGCGGGCGCCGCGCTCCTGCCTGTTCGTCAGCATGCGCTGGAACAGCACGGGGTGACACCACGCCGCGTTCGAGCCGACGAAGACCAGTAGGTCGGCCTGGTCGAGATCCTCGTAGCAGCCGGGCACGGTGTCGGCGCCGAAGGCGCGGCGATGGCCGGCGACCGAGGACGACATGCAGAGCCGCGAATTGGTGTCGACATTGGCGGTGCCGACAAAGCCCTTCATCAGCTTGTTGGCGACATAGTAATCCTCGGTCAGGAGCTGGCCGGAGAGATAGAACGCGACCGCGTCGGCACCGTCGCGCGCCGCGATGTGCTGCATGCGGTGGGCGACGTGGTCGAGCGCATCGCTCCAGGCAACGCGCTCCAGCACGCCCTTGCAGCGGATCATCGGGTAAAGCAGCCGGCCCTCCAGCCCGACGGTCTCACCGAGCGCCGAGCCCTTGGAGCACAGCCGGCCGAAATTGGCGGGATGATCGGGGTCGCCGGCGATCGCCGCGCCGCCCTTGCCGTCCGGCGTTGCGAGCACGCCGCAGCCGACGCCGCAATAGGGGCAGGTGGTCTTGGTGGTCCGGAGCTTCGGGTCGATCGCCGTCATATCGAGCTGCCTTGTCAAGCCGCCTTGGAAGGACGCGCGAGCGCGCGGCCGAACATCATGTCGGTACGGATCGCCGCCACCTTGTCGCGGTTGCGGATCAGCTCGAGGTACCAGAGCGCATCGACGGTATCGCCGATCAGCACAGCGCCGGTGAGCCGGCCGTCGGCGATGACGAGCTTCTTGTAGGTGCCGCGCCTGCGGTCTGACAGCACGAGGCTCTCGCTGCCCTCCCCGCCCATGAAGTCGCCGGCGGAGAACACGCTGACGCCCGAGACCTTCAGATTGGTCGAGACCACGCTGCCCTGATAGGCGGCGGGCCGGCCGGCGAGATGCCGCGCCAGCACGCGCGCCTGCTCATAGGCCGGCTCGACCAGGCCATAGCAGGTGCCGCGATGCTCGGCGCATTCGCCGAGCGCGAAGATGTCGGGTGACGCCGTCTGCATGACGTCGTTGACCACGATGCCGCGGTTGACCGCGATACCGGCGTCCTTGGCCAGCGCGACATTGGGCCTGATGCCGGCGGCAAAGATCACCGCATCGGCCTCGATGCAGCTGCCGTCAGCGAGTTCGACGGCTTCGACGTGGCCGTCGCCATGGATGCACTTCGTGCTGGCATTGAGCAGGATGCGGATGCCCTTGCGCTCGACCAGCGTCTTGAGCAGATCGGCGGCCGGCCCATCGAGCTGGCGCTCCATCAGCCGGTCCATCAGATGCAGCAGCGTCACCGGGGCGCCGGCCTTGGCAAGTCCATAGGCCGCCTCCAACCCGAGCAGACCGCCGCCGACCACGACGACGCGCTTCTTCGCCGCCGCAAGCGTCAGCAGCAGGTCGACGTCGCGCGTGTCGCGGAACGTGTGCACGCCGGCGAGATCGGCGCCCGGCACGTTGAGCCGCAGCGGCGTCGATCCCGTGGCGAGCACGAGCTTGGAATATTCCATGCTCTCCTCACCCTCGATCTTGAGCTCGCGGCGGCCGGTGTCGATCTCGGTGACGCGGTAGCCGTAGCGCACGGTGACGCCGCGATGGCGCCACCAGTCGGCCGGCCGCAGCTCGATCTCGTGCGAGCCGGTCTCGCCGGCCAGCACGGAGGAGAGCAGCACGCGGTTGTAAGCGAGCCTCGGTTCATCGCCGATAACGGCAACCGCGTAGCGACCAAGCGAAGTCTTGGCGAGCTCGTCGACCAGACGCGCGGCCGCCATACCGTTACCGACGATGACCAGCGGTTCACTCACAAGGCATCTCCTATTCGGCGGCCTGCGCCTGAGCGCCATAGGCCTCGGAAATCATGTAGCCGGACAGCACCCCGTAGGCGTCGGTCCAGGCCGTGGCGAGTTCGGGCGTCCAGGCCTCGCCGAGACCCTTCTCCAGGGTCCACAGCAAGGTCGCGCCGACCACGGGATAGTGCTCGGCCTTGGCGCCGTAGGCGACGTGGCGCTTGGCGAGCGCCGACGCCGCGGGAAGAATCGAGTCCAGGTTCGACAGGCCGCCGACGACGGCGGCGAGCATGCCCATCAGCTTCTTGCGCTGCTCGGTCATGTCCTCGGGAAACATCGCGCGTACGGACGGCGCCACCTCGAACAGGCGATCGTAGAACAGCACCGCGGCAGTCTCCGAAATCGGCGCGACCTTGGCGAAGCTCTGCTGGACGAGGGTAATCTGTTCGGGCGTCATGATGTTCTCCTGTCTGTTTCGGTCTGCCTTTGTCCGCGTCGTTGCGAACAAGGTTCATGGGTCAAACGTCATCAGAGAGTCTTCTCCCCGCGTACGGGGAGAAGCGAGATTCGTACCAAGTCTCTAAACGCGAGCTTCGGCGAGGCTTGGCGCGCCTTCACGCTGCGGGCTGCGACGCAGGTAGAACCACCAGGTCAGGCCGAGGCAGGAGGCGTAGAAGGCGAGATAGATCGCGAGCGCAAGCTGCGGCCCGCCGGTCATGGCGATCGACTTGCCGAAACCGCTCGGGATCAGATAGCCGCCGACCGCGCCGACCGCGCCGATGAAGCCAACCGCCGCACCGCTCTCGATGCTCGCCGTCTTCAGGGCGGCTGCGCGCGCCGCATCGCCCTTGCCGCGCACCTTGAACAGGTTCTGCTCGCGGAAGATCGAGGGGATCATGCGGTAGGTCGAGCCGTTGCCGATGCCCGTCGTCACGAACAGGATCAGGAACATCGACAGGAAGCCGATGAAATCCTTCTGCCCGACGAAATAGAGCACGCCGACGGTGGCGCCCGCCATCACGATGAAGTTCCAGAAGGTGATGACCGAGCCGCCGATCCTGTCGGCCAGCCAGCCGCCGAACGGGCGCGACAGCGAACCAACGAGAGGCCCGAGGAACGCGATCGCGATCGTCACCGACGGAAACTGCGTCTTGATCAGCAGCGGAAACGCCGCGGAGTAGCCGATGAAGGATCCGAACGTGCCGATATAGAGGTACGCCATGATCCAGGTATGCTTGCGCTTGACCACCGCCAGCTGATTGCTGATCGACGACTTGGCCGTGGTCAGGTTGTTCATGAAGAACACCGCGCCGAACACCGCGATCGCGATCGGCAGCACCCACATCAGGCCGGCGTTCTGAAGGAACACGCCGTCGACGGGGGTTGCCTGGAACAGGTTGATGACGGCGAGCGTCATCAGGATCGGGGTCAGGAGCTGCACGCTGGAGACGCCGATATTACCGCCGGCCGCGTTGAGGCCCAGCGCCCATCCCTTCATCCTGTCCGGGAAGAAGAAGGAGATGTTTGTCATGCTGGAGGCGAAATTGCCGCCGCCGAGACCGGCAGTCGAGGCGATCAGCAGCATCAGCCAGAACGGCGTGTCGGGCTGGCTGACGAACCAGGCGAGCGACAACGTCGGAATGAACAGGATGGCCGCGCTGAAAATGGTCCAGTTGCGACCGCCGAACGTCGTCACCGCGAATGTGTAGGGAAAGCGCATCAAGGCGCCGATCAGGCCCGGCACCGCGACGAGCTGGAACAGCTGGTCGGTGGTGTAATGGAAGCCTGCCTGCGGCAGCTTGGTGGTGACGATGCTCCAGATCAGCCAGACCGAGAAGCCGATATGCTCGGCCACGATCGACCAGATCAGGTTGCGTCGCGCGATAGTCTTGCCAGTCGCATTCCAGAACGCCTCATCCTCGGGGCGCCAGTCTGAAATCCAGGTCGGATTCTTCGTCATTGAGTATCCCTTCTAGGCTCACCGCTGCGTCGTTGCAGGCTCTGCCTCCGGCCACGGAGGCGCGCTCCGAGGCTTCACCCCGGTGGCGAGTTCACGATGCTGATTGATGATGTTGAGGGACGTCGTCGTTGGCGTCGCGCAAACACGTTTCAATTTCCGTGCCAATTGCGCGCGTTCGGGAAATACAGGGAATTCAGTGGCTTGTTCGAATTGCCCGAAATTTTTGCAGGGCAATTTCGCACGCAAATTTTGCGATTCGCTCAATCCCTGTGCGCCGCACAAGGATTGAGCTTGATGTCTCAAAATTAGGCGAGACGCATCGTGCGTTAACGCCGCGTTTACGCGGCCTCGACGAAGCGATGACGCTCATAGAGGAATTCGAGCACGCGCTGCCGGCACTTCAGATAGGTGGTGCTGGTGGCGAGCTCGAGCCGCTTGCGGGGACGCGCCAGCGGCACCTCCAGCACCTCACCGATGCGCGCGCTCGGCCCGTTCGTCATCATCACGATACGGTCGGACAGGAGCACGGCCTCGTCGACGTCGTGGGTGATCATCAGGATGGTGTTGCCGAGCTTCTGGTGCAGCGCCATCACCGAGTCCTGCAGATGCGCGCGGGTGAGCGCGTCGAGCGCGCCGAACGGCTCATCGAGCAGCAGCACTTTCGGTTCCATCGCCAGCGCCCGCGCGATGCCGACGCGCTGCTTCATGCCGCCGGAGATTTCGGAAGGACGCTTGTCCTTGGCGTGCGCCATCTGCACGAGATTGAGATTGTGCATCACCCAGGCGTCGCGTTCGGCCCGCGTCTTGGTCTTGGCGAAGACCTTGTCGACGCCGAGCCTGACGTTCTCGTAGACTGTGAGCCAGGGCAGCAGGCTGTGGTTCTGGAACACCACGGCGCGATCGGGCCCCGGCGAGTTGACCTCGCGGTTCTCGAGCAGCACGCCGCCGGTCGAGGCGTTGGTCAGCCCTGCGATGATGTTGAGCAGGGTCGACTTGCCGCAGCCGGAATGGCCGATGATCGAGACGTATTGCCCTTTCTCGATCGTCAGGCTGATGTCCTTCAGGACCTCCGTGGTGGCGGCGCCGCGGGTAAAAACCTTGTCGATGTGGTCGAGCTTCAGATAGGCGGTCATGTGTCCCTCCCCTCAGTTCGTCGCGGTGCCGCGGGTGACGATCTTGCCGAGGCCGGCGATCAGGCGATCGAGCACGAAGCCGACGATGCCGACATAGATCAGCGCCAGGATGATCTCGCTAATGTGCGAGGAGTTCCAGGCGTCCCAGATGAAGAAGCCGATGCCGACGCCGCCGATCAGCATTTCGGCGGCGACGATGGCGAGCCACGACAGACCGATGCCGATGCGCAGGCCGGTGAAGATGTAGGGTGCGGCCGCCGGGATCATGACCTTGCCGAAGAACTCCAGCGGATTGAGCTGCACGACGGCCGCGACGTTGCGGTAGTCCTGCGGGATGTTGCGGATGCCGACCGCGGTGTTGATGATGATCGGCCAGATCGAGGTGATGAAGATGACGAAGATCGCCGAGGGCTGGCCGTCACGGAACGCCGCGAGCGAGAGCGGCAGCCAGGCGAGCGGCGGGATGGTGCGCAAGACCTGGAACAGCGGATCGAGCCCGCGCATCGCCCAGACCGACTGGCCGACCAGCACGCCGAGCGCGATGCCGGCGATCGCGGAGAGCGAATAGCCGAAGGCGACGCGCTGAAGGCTGGCGGAGAGATGCCAGAACAGACCCTTGTCGATGCCGCCATGGTCGAAGAACGGATCGAGGATCAGCTCCTTGGTGTCCTTGAATACCCGCGACGGCGGCGGCAGTGCCGAGCCGGCGCGGCGGCAGACCAGCTCCCAGACCAGCGTCAGCAGCGCGATCACGACGAGCGGCGGGATGACGCGCACGGCGGTCTCGCGCGCCATGCGCGCGTAGGCCTCGCTCCGCGGCGGCCGCTTCGGCGTCATCGCGACGACGGGCGCGGCGCTTCCCGCGGGTGTCGCGGTCTCAACCTCAATCTTCGTGGCAGGCATGTTCATCGCTATCTCTCTCCGGCTCCGGGACGATGCGGCCGCCTCGCGGCGGCCGCAGGGCTCCATCAGACTTCGACGCGCTTGATCGCGAGCGACTTCAGATAGGCCGCCGGATTCTCGGGATCGAATACCTTGCCGTCGAAGAAGGTCTCCTTGCCGCGCGAGGTGGAGGCCGGGATGTCGGAGCTTGCGACACCAAGCGTCTTGGCCGCGTCCTTCCAGAGGTCCTCGCGGTTGACCTTGGCGATCAGCGCCTTGCTGTCGAAGCCGGCTTCGTATTTGCCCCAGCGGATGTCCTCGGTCATGAACCAGAGATCATGGCTCTGGAACGGATAGGAGGCATGATCGCGCCAGTACTTCATGATGTGCGGCGAGTTCTCGACCACCTTGCCGGCGTTGCCGTAGTCGAACTTGCCCTTGGCGCGATCGGCGATGTCCTCGACCGGGCAGTTGATCCACTGCCGCTTGCCCATGATGGTGGCGAGTTCTTCCTTGTTCTCCATCTTGTCGGCCCATTGCTGGGCTTCCATCACCGCCATCAGGATCGCCTTGGCCGCCTTCGGATTCTTGTCGACCCAGGCCGCGCGCATGCCGAGCGACTTTTCCGGATGCTTGCTCCAGATCTCGCCGGTGTTGACGGCCGTGTAGCCGATGCCCTGGTGGACCAGCTGCCCGGGCCAGGGCTCGCCGACGCAGAAGGCGTCCATGGTGCCGACCTTCATGTTGGCCACCATCTGCGGCGGCGGCACGGTGATGGTCTCGACGTCCTTGTCAGGATCGATACCGCCGGCGGCGAGCCAATAGCGGACCCAGAGATCGTGTGTGCCGCCGGGGAAGGTCATCGCGACCTTGGCGGACTTGCCTTCGGCCTTTTTCTTCTCGAACGCCGCCTTCAACACTGACGCATCGGCGCCGACCTTGAGGTCGGCATATTCCTTGGCGACGGAGATGCACTGCGCATCGAGATTGAGCCGCGCCAGGATGTACATCGGCGTCGGCTGGTTGTTCTGCGTCACCTTGCCGGCCGAGATCAGGTACGGCATCGGGGTGAGGATATGCGCGCCGTCGATGCCGTTGCCTTCCGAGCCGAGCACGAGGTTGTCGCGCGTGGTGCCCCAGGAGGCCTGCTTCTGCACGTCGACATCGGGCATGCCGTATTTGGCGAACAGGCCCTTGTCCTTGGCGACGAAGAGCGGACCGGCATCGCTCAGCGCGATGAAGCCGAGCTTGGCGCCCTTGACCTCGGGGCCGGCGTCCTGCGCGAACGCACCGGCGGGGAAATTGAGCTTGGCGGCGGCAAGAAGGGCAGCGGTGCTGCCGGTGGCCTTCAACAATTGACGGCGGCTGAGGCCAGTATCCGAAGGCCGGCGAATGCGCTTGGTCATAGGCGGTGTCGTCCTTTTGCGTCGTTGCGAATGATTGCGTCAGTGCGCACGAGCAGCCCGTCCGTCCGTGACGCCAGAAAAAGGCGCATGCGAACGCACGACGGGGAGACCCCCGTTCGGGTGGCGTCAGCAAATCGGATGAGAAGTCTCGCGGGACGGCTTCAATGGCGTCAGCTTGGAACTATTCAAGCTTCATGCCAAGCGCCGCACCTCATAAACATCTAAAAATTCAATACGTTAGATGCACCGCGCCAGTCTGTCGCAGCCTTGCTGCGCACGCGAAATTTGCGGACTGCTCATTTCTTGTGCGCCGCACAAATCTTATGCAGCCGCCTAAGCAAAAGGCCGCAGAGCCGGCAAAAGCCGGGTCGAGGCGCGTACCATCCAATTGAAATCGCTTACCTTTTCTATCGCGCCCAAGCGGCACGCGACTTGCATTTCCATTGTCGTCAACGAAGACTGCGGCTTGCCGCATTGTTGCAGCCTCTGGCGGCTGCAAACCGGAAGCTCAACTGCTTCGCGGCCCTTCTCGGCTCAGTCCTCGTGACGCGATTCCCAAGGCTTCCAGACCTCCATAGCCCTCGTGCGCGGCAGAACCGTCCGCACGGCCCAAGATGTTCAGCCGCGCTCTCTTTGGGGGCGTGTCGATCTCACTTACGAAGCAAAAGGAACCATTGATGTCGTATCTCGCGCCTTCGGAATTCGTCACCAAGATGGTGGATGCGGGCGAGTCCAAGATCTTCATGTCCACCCGGGATACCATCATCCGGGCCTATATGGCCGGCGCCATCCTCGCGCTGGCGGCCTGGTTTGCCGTCACCATCAACGTGAACACCGGCCAGCCGCTGGTCGGGGCGCTGCTGTTCCCGGTCGGCTTCGTCATGCTGTACCTGCTCGGCTTCGACCTGCTGACCGGTGTGTTCGTGCTCTCGCCGCTCGCCCTCATCGACAAGCGCCCGGGCGTCACCTTTGGCGGCGTGCTGCGCAACTGGGGCCTCGTCTTCGTCGGCAATTTCGCCGGCGCCTTCACCGTGGCCTTCATGATGGCCTTCGTCACGACCTTCGGCTTCACGCAAGACCCCGACAAGATAGGCACGGCCATCGGCAATATCGGCGAGGGCCGAACGCTCGGCTATGCCGCGCATGGCGCGGCCGGCATGGCGACATTGTTCCTGCGCGGCATGCTCTGCAACTGGATGGTCTCGACCGGCGTCGTCGGCGCCATGATCTCGACCTCGGTGCCCGGCAAGGTCATCGCGATGTGGATGCCGATCCTGGTGTTCTTCTACATGGTGTTCGAGCACTCCGTCGTGAACATGTTCCTGTTCCCGTCGGGCCTGATGCTGCACGCGAAGTTCTCGATCATGGACTATCTGATCTGGAACGAGATCCCGACCGTGCTCGGCAACCTCGTGGGCGGCCTCGCCTTCACCGGCATGACGCTCTACGCCACGCACGTCATGACCCAGCCGAAGCGCCAGGCCGGCAAGACCACGCCGTCCCGCGTCGCGGCCTGATCAAACAACGTCTCGACAGGGGAGCCTCGCCCGAGCAGGGTGAGGCTCTCCTTTGCCGGTGATGACGATGACCCGCGGACTCCTGATTTCGATCGGCCAGCACTCCGACAGGGGTCGCAAGCCCGTCAACCAGGATTTTCACGGCATCCTGATTCCGGAGGAGCCGCTGCTCAGCCTGAAGGGCATCGCGGCGGTTCTCGCCGACGGCATCTCCAGCAGCACGGTGAGCCAGATCGCCAGCGAGTCGGCGGTCAAGAGCTTCCTGATGGACTATTACTGCACGCCGGAATCCTGGACGGTGAAGACCTCCGCCCGCCGCGTGCTGGACGCAACCAATTCCTGGCTGCACGCGCAGACGCGCAAGAGCCAATATGCCTATGACCGCGACAAGGGCTATGTCTGCACCCTCAGCGCCATGGTCATCAAGGCGACCACCGCGCACATCTTCCATGTCGGCGACTGCCGCATCTACCGCGTCGCCGGCAAGGCGCTCGAGCAGCTGACCGACGATCACCGCATCATCGTGTCGTCGGAGCAGACCTATCTCGGCCGCGCGCTCGGCATCAACCCGCAGCTCGAGATCGACTACCAGACGGTCGAGATCGAGGCGGGCGACACCTTCGTCCTCGCAACCGACGGCGCCTACGAATTCGTCGACCAGCGTTTCATCACGAGCGCTATCGCCGAGCATGCAGCCGAGCTCGACGGGGCCGCGAAGGCGATCGTCGACGAAGCGTACCGGCGCGGCAGCGACGACAACATCACCGTCCAGATCCTCCGCGTTGACGCAGTGCCGCAGCGCGACTCGGCCGGCATCTTCAATCAGACGTCACAGCTGCCGCTTCCTGCGCTGCCCGAGCCACGGGCGATGTTCGACGGTTACAGGATCGTCCGCGAGATCCACGGCAGCAGCCGCAGTCACATCTACCTTGCGGTCGATGCGGAGACCGAGGAGCCGGTCGCGCTCAAGCTGCCGTCGATCGACCTGCGCGACAATGCGGCCTATCTCAAGCGCTTCCTGATGGAGGAGTGGATCGCACGCCGCATCGACAGTCCGCACGTGCTCAAGCCGATGTCACAGTCGCGGCGGCGCAGCTACCTCTACGTCGCGACCGAGTTCATCGAGGGCCAGACCCTGAGGCAGTGGATGCTGGACAACCCACGCCCCGATCTGGAGACGGTCCGAGGGATCGTCGAGCAGATCGCCACGGGGCTTCGCGCCTTCCATCGCATGGAGATGCTGCACCAGGACCTCAGGCCCGACAATGTCCTGATCGACAAGACCGGCACTGCGAAGATCATCGACTTCGGATCGGTCAGGGTCGCCGGCGTCGCCGAGGCGGCGCCGAAATCGGCGGACGAGGAAATTCTCGGCACGGTCCAGTACACGGCCCCGGAATATTTCCTCGGCGAGGGGGGATCGCCGCGGTCCGACATGTTTTCGCTGGCCGCCATTTGCTACCATATGCTCACCGGACATCTCCCCTACGGCGCCCAGCTCGCCAAAATCCGGGGACGATCGGACGCGTGGAAGTTGAGATATCGCCCGGCCATCGATGCCGAGCGCGGCATCCCGGGCTGGATCGACGGCGCGCTCAGGAAGGCGCTGCATCCCGATCCCTACAAGCGCCACGAGGACCTCTCTGAATTCGTCTTTGAGCTCAGGAATCCCAATCCGGCCTATCTCGCCACGCGGACCACGCCGCTTCTGGAGCGCAACCCGCTGCTGTTCTGGAAGCTGACCACGGCGATCCTGGCCTGCACGGTCATCGCGCTGCTCGCGGTGCTTCGGCTGCGATAGCCGGACAAGGTCGGTTCAGGCCGGCTCCGCCGCCTTCACCCCCAGCGGCTTCGGCGCCATGCCGCCGCCGGGCTTGAGGTGGAATTCGTAGGTCATCAGATGCCACTGCCCGCTCGCCTTGGTGCCGTCGGGCATCTCGAGGTCGTTGCGCGGCTCGACCTTGGCGACGAGATCATCCTTGACGCCGAACACCACGTCGGAATCGAGATATTTGTCGCCGTCCATGAAGACATGCGTGATCAGCGGCTCATAGCCCTTCGCGTTGACGAGGAAGTGCACATGCGCCGGGCGCATCGGATGGCGGTTGGTCTGCACGATCATCTCGCCGACGGGGCCATCGGTCGGGATCGGGTAGCTGCACGGCAAAATGGTGCGGAAGAAGAAGCGGCCGTCGCTGTCCGTGATGAAACGCGCCCGCGCCGAGGCGCCGACCTCGTCATAGTTCGG
The DNA here is from genome assembly GCF_028128655.1 of Bradyrhizobium sp. CCBAU 45394. Lineage (NCBI taxonomy): Bacteria > Pseudomonadati > Pseudomonadota > Alphaproteobacteria > Hyphomicrobiales > Nitrobacteraceae > Bradyrhizobium > Bradyrhizobium sp. CCBAU 45394. The sequence continues at coordinate 477,779 of NZ_LBIX01000177.1, read as the reverse complement.
CTTCTGTGAATCGTAGAAGCCGTCGTCGTCGGCATGCCAGACGTCGACGGGAACGCCCGCAAGCGGCTTGCCCTTGAGGTCGGTGACGCGGCTCTGCACGAACATCCGCTCGCCGGTTTGATTGTTCGGCGAGATGTCGGTGCCGTGCGCGGTCACTTTGTGCTCGCCGACATAGAACGGGCCGAGCACCGTGGTCTGGGTGGCGCCCTCGCGATCCCTGTGGTTGACCGCGTCCACCAGCATGGAGACGCCGAGCACGTCGGAGAGCAGGATGAACTCCTGGCGGGTGTCGGTGCATTTATGACCGGTGCGGGTCAGGAAATCGATAGCGTATTCCCATTCCTCGAAGGTAAGACCGGTCTTGCTCACGTAATCGTGCAGCGACTTCACCAGTTCCTGGAGCAGGAATTTCGCCCGCGGGTTCGGCGTCTTGTCGAAGCTTTCGACCACGGCTGCGGTGAGTTCGGTCTCGTTGAACTGGGTCATGGTGCGTTGCCTTGCATTTTTCTCGTTGGCCCGGGCGGGCTCCCTGGAAGCGTTCCAGGCCGGACACTACACCACCCGGCCAGCCCGCGTTAAGCGCAACCGGCTTGGAATGGGGCTGCCATTTGGCTATCACCTTGTCGAGAAACTGCCCCGGAGGAACTGATGCTCGCCCCCACCCCCGCCTCGCCCGAATCCGTCGGCATGTCCAAGGCCGCGCTCGACCGCGTCGATGCGCACCTGAAGAACCGGTACATCGATGCCGGCCGCTTCCCGGGCACCCAGCTTCTGGTTTATCGCCGCGGCAAGATCGCGCACAGCTCGGTCCAGGGCCTGGCCGATGTCGAGCGCAAGGTGCCGGTCAAGGACGACACCATCTACCGCATCTATTCCATGACCAAGCCGCTCACCAGCGTCGCTTTCATGATGCTGGTCGAGGAAGGCCTCGTCGCGATCGACGAGCCCGTCGCCAAGTACATACCGGAATGGAAGGATCTCGGCGTGTTCGTTGCCGGCACCGCGCCGGCCTTCCTGACCCGGCCGCCGTCCCGGCCGATGCTGATCGTCGACCTGCTGCGCCACACCTCCGGGCTGACTTACGGCTTCCAGCAGCGCTCCAATGTCGATGCCGCCTATCGCGCCGAGAAGATCGGCGAGGTCGAGAAGTCAGGCACGCTCCAGACCATGATCGAGGCGCTCGCGAAGATCCCGCTGGAGTTCTCGCCGGGTGAGGCCTGGAACTACTCGGTCGCGACCGACGTGCTGGGCTACCTCGTCGGCAAGATTTCCGGCATGCCGTTCGAGCAGTTCCTGAAAACACGCATTCTCGATCCGCTCGGCATGACCGACACCGATTTCCACGTGCCGGCCTCGAAGGCCCATCGCTTCGCTGCCTGCTATTCGGCGGACCCGGGCGGCGGCATGACCTTCCATGCCGGCCAGCGCCGCGAGGGCCTGACGCTCCAGGACGATCCGGCGACGAGCTCGTTCCTGTCCCCGCCCTCCTTCATATCCGGCGGCGGCGGCCTGTGCTCGACAGCCGCGGACTATCTCACCTTCTGCCGCGCGCTGCTCAACGGCGGCGAGCTCGGCGGCGTCAGGCTGATCGGGCCGAAGACGCTGGCACTGATGGCGACCAACCACATTCCGGGCGGCCGCTTCCTCCCCGAGGTATCGCGCTCGCTGTTCTCCGAAGCCACCTATAACGGCATCGGCTTCGGCCTCGGCTTTGCCGTGACGATGCGCCCGGCCGAGACGCTGATCGCCGGCAGCCCCGGCGAATACAATTGGGGCGGCGCGGCGACGACCTCGTTCTGGATCGACCCGGCCGAGGAATTGATCACCATCTTCATGACGCAGGTGCTGCCGTCGAGCGCCTACCCGCTCCGGCGCGAGCTGCGCAGCATGGTGTATGCCGCGATCACCGAGAGCAATCTGTAACCGCTTGAATCGATTCCGCGGCCGTCGGCCGCGGAATCTCAATATCAGACGCTCATTTGAGCATCTCCGGCACGATCAGGCGCGGCAGGAACAGCGACACGCACCGCCGTTTGCCATCCTCCTCAGTTTGACGTGCAGACCTTGACGGTCTTCATGCCGCTCTCGGCTTCGGTGCGCGACTTGTAGATCGTGCCCGACGGACTGACGACGGTCATCGACGTGTCCGTGGGCTTCTTGTCGACAACGGTGCACTTCTTCGTCTTGACGTCCTGGACGACGTAGAACTCGTCGGCCGCGAACGCCGGCAGGGACAATGCAGCAACCATCAATGCTGCAGTTGCGATCTTCAGCTTCATTTTATCCTCCTCCAATCGCCGGACGTTTCCGCCCGGCCGATTCTTGAACGGGAACAAATGGCAATTTGTTCCTAAGCAAGAGGAACGCCGTCCGCAGTGGGATGTTGACGCCGCACTTATTCCAACGAGGAGAACAAGATGAAGAAGCTGTTTCTGCTTTCCGCCGCGGCGGTGATGATCTCGACTGGCGCGTTCGCGCAGTCCACCGTGGTGACGACCACCGGAACCGGGCACGCGGCCGCCGTTCAGATCGAGCCGGAATACCGGACTAGGATCAAATCCTACATCACCGAACATCGCGTTCGCCCCGTGACGACGAAGGAGAAGATCATCGTCGGCGCGACGGTGCCGAGCGATGTCGAGCTCGAGGCGGTTCCTGCCGACTGGGGGCCCGCGCTCACCAAGTACCGCTACGTCTATTCCGGCGAGCGCGTGATGTTGGTGGATCCGGGCTCCCGGACGGTCGTCCAGGAAATCGACTGACAAGACGTGATGGAGGGGGCCGCATCAAGGACGGCCTCCTCCCGGAGTTGACGATGACATCGCATCGAGAGGCCCGGATCGCCGGTGTCAGCCTGGCGGCCATCTACGCCATCTGCCTGTTGCTGGCCGCAATCGGCATGAGCTGACCGGCAGACACCTGCGGCCGCGCTGCAAAGATTCCGTCTGGTCTGCTCGCTGAATGCAAAAATCATGGCGCGGCGCACGTCCTGACCGTATGGTCTGATAAAATCATAATCCGGCGCCGTCGCGCTGGAATCGGGACGCCCACGTTTGTCCAGGTTCACCCTTCCGGTCCGGCTCGCTCTCCTGGTCACGGGGACGATGTTGCCGCTGATCGTCTTCGCCGTTGGCATTGCCGTCTACAACTACAAGCAGGACCGCAGCGACGCGACGCGCCGCGTGCTGGAGAACGTGCGCAGCATGCGCCTGGTGCTGGATTCCGAGGTGCAGCGGATGACCGGCGGCTTGCAGGTGCTCGCACTGACGAACTCGCTGCGCAACGACGACTTCCCGAACTTTCGCCGCATCGCGCTCGGCTTCCTCGACCAGTATGGCAAGGGCGGCCTGGTGCTGATCTCCGACCGCAAGGGCCAGCTGCTGTTCTCCTCGGCGACGGAGGACACCGCGAGCCTGCCGCCGCGCGGCAATCTGGAGATCGTCGAGAAGGTGTTTGCGACCAGGGCGCCGCAATATTCCGACCTGTTCACCGGCGCGCTCAACGGGCGGCAGGTTCTCACCGTCGAAGTGCCGGTGTTTCGCAACGGCGAGGTGATCTACGACCTCTGCTTCAGCCCGCCGATCAGCATCTTTCAGGATCTGGTGGAGAAGCAGCGCCCGGACCGGCAATGGACGGTAAGCCTGCTCGATGCCAAGGGCACCGTGTTCGCGCGCGCGCCGAACCCCAGCGAGACATTCGGCAAACGCGCGTCGCCGTCGCTCTACGCCGAGATGTTCCGCAGCGACGAGGCGGCGCTTCCGACCGTGTCGCTCGACGGCGTCGCGCTCGCCGCCGCCTACACCCGTTCGGGGCTGACCGGCTGGACCGTGGCTGCCGGCGTCGCCGAGAGTTCACTGATCGCCCCGCTCTGGCGCAACATCGCCGTCACCAGCCTGATCGGCGGCATCCTGCTGCTCACCGGCCTCACCTTTGCTGTCCGCATGGCGACGACGATCGCACGCGGCGAGATGCTGCACGATCTGCTGATCGAGGAGCTCAACCACCGCGTCAAGAACACGCTGGCCCTGATGCAGGCGATCGCGGTGCAGACCTTCCGCAGCGCGAGCCGCGAGGAGCGGGCCAAGTTCGAGGGCCGCCTCGGCGCGCTCGCCGAGGCGCACAATCTGCTCAGCCAGGAGAAATGGGCCGGCTCGGAACTGAAGGAGGTGATCACGCGCGCGCTCCAGCCGTTCCTGCTCAATGCGCCCGAGCGCATCCGGATGGACGGCCCCGCGGTGCCGCTGTCGCCGCGACTTGCCGTGGTGCTGTCGATGATCGTGCACGAGATCGCCACCAACGCCGCGAAATATGGCGCGCTGTCCAATGAGACCGGCCGGGTGACGCTGGACTGGGAAGTCATCGCGGACACACCGAAGCCGCGCCTGCGGCTGATCTGGAGCGAGATCGGCGGACCGCCGGTGACGGCGCCGGTGCGGCGCGGCTTCGGCTCGCGCCTGATCGAGCGCAGCGCCCGCGACCAGCTCGGCGGCGAGGCAACCGTCGATTTCCTGCCGCGCGGCGTCGTCTGCACGGTGACCTGCGCGCTGGACGAGGCGCGGTGAATCAACGGGATGGTCATCCCCAATGCCGGATTTGCGGGTTAGAGCGATAGCCATGTGAAGGCCTCGCACCTTTTGTCATAAAACGTCTTTCACAAAACCTCCGTTCAAGACCCAGGCAACTCAGCGCCGCCCGTCGTGCATTCTCGAAAACGCGCGCCTGCCCGGAGCAGGATCGGACAAAGCATGGCCGCTTCAGGAAAGACGCTGGGAGTTTGCGCCGCCTAGAACGTGCGCCGACCCGTACAAATACGGGCACCTGATCCGAAGCTCGATGCGATCAGGAGGAGCCACCCAATGATCGAGAGCAGCACACTCATGCGCAATCCCTCGCACAACGGCGTGCCGTCCGCACCCGGCGCACAGCCGGACGATGGCTCGACCTCCGAACGGCGGGCCGCCGACGCAGAGATGGCGCGGGTGCTCAGGACCGAACCGGCTCGCATGGCATTGGATTCCTCCGGCGCCGGCATCGCCCACTGGAAACATGATCCATTGCACGACGTCGTCGAGCCCATGAGCCACCATGTGATCATGGCGTACAACGGCATGATGCAGCGTATGGAGCGGCGGTCGGGAAAATCGGTTGCGATCGGCACGTTTCGTCCTGGAGCGGTGATCATCATTCCGGAAGGATCGAGCTCCCGATGGGATATTCCGAAGCCTGTCGATGTGGTCCAGCTCTATCTTCCGAATGCAACACTGAAGCGCGTTGCCGACGAAGCCGGGACCGCAAAACCGGCCGACCTGCTGGAGCGGACGGCGCATCCCGATCCCATCACGTCCAGACTGCTCTTGAGTGCAGCGGATGCGCTGGGGGGCAACGGAGCCCTGGATACGTTGTTCCGTCATCAACTGACGGATCTTCTGGCCACCCGCCTGCTGGTTGCCCACACCGGTTCGCCAACCAATTTTCAACAGACCATGGGCGGGCTGTCGCCGAAGGTCCTGCTCCGTGCGATCGAACGGTTGCGCTCGGACCGCGATGCGGACATCTCGCTCGATGCGCTGGCTTCCGATGCCGGCCTCTCGCGCTTTCACTTCTGCCGTGCCTTCAAGGAGAGCACCGGGCTCTCGCCGCATGCCTGGCTGCGCCAGCACAGGCTCGAGCAGGCCATGAACATGCTGCGGGAGAGCGACGAATCGGTCGTCTCGGTTGCCGCAGCGCTTGGCTATTCCTCGCAGACCGCCTTCGCCGCGGCCTTCAAGAAGCTGACGGGTGAAACGCCGAGCGATTGGCGCAGGCGCATGCGTTAGCAGCAATCTCTCGACAGGGACGGCAATCGCTCTGGGGCAGTCGGATATCTGGTTCGCTAAACATCTTGGCATCGCACGACGCGGACGGAGACCAACGATGGACTGGAAACACCTTGCAATCGCACCGCGACGGAAAGCCATCACGTCGGCGCTGCTGTATGGGCTCTCGCTGACCGTACGCTTCACCCAGCCGACAGCCGAAGAAGCGACCTTACAAGCGACGCAAAACGCCAATCCCGCGACGTCAATCCTGATCAATCAGGGTTGGCCCAGAAAACCGATGGTGCCGGCAGCTCTGCGCGGCTGGACATCGGGCCCGAGAAGCTGCCCGGCGGCATGTGATGGCCCTGCGCTGCTGTCCTCACTGCCGAACTGCACCGCGCCGTAAGGGTCCGGCGGTCTCCGTTTCACCTCGTCGCGTCATCGTCGATCGCACAGGCTCTGCCCACACAAGGCGGCGGCGATGACGCGCGCACGTCCCGAGTACTAACCCCAGGAGTCAACCACATGCGACTGCTCATCATTGGCGCCGGCTTCGCCGGCATGTACGCCGCCCTCTCCTCGGCCCGCCTGCGCGACATCCAGGGCGTTTCGCCTGACGATCTCGAAATCGCCCTGATCGCACCGGAGCCGACGCTGGTGGTCCGCCCGCGGCTCTACGAGCCGAAGCCGGAAACCCTGACGGCACCGCTGCTCGATGTCCTCAGGGCGATCGACGTCGACTACATCCAGGGCAGCGCCGAGACGATCGACACCAAGGCGCGGATGGTGCAGATCGCCACTCCCAGGGGCACGCGCACGACACTGTCCTACGACCGCCTCGTGATCGCCACCGGCAGCCGGCTGTTCCGCCCCAACATTCCCGGCCTTGCCGAGCACGGCTTCAGCGTCGACTCGCTCGATGACGCGATCGCACTCGACAAGCATCTGCACGGTCTGGCCGACCGGCCGGCCGTGAACGGACGCGACACGGTCGTCGTTGCCGGCGGCGGCTTCACCGGCATCGAGGCGGCAACCGAGCTGCCCGCGCGCCTGCGCAACATCTTCGGCAAGGACTCCAGGACGCGCGTCATCATCGTCGAGCGCAACAGCGCGATCGCGCCCGACATGGGCGAAAACCCCCGCCCGCTCATCGAGGATGCGTTGCGCAAGCTCGGCGTCGAGATGCGGCTCGGGGCCGGCGTCGTCTCGCTCGACAAATCCGGCGTGACGCTATCGACCGGCGAACATATCGAAACCGAGACGGTGGTCTGGGCGGCCGGCATCCGCGCCGCGCCATTGACCGCGCAGATTCCCGCCGAGCACGACAATTTCGGCCGCCTGCTGGTGGACCGCGATCTGCGCGTGCCTGTCGTCGCCGGCGTCTTCGCCACCGGCGATGCTGCGCGCGCCGCATGCGACGACGAGGGCAATTACGCGCTGATGTCGTGCCAGCACGCCACGCGCATGGGAGCCTTTGCCGGCAACAACGCCGCCGCCGAGCTGCTGGGCGTTCCGACCAGGCCGTATCACCAGAAGGCCTACGTCACCTGCCTCGATCTCGGCGAAGCCGGCGCGGTGTTCACGCGCGGCTGGGAGCGCAAGGTCGAGCTGGTCGGCGACGTCGCCAAGAAGACCAAGCAGGAGATCAACACCGTCTGGATCTATCCGCCGAAGGCCGAGCGCGCCGCGGCGCTCGCGTCGGCCGATCCGGAGGGCGTGACCAGTCTCTAACCACACGAGGCGATGACGGCCGCGCTCTCCTGGCTACGCGGTCCGCTCAACCAAGACCAGCCAGAACCAGGACCAACCACCTTCCCATGAAACAGGAGACAGACATGAATCTGCACAACACCTCGTACCCCGTGTCATCCGGACCTGAAGAGCTCGTTCCGTCGCGCTACGCGCTGAAGGTCGGCGAGATCGACGTGCTGGTGGTCAGCGACGGCGTGCTGCCGCTGCCAACCACGATGTTGGCGCACAACGCCGCCCCGGCCGAACGTGCGGCCTGGCTGCACGACATGTTCCTGCCACAGGATGCCTTCGACTGGGCGCTGAATGCGGTCATGGTGCGCAGCGGCGGCAAGACCATCCTGATCGACGCTGGACTGGGGTCCGACCCAAACTTGCACCTGCCGCGGGCCGGACAGTTGATCAAGCGACTGGAGGCTGCCGGCATCGATCTGTCGTCCGTGACCGATCTGGTGCTGACCCATCTGCACATGGACCACATCGGCGGGCTGCTGGTCGACGGGATGAAAAAGCGATTGCGCAAGGACCTGCGGATCCACGTGGCCGCCGCCGAGGTCAAATTCTGGGAGTCGCCCGATTTCTCGCAGACCGCCATGCCGCAGGGATTCCCGGACGCGCTTCGCGCGACCGCCAAGCGGTTCGTGAGCGAGTACGGCAGTCAGTTGCGGCAGTTCGATGAGACCCACGAGATTGCGCCCGGCGTCATCGCCCGTCGCACCGGCGGTCACACCCCCGGACACAGCGTGGTGCGCGTAGCGTCCGGCGGCGATGCGCTGACATTCGCCGGCGACGCCGTGTTTGCGGTCGGGTTCGAACAACCCGACTGGCACAACGGCTTCGAGCACGATCCCGAGGAGGCCGCGCGCGTTCGTGTCCGTCTCTTGCGAGAGCTTGCCGAGACCGGCGAGATGCTGGTGGCCACTCACCTGCCGTTCCCGTCCATCGGCCGGGTGGCGATCGACGGCGACGCCTTCCGTTTTGTGCCGGCCTTCTGGGACTACTGACCGCCTGTTGAGTTAGGCCGAACGGGGCGCGTGCTCATGACGTTCGTGAGTACGCGCCCTGAATTCAATCGGCCCGGTATGGCCCCCGTCCACCGACCCGGATATAGCGAGAAGTACCGATGAACTATGTGCTTGGAGCATCGCAAGGATGACCTGTGCAAGTCCCGAACTCATTATCTTCGATTCGGACGGTGTCCTGGTCGATAGTGAGATCATTGCCCTGACCGTGCTGGTCCGGACAGCATCTAAGGAAGGCGTGGCGATCAGCATGGAAGACGCGATACGTTCGTTCCGAGGGGTGAAGATGACGGACTGCGTGCGCGAAATCGAGCGCCGGTTAGGCCGCAGTGTCCGAGACACTTTCGTCGCCGACGTTCGGCAAGCAACCGCGCTAGCTTTTGATGCCGAACTGAGGCCTGTCGAGGGAATCCATGCAGCGTTGGCCGCAATCACCGCTCCGGTTTGCGTGGCGTCTAACGGACCCATGTCGAAACTCACGCATGCACTCGGATTGACGAGCTTGCTGGGGCACTTCGAAGGACGCATATTCAGTGCGTACGAGGTTGGTTCGTGGAAGCCGGACCCCGGCCTGTTTCTGCATGCTGCGCAGACGTTGGGCGCTCACCCCTCACGTTGCATCGTTGTTGAGGACTCATTGTCCGGGATTTACGCAGCAAAGGCCGCAGGAATGAGGGTCCTCGGTTTTACCGGAGGTGATCCGGAAATTGAGCAAGAGTTAGCAGCTGTCTGCGACGACCTCTTTCATCGCATGAGCGACCTTCCGGCTTTGCTGAGCATGGAATGATTGCAGCACTCCCATTCGACACGCCCTACCCGAACGTCTGCAACGCCGGAAACGTCTCCAGCAGCCAGATGCTCACATTCGAGACCCCGCCGGTGAGAAAGCCGATGCCGGTGATCACCATCAACACGCCCATGGCGCGCTCGACATTGACGAGATGGCCCTTCATGCGCGCGAACAGCGCGGAGAACTGCTCGATCATCAGCGCGGCGATCAGGAAGGGAATGCCGAGGCCCGCGGAATAGACCGCGAGGAGCCCTGCGCCCTTGGTCACCGTGGCTTCGGCCGCGGCGATCGAGAGGATCGCGGCGAGGATCGGGCCGATGCAGGGCGTCCAGCCGAAGGCGAAGGCGAGGCCCATGATGTAGGCGCCCCACAGGCCGACGGGTTTCGGGATCGGCAGCCGGCCCTCGCGCATCAACAGGCCGATGCGCGTCAGGCCGAGGAAGTGCAGACCCATCACGATGATGACGACGCCGGCGAGGATCGACAGCTCCGCCGACCAGGCCCGGATCAGCCCGCCGACCAGCGAGGCGCTGGCGCCGAGCGCCACAAACACGGTGGAGAAGCCGAGCACGAACAGAAGCGCCGACATCATGATTGCGCGCTTGGAGGCCGATGACGGCTCGTCGCTCTCGACATGCTCGATCGTCGCGCCCGTGAGATAGATCAGGTAGGGCGGGACCAGCGGCAGGACGCATGGGGAGAGGAAGCTGACGAGGCCGGCAATCAGCGCCGCCGGGATCGAAACATTTTGCATGATGCAGTCGGAGCCATCTCAGGCGCCGGCGCGGCGCGCGGGGAATGCGCGCGGCCCGGAGCACCGGCTCTGGTGTAGCCGATGCCGGAAAATGCGCAACAGAGGCGCACAAAACCAGGGCTCCTCCCGATGCCGTCCGCAATCACAGATGCGGCATCGGGACGCGCACAAACCTCGCCAAAAAGCGAGATCCGGCGGCGCGGCTACTTCACCACGCGGAGCAGCGGACGCCGGGGCTGGTCCTGCGTCTGCTTGGAGGGGGGGGGCGGTTCGCTTGCAGCGCTCCGCAGCATTTCGTCGCACAATGCCTTGAGATCGGCACTGTCAATTCCTTTGAGTTTCATCCGCACGTCCAGGATGACAATGGACAGCAGCTCGGCCGACTCACGGCTATTGATCTCGTTGAGAACCCTGCGGCACTCCTCGAGCGTTTCCAGCACCGACTGCAACTGTTCGTCTGAATGCGACACCGGCGTTCTTTCCGTTAATTCGGCCTGCGAGACGTGTTGGTGACGACCCCTCTGGCCCCCATGGAGAGCCAACGATAGCACGAGGCCGCTGCGCCTCTGAACATGATTTCAGTGTGTTTCTGCGTTGAAACTGCGGTTCCGGCGAACATCGCCCCGCTGCTTAATTGGCCATCATCGAAACGACGAAGGGTAGAACGCACGATGCGCTGTGATCGATCCGTCCTGGAAGGCGGGAACGCCTCTCTCGCAAGCAGATCCATTGCGGACAGCGCCGACAATCCCGCAGCCATTTCACGGCTCGCAACGGAACTCACGCGACACCCCTCATTCGGGCGAAAGTTTGCCCGATTCCCAGCCCTTGGCCGCACTCAGATACCACCTTCGAGGTAGTAAGGATGGCGTTCAAAACTCGCCATTCCCCAACCCGTCGTGGTTGTGGTTTGCGCCAGATTCTGCCAGTTTAACAACCCGAAGGGACTTGTATGCACTCCTTGGCGGAAAGGGGCGTTCCACTAGAGGAACGCCAAAAAGCAAATCTCAGCGGCCTCTCGGATTGGGATGCCGCCCGGATTTTCCTGGAAGTCGTCCGATCCGGAAGTTTCCGCTCGGCGGCCGAACGTCTGTCGCTGTCGATCAACGCCGTCCGCCGACGCATCGACGATTTCGAGCGTCAGACCGGCACTACCCTTTTCACCCGCGACGTGCACGGCACCCACCTGACTGACGAGGGCACGATGGTGGTCTCCGCCGTCGAACGAATGGAGGCGGCTGCGTTCGACGTGCTGCGCACCAGCGATTCGACGGCCAATGTCCTGTCCGGCGAGGTCCGCGTCGCGGTGACCGAGGGCCTTGGGACGTTCTGGCTCGCCCCGCGCCTGGTCGAATTCCAGCAGGCCTATCCGAAGATTCTGGTCGACCTGCATTGCGCGATGCGATCCGCAGACGTCTCCCGCCACGAGGCTGACGTCGCCATCCACCTGTCGCGTCCTTCCGCGCTCGACGTCAAGCTGGTGCGGCTCGGCCGCATGCATCTGATGTTCTGGGCCTCCGAGAAATACATCGAGAAACATGGCGCTCCGCGCTCGGCAATGGAATTGATCAAGCACCGCCTAGTGCTGCAATTCGCCGACCAGCTCGCCGCCAAGGAAACTTTCGAGAGCTTCTTCCCGGGCGTTCCTGAACGTGACCTTCTGGTCATGAAGACCAACGTCTCAAGCGCCAACTACTGGGCTGTCGCGAATGGCGCCGGAATCGGCGTATTCCCGAGCTACGCCGTCGCGCTTGGCGGGAAGTTGATTCCACTGGAGGTCGAGCTGAACCGACCGCTGGATATCTGGTTGTCCTACCATCCCGGTAGCGGCCGAATTCCGCGGGTACGGCACATGATTGACTGGCTGATCGAGGCTTTCAATCCGGCTCGCTTCCCGTGGTTTAAGGAAGAGTTCGTGCACCCGCATGAATTCAAGGACTCGTATATGGGCGAACCCCTGACCCAGCTCTTCGGGGGATTTTCAACCGAAGAACGGTGAGAACGAACATGAAAACAGCGGCGAAAAGAATGAAGCAACGCAGTGCCGGCAAGCCCGACATCGAGCTTGGCAAACGGATCCGTCTGCGGCGCGTCGAGATGAAGATCTCGCAGGCCGAGCTCGGCGAGAAGCTCGGCGTCAGCTTCCAGCAGGTTCAGAAATACGAGAAGGGCGTCAATCGCGTCGGCGCGGCTCGGCTTCAGCAGATCGCCACCGCCCTCGACGTGCCCGTGACCTTCTTCTACGACGGCGACAACAAGGCGCGCGAAGTCGAGAGCCTGCTGTTCCTCGATTCGGCCTTCAGCCTCCGCCTGCTGCGCGCCTACAGCAAGATCAAGGACCAGACGGTGCAGCGTCAGCTCGTCTCGCTGATGGAATCGATCGCGGCGAACGAAGCCTGATCCATCTCGGCGGTCTGGCCTTCAAGGCCGACGTTCAATCCACCGCGTCACGGGGGCGCGGCCGGATTGAACGAGACCTGCTGGATCGGATTTGGCCTGCGCGCCGTCCGCGCGCGGCATTCGGGCGGCCTGACCGCCCTTTTTTTTGGCCTTTTTCTTGATCTTTTTCTTCATCTTTTCCCTGCCCCCGCCCGCGGTTTTCGCGAACCCATCTCCACCCTGCCGCGACCCAATCGAGAGACTCCGCACTGGACGCGCGGAGTTTTCGACTGCCGTGCTTAATGGGACCTCAATATTGATGCCCTAGCTTCCCGCCGATCTTACCAATCGGCGCCCGCGGCGCGGCGACCGGGAAATTGCCAATGCGAGCGCTCGTCCGGGCCTCGTCCTCAGGGGAAGAACAAGACAGATGTCGAAGCGCCATGCCGTGATGATTGCCATGGGCCTCTTCGCCAGCGCTTCCGCGCTCGCGCAGACCGAGACCACGGGCCAGGCCGGCTCCAGCCCGGCGGCGTCGGGCGGCACCGTGCCGGCCGCCGCCAATCCGGCCCACGCGGCCGCGCCGAAAACCGCCGCGTCGACCTCGGCCTCGACGCCGGAAAGCCGCTCGGCCGCAGCGCTCGCGATGACGCACGAGCCGACCTATGACGAGGGCTCAGCCCAGCGCATCAAGGACGCGGCGCTCAGCTATTCCGATCTCGCGGTGCGCGGCGGCTGGCCGACGATCCCGGCAGACGCCAAATTCGCACTCGGCGTCCAGGGCGCCAATGACGACCTGCTGCGCAAGCGGCTGATCGTCTCCGGCGACCTTTCCGCCGACAAGGCAAGCGGCGCCTTCGACCAGGATCTCGCGGACGCGGTGAAGCGTTTCCAGGCTCGCCACGGGCTGGCGCCGACCGGCATGGTGACGCCGCGCACGCTCGCGGCGATGAACGTTTCCGTGCAGAAGCGCATCCGGCAGCTGGAGGCTTCGCTCCAGCGGCTCGAGAACATGAATTTCGGCTTCGGCCAGCGCTATGTCGTGGTCAACATCCCCGCGGCCTTTGCCGAAGCGGTCGAGAACGACGTCGTGGTGCGGCGCTATCGCGTCATCGTCGGCAAGACCGAAAAGCCCTCGCCGACACTGACGGCCCAGATCACCAGCGTCGTTCTCAATCCGACCTGGACGGTGCCGTCATCGATCGCCAAGACCGAAATCTCCGCGCATATGCGCAAGGACCCGACCTACCTGTCGCGTATGCACATGGAGGTGCTCGACGCCCACGACAATCCGATCGATCCGCATTCGGTCGACTGGTCCGGCACGCATACGCCGAACTTCACCGTGCGCCAGCAGAACGGCACCTTCAACGCGCTCGGCGCGGTGAAGATCGACATGCCGAACGCCTACTCGGTTTACATGCACGACACCAACCAGCGCAATCTGTTCAGCGACGACTACCGTTTCGATTCCCACGGCTGCTCGCGCGTCGACAACGTGCGCGATCTCGCCGCCTGGCTGCTCAAGGACCAGCCGAAGTGGAGCCGCGCCGCGATCGACGCTGAAATCGCGACCGGCCAGCACCTCGACGTCGCCATGGCGAAGAAGGTCCCGGTGGCCTGGATCTATCTCACGGCGTGGATGACCAAGGACCAGACCGTCCAGTTCCGCAACGACGTCTATAACCAGGACGAGCAGTTGCTGGAGGCGACCGCGGAAGAGGCGGCCTTCTTCAGCAATGCCGGCAGCCATCCGCTGACCGCGCACATGACGCGCTAGGATCGGCGCGGTAGCCGCGCCATGCAATCGCGGCACAGGCGGATGCAGAGCCCCTCGCCTCGCCGCGGTTGACCCGGACCTCGGCCCGGCAGCACATTGCGCCCGGCCTACGACAAGCGAGCGCGCGATGCCCGACATTTCCAATGAAACTTCCTACGCCGACGGCAAGATCCTCAAGCACGCCACTGATGGCGTCGGCGTGATCACCTTCAACAATCCCGACAAGCGCAATGCGATGTCGCTGGAGATGTGGGAAGGATTTGGCGAGGCACTGACGGCCTTGCGCGACGACGACGCGGTGCGCGTCGTGATCCTGCGCGGCGCCGGCGGCAAGGCGTTCGTATCCGGCGCCGACATCAGCCAGTTCGAGAAGACGCGCCACAACGCGGCGGCGTCCGAGGAATACGCCAGGCGCAGCGCCGCCCAGCGCGCGCTGCTCGCCGACTATCCCAAGCCGACGATCGCCTGCATCCAGGGCTTTTGTCTCGGCGGCGGCATGCAGGTCGCGATGCTCGCCGACATCCGCATCGCTGCGCATGGCAGCCAGTTCGGCATTCCCGCGGCAAAGCTCGGCATCGCCTATGGCTACGACGGATTGCGGCACCTGGTGTCGTTGGTCGGCCCGTCCTGGGCGCGGCTGCTGATGTACACGGGCATGCGGATCGATTCCGCGGAAGCGCTGCGCATTGGCCTCGTCGAGCGCGTGGTCCCGGACGATCAGCTCTGGGGCGAGACCATGGCGATCGCCGCGACGATCTCGCAGAACGCCCCGCTCGCGATCAAGGCCGCCAAGATCACCATCGCACAGGTGCTGAAGGACGAAAGCGGTCGCGACATGGAGGCGATCAAGGCGATCGGCCATGCCTGCATGGACTCCGCCGATTTTCGCGAGGGCCGGCAGGCCTTCATGGAGAAGCGCAAGCCGCAATTTTCGGGGCGGTGAAGCTGAACCGGCATTCAGGAAGATTAAATTCCTCTGCCTCCTGCACCGCGATAGCAACCAACTGATCCGTCGCAAGTTCTTCCGCCACCAACGAGGGAGATTGCGATGAAACTCAAGTTTGCTGTGCTTGGTCTGGCCGCGCTCGGCAGCGCTGCACTGGCGTCAGGGCAAGCGCTCGCGGCGATGCCGAACGGCATTCCCCAAGCCGATCGCGTCGCAAGCGGTCCGGCCGCTGACGTCGATCAGGTCCGAATGGTCTGTAATCAATGGGGCCGCTGCTGGTGGCGTCCGAACTATTACGGCGCCTATGGCTATTACGGTGGCCCGCGCAGGTACTATGGCGGCCCGCGCCCATGGGGCTGGGGTCACCGTCACTGGCATCGCTGGTGAACGACGAAGGGGCCGCGAGGCCCCTTTCTCTTGGCATCTGACTACAGCGCCCCCAGCACCGCCTTCGTGATGTCGGCCGTGCCGTTGCTGCCGCCGAACTCCATCGGCTTGATGCCGCCGGCATAGACCTGGTCCACCGCACGTTCGATCGTCTCGCCGGCTTCTGCCGCGCTCTCGACGCCGTGCTTGTCCGCGATCCAGTCCAGCATCATCGCGGCCGACAGGATCATGCCGGTCGGATTGGCCTTGCCCTGCCCCATGATATCGGGCGCGGTGCCGTGGCAAGGCTGGAACACGGCGTATTTGTCGCCGATGTCGGCCGACGGCGCCATGCCGAGACCGCCGATCAGGCTCGCGGTGATGTCGGAGACGATGTCGCCGAACATGTTCTCCATCACCATCACGTCGAAATCCCAGGGACGCTTCACCAGCATCGCCGAGCAGGCGTCGACATAGAGCCGGTCGGTCTTCACCTCCGGATGCTTCTTGGCAATCTCGTCGAAGATGCCGCGGAAGAAGGCAAAGGCCTTGAACACGTTCGCCTTGTCGACGCAGGTCAGCATCCCCGGCTTGCCGCGCGCCTTGCGGCGTGCGGCGAGGCGAAACGAGAACTCGAACAGGCGCTCGGAGGTCCGACGCGTGATCACCATGGTCTCGCGCGCATCCTCATGGGTGACGACGCCCTTGCCCATCGAGGCGAACAGGCCCTCGGTGGATTCGCGGATCACGACGAGGTCGATACCGCGCGTGTCGGCGCCGACGATCGGGCTCGGCACGCCCGGAATGAGCCGCGCCGGCCGCACGCCGGCATAGAGATCGAAGATGAAGCGCAGCTCGATCTGCGGCGCGATCTCGGTGTTGTCGGGGTAGCGCACCGACGGCAGGCCGCAGGCCCCGAGCAGGATCGCATCCGCCTCCTCGCACAGCTTGATCGTGCTCTCGGGCATCGACTTGCCGGTGGCGAGATAATTGTTGGCACCGGCCGGCGCCTCGGTGAAGCGGAAGCGCAAATCCGATTTCTGTTCGATCTTGCGCAGCACCTCGATCGCCGGGGCCATGACTTCAGGGCCGATGCCGTCACCGGCGAGTACGGCAATGTGGAAGGCGTTGTTCGCGGACATGGGGGTTCCTGCATTTTCGGGCGTCATTCCGGGGCGGTCCGCAGGACTGAACCCGGAATCTCGAGATCCCGGGTTCGATGCTTTGCATCGCCCCGGAATGACGTAAAGAGAAACTACGGCGTCAGCACCGTGCGTCCGACCACGGCGCCCTGCTGCAACTGCACTAGCGCGTCGTTGGCCTTGGCGAGCGGCTGACGCGTCACCGGGATCGGCGGCACGTTCTTCGTTCGCACGAGGTCGAGCAGTTCCTGCGTCTCGCGCAGATTGCCGACATAGCTGCCCTGGATGGTCACCGCCTTGATCGGAATCAGCGGCAGCGCCCAGGTCGCACCGCCGCCGAACAGGCCGACGATGACGAGCTTGCCGCCCTTGGTCAGGCAGTCGAAGCCGAGCTGTGTCGTCGCGGCATTGCCGACGAGGTCGATGACGGCGCGGATCGGCCCGCCCGCTTTCTTGGCAAGCTGCTCCAGCGCGTCCGGCGCCTTGGGATCGACGGTCGCAAGCGCGCCGGCCTTCTCCGCCGCCTCGCGCTTCCTGGCGTCGATGTCGACCATGATCGCGCCCTTGCCGCCCATCGCTTTCAACAGCGACAGCGCCATCAGGCCGAGGCCGCCGGCGCCGAACATCACGATCGGCGTGTCGAAATGCTGCTCGACCTTCTTCAGCGCACTGTAGGTGGTGACGCCCGAGCAGGCATAGGGCGCGGTGGTCGCGGGATCGAGCCCTTTGAGGTTCAGCAGATAGCGCGGATGCGGCACCAGCATGTGATCGGAATAGCCGCCGTCGCAATAGACGCCGAGCGAGCGCGGCGTCAGGCACATGTTCTCGTCGCCGCCAAGGCAGGTCGCGCACTTGCCGCAGCCGATCCAGGGATAGACCAGGCCGACATCGCCGAGCCTGAGATCACCCTGGTCGGTCGGCTTCACGTCAGGACCGAAAGCCAGGATTTCACCGACCGTCTCGTGGCCCATGGTCAGCGGCAGATTGATGCCGCGGTCCTTCAGCGACAGCGGCTTGCGGCCATGGCCGAGATCGTAACCGCCTTCCCAGATATGGAGGTCGCTGTGGCAGACGCCGGCGGCCTTCACCTTGATCAGCACCTGCGTGCCCGACGGCTGCGGCGTGGGCTCGTCGAACTCCTGCAGCGGCGCCTTGAAATCGGCGACCTTGAAACTCTTCATCGGCGTCCTCCCGCATGCTTCTTGTTGTCGCGCCACCATGCCACGGCCGGCGAGGCGAGACAAACGCGCACCTGTCTAGTTTACGCCGGCCGACGGTGGCAAGCCGGCCGCGCGCAAGGCCGCATTGCTCGCCGCACCGAGCCTTCCGTCACCCTTGCGCGGCCGTTTTGCCTGACGGAATTGACGCGTCATCGGCGAGGCCAATCTCGTCGCGCAACGCATCCGTATGCTCGCCGAGCGCGGCCATCGCCCTGGCCGGCGTCGTGTCGGCGCCGGACATCCGGAACGGCAGATTGAGAACCTGGAACGAGCCGCCCCCATCCTCCACCGACGAGAGCGCCTGCCGGTGCGCGAGCTGCGGATCGGCCAGCGCCTCGGAGACGGTGCGATAGGCCGAGGCCGGCACGCCGGCCGCGCCAAGTGCGACGAGGCATGCCTCCGTCGAGAGCTGCCGCGACCAGGCCTCGACGCCGTCCATCAAGTCGGCCCAGTTCTCGCGGCGCGCAGCGTAGGCGGAGAAGCGCGGATCGGAGATCCGGTCGGGGCGGCCGATCACGCCCATCAAACACTGAAACGTCTTTTCGCTCGCGACCGTGATCATGACGTAGCCATTGGCCGTCTCGGTCGGCCCGAACATCGGGCGCGGTGGCGGCTTCACCGCGAACTGCGAGCTCTGCAACTCGATCAGAGTCAGCGTCAGCATCGACTCCAGCATGGAGACGTCGATGTGCTGGCCAAGCCCGGTCACCGTGCGCTGATAGAGCGCCGACGCAATCGCCCCAAAACCGTAGGTGCCGGTGACGACGTCGGCATGGTAGATGCCGCAATAGTCGGGGCGGTTACGGCCGGGCTGGTAGGCGAGATGCGCCATGTCATAGCCGGAGGCCGCGTGGATCACCGGCGCATAGGCCGGCAGCTCGGCCGAGGGGCCGCTCTGGCCGTAGCCCGAGATCGAGCAATAAATCAGCCTGGGATTGACCGGGCGCATTCTGTCGTAGTCGAGCCGCAGCCGGTGCATCACGCCCGGCCGGAAGTTCTCGACCAGGATGTCGGCGGTCGCGGCCAGCCGGAGGATCGCCTCCCTGCCGTCCTCGGACTTGAGGTCGAGCACGACGCTCTTCTTGCCGACATTGAGCTGGCCGAATACGGTGCTGCACCCCTTGCGCAGCGGCGGCCGGGTCCGCATTGTCTCGCCGCCGTCGGTCTCGATCTTGATGACCTCGGCGCCCATATCGGCGAGCATCCGCGTGCAATGGGGACCGGCGATGGTGGTCGAAAAATCCAGCACCCTGAGTCCGGCGAAGGCCTTTGTCGTCGTGCTCTCATGCTTATCTGCTAGCTGCATGCGTGCCGCGTCTCCTGGCGTATCCTAGGAACAATGAATGTTCTCTGTTGTTGGTGCGCCGACCCTAGAGGGCGGCGGCTGAGTAGGAAAGTCTTTACCGAGCGGAGGCGTTTCGCAGGCGTGCTTGGGAATTGCGGGGCAACTGGACCCGTTCTTGCATAGCAGCAAACCGGATCGGCAAGGGGCAACTGTTCTTGAGGGTCTTGTTCGTTACGACAGAAATGGACGACTTCGTCCGCGTCGGCGGACTTGGAGCCGTTTCCGCTGCCCTGCCCAGAGCCCTTCGCCCCTTCGCCGATATCCGGATCATGTTGCCCGGCTATCGCGACATCATCGAGCAACTCACGCATATTCAGATCGTTGGCCGCTGCCCGTCGTTTGCGGATCTGCCGGCCTGCTCGCTCGGCCGGGCCGCGACCAAGGACGGCCTGCCGGTCTATGTGCTGTTATGCTCGCAACTCTACGACCGGCCCGGCAATCCCTATGGCGACGAGTCCGGACGCGACTGGCCGGACAACGACATCCGCTTCGCGCGCTTTGCCTCGGCAGCCGCTGAGCTGGCCATGGGCAAGCTGGACAAGAATTGGGCAGCAGACCTGATCCATGCCAACGACTGGCAGGCCTCGCTCGTGCCCGCCTATCTCGCCTGGCGCGGCGCCAAGCTGCCGTCGATCCTGACCATTCACAACCTCGCCTATCAGGGCCTCTTCCCGAAGGACTCGCTGCGGCGGATCGGCGCACCGGAAAGCGCCTTCCACATCGACGGCCTCGAATTCTACGACCAGGTCTCCTTCCTCAAGGCTGGCCTCGTCTACGCCTCGCATCTCACCACCGTCAGCGGCACCTATGCGCGCGAGATCACCACGGCCGAGTTCGGCTGCGGCCTGGAGGGTCTGCTCCGCCTGCGCTCGGACGCCGCCGAGCTCACCGGCATCCTCAACGGCATCGACGAGAGCTGGGACCCGCGCTCCTGCGCCCAGCTCGCCCAGCAATTCGGCGCCGGCGACTGGGTCGGCAAGAAGGCCAATGCGGACTACGTGCGCAAGCAGTTCGGGCTGGCGGTGTCGCGCGGCCCGATGTTCGGCATCGTCGCGCGGCTCGTGCACCAGAAGGGCATCGACCTCGTGCTGTCCGCGGCCGACGAGATCATCGATGCCGGCGGCCAGATCGTGGTCACCGGCTCCGGCGAGCCGGCGCTCGAGCAGGCGCTGATCGACGCGCATCGCCGCCGCCCCGATGCGATCGGCGTTGCGATCGGCTTCAACGACGCCCAGGCGCGGCGCATCTTCGCCGGCAGCGACTTCACCCTGATGCCGTCGCGCTTCGAGCCGTGCGGCCTCAGCCAGATGTACGCCCAGCGCTTCGGCTCGCTGCCGATCGGGCACCAGACCGGCGGCTTGGCCGAGACCATCACCGACGGCGAGACCGGCTTCCTGTTCTCGAGACCCTCGCACGAATCCTTCCTCGGCGGCGTCCGCCGGGCCTTCGAAGCCTTCATGGCGCAGGACCAGCTCGACTCCATGCGCCGCAGCGCCATGGGACGGTCGTTCTCCTGGAGCATCTCGGCCGGCAGCTACAGCGCGCTGTACCGGAAGCTGGCAGCGGTGTGAGGCGCGACGGCGCTTCCACATACTCCGTCATTGCGAGCGCTTATCTCCCCCCGTCCCCCCGCGCAACGGCGGAGCCGTTGTCGCTGGAGGTCCTCGCCTCTTCGGCGCCTCGAAGGGCGACGGCCCGGCTACAGCAGCGGGGCCGTGCATCCTTCGAGGCTCGGTGCGATGCTCTTGCATCGCGCCGGGAGCACCTCAGGATGACAGGGTGAGGACCGAGGCCTTCACCCCTTGCCGCGCACGTCCATCTGCGGCCGTCCGATCCAGGCGCGGTTGAGGCAACGGGTTATCCAGTCCGGCTGCAACTCTCCTCGCAGCCTCGCCTGCGCTTCCTGGTAGGGACCGACATAGCGCAGCCTGTCCGGCAATTTCGGATAGGCGCGCCTGATCCATTTCACCGCATTGTCGGCGGATCTGATATCGCGCTCGTCCAGTTCGAACCCGAAGCCTGCACGCAATCGCTCCGGCAGCAGGCTTGCCGTCAGCGCGCGATACCAGCGCGGTGGCCGCAACCAAGGACGGGCGCCGGTGAAGATTTGTGTCGCGATCTCGCGCGCGGCCGGGCTGACGGTCAATGTCTCCGACTGCACCATCGCCGCGGTGTAGGCGGCAAAGCCGGACCAGTCCGCCGGCAAATCATCCCCGGTCAATCCGAACAAGGCGCCGAACAGCCGGCCCTCGGTCCAGTAGCGCTCGCGCTCCTCCACGGAGAGCTGCGGCAGAACCAGATCATGCGCCATCAGCCCCGTCTCGACCAGCGTCGCATGAACCCAGCGCAATGACGGGATGTCGTTGGCGCAGTAGCGCGAGCCGGCAGCGAAGGGGCCGACCGTCTCGGGCATCTCTCCGACGATCATGCTGTGACGCCGGTACAGTTGCCGCGACGACAGCAAGGCACGATCGAGCGAGCCGAACACCATGGCGAAGACGATGTCGAAGGTGCGGTGAAAGCGGCCGATCGGATCGGTCAACGTCCGGGAATGTTCGGCGATGGCGGCGGCGACCCAGGGGTGAGCCAGTTGCAGCAGCAGCGCGCGGCCGGCGCCGAGAAAGATGACGGCCTCCCGGTCGATCCGCCAGGTGACCGAGGACGGGCCGAACACGCCAGCAACGGGTCCCGCCGCATCGACGCGGACCTGATCGAGCGCCGCCTCCAGATCTTTCTCAACGACCAATTGCGAGCCTCGCGACGAAGACGCCGCGATAATAGCCCAGACAGCGCCCTCGTGATATCGTCACGGCCCAAAACAGATCACGGACAAGGCCCCTACTCCGCCGCAATCGGCATCTCGTCCATATGCTCGTGCAGCACCACGCCGGCGAGCGGGTCGAATTCGCCGATCCACGGCTTTCGTGCGAGCACGGACCTCGTGTGGGCGTAGCCCGCATGCCAGCGCCGCGTAATGCCCGACGGGCTGAAGTCGATGTCCTTGGTGTGGGTCTCGCGGTCGAGCTGCGGCGCCAGCAGCCGCACGACGTGCATGCGGGTCGAACAGCCGTAGCTCATCAGCTCCCTCACCGCGGGATCGCTGCGCTCGTTCTCGGGCAGACGCGCGGCGAGCTGGTTGATGACGTGCCGCAGGCGATGGGCCTGCTGCTGGCGGGCGATCTGGCTCGCGATCCGGCTGGAATACATCACATCCTTGTGCCGGTTCAGCACCTCCGCCATCGTGGTTGGCTCGGCGCCGACCGGATTCCACAGATGCACGGAGAAGATCAGCGAATCCCTGCGCGGATTGTCGTCGAACACCGCTTCCGTCGGCGTGTTCGAGAGGATGCCCCCGTCCCAATAGAGTTCGCCGTCGATGCGCACCGCCGGGAAGGCCGGCGGCAATGCGCCCGAGGCCATGACATGCTTCACCGTCAGCTCGCCGTCGCGGCTGTCGAAATAGCGCATTTCGCTGGTGCCGACATGGGCCGCACCGACCGTCAGGCGCGGCGCGCAGCGATTGGCGAGGTCGAAATCGACCAGCTCGCTCAGCGTCTTCTCCAGCGGCGCGGTCGAATAGAAACCGGCGTGATCGGCACCGAGCGGATAGGACTCCCCGGCATGCGCCAGCGGGTTGGGCTGGAAAAACCCGGGAATGCCCTGGGTCACGGTCGACCAATAGGCGAGCTTCTCGTTGAAGTCGGGAAACGCGGTGCGCCAGTTCCAGACCGGGTTCTGCTCCATCCGCTTCCAGAATTCCTTCAGGCGCGCCAGCCGATGCTCCGGCGCATTGCCCGCGATGAGGCTCGCATTGATGGCGCCGATCGAGGTGCCGATGATCCAGTCCGGCTCGATGCCGGCCTCGTGCAGCGCCTGGTAGACGCCGGCCTGGTAGGAGCCCAGCGCGCCGCCGCCCTGCAGCACGAGGACGACCTGACCCGGCAGGTCCATGCTCTTTCGTTGCCCGTTGTCCCGCATGCCGTTCATGTCTCGCTCCTGTCGGGCCTATGGTTATCATTCGTCAGGCGTAAGGCTATTGTTACGTCTTGCCATTTTTCGCGATTGCCGGGTCTTTTGGAAATGCCGCTTGGCTTCCGAAACCATACGCACGCGCTATGGCGGCCAGGATATCATTCCCTGTCCCGATCGGTTAGATTTCCGGCCGATCCTGCCGGGAGCCGATCCATGGAAATGCACCAGGTCCGCTATTTCCTCGCGGTGGCGCAGCTTTTGAATTTCACGCGCGCCGCCGAGGAGTGCAACGTCACGCAGCCCTCGCTGACGCGCGCGATCAAGCAGCTCGAGGCCGAGCTGGGCGGCGACCTGTTTCGCCGCGAACGGCCGGCGGCGCAACTGACCGAGCTCGGCCAGCGCATGCATCCGCTGCTGAAGCAGTGCTATGACGCCGCCGCCGGTGCGCGCTCGCTCGCCTCCTCGTTCAAAAGTGGTGAGGTCGGCGCGCTCCGCGTTGCGCTGACGCATTCGGTCGACCTGGCGCTGCTCATCCCGCACCTCAACGAGATCAGGCGGCAGTTCAACCGGCTCGAATTCCGCTTCCTGCGCGGGACGAGCCGCGAGGTCGCAGAATTCCTGAAGAAGGGCGAGGCCGAGCTCGGCATCGCCGCCGAGATCGACGAGGCCTGGGAACGGCTCGACGTCTGGCCGCTGTTCACCGAGGCGTTCGATCTCATCGTCAGCAGGGAGCACCGGCTTGCCGAGCACGACACGATCGAGCCGGACGACCTGCGCGCGGAACAATTACTCGGCCGCAGCTATTGCGAGCATTCCAAGCGCATCGCAGCGAGCCTGCGCGAGCACGGCATCGATGTCGATCACGGCCACGAGATTTCGAGCGAACGCGACCTGATCGAGCTGGTGGAGGCCGATATCGGCGTCGCCATGATGCCCCACACCTCGCCCGTGCCGGAGAGCCTGAAACGCGCTGCGGTTGCCGGCCTCGATGCCCGCCGCACCGTCAGCCTCTATGGCGTCGCCGGCCGCCAGCGCACGGCGGTGGCCAACGCCGTGATGCGCATGCTGCGCGGTGCGGACTGGCGGGCGATTGCGGGGTAGCCGCGAGAACGATCGCTGCTCTTCTTCCTTCTCCCCTTGTGGGAGAAGGTGGCGCGAAGCGCCGCATGAGGGGTATGTCTCCTTAAACTCAGCTCAGCGTTGGAGGAGAGAGACCCCTCGCCCGTCTCGCCGCTATGCGGCGAGCCACCCTCTCCCACAAGGGGAGCGGGGAAGAAAACGCGAGCCTCAGTTCTCCCGGCTCGCGCTCTCCAACGCCTCGATCAGATCGTCGATCTCCATGCGCTTGCGGAAATCCGGATCGACGAAGCGCGCTTTGACGATACCGTCGCGGCCGACCACGAACACCGCCGGGATCGGCAGCATCCAGCCGTCATTGCCGTGGAATTTCGCCATATCCTGATAGGACAACAGGCGCTGGATCTCGACGCCGAGCCAGATCGCGAGATTGAGCGACAGCGCGTAACCGTTGTCGAGATCGGTCAGGATCGGAAATGGCGCACTGGAATCGGCCTTGATCTGCCGCGTGTATTCCTGCGTCTCCGGCATGATCGCAACGATCTGCGCGCCCATTGCCTTGATGCGGTCCTGCGCCTGCACCACGGCGCGCACATTGAGCCGGCAATAGGGGCACCAGTGGCCGCGGAAGAACATCACCGCGACGGGGCCTTGCGCCAGCAGCGCGGGCAACGTCACGAGACGCCCCGTCTCGTCCGGCAGCATGAATAGCGGCATCGGATCGCCCGGACGCGGCGCGTTCTCCCCGCCGCCGTTCCCGTTCAATCGCGCCACCAGGCGATCGACCGCCTCGCCATAGGCCGGAAACACCTGGCGGCTTGCGTCGGCATACGCGAGGAGCTGCTCGTTCAGGGTTCCCTCCATCTCGCGGCAGCGCTGGAAGGCAAGCTTGAGCTGCTCGGCGTCAGCTGGTGAGAGAGAGGTCATCTTCCGCTCCGGCGTTCGAAGGGCGAATATTAGGTTCCTGGTTCGGCCGCCCGCAAGGGGCGGCCGTTACGCGAGGGCCGGTTCAGTTCACGTAGAAATTGCCGGTGGGGTCGAGCCGGCCGGACGCGGAGTACAGCGTGCCGTTGTCCATGAAGAAGACGGTGTTGTCGGGCACCTTCTTGGCGTGCTTCATCATCACGTCGTGGTTCTTCTCGGCCGGGGCCATGGCCATCGCCGACATCTTGCCGGGCCCGCCATAGACATAGGCCATGCCCGCCTTCAAATCCCAGGCGGCTTCCGAGAAGGCCGAGGTGGCGATCACCGCGAAGGCGGCGGTAAAAATCAGAGTCTTGGACACTTTCGTCATGAGATGCTCCTCCGGATTGACGTGAACGCCCGCCAATCGGGCGCCCCGCCATCGGACGCCGGATACTCCGGAAGCGGAAATGCCGATGCCCAATCGGTTCGATAGCCGCCGCGCATCAACATAGCGCAGGGCTATCACATCGAAAGCAAGTCGGTATTTCAACATCGACGCGATCTCGACGAAGCTCCTGCCATAGCCGGCGACCAGCGAGGTTGCGGCCAACAGAGGAGAGTTCCCATGTTCAAGCAGCACATGTTGTCGCGCCTGGTCTGGTCGGGCGCAGCCGTTCTCGGTGCACTGACATTTGCGGCGCAGCCGGCGCTCGCGGGCGAATGTCCTGTCGACAAGATCAAGCCGAACGCGCACCAGATGGTCGACTATAAGCCGGTCGGCGTCACCGACGTCACGCTCGGCGCCATCGACCTCGGCAAGCAGCCGGCGCATATCGAGGGCCGCGAGCTGCGCTTCCGCAAGCTCACCATCGAGCCCGGCGGCATCGTGCCCTGGCACAGCCACGACGACCGTCCTGCCCTGATCTTCGTGCAGCAGGGCGAGATCGTCGAGTACGCGTCCAACTGCGTCGATCCGATCGTGCACAAGGCCGGCGACATCCGCCCCGAGGTATCAGGCACCTCGCACTGGTGGAAGAACCTCGGCAAGGAAACCGTCATTCTCTATGTCGGCGACGTCCGCAGGGACCCTAATGACCACCACATGTGACGCGCGCTTGAACAGGCCGCCGTTCCGGGGCGATGCGTAGCATCAAACTACGGTGCGCAATTTGCGCACCTGGGAACCTCGAGATTCCGAGTCTGGTGCAACGAGCCGCACTTTGCGGTCCCGTCCGCACCAGCCCGGAATGACAGATCAACGGAGAGCCGTGCCATGACCGATCTTTCCGCGTCGATCAAACCGGCCGCGATGACGATGAACGCGCATTCCCCGGGCCTTGCGCTTCGTTCGCTCGTCATCGGCCTCACCGCCTTCCTGACCGTCGTCGATCTCTTCGCGACGCAGGCGATCCTGCCCTCGCTGGCGCGCCATTACGGCGTCACGCCGGCGGCGATGGGCTTTGCCGTCAACGCCAGCACCTTCGGCATGGCGATTGCTAGCCTCGTCGTCGGCTTCTTCAGCCCGCATATCAACCGGCGGACCGGCATCCTGCTCAGCCTCACGCTGCTGGCGGTGCCTACGAGCCTGCTGGCGATCGCGCCAAATCTTGGCGTCTTCACCGCCTTGCGGATCGCGCAGGGCCTGTGCATGGCATCTGCCTTCGCGCTCACCCTCGCCTATCTCGGCGAGCAATGCAGCGCGATGGACGCCGGCGGCGCGTTTGCCGCCTACATCACCGGCAATGTCGCCAGCAACCTCGTCGGCCGGCTGATCTCGGCGGCGGTCGCCGACGGCCTCGGTCTCGCCTGGAATTTCTATTTCTTCGCGGCGCTCAACCTCGCCGGCGCGGCGCTGGTCTATTTCACCATCAGGCGCGTGCAGCCGATGCATGCCATGACGCCGGCGGGCCCGCCGCTTGTCGCCATGATCGCGCATTGGCGCAATCCGCGGCTGCGCGCCGCCTACGGCATCGGCTTCTGCATCCTGTTCGCCTTCATCGGCACCTTCACATTCGTCAATTTCGTGCTGGTCCGGCCGCCGCTGTCGCTCGGCATGATGGATCTGGGCCTCGTCTATTTCGTCTTCCTGCCATCGGTCGTCACGACGTTGCTCGCCGGCAGGGTGGCCTCGCGGCTCGGGACGCGGCCGACAATATGGGGCTCGCTCGCCGTCGCCGGACTGGGCCTGCCGCTGATGCTGGCGCCGCATCTGGGCGAAGTGCTCATCGGCATGGTTCTGGTTGGTGTCGGAACATTCTTCGCGCAGGCCGCCGCGACCGGCTTCGTCGGACAGGCCGCCACCGACAACCGCGGCGTCGCCAGCGGAACCTATCTTGCCTGCTACTTCTGCGGCGGGCTGATCGGCACGGCCGTGCTCGGGCGACTGTTCGACAGTTTCGGCTGGCACGCCTGCGTCGCCGGTGTCGGCGTGGCCCTCGCGGCCGCGGCCATGCTCACATTCGCCCTGAAGCGCTAGCGCTTGACCGGCGCTTCCTGCGGCGGCTCGTCGTCGGCGATCGCGCGCCACGCCGCTCCGTCGAGATCGTCGTACTGGCCGCTCCTGAGCGACCAAAGAAACGCGACAAGACCGGCGCCTCCGAGCATCAACGCCAGCGGAACCAGGATGACCAGGATTTCCATCACACGATCTCCCGCGAGTCGCTGCGGGCGCGCAGCGAATTCAGCATGACCAGGATCGACGATCCGCTCATGGCGGCAGCGGCAATCAGGGGCGTCACGACGCCGCTGATCGCAACCGGCACCGCGAGGACGTTATAGCCGATGGCAAGCCAGAGGTTCTGCCGCATCAGGTGCAGCGCCTTGCGCGCGGAATCGATCGCGGCGACGACAGGAGCCAGCGGCCGGCCGAGGAAGACGAGATCGGCGGTGGCCTGGCTGAGATGCGCCGCCGAGATCGGCGACATCGAGACGTGGGCGGCCGCCAGCGAGGGCGCGTCGTTCATGCCGTCGCCGACCATCAGCACTCTTGCACCGCGCCGCTTCAACTCCTCGATCCGCGCGATCTTGTCGGCCGGCGTGACGCCGGCACGCCATTCCGGAATGGCGAGCGCATGGGCCGCGGCCTTCACCGCCGGCTCGCGGTCGCCGGAGAGGATCTCGATGCCGATGTTGCGCGCCTTCAGCGCCGCGATCACGGCCTGAGCGTCCGGACGCAGGCCCTGACGCACCCAAAGGATGAATTTTTCGGCTCCCTTGCTGAAGGCCACGATGGAGGCTTCGGGATCGAGCCTCGTCCCGTCGCCGACCAGCGCCTCGGCGCCGCAGAAGGACGGACGGCCAAGGCGGATCTCGGCGCCGTCGACGTCTGCGCGCACGCCCTGCCCGGCCTCCTCGACCGCGCCGACGATCGGCGACCTGGCGCCGGCGGCCTGCGCCACCGCGGCGGCAACCGGATGATGGCTCGACAGCGCGAGGCGGCCGGCGAGTTCGAAGATATCGGCGGGAATGTCAGCCGCGTTCATCACTTCGAGGTCGGGCAGCGTCAGCGTGCCGGTCTTGTCGAAGATGACGTGGTCGGCTTCCGCCAGCCGCTCGATCGCATCGCCCGAGTTGAGCAGCACGCCGGACTTGAACATCGCGCCCGAGGCCACCGTCTGCACCGTCGGAATCGCGAGCCCAAGCGCACAGGGACAGGTGATGATCAGCACGGCAACGCCGGTCACGATCGCATCATGCCAGGACGCACCCGCGATGACCCAGCCCAAAATGGTGATGAGCGCGGTCGCATGCACCACCGGCGCGTAGAGCCGCGAGGCGCGGTCGGCGAGCCGCATGTAGCGCGAGCGTGCCTGGAGCGCGTTGTCGAGCAGCCGCGTGATCTCGGCGAGCAGCGTCGCTTCGGAGGCCGCCGAAACGCGCACCCGCAGCGTGCCGGAGATGTTCATGGAGCCGGCATAGACCGGCGTGCCCTGCTCGGCCGTGACATAGAGCGTCTCGCCGGTGATCAGGCTCTGGTCGATCTCGGAACGCCCCTCGATCACCGTGCCGTCGACCGCACAGCGCTCGCCGGGCCGCAGCAGCACGATGTCGCCAGGACTGATCGCAGCGACGGGCACCTGTGAAATCTCGTCGGGCCCGACGAACTTGGCCGCCGTCTCCGCCTTCAGCGCGGCGAGATTGCCGGCGACCGCGCGCGTCCGCCGCCGCATGTTCTGGTCAAGGAAGCGGCCGACCAGCAGGAACGTGAGCAGCATGATCGCCGCGTCGAAATAGGCGTGCTCGGCATGGTGGATGGTTTCGACCACGGACATGCCGAGCGCGAGGATCACGCCGATCGAGATCGGGACGTCCATGTTGGTCGTCTTCGCCGACAGCGCGCGCCAGGCGGAGCGGAAGAACGGCTGGCCGGCATAGGCCGCCGCCGGCAGCGCGATCAGCGCCGACAGCCAGTGGAAGAAGTCGCGCTGCTCGGGCAGCATGTCCGAGACGTTGCCCGACCACACCGGGATCGACAGCATCATGACGTTCATGGTGGCGAACGCCGCAACGCCGAGGCAGCGCAGCAGGAAGCGCGATTCGGCGACCTCGGCCACTTCCGCGCTCTCGGTCTCGAACGGATAGGCCTTGTAGCCGAGCTCTTCGAGCCGGTCGATGAAACGGCCCGGGTCGAGCGTGCCCGCTTTCCATTCCAGCGCGACGCGGCGGTCGGTGAGATTCACGCGCGCCAGCGTGACGTCGGGAATGGCGGACAATCCGCGCTCGATCTTGGCCATGCAGCCGGCGCAGTGAACCCCCTCGACCGCGAGATCGATGTGCTTGATACCCTCGCCCGCGGTCCGGACGTAGTGCGAGAAATCCCGCGTGACGTGCATGACGGTCCTCAGTTCAGGATCACGCGGTTGCGCGACAGGAATACGCGCGTCCCCCGCGCCTCGCCCTCGATCACCAGGTCCCACTGGCCCGGCGCGACGGAGGCGGCATTGCCGCGATAGATGCCGATGCCTGCCTCCGAGAGCTCGACCGAAAGATCGGCGCG
Organism: Bradyrhizobium sp. CCBAU 45394; assembly: GCF_028128655.1. Taxonomy (NCBI): domain Bacteria; kingdom Pseudomonadati; phylum Pseudomonadota; class Alphaproteobacteria; order Hyphomicrobiales; family Nitrobacteraceae; genus Bradyrhizobium; species Bradyrhizobium sp. CCBAU 45394. The sequence goes on along the minus strand of NZ_LBIX01000177.1, from coordinate 447,537 downwards.
CTTGTCGGTCGGCCGCTCGAGCCGGCCGCCGAACTTCAATCCGGACACCGGCTGGCCGCTGGCATCGCGTGCCTCGACCTGAAGTATGGCGCCGCCATCGGTCCCGCGCTCGATATGGGCGTTGACCTTCCATTTGCGCGCGGCCTGGTCCTGCGCCGCCGAGATCTCGCGATCATAGGTGAGACCCGCGGCATAGGGGCTGTCGACGTCGGTGCCGGGCAGCGTCGCGATCGCGAGCTTCATCATGGTCACGTTGACACCGATCACGACGCCGAAGAAGGCGACCAACATCAGGAAGACTTTTGTTCCGGTCAGCGGCTTGGAGGCCATGGCTGTCTCCTGATCCTAAGGCGCGACGAAATTGTCGGTGGCGGACGCGACCTCGCCGAGCCCGATATCGGTGACGTGGAAGCGAACCGGGATCGACTTCTCGGGATTGGTCTCCGCCGGCGCCGTGACCAGCAGGCGCAGCTCGCTGGTGGAGTCGCGGGGGATCACGATCATCGGCCGGTCCGGCGTCACCGAATCGACGCCAATGACGTGGACCGTCAAATTGGCCGGACCGTTCGCGTCGATCGCGATGACGCGGTCGTAGCCGCTCTTGTTCAGCAGCCGAACCGTGTAGGCGTTGCGGATCGAGCCGTCGCTGAGCTTGACCGCGACCGGATTGCGGTCGTGCAGCACGTTGACGTCGAGCAGGCTGCGCGTCGCCAGCGTGTAGATCATGAAGCCGCCGATGGCCGCGATGATCGCACTGTAGACCACGGTGCGCGCCCGGACGATCCGGTAGATCGGCGCCTTGCCTTCCTGGCGGCGATGGATGTTGATGTCGTTGTCATAGCCGATCAGCCGCTTCGGCCGGCCGATCTTGGTCATCACGTTGTCGCAGGCGTCGATGCAGAGGCCGCACTGGATGCATTCCATCTGCGGTCCGTTGCGGATGTCGATGCCGGTCGGGCACACCGCGACGCACTGGTAGCAATCGACGCAATCGCCGACCTGCTGGCCGAGCGCGCGCAGCTCGGCCGCCTTCTTCACCGAGGTGCGCTTCTCGCCGCGGTCGTAGCGGTAGGTGACGTTGAGCGCCCATTCGTCGGTGAGCGCTGCCTGGATCCGCGGCCACGGGCACATATAGGTGCAGACCTGCTCGCGCATGTAGCCGGCGAGCAGATAGGTCGTTGCGGTGAGGATGCCGATCCAGATATAGGCGATCATCGGCCCCTGGAAGGTCACGAGCTCCTTCACCAGGGTCGGCGCGTCGTTGAAATAGAGCACCCAGGCGCCGCCGGTCCACCAGGCGATCAGCAGCCAGATCGAATGCTTGAGCACGATCTCGGAGATGCGCTCGAGCTTCATCGGGTCGGACGATTTGTCCTTCTTCATCCGCTCGCGGCGGTCGCCTTCGATCAGGCGTTCGACGGCGTAGAACAGGTCGGTCCAGACGGTCTGCGGACAGAGATAGCCGCACCAGATCCGGCCGCCGATGGAGTTCATCAAAAACAGCGCCACCGCGGCGACGATCAGCAGGCCGGTGAAGTAGTAGACCTCCTGCGGCCACAGCTCGATGAAGAAGAAATAGAAGCGGCTGTTGGGAAGATCGATCAGCACCGCCTGGCTGGGCGCGCCAAGGCCGCGATTCCAGCGCACGAACGGCAGGAAGTAGTAAACGCCGAGGCAGAACGCCATCAGGCCCCATTTGATCCGGCGGAACGTGCCGGAGACGCTCTGGGGATAGACCTTCTTGCGGGCTGCGTAGAGCGGCCCGACGTCATCTTCCGATGTGAGGTCTTTCGGGTTCACGGTCTTGTTCATCGCCTGAAACTTTTCGAGGAGGTGCGATTAAACCTAGACCCGACGTCGCCGCGTCAGTTGATCCAGCTCAAACGGGGGCACTTTTGTTCGCCCCCGTTTGCCGCGGATCTGCTATTTTCCACCGCCCAGCGAGTGGACGTAGACCGCCATCGCCTTGATGGTGGAGGGATCCAGCCGCCCTTCCCAGGCCGGCATGACGCCGGCGCGGCCCTGGCTGATGGTCTCGATCAGGGCAGCCTCGTCCGAGCCATAGAGCCAGATCTTGTCGGTCAGGTTCGGTGCGCCCATTTCCTGGTTGCCCTTGCCGCCGTCGCCGTGGCAGGCGACGCAATTCTCGACGAAGATCTTCTCGCCCTTGGCGGCGTCGTAACCCTTGCGGGTCGGCAGCCCCGACAGCGACCGCACGTAATTGGCGACCGTGACGATCTCGTCACCCTTCAGCACGCCGTCCTTGCCGAAGGCGAGCATCTGGCCCTCGTGCGTCTTGGCATGACCGGAACGCGCGCCGAACTGGATGGTCTGCATGATCTGGTCGAGCGTGCCGCCCCACAGCCAGTCGTCGTCGTTCAGGTTCGGGAAGCCCTTGGCGCCGGCGCCGCCGGAGCCGTGGCACGGCGCGCAATTGTCGCCGAACACGGTCTTGCCCTTGGCGCGCGCAAGCGCCAGCAGGGCCGGGTCCTTCTCGATGTCGGCGAGCGAGGCCGCGCCGAGCGCCGCCATCTTGTCGCCCCTGATCTTCTCGAGATTGGCGAGCTCGACCGCGACGTCGGCGCGCGAGGAGTAGCCGAACAGGCCCGTGGTGTTGCTGGAGATCAGCGGCCAGGCCGGATACACGATCCAGTAGCCGATCGCCCAGACGATGGTGAGGTAGAAGCAGATCACCCACCAGCGCGGCAGCGGCGTGTTGAGCTCCTTGATGCCGTCCCACTCATGTCCGGTCGTCGTCTTGCCGGAAACAGAATCGAATTCGCTATGATCGGTCATGGTCTCTCACTCCTCCCGCAACGGCAGGTGTGCTGCTTCGTCGAACGCAGCCTTGTTACGGGGCCAAAATGCGTAGGCGATGATCGCGAGAAAGATCGCGACGAACACCGGCGTCCAGATCGTGGTCACGAGACCGGACGCGAGATTGTCGAGGGTCAGGATGGCTTTCATCGTTGATGCCTTCTCAGCGAAGATTGGCTTTCTCGTTGTAGATCTTGAAGTCGACCAGCGTGCCGAGCATCTGCAGATACGCGATCAGCGCGTCCATCTCGGTCGGCGTGCCGGTCTTGCCGTCGAAGTTGCGCACCACGGCCTTGGCGTAGCGCTTGTTGAAGGCGTCCGCGCCGGCATTGTCCGGATCGGCCTGGGCCTTCAGATCGGCGCTCGCGTTGGCGATCTGGTCGTCCGTGTAGGGCACGCCGACGGTCCTCAGCGTACGCATATGGTCGGCGATGGTGTCCGGATCGACTTCGGTTGCGCTGAGGAACGGATATCCCGGCATCACCGACTGCGGCACGATCGCGCGCGGGTTGGTCAGATGGGTGACGTGCCAGTCGTCGGAGTACTTGGCGCCGACGCGGGCGAGGTCCGGACCGGTGCGCTTGGAGCCCCACTGGAACGGATGGTCGAACATGCTCTCGGCGGCCAGCGAGAAGTGGCCGTAGCGCTCGACCTCGTCGCGCAGCGGCCGGATCATCTGCGAATGGCAGAGATAGCAGCCTTCGCGGACGTAGACGTTGCGGCCGGCGAGCTCCAGCGGCGTATAGGGCCTCACTCCGTCGACCTTCTCGATCGTGCTCTTGAGGTAGAACAACGGAGTGATCTCGACGAGGCCGCCGATCGCGATCACCAAGAGGATGCCGACGATCAGGATGATCGAGTTCTTTTCGAAGACTTGGTGGCGTGTCCAGAACGACATTGCTTTAGCTCCTCATTCCGCCGGCTGAAGAGCGACGGGCATCTGGACTTCCGCCTCGCCGACGCGAACGGTCATCCAGAGATTGTAGACCATGATCAGCGCGCCGATCAGGAACAGCCCGCCGCCGGCAGCACGGATGATGTAGAAGGGATGCATCGCCTCGACGGTCTCGATGAAGGAATATTCGAGGAAGCCGAGCGAGGTGTAGGCGCGCCACATCAGGCCCTGGAGGATGCCGGACACCCACATCGCCGAGATGTAGAGAACGATGCCGAGGGTCGCGACCCAGAAGTGCCAGTTGACGAGCTTCAGGCTGTAGAGGCCCTTGCGATTCCAGGCCCACGGCACCAGGCAGTACAGCGCGCCGAAGGAGACGAAGCCGACCCAGCCGAGCGCGCCGGAGTGCACGTGGCCGATGGTCCAGTCGGTGTAGTGGCTGAGCGAGTTAACCACCTTGATCGACATCATCGGGCCTTCGAAGGTCGACATGCCGTAGAAGGCGACGGAGACCACGAGCATGCGCAGCACGGGATCGGTCCGCAGCTTGTCCCAGGCGCCCGACAGCGTCATCAGGCCGTTGATCATGCCGCCCCAGGAGGGCATCCACAGCATGATCGAGAAGGTCATGCCGAGCGTCTGCGTCCAGTCGGGCAGCGCCGTGTAGTGCAGATGGTGCGGACCTGCCCAGATGTAGAGGAAGATCAGCGCCCAGAAGTGGATGATCGACAGGCGATAGGAGTAGATCGGCCGCTCGGCGCGCTTGGGGATGAAGTAGTACATGATGGCGAGGAAGCCGGCGGTCAGGAAGAAGCCGACCGCGTTATGGCCGTACCACCACTGGAACATCGCATCCTGGATGCCGCCCCAGGCGACGTAGGACTTCGAGCCGAACGCCGAGACGGGAAGCGCGGGGTTGTTGCCGAGATGCAGCACCGCGATCGTCACGATGAAGGCCAGATAGAACCAGTTCGCGACGAAGATGTGCGGTTCCTTGCGCTTGATGATGGTGGCGAGGAAGACGAGCAGATAGACCACCCAGACGATGGTCAGCCAGAGATCGGCATACCATTCCGGCTCGGCATATTCCTTCGACTGGGTGACGCCGAGCAGATAGCCGGTGCCTGCGACCAGGATGAAGAAGTTGTAGCCGACCACGACGAACCAGGGCGCGAGATCGCCGGCAAGGCGCACGCGGCAGGACTTCTGCACGACGTAGAAGGATGTCGCGATCAGCACGTTGCCGCCGAAGGCGAAGATCACGGCGGAGGTGTGCAGCGGACGCAGGCGGCCGAAACTGATCCAGGGCAGATCGAAGTTCAGCGCGGGCCAGGCCAGCTGCGAGGCGATGATGAGGCCGACGAGGAAGCCGGCAATGCCCCAGAACATCGCCATGAAGGAGGAGAACTTGATCGGCCCCATGTTGTAGTTGGGACGGCCGTTGATCTCCGCCGGCGGCAGCGCCGCCGGGCGCTCGAAGTAGCGGTTGACGATGCAGAACACCGCCGCCACGCTCGCCGCCGCGCTGAGCGCGGCGTGGAAGGCGAAGGGCGCGTCGAGCGCCTTGGCCGCGGCGATCACGCAGAGGAAGGCGGTGGCTGCGAACACGACAGCCAGGCCGCTTTCACCGATGGTCATGGATTTGGAGATGGAGGGCTGGCTCATGCGGATTCTCTCTGAAAGAACACAGCGCCAGAAACCACATTCACCCTCGCGGGGAATTGATTGAAATCAAGATAGGTGGATTTCTGTTAATGTGAGGCTTTCGCGGATCAGAGAGCCATATCAATCGCCTGCGGCCGGCGCCGCGCGCGCGGCGACCGATCGCTTCCGTGAAATCACGGAGTTTGAAATCGCGGGAACTGGAGGCCCCGTCAGTCGCGCGCGGTCGCCTTGAGCGCCGCGATGACGTCCTCGCGGGCGATGATGCCGACGAGCTTCTGCGCGCCGTCGAGCACGATGATGCTCCTGATGCGGTGCTCGACCATGATCTGGAGCACGCGCGTCAGCCGCGTGTCGGGGCTGACATAGATGAACTCCGGCGTCATGACGTCGCCGATCTTGCGGCTCATCAGGTCATGATAGCGCGGCAGCATCTGGCTCGGCGTGAAGGCGAAGCATTTCAGGATGTCGAACTTAGTGACGATGCCGACCACCTGTCCGTCGTCCTCGACCGGATAGGAATTGAAATCGTCGCGCTCGAACATCTCGCTGAGCTCGAGCATGTTGATGTCACGTTGCACCGTCTTGACGTTGCGCGTCATGTAGCCGTCGACGGTCTGCTCAAGAAATCTGTACACGGCGCGTCCTCCTCGAATAGCTTTTGGCCGAACGGCCGTCAGTGCGACAGCAACACGCTACGGGCGGATTGAGTGACCAGATATTGGGTGACGCCTCCCAGGATCAGCTCGCGAAACCGCGAATGTCCATAGGCGCCCGCCACGATCAGGCCGGCTCCGACGTCGCCGGCGACTTGCTCCAGTTGCGCGGCGGCGGGTTCGTCTCCCACAGCCTCCGAGACGCGCGCGGTCGCGGTGACGCCGTGGCGGGCGAGCCAGGCGGCAACGTCGGTGACGCCGGCCAACACGGCCGAGCGGTCGTCGTCGCGCTCCGGAATTGCTGCGATGGTGACGTCCCTCGCCTTGCGCAGCATCGGCAGCGCGTCCGCCACCGCCCGCCGTGCCTCCGGCGTATCCTTCCAGGCCACCAGCACGCTGCGCAGGTCGAGCCAGTTGGCCCCATCGGGGACGACGAGAAGCGGGCGGCCGGCCTGCATCACCAGATCCTTGGGGCTTGCGAGCGCGAAAGCGTCGGAGAAGGCCGGGCTCTGCCCGCCGCTGACGACGATGTCGGCGCAGCGCGCCTGCGCCAGGGCGAATCGCGCCGGAAAATCCATGGCGCTGCGCCACTCGGCATGCCCGCCGCGATTCCTGGTGGCCGCGCGGAATTGCGCCTCCAGAGCCGCCAGCCGTCGCCTGACGGACGCTTCGCCCTCGTCGATCAGTCCCTGGGCGGCGGCGCCGTCGGTGAAATAGAGCGGCGGGGCGAACTGCGCCGCGGCAACCCCGACGATGGCGGCCTCGAATCGCTCGGCGAGCTCGCCCGCGACCTGAAGACGCGCCTCGTTGGACTGGTCGAGCGCCAAGCTGACCATCACGGTCGCGTATGTCATTAGAATTCTCCGGGCAATGAACTGCTATGAAATCTAGCTGTGCCGGCGCGAGGCAGGATGAGATAGATCAAACCGTCGCCCACCCGGGACCACCGGCATTACGCCAATGGAATCAAACATCCGAACTTGCCTCCGGCCCGGGCTTGAGCGAAATTACCGCCGTGGTTGCGGCACCTGGGCCCGTGGCACGAGAATGGGAGTGACACCTTGGCGCCGACCCGCGTAACGCATCCGCCGGATGACGGCCGGGGCGAGCATTTCCGGGTCAGGATCGAGGGATTCGGCGTCGGCACCTGGGATCTCGACCTCAAGACCTGGGCGCTGGACTGGTCGGATACCGCGCGGACCCTGCTCGGAATCGGGCAGGACCAGCCGGCGAGCTACGACCTCTTCCTGTCACGCCTCGAGCCCGACGACCGCGAGCGCGTGGAGAGCGCGATCAAGCGCGTCTCCGAACGCGGTGGCGGCTTCGACGTGTCCTTCAGGGTCGCCGGCACCTCCAACGCAGGACAGTGGATTCGCGCCCGGGCCGGACTCATTCGGGACGAAGCCGGCACCGCCCGCCATCTCAGCGGCATCTTTCTCGATATCGACGAGGAGAAGCAGGTCGAGGGTGCGCTCCGTACCCGCGAGAACCACCTCCGCTCGATCCTCCACACAATTCCCGACGCCATGATCGTCATCGACGGCCACGGCATCATCCAGCTGTTCAGCACCGCCGCCGAGCGCCTGTTCGGCTGGTCCGAGCTCGAGGCGATCGGCCAGAACGTCAACATCCTGATGCCGGAGCCCGACCGCTCCCGGCATGACAGCTACATTTCGCGTTACCGCACCACGAGCGATCCCCACATCATCGGCATCGGGCGCATCGTGACCGGCAAGCGCCGCGACGGCACCACCTTCCCGATGCACCTGTCGATCGGCGAGATGCAGTCCGGCGGCGAGCCCTATTTTACCGGTTTCGTCCGCGATCTCACCGAGCACCAGCAGACCCAGGCGCGTCTCCAGGAACTGCAATCCGAGCTCGTCCACGTCTCCAGGCTGAGCGCCATGGGCGAAATGGCGTCCGCGCTCGCGCACGAGCTCAACCAGCCGCTGGCGGCGATCAGCAACTACATGAAGGGCTCGCGGCGGCTGCTTGCCGGCAGCAGTGATCCGAACACACCGAAGGTCGAAAGCGCCCTGGACCGCGCCGCCGAGCAGGCGCTGCGCGCCGGCCAGATCATCCGGCGCCTGCGCGACTTCGTTGCCCGCGGCGAATCGGAGAAGCGGGTCGAGAGTCTCTCCAAGCTGATCGAGGAGGCCGGCGCGCTCGGGCTTGCCGGCGCGCGCGAGCAGAACGTGCAGCTCCGCTTCAGTCTCGATCCGGGCGCCGATCTCGTTCTCGCCGACCGGGTGCAGATCCAGCAGGTCCTGGTCAACCTGTTCCGCAACGCGCTGGAAGCGATGGCTCAGTCGCAGCGACGCGAGCTCGTCGTCACCAACACCCCCGCCGCCGACGACATGATCGAGGTCGAAGTGTCCGACACCGGCAGCGGTTTCCAGGACGACGTCATTCCGAACCTGTTTCAGACTTTCTTCACCACCAAGGACACCGGCATGGGCGTGGGACTGTCCATCAGCCGCTCGATCATCGAAGCTCACGGCGGGCGCATGTGGGCCGAGAGCAACGCATCGGGCGGGGCGACCTTCCGCTTCACCCTCCCGGCAGCCGACGAGAATTGATGCATGACGACCAAGGGACATATCTACGTCATCGACGACGACGCGGCGATGCGGGATTCGCTGAATTTCCTGCTGGATTCTGCCGGCTTCGGCGTCACGCTGTTTGACGACGCGCAAGCCTTTCTCGACGCCCTGCCGGGTCTCTCCTTCGGCTGCGTCGTCTCCGACGTGCGCATGCCGGGCCTTGACGGCATCGAGCTGTTGAAGCGGATGAAGGCGCAGCAAAGCCCCTTTCCGATCCTCATCATGACCGGTCACGGCGACGTGCCGCTCGCGGTCGAGGCGATGAAGTTAGGGGCGGTCGACTTTCTGGAAAAGCCTTTCGAGGACGACCGCCTCACCGCCATGATCGAATCGGCGATCCGCCAGGCCGAGCCGGCCGCCAAGAGCGAGGCCGTCGCGCAGGATATCGCCGCCCGCGTCGCCTCGTTGAGCCCCAGGGAGCGCCAGGTCATGGAAGGGCTGATCGCCGGCCTTTCCAACAAGCTGATCGCCCGCGAGTACGACATCAGCCCGCGCACCATCGAGGTGTATCGGGCCAACGTCATGACCAAGATGCAGGCCAACAGCCTTTCGGAGCTGGTTCGCCTCGCGATGCGCGCCGGCATGCTCAACGATTGAGCCAAGTCAAGGCCCTTGCCGGATGCTGTGCTAGCCATGCAGCATGATCGAGGTCAGTTCACATCACGAGCGGCTGCCGTCCTCCACAAAACCCACCGTCTTTGTGGTCGATGATGACGCCGCAGTCCTGGGATCCCTGCGGTTCCTGCTGGAAACCGACGGCTTTGCCGTGCGGACCTTCAGGAGCGGCACGGCGCTGCTCAATGCCGGCGGCGCGCCCGGGGCCGACTGCTACGTGATCGACTACAAGATGCCCGACATCAATGGAATCGAGCTCGCCAGCCGCCTGCGTAAATCGGACGGCGAAACGCCCGTGATCCTGATCACCGGCTATCCGGACGAAAACATCTCGACCCGGGCCGCCGCGGCCGGCGTAAAAGACGTGGTTTTGAAGCCGCTTCTCGACGAAAACCTGCTCAAGCGTATCCGCCGCGCCATCCAGGACCGGCCTCGGGCGTGACCTACGGGGTTCTACGTAAGGCACCCCCCTTAAGATATCGCTCGAAATTTTCGAACCTCCCGATACCGCGTACCAATGCGTCATCACAACGGAGATGGCGCAGATGCTGACCCAGACACTCAAGACCCAGGTGATCAACACCCAAATCGGTGGCAAGATTGCCCCGCCCCATCAGGTGTCCGACCAGTTCGGTGCGATCACGGGCCATGTTGGCCTCGTCGCCACCGAATTCTCCTACCGCAAGGACGAGGAGATCTATGGCGAGGACGAGCCGGCCGAATATGTCTACCAGGTCGTCACCGGGGCCGTGCGCAGCTACAAGCTTCTCTCCGACGGCCGCCGCCAGATCGGCGCCTTCCATCTTCCCGGCGACGTGTTCGGCCTCGAATCCGGCCCCAGCCACCGTCTTGCCGCCGAAGCCATCATCGACACCAGCGTGCGCCTCGTGAAACGCTCGAGCCTCGAGAAGGCCGCCGGCATCGACGTGCAGGTTGCCCGCAAGCTCTGGGCGATGACCGCCGGCGAACTTCGCCACGCCGAGGATCACATGCTGCTGCTCGGCCGCAAGACCGCGATGGAGCGCGTCGCGACCTTCCTGCTCGAAATGGACCGCCGTCTCGCCGTTGCCGGCATGATGGCGCTGCCGATGTGCCGCCGCGATATCGGCGACTATCTCGGCCTCACCCTCGAAACCGTGTCGCGCGCGCTGTCGCAGCTTCACACCCAGGGCATTCTCGGCTTCTCCGGCGCCCGCCAGATCGTGCTGCGCAACCGCCAGCGCCTGCACAATCTCGACGCCTGATCGTCTTCCTCCCCACCCACTTGGCCGGCCGAACCCGTTTCGGCCGGCCATTTCTTTTGCGGTTCAGAGCGTGGTGCGCCGGGTCTCCGGCATCACGAGGAGGATCAAAAGGAGCCCTGTCGCGGCAACGCCGGACAGGCCGATGAAGGCGGTGGCGTTGCCGAACTTGTCGCTGACATAACCGCCGAGCGCCGTGCTCAGCGACGCACCGATCCCGGTCGCGGTGCCGACGATGCCCTGCGCCAGATTGAAGTGACCGCTGCCGAAGGCGACGTCGGCGACGATCAGCGGAATCATCACCGCGAACACCGCCGCGGTGATGCCGTCGAACACCTGCACCGCGACCAGCAGATATGGATCGCGCACGGTCGCGAACAGCAGGCCGCGGATCACCAGCGCGCCGAATCCGATCAGCAGCAGCGGCCTGCGGCCCCACGCTTGCGCCTTGCGCCCGACGGTCGGCGACAACAGCGCGACGATCGCCTGCGGGACGACGATGCAAAAGGCGACCAGCACCGTCGCCCACTGGCTCGACCGCGCCGTCACCGCGCTCGCCATCAGCGGCATCATCGCGGCGTTTGCGAGCTGCAACAACAGCACACTGAGCGCGAAGACGATCAGCGGCCGCTGCCGGATCAGATGCCAGACATTGGTGTCGCCGCGATCCTGCGCCTCGCGCGGCATCTCGCCGTGGCAGCGCGCGATGTCGACCTCCTCCTCGCGGATGCGCGACAGCGCGATCAGGGTGGGGATCGCGAGCAGGAACGTGACCAGGAAGACCGAGCGGCTCGACAGCAGATAGCCGGCCGTGCCCATCACGGCGGCGGCAACGCCATTGCCGAGGGAGGCAAACCGCGCGTTGCGGCCGAGCCGCTCGCCGATCGCGAGCGGACCGACGAGGCCGAGGCTGATCGCGGCGATCGCCGGGCCCAGCACGCAGCTCGCCGCCGCATGCAGCGTCGCGGCGGTCACGACCACGGGGAAGATCGGCATGGCGGCATAGGCGAGCGCGCAGCCGCCGATGGTCGCGATGGCAAGGGCGGCGACCAGCCGCTCGGATTTTGCCGCGTCGATGATCGCCCCGCCCGGCATCTGCCCGATCAGGGCGACGATGCCGCCAATCGACAGCACGAGGCCGATCTGGCCCTGCGTCCATTTCTCCGTCGTCAGATAGACCGCGATGAAGGGGCCGAAGCCGGTCTGCACGTCGGCGAGGAAGAAGATGAACCAGTCGAGGCCGCGCAGGCTCCGGCGCGACGGTGCCGGAAGACCTGCGGCCGACGGCGCTGCAACGTTGTCCTGTTCAACGCCGCGAGCGCAATCCTCGGCTGCTTGGTTCGGCTTTCTCGACAACAGCACCGGCGGCCATCCCTCCCCGCGCCTCACTGAATCGCTTGCAGCGGTTGCAGGCTCCCGGATGCGCCGAGCACCACCATCGGCGTGTCTTCCTTGTATTCCGGCGCGGCCGCAACCTGCGCCTTGGTCAATTCCAGCGTGATGCTGTCCTTCTTGTTGGCGATCTTGCCGAACCGCATCGCGTTCCAGTCCACCACGATCTTGCGGCTGCCGACGCCGAGGAAGCCGCCGAAATCGATCACGGCGGCACGCACGTGCCCGCTCCGATCGACGATGACGTCGACGATGCGGCCCATGTCCTCGTTCGCGGCGCTGAGCACGTCGCGGCCGAGCACGCCGTGCGCATCGCTCGCGCCGATGATGGTCACCGACGGCGGCGGCGCGGCATCCTTCGGCGTGACTTGCACCGCCGAGGCCGGCGGCTGGGCCGTCGCCGGCGCGTTCGCTTCGCTTCGCGGTGTACTTGGCGCCACGGGCTGTTCCTCCGCGGCACGCGATACCGCGACCGTCCATCCCGCGACGATCGCGACGCTCAAGGCCAACCATCCGGCGGTACGCATGAACCCTCCTCGCGGCGCGCCGTCAGCGCGCCAGCACGATCGACACCTGGATCTGTCCGCGCGTGCGCAATACCTCCAGCGCCACGTCTTCGCCGTGGCGGCTGACGCGCAGGTCCACGCTGGACTCGCCCAGACGCAGATCGCGCACGATGACCTCGTTCAGAAACGCCGGCAGATGCGGATTGCGCAGGCGGATCTCGCCGCGCGCCACGTCGAACTCGATGCCCAGCGCCGCCTCCAGCAGCGTGAACGGCGTCGCGCTGGCCCAGGCTTGCGGCGCGCAGGCGACCGGATAGAGCGTCGGACCGCGCCGCTTCTCCCGCCGGAAGCCGCAGAACAATTCGGGCAGCCGGCGCAGATCCATGTAGGTCGCGGCGTCGAACAGCCCCTTGAAAACATGCGCCACCGAATGCTTGAGCCCGTAGCGCGCGAGCCCGAGCGCAATCAGCGCGTTGTCGTGCGGCCAGATCGAGCCGTCATGATAGGACATCGGATTGTAGCGCACCTCGCCCTGCGCGACCGTGCGGATGCCCCAGCCCGAGAAGAAATGCGGCTGCATCAGGTCGGCGGCGACGAGACGGGCGCGGTCCTCGCGAATCATGCCGCTGAACAGGATCTGCCCGGCATTCGAGGTCCGCACCTTGCAGGGCCGCTTGTCGCCGTCGAGGGCAAGCGCGTAGGTGCCGAGCTCCTCGCACCAGAACGCCTGCTCGAAGCGCGCGGCCAGCGCCTTGGCCTCGGCCTCGAGCTTGCGCACGCGGTCCGGCTTGCCGAGCCGCAGCGCACAACGCGCGGCAAGCTGCTTGGCCGCATAGACGTAGCCCTGGACTTCGGCGAGGGCGATATTGCCCTCCGCGAGCCGGCCGTCGGCATGGAAGATCGCATCGTAGGAATCCTTCCAGCCCTGGTTGGCCAACCCCTTCTCCGTCGCGCGCTGGTATTCGACGAACCCGTCCTGATCGGGATCGCCGGGACCGTCGATCCACGCCAGCCCGGCCTCGATCGCGGGCCACAGCTCGATCAACGTGGCCTCGTCGCCGGTGCGCTCGAAATAGCTTCCGGCGAGCAGCACGAACAAGGCGGTCGAATCCACGCTGCCGTAATATTGCGAGAACGGCACCTCGCGCAGCGCCGCCATTTCGCCGCCGCGCATCTCGTGCAGGATCTTTCCGGGCGCGGCATCGGCGAGCGGATCGATCGCCTTCGCCTGGAAATGCGCCAGGCGCCGCAGCACGCCCTTGGCGACCCGCGGGTCCACCCAGAGCATCTGGAGCGCCGTGATCAGGCCGTCGCGGCCGAAGGTCGTCGAGTACCAGGGAATGCCGGCATAGGGATAACGGCCCTGCGGCGTCTCCGTCATCAGCATGTTGAGGTCGGCCATGGCCTGGCACAGCACCTCGTTGAAGATGTTGTTGGAGGTCTCGATGCTGGCCGCGCCCATGGTCGAGTGGCGCATCTCGCGGCGGTGGGCCAGCAGACCCCTGAAGAAGCGCGTCGGCTTCTCCGCCACCGGCCGGTTGCAGGACGCAGCCACGAACAGCGATTTCGACTGATGCGGATCGAGCTCGAGCTGCCAGGTGGCGGCGTTGACGGACAGCCGCGTCGGACGCGGGTCGAAATGCAGGCCGGTGGTGCGCTCGGCATCGTCGAGGCCGCGATATTCGAACAGGACGTCGGTCGGCCCGAGCAGGCGGCTGGCGCCGGTCCCGCGGCGCGGGCGCCGCTCGCCGCGGACCTCGAACAGATCGGCAAAATCATTGTCGAACAGCAGCGTCAGCTCGAAGCCGGCCGGCCGGTCGCCGTGGTTCTGCACGCCGATGCGCTGATAGGCGGTGCCGCGCCACAGGAAGATCGTGCGCACGATGTGCAGCAGGTCCTTTTGCAGCGCGAGGCTGCCCTGACGGTAGATGTCGGGGTTGGTGAGGTCGACGGTCAGCGCCGAATTGTCGTCGCGCAGGTTGGAGCCGAGCAGCAGGGGCTGGAGATCGTCGAGCACGAGCTCCAGCCGCGCGAGGTAGCGCGTGTCATGGTGAAACAGGCCGTCCGGCCCGCCGGCCGATGCACCGATGTCGCCATGGCTGTCGAGCACGATGAAGGTGTCGTCGTGCTTGAGCGAGCGCCGCGGCCGCGCCGACGGCCCCGTCATCGGGATATAGAACGGCTGCTCCGCGACCTGCTCCACGGTCCGCGCCACAGAGACGAACTTGGTGACGACTTCGGCTGCCATGAGCTGCTCCCCTGCGCCTGTTTGGAAACGCAACCAACGCGAACGCGACTGTCGGGTTTACGCGGCGGCTTGCGCGAGCCGGCTCATTTCCTGCGTCACCAGCTCCCGATAGGGCCCATGGCCCTGCATCAGACGCTCGGGCGAGCCGTCCTCGATGATCTTACCACCCTTCAATACGATCACGCGGTCGAAATTGCGCAGGGTCGCGAGGCGGTGCGCGATCGCGATCACGGTGCGGCCACGCATCAGGCGCGTCAGCGCCTCGCGGATCGCCTCCTCGGATTCGCTGTCGAGCGCCGCGGTGGCCTCGTCCAGCAGCAGGATCGGCGCGTCCTTCAGGAAGGCCCGTGCGATCGCGATGCGCTGGCGCTGACCGCCGGACATCTTGACGCCGCGGTCGCCAACCATGGTGTCGAGACCTTCCGGCAGGCTGTCGATGAAATCGCAGCGCGCCGCGATCGCCGCGCGCAGCACCTCGTCGTCGGTCGCGTTCGGCCGGCCGTAGCGGATGTTCTCGCGAATGGAGCGGTGGAACAGGGAAATGTCCTGCGGCACGACGGAGATCGCTTCACGCAGGCTGAGCTGGGTCACCATCGCGATGTCCTGGCCGTCGACGGTGACGCTGCCTTCGTCCACGTCGTAGAAGCGCTGCAGCAGCGTGAACAGCGTCGACTTGCCGCCGCCGGACTGGCCGACCAGGCCGACGCGCTGGCCGGGCTGGAGCCGCAGGCTGAACCGCTCGAAAATCTTCTCGCCGCCGGGATAGCCGAAGGTGACGTTGTTGAACGCGATCGCGGCGCCGCTCTTGACCAGCGGCTCGGCCTCGGGGTGATCGCGCAAGTCGTGCGGCACCAGCAGCGTCGCGATCGCCTCGGTCAGGCGCGCGACATGCTGGGTCACGTCGACCAGCGCCACGGCGAGGTCGCGCGTCGCGTTGAGAATGGACAGGCCGAGGGTGCAGACCAGCACGACGTCGCCGGTCGTCGCCTCACCGTCCTGCCAGAGCGTGATCGCCCAGGCCATCAGCGCAATGGTGAGCACGACGGTCACGCCGGCATGCGTGAGCCGCAGCTTCTCCAGATAGCGCAGGCTGCGGCCGCGCGCGGTGAGTTCCCGATTCACGGTCGCATCGAACCGCTCGTGCTCGTGGCTGATGCCGCAGAAGGCCCGGACCAGCGGCATGTTGCTGATGACGTCGATCATCTCGCCGTCGACGACGGCGGCCTTGTCGGCAAAGTCGTCATGCAGCGGCTTGCCGGCCGCGGCCAGATGGAACATCGCAATCACCATGCCCCCCGCGACCACGATCAGGCCGAGCGCCATGTAGGGACTGACGGTTCCAATCAGCATGATTGCCGCAATTGTGGCAATGCACGGCGGCAGCACGTTCCAGACGAACATGTTCTCGACCGTGAACACCGCGTTCGATGTTGCCGTGATACGGCTGGTCAGCATGCCAGGCATACGATCGGAGAAGTAGCTCGGCGCGTGTCCGGTCAGATGGCGAAAGATGTCCCGGCGCAGATCGCCGGTGACGCGAACGAACGTAAAGCTCGCCGTCCAGCTCGCGATCCGCCACAGGAAGTTGTCGGCGGCGATCAGCGACATGAGCAGAATGAATGCCAGCCATACGCTGCCGCCATGCGCGGTTCCCGCCGACAGGCTGTCGACCAGGGATTTGACGCCATACTGCGTGCCTACCGAGCAGGCAACGGCTGCGACAACAGCGGTCAGGATCACCAGGTGCGAGGCAAGCCGTCGCCGAAGATAGCGCAAGACAAAGGCGAATGGCCTGCGCGCGTATCCAGAAAGATGATCCATATGGCTATCGCCCCGTCGTGTTGATTAGAGTTTTTTTGTACCAGCCGACTGAACATCGACCGCTTCGCCCGGGTTCCGGGCCAGGCGATCACGACATGCGGATGCGGACGATCTGCGAAGAGGAGATGGCAGCATCGAGACAGGCGCGCGATGTGTCGAATATGTAACGTTTGTTGAGAGGAACTTCGCAAGTGCGGGAACGTTCCCTTCGCTGGCATGGCCGGTGCCGTACAGGTTGGGGGTTTCCAACGTTCATGATCGCAGAGGAGAAGGCGAGATGCGCATCGCGCAGGTAGCTCCGTTGACGGAGGCTGTTCCACCCAAGCTGTATGGCGGCACCGAGCGGGTGGTGCATTGGTTGACGGAAGAGCTGGTGGCCCTGGGACATGACGTGACGCTGTTCGCCAGCGGCGACTCGCAGACGTCGGCGAAGCTGGACGCCCTCTGGCCGCGGGCGCTTCGCCTCGACGGTTCCGTGCGCGATCCCAACGCGTTGCACATGGTGCTGCTGGAGCGCGTGCGGCAGAAATGTGACGACGAGGAGTTCGACTTCCTCCACTTCCATCTCGATTATTATCCGTGGTCGCTGTTCCACCGGCAGCCCACACCGTTCCTGACCACGCTGCACGGCCGGCTCGACCTGCCGGAGCATCAGCCGGTGTTCAACATCTTCTCCAAGATGCCGGTGATCTCGATCTCGAATGCCCAGCGGCGGCCGGTGCCGCAGGCGAACTGGGTGACGACGATCCATCACGGCCTGCCGGAGAACTTGCTGACGCCGAAGCCGGCCAGGCAGGAATATCTCGCCGTGCTCGGCCGCATCGCGCCGGAGAAGGGCGTCGACCGCGCCATCAAGATCGCGACCCATTGCGGCATCCCGCTGAAGATCGCGGCCAAGGTCGATCGCGCCGACCAGGATTATTACGACGAGCTGATCCGGCCGATGATCGCGAACAATCCGCTGGTGGAGTTCATCGGCGAGATCAGCGATCACGAGAAGTCGGAATTCTTGAGCGGTGCGCTCGGACTTCTGCTGCCGATCGACTGGCCCGAGCCGTTCGGCCTCGTGATGATCGAAGCCATGGCCTGCGGAACGCCGGTCGTCGCCTTCAACCGCGGCTCGGTGCCGGAGATCATCGACGAGGGCCTGACCGGCTTCGTCGTCGAGGACATCATCAGCGCCGCCGGCGTCGTCAAGCGCCTTCCGCAACTGGACCGCGCGGCGATCCGCAAGCAGTTCGAAAAGCGCTTCACGGCACGGCGAATGGCGCTGGACTACCTCGCGGCCTATCGCAGCCTGACGGAAGCGCAGGCACCGAAGATCAAGCTGGTGAGCAGCGCGGAGTAGCACTTCTACGCCGCTGCCAGTCGAAGTGCCCTCTCCCCTTGTGGGAGAGGGCTGCGACAGCCAAGCCTCAAACTCGTTTGGGTGAGGGGTTGCCTCCACACCCGAAGGCATTCCCGCGGAAAGAGACCCCTCATCCGGCGCTTCGCGCCACCTTCTCCCACAAGGGGAGAAGGGAAGAACGGAATCAACGGCGCACTCGCCTACCCCACCACCGCCCGCTTCGGCTCCACGATCTCGAACATGCGTGGAAACTCGTCCATCAGGCCCATCAGCTCGGCCAGCCGCATCGGGTTGCCGGCGAGCTGGACCTTGCCGGCGGCGACCGCCTCCGGAAAGCTCGTCAGCTTCGCGATCACCTCGTCGAGCGTCGCGCGCGCCAGCGTGAAGCTCGCGTCGGCGTTTTCCGCCTGCACGCCCTCGCTATAGGTGAGCGCGCAGTTTTCCAGGTTGAGCACGAAGATCTCGCCGGTGTCGGAGAAGCGCCAGTTCAGCACGATGTGCTTGCCTTCCGCCTTCGGGCCGTTGAGGCGGATACCGAGCACGTCCCAGAGCTGTTCGGTGCGCAGCGCCGCCAGCGTCTCGCGCGGCATCGGCGGACGCGGTGGGGCCTTCGGCATGCCCTGGCGCAACTCCTGGGCGCCGAACAGATAGGCGTTGCGCCAGGTCGCGCTCTCGGCGGCGTAGCCGAGCTGCTCCAGCGTATCGGCCAGCAGGTGACGTGCCGCCGCGTTGTCAGGCTCGGCGAAGACGAGATGGCCGAGCGCCTGCGCGACGAAGCGGAATTCGCCCTTGTCGAAGTCCGTCCGAGCGCGCGCGAGAATCGCGTCGGCGCCGCCCATGTACTCGACATATTTCTTGCCCGAGGCGACCGGCGGCAGCGGATCGAGATTGACCGGATTGGCGTCGTACCAGCCGAGATATTTCTGGTAGATCGCCTTCACATTGTGGCGAATGTGGCCGTAATAGCCACGGCCGTGCCAGGCGCCCTCCAGGCTCTTCGGCAGCTGGATCGTTTCGGCGATCTCGGCGGCGGTCAGGCCATGGTTCATCAGGCGGATGGTCTGGTCATGCGCGAACTTGTAGAGATCGCGCTGCTGCCGGATCATGATGCCGATGCGCTCGCGGCCCCACACCGGCCAGTGATGCTGGCCGCACATCGCCTCCGCCTTGCCGTCCCACAGCCGCAGGGCCTCGCCCAGGTATTTCGACCAGGCCAGCGCATCGCGCACGTCGGCGCCGCGGAACGGCAGCAGATTGTGGAAATTGTGGGTGCAGTTTTCCGCGAGGTTCAACAGCTTGTAGCGCGGAACGAAGAAATGCATCTCCGCCGGCGCCTCGCTGTTCGGCGCCATCTGGAATTCGAATTCGACGCCGTCGATCACGCGCCTGTCGCCGGTCGCCATGATCAGATCGGTCGGGCGCAGCAGCGCGACCGAGCCCGCCGCCATCGACTTGCCGAGCCCGCAATCGACCTGCCCGCGCACGCCCTTGGCGAGGAACGGGCCGAACTGATATTGCGCCCGGCGCAGCATAGCCGGTCCCGCGATGATGTTCTCGGAGACGGCGTGCTCCATGAACAGGTTCGGCGCGATGATCGGCACGCGTCCCGTGGCGAGCGCGTCCTCCTCCAGCACGCCGCGCGCGCCGCCCCAGTGGTCGGTGTGGGTATGGGTGAAGATGACGGCGGCCACCGGCTTCATGCCGCGATGCCTGAAATAGAGATCGAGCGCGGCGCGCGCGCCTTCGATCGAGGTCAGCGTGTCCACGACGATGACGCCGCTGTCGCCCTCGATCAGCGTCATGTTGGCGATGTCGAGCCCGCGCACCTGGTAGACGCCGGGCACCACCTCGAACAGCCCATGCTGCATGTTGAGGCGCGACTGCCGCCACAGGCTGGGATTGACCGTGGGTGGCGCTTCGTCGGCCGAGAGAAAACCGTAGGGCTCGAGGCTCCAGACCGTCCGCCCCTGCGGGTTGGTGATCGCCGCATTCTCGATCGTGCCGAGAAAGCCGCGCGCGGCATCGTCGAAATCCCGCGTGTCGGAAAACGGCAGCGCATTCAGCATCGCCGTTTGCTGCGCGATGACGGACGGCGTCGCGTCCTTGGGCGAGCGGCTGAGTTCAGTCATTTTGGTTTCCTCCGGCCTGTTGCGCGCATCTAACCGCATCTCGCGGGTGATTGCCATCATTGGCGGAGGCCGCACGGGCTTCGCGAAGACACCCTCTCCCACAGGAGAGGGACCGAATTCGCCGCCCTCGCTAATGCATCCCCAGCACCCGCGGCAGCCACAGCGTCAAATCGGGCCAGTAGGTCACGATGACGAGGAAGCCGAGCATGGTGATCAGCCACGGCAGCACCGCGACCGCGAGCTCGGTTATTCGCATTCGTGCGATCATCGAGGCGACATAGAGGTTGAGGCCGACAGGCGGATGGCAAAGGCCGACCTCCATGTTGACGTCCATCACGATGCCGAAATGCACGAGGTCGATGCCGAGCTTCTTGGCCGCCGGCGCCAGGATTGGCGCCATGATCAGGATGATGGAGTTCGGCTCCATGAAGTTGCCGGCGAGCAGCAGCAGCACGTTGACCACCAGCAGGAAGCCGACCCAGCCGAGGTTCTGCGCGGCGATCCAGTCGGCAAGCGTCGCCGGCAGGTTCTCGTTGGAGAGCACGAAGGAGAACAGCACCGCGTTGGTGACGATGTAGAGCAGCATCGCGCTGGTGTTGGCGGCACGGAGCAGCACCCGCGGCACGTCCTTCAGCCCGATGGCCTTGTACACGAACACCGCGATGACGAAGGAGTAGACCGCAGCCATCGCCGCCGCCTCGGTGGCGGTGAACAGGCCGCTGTAGATGCCGCCGATGATGATGACGACCAGCATCAATCCCCAGATGCTCTCGCGGAAGGTGCGGACGGTCTCGCCCCAGCTCGCCTTCGGCATCCGCGGATAGTCGCGCTTGCGCGCGAGCCACCAGGTGACGATGCAGAGCATCGTCGTCAGCATGATGCCGGGCAAGAGGCCCGCGACGAACAGCGCGCCGATCGAGGTATTGGTGGAGACGGCGTAGACGATCTTCGGGATCGACGGCAGCATCAGGATGCCGAGCGAACCCGCGACCGTGATGATGCCGGCGCCGAAATGCATGGGATAGCCGTGGCGGACCATCTCGGGCAGCACGATCGCGCCGATCGCGGCGACGGTCGCGACGCTCGAGCCGCAGACCAGCGCGAACATCGCGCAGGCGACGATGCCGGCAAGGCCGAGACCGCCGTGCCAGTGGCCGATCAGCGAGGTCGCGAAATTGATCATGCGGCGCGCGACGCCGCCATGGGTGAGGAAATTGCCGGCGAGGATGAAGAACGGGATCGCCATGATCTCGAAGCCCTCGATGCCCGTGAAGAGCTTCATCGAGACCGCCTCGATCGGCACCGTGGTCAGCGTGAACAGGAACGTCATCACGGTGAGGCCGAGCGCGATCGAGACCGGGATGCCGGTCAGCATCAGCGCGATCAGCAGCGCGAAGACGGTCGCGGCCCGCATCCAGTGCGGCAGCAGCACCACGCCGAACTTCTCGGCGAGGCACATGGCGAAGATCAGGATCGGCGCCAGGATCAGGATGACGCCGAGCGGCGACACTTTTCGCGCGGCGGCTTTGGTCTCGGCGCCGGCGGGCTGCGGATGCAGCGCGGGCGAGACGTCGGCCTCCACGCCTTCGACATGAGTCTCGTCGTGGTGCGGCAGCTCGCCGGTCCAGTAGTAGAACCATGAGACCTGGAGGAAGCGGAAGCACATCAGGCCGGAGCCGAGCGGGATCGCCAGATAGACGAACCACATCGGCGCTTCCAGATCGTTGGACTGCTGCCCGGTGTGGAACATCTCCTTCACGAAGGAGGCGCCGAAGGCGGCGATCATGCCGGTGAACAGCGCGCCGCAGAGCAGCGCGAACAGGATCACGTGCTTGCGCGAATGTTCGGGCAGGCGGTTGACGAGCAGGTCGACGCCGACATGGATGCCGGTGCGCACGCCATAGGCCGCGCCGAACTTCGCCATCCAGATGAACATGTAGATGCAGAGTTCCTGCGCCCATGACAGATCGAGCTCGGACAGGAAGGTGAACACCGTCATCGACAGCGTCGCGAGCCAGGTCATCCCGTGCGCGGTCGCCCAGCGCGACAGGACGATCGACTCGCCCGCGCCATAGCGATGCATGACCGCGATGAAGATCAGGCCGGTTGCGGCCGCAATGAGCGTCGCGATCAACCATTCTTCGAGATGATTAAGCGCCTGATTGAGCACGCGAAGCAAATCAAGGTCCCCCTACCGATGCGAAACGGCCGGGAGCGCACACACTCCCGACCGTTTGTATGATTCCTCCGGAAATCGCGTCAGTTCATCTTGACGTCGAGTTCCTTGGCGACGAGATCGAGCACTTCCTGCCCGACCCGCCCCTTGGCCCATTTGTAAGTCGGCTGCATTGCTTCCTGCCACGCCTTGCGATCGGCGTCAGTGAGATAATGCAGCGTGGTCTTGCCCGCCTTCTTGATCTCGGCGAGCGCGTCCTCGTTCTCCTGGCGCGCGATCGAATTGGTGTAGTCGGTCGCCTCGTTCATCGCCTTCTCGAGCTGGGCGCGAATGTCGGGCGGCAGGCCGGACCAGAACTTGGAGTTGACGATGACCGCATATTGCAGATGGGCATGATAGGACACGGTGATGTCCTTCTGCACCTCGTAGAACTTCTGCGTCCAGTAGTTGGACGCGGTATTCTCGCAGCCGTCGACCACGCCGGTCTGCAGCGCCTGGTAGACCTCGGAGAACGCCATGATCTGCGGGATCGAACCCATCAGGCGGAAGTACTGGTCCGCGATCTTCGATCCGGAGATGCGGAATTTCAGGCCCTTGAAATCCTCCGGCTTCATCAGCGACCGATTCGACGACACCATGTGGAAGCCGTTGTCCCAATAGGCGAGGCCGGTGATGCCCTTGGCCTCCAGCTTCTGGAACAGCCACTTGCCGACCGTGCCCTTCATCGCATTGGCATAGGTCTCGTCGTCCTTGAACAGCCAGGGCAGGTCGAGTGCCTCGAATTCCTTGATCCCGAGCGGCGCGAATTTCGCGGTCGAGGGCGCGAGCATCTGCACCGAGCCGAGCTGGAGCGCCTCGATCTCCTCCTTGTCCTTGTAGAGCGAGGAGTTCGGATAGACTTCGATCTTGACCTTGCCGTCGGTGTACTTCTCGGCGAGCTCCTTGAACTTCAGCGCACCCTTGCCCTTCGGGGTGTCGTTGGCGACGACATGGCTGAACTTGATGACAATGGGACTCTGGGCCTGGGCAATCGCCGGAGCCAAAGCAAACGTGGCCGCTGCGACCGCAAGAAGCAGTTTGCGCATGGATGACCTCCCCAATACCCCTAGGAAACCGGGTTCTTTTTGTTTTGCAGGCCAGTAGTGGCAGCAATCCGCCAGCCGAACAACTAGACCTAAGCCCAATTTTCCCGCAGCCAAGCTAGCTTGTCCGCCACTGAACGCGCAACCCGGGGCTGGCCCCTCTCCCGGGCTACCGCATATGAGATCCGAGGCTTACCGAAGGTGCTCGGCCTGCATGGTGCGAGACGCCCGCTTTGGCGGGCTCCTCACCATGAAGGTCTGATGTCACGCCGCAAGACACGATGAACGCTTATGTCGCATTGCGGCAATGCCCTCAGCCCTTGCGCTGGGCGACCATGAACAGACGCCGGAACGGGAACAGCGTCTGCCCCGCCGCATTCTTCGGATACGCCTTCGCAACCCGCATCCCATAGGCCGCCTCAAAGGCAGCCTTCTCGTCGCCCGCGAGCACGTCGAGATAGCGCGTCAGCCAGGTCCCCTTGGTCCATTCCTTCACGGGGTTCTCGCCTTCGAGCACCTGAAGATATTCGGTCTCCCAGATGTCGATATTGACGGACATCGGCGCAAGAAGATCATGATAGAAGGCCGGCCCCTCGACCGGCGGCGGGGTGACGAGATGCTCGACCTTTGAGCGCCACGGTCCGTTCAGCGCGGTCTCGCCGATCAGCACGTGTGAAGGCGCCAGAAAGTTGCGCGGCATCTGCACCGCCAGCATGCCGCCGGGCACGACCTTCTCCATCAGCGAGGGAAACAGTGCCGCATGATTGGGCAGCCAGTGCAGTGCGGCATTGGAATAGATCAGGGCATATGGCTTGGCGGGACGCCATTGGCCGAGGTCTTCATGGGACCATTGCACGTCCGGCGCCGCCTTGCGGCCGGCGGCAACCATCTCCGCCGAGCCCTCGACGCCGGTCACGGTCGCATCCGGCCAGCGCTCCCGGATCAGCTTGGTGACGTTGCCCGCGCCGGCGCCGAGATCGGCGATCTCGCGCGGCGCGAAATCCGGAATCCGCATCAGGAGGTCGACAGCGGGCCGGAGCCGGTGGCCGGAGAACTTCAGATATTGCTGCGGATCCCAGACCATCGTTCGACGCCTTTTGTTTTTCGTGTTTCCTTCAACGTGGCTCTTGGTTACCACTGCTCGTCCCGGTCAGGCAATTCGTCCTGGCAGGGATGGGCAGGAAACGGCAACAAGCAAAAGCAAACGAGAGAGCGTGCGACCATGGACCTCGGGCTCAAATCGAAAACCGCTGTCGTCACCGGCGCGAGCATCGGCATCGGCCGCGCCATCGCCAAGGGCCTGGCGGCCGAAGGCGTGCGCGTCGTCGGCGTGGCGCGGCGGACCGATCTCCTTGCCGAGCTGGTGAGCGAAGTCGGCGGCGGGCTGATCACGCCGCTCGAGCAGGACGTGATGGCCAAGGACGCCGCGGAGAAGATCGCAGCCTTCGCCGTGAGCGAGCTCGGCCATGTCGACATCCTCGTCAACAATGCCGGCGGCAGCCGGCCCCTGCCCGTCGATGCGCCCGACAGCAAATGGGATGAGGCGATCGCGCTGAATTTCACCAGCTACCGCCGCATTGCGCACGCGCTGCTGCCGCAGATGATCGAACGCAAATGGGGCCGCATCGTCAACATCACCGGCAAGTCCGAGCCGGAAGGCCTGAACGCCGCCTTTGCCGCGAAGGCCGCCGTGCACGCCTGGGCCAAGGGCCTGTCGCGCGAGATCGGCGAGCACGGCATCACCATCAACTGCATCCCGCCCGGCCGCATCATGAGCGAGCAGATCCGTCGCAACTATCCGCCGGATTATCGCGAGCGTTTTGCGGAAGAAGAGATCCCGGTCGGCTATTGGGGCGAACCGGAGGATCTCGCGGCACTCGCGGTGTTCCTGGCCTCGCCGGTGGCGCGGTACATCACGGGGACGGTGATCCCGGTGGATGGGGGGCTGCGGCGGTATCAGTTCTAGGATGGGGCTCTGAAACCGATCGGGCACGAGAGCATGACATGTTCGCTGTGCTCTCGGGAGCGACTGGCGTCAGCTTGCCTTGACGAGTTGGCCGCAGGCCAACAGCGGGCACGTTGCGGGCAATGACCACGTTGTCAAACGCGTTCAAAAGGTAAGGAGCATCTCGGCTAGAGATTGCGCATGTGACCGATCAAAGCCGCCAACTCGTTCTGTCGATGCGTGGC
Source organism: Bradyrhizobium sp. CCBAU 45394 (assembly GCF_028128655.1). NCBI lineage: Bacteria > Pseudomonadati > Pseudomonadota > Alphaproteobacteria > Hyphomicrobiales > Nitrobacteraceae > Bradyrhizobium > Bradyrhizobium sp. CCBAU 45394. The sequence continues at coordinate 422,156 of NZ_LBIX01000177.1, read as the reverse complement.
CGTTTTGCTGAAGACCGCCTTGATCTGGTTGCGGACCGTTTCGCGGGACAGCGCCAGGTCGTCGGCGATCATTTCCGGCGACCATCCTGCAGCTATCAGTCGCGCCACCTTTGCCTCGGCCGCCGTCAGCGCAAAGATTGCCGAGAGCAATTCAATCTCAGATTTGCGGACGACCTCCATGTCCGTGAGCGTCAGGATGAACCTCGCCCCCAGAAATGGCGATCGAGCCGCCCCCGGTACGGGCAACAGCTTGATGACGATCGGACGCTTGGTCTCTCGCCGCGCGACAATGATGTCGCCAATGCGGCTGCCGGCGCGAAGACGGAGCTCCCGATCGGAGTTAGTCAACCTCGCGTCAAGAGCACGAGTTGCCTTGCCATCTCGCATGTACAATCTGTTGTTATGGACGCGGAAGTCGGCATCGAAGATTTCGGCCGCCGCCGCATTGATCTCCAGCACGCGCCCCATGCCGGTCATTGACAGCGCCGGCTCGTTGATCGAATCGAAAGCGCTCAAAGACCCGAGCAACACCTGCCTTCCCACTGCATGGGAGAGCGTGGCGGCCTCGGTCAGCGCGTCCGAGAGCAGCGCAAACGCCTTCAGGTCGTCATCTTCGAAGGCTCCTTCCCCACGCTTGCGCTGTAGCGCGAGGGCCCACATTGCCGGCCCTGCCCAAAAGGAAATCGCCGACCACCATTGAAATCCAAGCTGTCCGAGATGTCTGTAGAGGGGAGTCTTGAGCATGTCTCGCTCGGAGGAGAAGATATCCTGGTCGCGCAGAACCTTCCTGCCGGAAAGCAGTAGCGGAACTCCCCTGACGGCACGAACGTCCTCCACGTGAAGATTGGCGGCAAAGTAGCCCTGGAAAGCCTCTTTCGTCGAAGGCGTCACCGGGACATCGGAAGTCCGGACATCACTCTGGAGCAGCCCCGCACCGGACGTCGCTGCCGCGGAGCAAATGTCCTCCATGAGCGGTATCCACTGGCCGGGGTCCAGCACCACTTCGCCCAACCGGGCTTTCGACTGCTCCAATCGCTGGAAATCAAAACGCCGCAATCGCATCACCCAGAAAGAAATCGTCCATATTCGGACAATCCTTGGATACTTGCCCGCCGCTGTCAATCGACACCGGCTCTGGATAACGTGCTGCGCGCATTGGGTTCTCGAGCAATTCCGCAGGCATGACCCAACTGGGTCATGCGCGAATGGCCGGCCTTCGCCACTCTCATCCCGATCCTGGAGGTTGGGACGAATGGACGAAACGCACAGCGGGATTGATTTGGACGAGCTTGACCGGGAGGTGGGCGACTTCTGCCGCTTCTTTGAGCTGATGCCGAGGGATCCGGCAGCGGCAATGCACAGGACAGCCTCTCAAATGCACGCTCTTTGCTGCGCCTTGGCCAGGCTTCCGGCTCCGGCATGGAACTCACCGAATATTCAAAGGCTCCTCGCACCCGCCCGTCATCTCCACGCCCGCTCCTCATTTGTCCGCAGACTTCAGGAGTGGCCGCGCGGCTATCCCGGTGATTTCGAAACTGTCGAACTGCTCGCAGCCGGCGCGAGCCTGCCGACCACGGCCGATCCGGGCGACTGGATCGAATGGCACGCACTCAATACCGCCATCGTGCAACAGCATCGAAACAGGATCTGGTGGCAGTACCTCAAGATGTGCGCCACGACGCCGGGGCGCATCCTCTCGATTGGGTGTGGCGGAGGTGCCGACTTCCAGATCGCACCACATCGATTTACGGGATCCACGGTCGTTCTCGTGGATCTCGACAGGCAAGCCCTGGCTCTCGCCGAAGAGCGACTGAGCCGTTATTGCGATGTTCACATCGTGTGCGGCGACGTGAGACGGGCGATCCGACAGGTCCAGGACGAAGGCCCGTTCGATGTCGTCGTCTGCGGCTGCCTGTCCGACTACCTCGACGACCGAACGATCATCTCCATTCTGGGGGAATTGCGCCGCCGCCTTCTGAGGGTCGGTGGCTCGATCGTCTTCACCAATATCGCCGCAGGGAATCCGTTTCGCGTGTGGATGGAGGCCATCGCAGATTGGAAGCTGGTTCATCGCTCCGAGCCGGAACTTCGGAAAATCGCGACGGCGGCCGGTTTCGATCGCCTCGATTTTTCCGTCCGACGGGACCCGACCGGCTTAACTCACCTTGTCGAACTCAGCGTCCCGTAGCGCCGTGGCAGGCGCCAGGATCATGCCGCGCGATGCCGTGTCCCGACCTCTGCTGTCCACGCTCGAGATTAAGGTAACGGCTTCATTGTCCGGCATCAGACAGCTTTTTCATTGCATGCGAGTTGCCGGTCGCGTGATCGGATTCGTGGAAGCATCGATATTTGAAACCATACTGCCGTCAGCTCAGGTAACGCTGTCCTTGGATTATTCATGCGTACGCTGCTCGTCATTTTAGGCATTTGGCTGTTGCTCAACATCCTTTTTGTCGTCGTCGTGATCCCGCCGCGAAAACCGCGGCCGTCCCGCGCCGACGGCGGGTCAGCCGGTCTTTCGCCCGTGCCAGTCCGCCATGATGCCGCTACGCCCGGCGAGGATCCCCCCGTTTCGCTTCGCCATGTGATCATCGCGATTGCGCTCGGCGCCTTCTTTTCGCTGAGCCCGCCCCTTCTCGAAGCGTACGATATGCTCCGCAGCAAGCTGCGGCGCCTGCGGGGGCAGAGCAATGACGAGAGCTCGACTGAGCAGGAGACATTGCAATCCATCCTTGCGAAGCTCAGGGCCGAATACGACGAACGTTCATCGAACGGCCTCTCGGACAAGGATGACGGCGACCGGCGCTAATCGGGAAAACGTCCATCGCTTCGACTCCTCGAAGGCCGCCCGGCGCATCATGAGCGAACAGACGCGCGACAATTTTCCGCCGGACTATTGCGAGCCCCGTCGGCTGCCGGGCGAGCCGGAGTCATGGGACGCAACGCCGGGCCGCGTTCACACAAAGTTGCTGCTGTGATGCGACGACGTGACGATAGACATCGCTCAGCGACGAAAAATGGGCACATTCCAATCCCCAACAATCACCGCCCATGTTGCAGCCGCACCGCGGATTGCAGATGGGCGAAACCTCCTGCCTATGGAAGCACCACAGGCCCCCCGTCCATGCCAATTCGTAACAGGAGACCCGCAACATGCTCATTTGGGATCGGAAATCGGGAGGGCATCAGCGCTGCTCTACCTGTTGCGGCCCGTCCTGGTCGCGGCGCGGCTTTCTCGCGGGAGTGGGTGCGCTCGGCCTTGCCTCGGCCATCCCGGCCGTTGCGGTGCGCGGACAGACCAGGCCGGCGCTGATCGATACCCACCTTCATTTCTATCCGCCCGAATACCAGAAGCTTTGGCTTGGCTACGAGGACGCCCGCAAGCAGCCGCACTTTCCCGGTCAGGTTGCCTGGACCCGCGAGAAGCTCGTCGAGGACATGGACCGCAATGGCATACGCACGGGCATCCTGTCGGTCGCCTCCACGCCAGGGGTGTGGTTCGACCTCGGGCCGGCGGAAGCTGGCCGGCTCGCGCGCACCTGCAACGAGTACGCGGCGGACATGATGCGCGACCATCCGGGCCGTTTCGGCCTGTTCGCAACCTTGTCGATGCTGGATGTCGATGCCACGCTCAAGGAGATCGAATATGCGCTCGACACGCTGAAGGCGGACGGGATCGGGCTGCAAAGCAGCTACGGCGACAAATGGCTCGGCAATGCCGCCTACAGGCCGGTGTTCGAAGAGCTGAACCGTCGCAAGGCGGTCGTTTATGTGCATCCGCTGGTCGCCAGTTGCTGCAGCGCGCTCAGCGTCGGCACGTTTCCCGCGGTGATCGAAGTCCCGCACGACACCACACGTACGGTGACGAGCCTTCTGCTCAGCGGTGCATTTGCCCGCCACCGCGACATCAAATGGCTGTTCTCGCACGCCGGCGGCACGATTCCGATGATGGCCGGGCGCATCAATTCGTTCTATGGGGCGCGGCCCGACCTCAAGGAGTTTGCGCCGGAGGGGATCGAAGGCGAGCTAGCCCGGCTTCACTACGACACCGCGAATGCAACGTTCGCGCCGTCCATGGCCGCGCTGCTCAAGCTCGTACCCGCCTCCCAGATCACCTACGGCACCGACTATCCGTATTTCGGCCTTGGCCAGTTCGCGCAGTTGCAGAAGCTTGGCCTTTCGACTGAGGATCTCGATGCGATTGGCCATGAGAACGCGATTCGTCTCGTTCCGCGGTTGCAGGCCTAGAGCATCGGGCAGCGTCTCCTGACGGCGCGGCGGTGCCGCGACCCCGACGCTTGATCTAGATCAAGCCCGCCACGGCAACGCCACGCCGGAATCAATTGTCGATGGTGGCGCAGAAAGCGCCGCCCGTAGCCAAGGAGATGATCGATCATGACCTCCTCGAAGTCTTTGCGCACCCTCATTCTCGCCGGAGCCGGCGCCCTGCTGCCCGCTATGGGTGTCCAGGCCGGGCCGATCCCGACGCATCTGGCGACGATGAAATCGATGGTCGATCAGAACACCACTGAAGTGCGATGGGTCGGCGGCTGGCGTGGCGGCTATGGCTATCGCGGCGTCGGGTGGGGCTACCGCGGCGGCTGGGGCTATCGCGGCTACGGTTATCGCGGACTCGGCTATGGCGTTGCCGGCGCCGTCGTCGGCGGCGCGATTGCGCGGAGCGCCTATTATGGCAGCTATGGCGGTTATCCCGCCTACGGCTACAGCTACCCGCCCGCGTCCTATTACGGTTATGGCGGCGGCTATGGCTACGGCTATGGCGACGACAATTGCCTGCCCTCCGGCAGCTACTGGGCCTATTAGCGAAAACGCATTCGCCGTTCCGGAGGATGGCTTGCCGCGGGCCGCCATTTCCCGGACGAGCTAGTTCACCCTCGTGCCGACGGGCAACAGCACCTCATCCCTCGCCCGCCGGCGGGACAACATACAGGGTCAGCGCGAACACTGCATAGATGAAGATCATCAGCGCGCCGACGAACCATGCCGAGCGTCCGCTGGCCGTGATGAACGCCGACGTGACCGTGGCGATCATCACCATGGTGACGGCGCCCGGCCAGAACTGCAGGTTCATCGGCGTCGGCCCCACGACGTAGCTGAGCAGCACCAGCGCGGGGGCGACGAACAGCGCGATCTGCGAGGCGCTGCCGAGCGCGATGCTGACGACCATGTCGAGCCGGTCCTTGCGCGCCGCGCCGAACGCCACCGCAAATTCGGCGGCAGCGCCGACCAGCGAAACGATGATGAAGCCGACAAAGGCCGGGCTCATCCCGAAGGTTTCCGCCGCCTTCTGCACCGATTCCACGAAGATTTCGCTGACCAGCGCGACCAGCACCGTGACGACCAGCAGCGTGCCGACGGCGATGCCGATCGGCCAGTGCGCCTCCTTGTCGTCGCCATGATCGGCGCTTGCGAACAATTCCTTGTGCGTCCCGAGCGAGAACAACAGGCCGAGCGCGTAAGCGATGATCAGCAGGACTGAAATGCCGACGCTGAGCTTGTTCAAGATGCCTCCGCCCTGCGGCAGGTGCTCGAGATCGGCGACCGCCGAAGGCGCAAGCAGGGCGACGGTTGCCATCAGCAACAGGCCAGACGAGAGCCGCGCGCCGGCACGGTTGTACTCCTGCACGTGGTAGCGCAGGCCGCCGAGCAGCAGGCAGGCCCCTAACATGAACACCGCGTTGGTCACGATCGCGCCCGCAATCGAGGCCTTTACCAGCATGTACTGGCCTGCACGCAGCGCCGTGATGGCGATGATCAGCTCCGTCAGATTGCCGAGCGTTGCATTGAGCAGTCCGCCCACGGCATCGCCGGTCTTCGCGGCGACCGCTTCGGTGGCGTGGCTGAGCAGCGCCGCCAGCGGCACGATCGCAAGCACCGCCAGCACGAAGAGGAGCGTGTGGGAATGCGGGGCAGCCGCCTCGGCCAGCAGCACGATGGGCACGAAGACCAGCATCCAGAGCAAGGGCGTATTCCGGATTTCCCTGAGCAGGGTTTGCATGTCGGCCGCCCTTTCCATGGATGCGCTGATGGAAGGGTCTGGCGGGCCTGCGAGGCGAGTATTGATCTGCCTCAACGTGCGCCGGAGGAGACGCGCCGCCGTGCGGTCTGAGGCCCACATTGCGCGTGACGAGAACGCGCCATGGCCCAGTCCCCGATCGCCGCCAGCATCGCATCCTGCCAGTGTTTTGCCCGACGGGTCAACGCGATCGCAGCTGCGGATGTCGCCGCGACGCATCGCGAAAATCCCTTATCGATCAAGGGGTGTTCTACTGTGCATGGGGTTGTTTTTCGACTTTTTTTGTTTCGCCCAAAAAAGAGCCGGAAAGCACGCGCCGAAGCACCTCAAGCCCCCTGCAAGATCTCCGCAATCGCCGCCCCCGCCGCGATCGTGCCGAGCCTGCCGCCGACATCGCGCGTTGCCCTGCCCTCGCCGATCGCCTTTGCCACCGCCGTCTCGATCGCACGCGCGGCCTCCTCGTAGCGCACCGCGCCGCTCCTCTCGCCATGCCAGGCCAGCAGCAGCGCGGTCGACAGGATCAGCGAGACCGGATTGGCGACGTCCTGCCCGGCGATGTCAGGCGCCGAGCCGTGTGCCGCCTGCGCCATGGCATAGCGGTCGCCGACATTGAGCGAGCCGCCGAGGCCGAGACTGCCGGACAGCTCGGCCGTGAGATCGGACAGGATGTCGCCGAACATGTTGGTGGCGACGATGACGTCGAAGCGATCGGGGTTGCGCACGACATGCGCCATCATGGCGTCGACCAGGATGTCGTCGACTTCGAGGCCGGCATAGCCCTTCGCCGCCGCGCGACAGATGTCCAGGAACATCCCGTCGCCGATCTTGAGCACATTGGCCTTGTGCACGATCGTGAGGTGCCTGCGCCGCTTCATCGCGAGACGGCAGGCGGCGTGCGCGATGCGCTCGCAGCACGCCCGCGTGATCCGGCGCAGCGAGATCGCGACGTCAGGCGTGACCAGCATCTCGCCATTGCCCTGCTCCATGTTGCGATCGGCGTAGAAGCCTTCGGTGTTCTCGCGCACCACGACGAGGTCGAAATCGCCGAGGCGGCCTGGCCGCCCGGCATAGGTGCGCGCCGGCCTGACATTGGCGTAGAGGTCGAGGTTCTTGCGGAAGTGCCTGGACGGATTGATCTCGCCATGCGCCTCATCCTTGAAGTCGAAGGTCGCGGTCGGCCCCAGGATCAGGCCGTCGGCGCCGCGGACGATGTCGAGCAGCTCGGGCCGCACCGTCGTGCCGAACTGCTTCAGGCTCGCGTGCCCGACCGCGTGCTCCTCCAGCCGCAGATTGAGCTGGAAGCGCTCCGAGGCCGCGCGCAGCACACCCGATGTCGCGGTCGTGATCTCCGGTCCGATGCCGTCACCGGGCAGAACGATGAGTTGCATGACGTTTCCCCAAAATTGCAGCGCCGGCGCGATCATACGCCAGAGCCCGGCGGCATCGCCTCACCTTCGCGCATACACAGCATGCAAGCATATGCCTGTGGAAGCGGCCTTCGGCGTAGTACATGCCAAAAGTCCGCATAGCCACGCCGCCGGAGCAACGCGCTAACGCAATGACGATCACGTTACCTGCCGCCGCGCGCGAGCCCGACCATCCCATCGCCGACGGCTTGCCGGCCGCGCAGCGGCGCTGGGCGATCGCCGCCATCTTCACCGCTCTGGCGATGGCCTCGCTCGACACCGCGATCGCCAACATCGCGCTGCCCGCCATTGCCGCCGACCTGCATGTCAGTCCGGAGCAGTCGGTCTGGGTCGTCAACGTCTACCAGATCGCGCTGGTGGCAACGCTCTTGCCGCTCGGCGCGCTCGGCGAGATCGTCGGGCACCAGCGCATCTATCTCGGTGGCCTGATCCTGTTCACCATCGCCTCGCTGTTCTGCGCGGTCGCGTGGTCGCTGGACAGCCTGCTGGTCGCGCGCACGCTGCAAGGCCTGGGGGCCAGCGGCATCATGAGCGTCAACACGGCACTGGTGCGCTTCGTCTATCCCGGAAGGATGCTGGGCCGCGGCTTCGGCCACAACGCGCTGGTGGTCGCGACCGCCTTCACCTTCGGGCCGTCGATCGCCTCCGCGATCCTCGCGCTCGGCCCCTGGCCGTGGCTGTTTGCCGTCAACATTCCCTTCGGCCTCGTTGCGATTGGCATCGGCTTTGCGATGCTGCCGAAGACGCCGAGGGCCGATCACGGTTTTGATTTTCTCGGCGCGATCCTGGCGTCGGCCTGCCTTGGCCTGTTCATCACGGGCATCGGCAGCGCCGCGCACAATCTGTCGCCGGTTGTCGTGGGCATCGAGCTGGTCACCGCCATCGCCCTCGGCTTCATCCTGATGCGCCGCCACGCCGATCATCCCGCGCCGATGCTGCCGATCGATTTGTTCAGCCGGCCGATGTTCGCGCTGTCGGCGGCAACGGCGGTGTGCTCCTTCGCGGTGCAGGGCCTCGCCTTCGTCTCGCTGCCGTTCTATTTCGAGGACGTGCTGGGACGCTCGCAGGTCGAGACCGGCTTCTTCATGACACCGTGGCCGCTGGTGGTCGGCATCATGGCGCCGATCGCGGGGCGCCTGTCCGACCGGCATGCGGTCGGGCTGCTCGGCGGCATCGGCCTCGTGCTGCTCGGCCTCGGCATGGCGCTGCTCGCCATGCTGCCGGCCAACCCCGCCATCGCCGACATCATCTGGCGGATGGTGATCTGCGGCATGGGGTTCGGCTTCTTCCAGGCGCCGAACATGAAGGCGGTGATGTCGAGCGCGCCGCCGCATCGCAGCGGCAGCGCCTCCGGCATCGTCGCCACCGCGCGCCTGACCGGACAGACGACAGGGGCCGCGCTCGCGGCGCTCTGCTTCGCCATCGCCGGCCACGACGGCGCGACCGTCGCGCTGGCGCTCGGCGCGGGCTTTGCCGCGCTCGGCAGCGTGATGAGCTTCCTGCGGCTGGCGGTAAAGTAAGGCCCTCAGGCCAGGTGCCGCGCCACCGTCACGTCGACCGTTGCCGCCGGGATGACCGTCTCGTCGTCGAGCGCGGCGAGGCGCGTGTCGATGGCGGCGATGACCTTGCGCGAGAACGGCCCGAGATGCGCATAGGCCGCGATCATCTGCACCGCGATCCGCGCCGATGACGTGTCGCGCTTGGCGCAGTTCATGAAGGTCTGCCAGAGCGGCCCGCGCGCTTCGGGGATCGCCGTGACCACGCGGTGCACGGTCTCCATCGCGCCGAGCTTGGCACGGATATCGCCCTCCGCAAGCGCGTGGCGCTGCCGCGAACGGTCGAGCAGCGTCATCAAGCGGTCGATGCGTCCGGCATAGGCAGCCGGGCTGTAGATGCGCTCCAGCACCCGCTTGTAATCCATCAGGATGTCGCGCAGCGGGCGCACCGGATCGAAGTTGATCCCATCCGTGCACTGATCGGCGCCGATGGTCGGCGCCAGATCGTGGCCCGGGTGCAGCCGGCCTTCGCGCTCCAGGCGGCGCGTCAGCTGCGTGTTCGGCAAGGCATAGAGCAGGCCGACCATGCTGACGGGGATCGCCGCCTCCTCGATGAATTCGATCATGGCCTCCGCCATCGAGACCTTCTCATTGTCGAAGCCGACGATGAAGCCCGCGGTGACGAGAATGCCGGCGGCGTAGATCTTGTGGATGCTCTCGGCGATGTTGCGCCGCGTGTTCTGCTTCTTCCGCATCGCGACCAGCGTCGCCGGATCCGGACTTTCGATGCCGACGAAGATGCCGAAGAAATTGGCCGCCCCCATTTGCTCCAGCAGTTCCGGATCGTCGGCGAGGTTGATCGAGGCTTCGGTGGAGAATTCGAACGGATAGCCGTGGGCGCGCTGCCATTCGGCGAGCTGCGGGAGGAACAGCCGCAGCGACTTCTTGTTGCCGATGAAATTGTCGTCGACGAAGTCGAGATGGCCGCGGTAGCCCATCTGGTAGAGCGTCTCGAGCTCGACGAACATCTGCTCGGCCGTCTTGGTTCGCGGCACGCGACCGTAGAGCTCGATGATGTCGCAGAACTCGCAGGTGAACGGGCAGCCGCGCGAATACTGCACACCGATATAGAGATAATCTTCGAATTTGAGCAGGTCGAACCGCGGCACCGGCGTCCTGGTGACATCGGCCTGGAATTTCGGCGCAGTGAAGACGCCGGAGCGCGCACCGCCCTCCCAGGCCGCGATGAATTCGTCGATGACACTCTCGGCCTCGCCGAGCACCCGGAAGTCGGCCCTCTCATAGATGTGGGGGCTCGAGGTCGGATCGGGGCCGCCGACGACCACCGGCTTGCCCGCAGCGCGGCATAGCTCGATCAGGCGCAGCGTGTCGGCCTGCTGCGGCAGCATTCCGCCGGTGAAGACGACGTCGGCCCAGGCGAGATCCTCGTCACCCAGGGGCGACGTGTTGCAGTCGATGAGGCGCACCGTCCAGTCGGCAGGCAGCATCGCGGCAACGGTTATCAGGCCGAGGGGAGCTGCGGGTCGCTTCACGCCCATCAGCTTGCAGGATTCGCCAAAACTCCAGAACGACTCCGCGGTGAACAGCGGGTAGAGCATCAACACGTTGCAGGGGCTCGGCACGTCCATGGAACTCCTCTGGCTTCGACTCAGTGTACCAGAGCGACCTCGTCTTGCATCCCGGCAAAAGGGGACAAACTGTCGCCGCAATGCAGCGGTGATCGGGCCTGGAACCGGCGTTCACGGCCGGGCGTCGCCCCAAGCCGCGGATTGGCGCCTGGAACCCGGCCCGCGGCGAAGCGAGCAATCAGCAGCGTTCGCTCGCAAGCAGCTTCCGCCTGCTCGCCAGGACATCGCTGCACCAGGCGAAGAACGCGCCGAGAAACTCGCGGCCGGGCGCGTCAGTGCGGGCATGCTGCCCAACGTCTCGAAGCCCTTCTCCATCCGCGAGGCATTGCGCGCCAGCAGGGCGCGGATGTCGCTGCGGACCGGACTGGGATAGAGCTCGTCTTTTGCTGATGATCCGGATCGCATTCTCGTTTGCGACACCAAACGCCCTCAGCTTGTGACGGGCCATTTCATGAACGATCGCCTCCGCGGTCGCGAGCGGGCAATTGACTGCAACACCGAACACCCAACAATCTTCCCGGCGCCCCCCGATCTCTTTGACGGCCACCCCGCGGACTGTTGATTTGAACAGTTCCAATTTGCCGGACACATTGCGCCCCTGAGTCCAATCGGTGGATTGGACCAATCAGGGGACTGCGATGGCAAACCTTACAATCAACGGAAAATCCCTCACACTCGACGTCGAGCCGGATACGCCGCTGCTTTGGGCGATCCGCGAGAATGCCGGGCTGACCGGCACCAAATATGGCTGCGGCATTGCACAATGCGGCGCCTGCACGGTTCACATCGACGGCATCGCGACCCGCGCCTGCGGCGTTTCGGTCGCCGAGGCCGAAGGCAAGAAGATCACCACGATCGAGGGGCTGGCGTCCGGCAGCACGCTGCACAAGGTGCAGGAAGCCTGGATCGCCAAGGACGTTCCGCAATGCGGCTATTGCCAGAGTGGCATGATCATGGCGGTGGCAGCGCTGCTGAACGAGAAGCCGAAGCCGACCGACGCCGACATCGATGAGGCCATCACCAATATCTGCCGCTGCGGCACCTTCCAGCAGGTGCGCGAAGCGATCCACACGATCGCCAGCGCGTAAGGAACCGCCCCATGAACAAGCACGTCTCTCCCAAGATGAACCGCCGTGCCTTCGTCATCGGCACCGCCGCGGTCGGCGCAGGCCTCGCAATTGGCCTCGATATCCCCTTCGGCGGTCCCGCCGTGGTGCGCGCAGCCGACGGCTCGCCCGAAATCGGCGCCTGGGTCGTGGTCAGGCCCGACGACACCGTCGTGATCCGCATCGCCCGCTCCGAGATGGGCCAGGGCTCGCTCACCGGCCTCGCCCAACTCGTCGCCGAGGAACTCGAATGCGACTGGTCGAAGGTCTCGACCGAATATCCGACACCCGGCCAGAGCGTCGCCCGCAAGCGCGTCTGGGGCGATTTCTCGACCGGTGGCAGCCGCGGCATCCGCTCTTCGCAGGACTATGTCCGCAAGGGCGGCGCCACCGCGCGCGTGATGCTGATCCAGGCCGCCGCCGATTCGTGGAAAGTGCCGGCGTCGGAATGCACCGCCGCGAAGAGCGTCATCACCCATACGCCGTCGGGCAGGACCACAACCTACGGCAAGGTCGCCGAGGCTGCGGCCAAGCTGACGCCGCCGGCCGACGTCAAGCTGAAAGATCCGAAGGACTGGAAGCTGATCGGCAAGGGCGTGCTGCGCCTCGACACCGCCGACAAGACCACCGGCACGATGGTCTACGGCATCGACGTCAAGCTGCCGGGCATGCTGAACGCCGCGATCAAGGACTGCCCGGTGTTCGGCGGCAAGCTGAAGAGCTATGACGAGGCCAAGATCGCCGGCATGAAAGGCGTCAAGAAGGTCGTCAAGGTCGGCGATACCGCGGTCGCGGTCGTTGCCGACACCTGGTGGCACGCCAAGACCGCGCTGGAAGCGCTGCCGATCGTCTGGGACGAAGGCGACAACGCCAAGGTCTCCAGCGAGTCGATTGCGAAGTGGCTGGCGGAAGGCCTCGACAACGGGCAGCCGGCCTATGTCGGCAACAAGAACGGCGACGCCAAGGCGGCGATTGCCGGCGCCGTCAAGAAGGTCGAGGCCGTCTACAACTACCCTTACCAGAACCACGCCACGATGGAGCCGATGAACGCCACGGCGCTCTACACCGCGGACAAATGCGAGGTCTGGTGCGGCACGCAGAACGGCGAGGCAGCCTTCGCGGCGGTGCTGGAGGCCTCCGGCCTGCCGGCAGAGAAGTGCGACGTGCACAAGGTAATGCCTGGCGGCGGCTTCGGCCGGCGCGGCCAGACCGACTACGTCCGCCAGGCGGTCATGATCGCCAAGCAGATGCCGGGCACGCCGGTCAAGCTGTTGTGGTCGCGCGAAGAGGACATGGCGCACGGCAGGTATCACCCGATCACCCAGTGCAAGATGACCGGCGCGTTCGACGCCGACAACAACCTGGTCGCGCTGCACTACCGCCTGTCGGGACAGTCGATCCTGTTCTCGCTTCGCCCCGAAGCGCTCCAGAACGGAATGGACCCGGCCGCGTTCCAGGGTGTCGCCCAATCCGGCGAGGCCGCATTCGGCTATTCGGTGCCGAACCTGCTGATCGAGCATGCGATGCGCAATCCGCACGTTCCGCCCGGCTTCTGGCGCGGCGTCAACGTCAATCACAACGCGATCTACATGGAATGCTTCATGGACGAGCTGGCCCATGCCGCAGGCCAGGACCCGCTCGAGTTCCGCCGCAAGCTGATGGGCAATCACCCCAAGCATCTGGCGGTGCTCAATGCCGTGGCCGAGAAGATCGGCTGGACCACGCCGGCGCCGCAAGGCGTCTATCGCGGCATCGCGCAGGTGATGGGCTATGGCAGCTACGTCGCCGGCGCCGCCGAGATCTCGGTGACCGACGGCAACAAGATCAAGGTGCACCGCATCGTCGCCTCCACCGACCCCGGCTACGTCGTCAATCCGGCGCAGGTGGAACGGCAGATCGCGGGCTCCTTCGTCTATGGCCTGTCCGCGCTGTTCTACGGCGGCTGCACCGTCAAGGACGGCAAGATCGAGCAAACCAACTTCGACACCTACAACTCGATGCGCATCAACGAGATGCCGAAGGTGGAATCGGTGATGGTGCCGAGCGGCGGATTCTGGGGCGGTGTCGGTGAGCCGACCATCGGTGTTGCCGCACCGGCCGTGCTCAACGCGTACTTCGCCGCGACCGGCAAGCGCATCCGTTCCGTTCCGCTGCGCGACCAGAACATCACTTTCGCCTAGAGCATGATCCGGACCCGAAGGGCCGCGTTAGCGCAAAGAGCGAAGCGGTTTTCCGAGAAGATCACGCTCAAGCAACAACTCGCGGCGGCCACGACGGCCGCCGCGGCATTTTCCGGATGAGACCCATGAATGCGCCGGTGACACGGCGGAATACCGTCCTCGGCATCACCGCCGCGGCCACATCGTACGCAGTACCTTCAATCCTGCGCGCGCAATCGGCGGGCCGCGTCGTCGTGGTCGGCGGCGGCTTTGGCGGCGCGGCCTGTGCCCGCGCGCTCAAACGCGCCGACGCCAAATTGCAGGTGACGCTGATCGAGCCGAACAAGGTCTTCACATCCTGCCCGTTCAGCAACGAGGTGATCGCAGGCCTGCGCGAGATCGAGGCGCAGCAGCTCGGCTATGACAAGCTTGTCGCCGAAGGCATCACCGTCGTTGCCCAGGCGGCAACAACCGTCGATCCCGAAAGGCGCAGCGTCACGACGACCGACGGCGCCACGCTCACTTACGACCGCCTCGTGCTCTCGCCCGGCATCGACTTCCATGTCGAAGCCCTGCCCGGCTACGACGAGGCGGCGTCGGAAAAGATGCCGCACGCCTGGAAGGCCGGCGCACAGACGCTGCTGTTGCGCCGGCAGTTGGAGGCGATGGAAGACGGTGGCACGGTCGCCATCGCAATCCCGGCCAATCCATCGCGCTGTCCGCCGGCGCCTTACGAGCGCGCCAGCCTGATCGGGCATTACCTGAAGACGAAGAAGCCGCGCTCGAAGGTGCTGGTCCTCGATGCCAAGGACAATTTCTCGCAGCAGCGGCTGTTCGAGCGGGCCTGGAAGGAGCTCTATGGCGACATGATCGAACGCATCGCGCTGTCGCAGGGCGGCCGCGTGACCTCCGTTGACGCTTCGACGAAGACCATCATCACCGAGTTCGGCAACTACACCCCCGACGTCGCCAACGTCATCCCGCCGCAACGCGCCGGCCACCTCGCCCAGATTGCGGGCGCAGCGGATGCGACCGGCTGGTGCCCGATCGATCCTGTAACTTTCGAGTCGAAGCTCGTCCCGAACATCCACGTCATCGGCGATGCCTGCCTCGGCGGCGGCATTCCCAAATCGGCGTCGGCCGCAAGCGCGCAAGGCAAGGCCTGCGCCGCCGCGATCGTCAACCTGCTCGCAGGCCGCGCCCCGGAGACGCCGCGGCTCACCGGTGTCTGCTACACCACCGTCGCACCCGGTTACGGCTTTTCGCTCGCCGGCAACTACCAGCCCAGAGGCGATATCTTTGCCGAGGTCGAGGGCGGCGCGACCAGCCCGGTCGATGCCCCGCGCGAGCTGCGCGCCCGCGAGGCTGACGAGGCCGCGCGCTGGTTTCAAACCATCACGGCAGACACCTTTGGCTAGGGCAATGATGGGACGAGCCTGCCGCCACGAGCACGACGCGCTCCCTCCCCCGCGTGCGGGGGAGGGCTGGGGAGAGGGTGTCTCCGCCCGCGAGACCCCCCAAGAGGAAAGAGCCCTCACCCGCCGCTACGCGGCGACCTCTCCCGCAAGCGGGAGAGGTAAGAGGAGTTCGCGGCGGCCTCAGTCATTCAATCCAAGATCTGCGATTGCGGTATTCATCGTAGCGAGCCTTGCCTTGGCCTTGCCCACCCAAGCGGACGAGCTCGCGCCTTACACAATCGTCGGCGACGGCATTCCGGCTTCGCTCACCGCTACGCCCGGCGATGCCGCGCGCGGACGCGCGCTGGTGCTCGCGCGCACGACGACCTGCATCCTCTGCCATTCCGGCCCGTTTCCGGAAACGCGGTTCCAGGGCGACCTCGCGCCGGATCTCTCCGGCGCCGGGAACCGGTGGTCGGTGAGCCAGTTGCGGCTTCGTCTGGTCGATGCGTCGCGCTTCAACGCGGAGACCATCATGCCGTCCTATTATCGCAATGATGGCCTCGTCCGGGTCGGGCGCAATTTCGCCGGCAAACCGATATTGTCGGCCGCGGAGATCGAGGACATCGTCGCCTACCTTGCAACGCTTCGGGACTAGGACTGCTCATGCCAACCACGCGACGACAATTCCTGAGCCTTGCCGGAGGCATCACCGCCGCCGGAACGATCCCGATCGTCACGCTGCGGCCGCTGGAGGCGACGCCCGCGATGCTCAACACGGCGATCCGCAACGTCGTCGGTGAGGCCCCGATTCGCACCGGCAGGGTGAAGCTCGACATTCCGCCGCTGGTCGAGAACGGCAACACCGTGCCGATGACCGTGAGCGTCGCAAGCCCGATGACGCCTGATGACTACGTCAAGAGCATCCACGTCTTCAACGAGAAGAACCCGCAGCCGAACATCGGCAATTTCCATCTCGGCCCGTGGGCCGGCCGAGCCCAGGTTTCGACGCGGATCCGGCTCGCCGACACCCAGAAGGTGGTCGCGATCGCGCGTCTCTCCGATGACAGCTTCTGGCAGGTCGCCGCCGACATCGTCGTGACGCTGGCCGCCTGCACCGAGGAGCTGAACTGATGGCCGCGCTGATCAACGTTCCGGCAAAGGCCAAGCGCGGCGACGTCATCGAAATCCGCACGCTGACCTCGCACATCATGGAAACCGGCTTCCGCCACACCGCGGACGGCAAGCTGGTGCCGCGCGACATCATCACGAGCTTCGCCTGCCGCTACAACGGCACGGAGATCTTTCGCGCCGATCTGTTTCCGGCGATCGCCGCGAACCCCTACCTTTCGTTCTTCACGGTCGCGAAAGAGAGCGGCAAGTTCGAGTTCGAATGGACCGGCGACAACGGCTATTCGTCCACCGCCTCGGCATCGATCACGGTCGAATGAAATTTTGGCGCGCGATAGCGGTGGCGACATTGCTGGCCGCGGCTCCTGCCCTGCTTGCCGGCGAGATTGCGCCCGAGGCGCGCCGCTCCGGCTACGCTTTCATGGGGCCGGACACGCGCGCCATGCAGGATGACGACACCGCCAATCCGGGCATGCTGTTCGTGCTCGATGGCGAGGCGCTCTGGACGAAGAAGACCGGCAGCGCGGAGAAGGCCTGTGCGGATTGCCACGGCGATGCGCGGGGCAGCATGAAGGGCGTCGCGGCGCGCTATCCCGCTTTCGAGAAGGCGGTGGGCCGTCCCATCACACTCGATCAACGCATCAATCTCTGCCGCGCCAATCATCAGCAGGCAACGCCGCTCCCCTACGAGAGCCGCGACCTGCTGGCGCTGTCCGCCTTCGTCGCCCACCAGTCGCGCGGCGTCGCGATCACGGCCGGCGACGACCCGCAACTCAAGCAATTCGTCGAACAGGGCCGCGACCTCTTCATGCAGCGCGAGGGCCAGCTCAACCTCGCCTGCACCAATTGCCACGACGACAACTTTGACAGGCATCTGGCGGGCGCTCCGATCACGCAAGCGCAGCCGACCGGCTATCCGCTGTATCGGCTGGAATGGCAGACGCTGGGGTCGCTGGAGCGGCGTCTGCGCAGCTGCATGTCCGGCGTGCGCGCCCAGGCCTACGACTACGGCGCCCCAGAGCTCGTCGCGCTCGAGCTCTATTTGATGTCGCGGGCGCGCGGCCTGCCGATGGAAACACCGGCCGTGCGGCCCTGATTCCTTCGAATTAGGACTAGGCAGGCGTGGCACGGTCGCTAGTATCCCTCCCAAAGACGATGAGTCACAGGGAGGACTTTGAAGTGGTCGACTACAGAATCTCGCGCCGTACGCTCTTGACCGGCACGGCAGCGGCTGGCGCGCTCAGCCTGACCGGATTGCCGGCGCGCGCCGAGGTCAACTGGAAGAAATATGCCGGGACCAAGCTGGAGGTGATCCTCGCCAAGGGTCCGCGCGGCGACAACCTGCAAAAGAACATCAAGGAGTTCACCGAACTCACCGGCATCCAGGTCGAAGCCGAGCAGATCCCCGAGCAGCAGCAGCGCCAGAAGGTCGTGATCGAGTTCACCTCGGGCCGGCCCAGCTTCGACGTCGTCCATCTCAGCTATCACGTGCAGAAGCGGCAGTTCGAGAAGGCCGGCTGGCTCGCCGACATGACGCCTTTCATGAAGGACCCGTCACTGACCGCGCCCGATCTCGTCGAGAGCGATTTTTCCGCCGCGGGCCTGCAATATGCCAAGAACGACAAGGGGCAGATGCTGTCGCTGCCGTGGTCGGTGGACTATTTCATCCTCTACTACAACAAGGAGCTATTCCAGAAGAAGGGCGTGGCCGTCCCGAAGACCCTCGACGAGATGGTCGCTGCCGCCGAGAAGCTCACCGATCCCAAGGAAGGCACCTACGGCTTCGTCGGGCGGGGCTTGCGCAACGCCAACATGGCATTGTGGACCAACTTCTTCCTCAACTATGGCGGCGAATTCCTCGACGACAAGCGCAACATCCTGACCGACGGTCCGGAGGCGATCGCGGCAACGAAGCTCTACCAGACGCTGCTGACGAAGTCCGCCCCGCCCGGCGTCGCCGGCTTCAACTGGATGGAGTCGATGGCCTCGTTCACGCAAGGACGCTCGGCGATGTGGATCGACGGCGTCGGCTGGGCGCCGCCGCTGGAGGATCCGGCCGCCTCGCGCGTCGTCGGCAAGGTTGGCTACACTGTCGTGCCCGCCGGACCCAAGGGGCATTATTCGTCCACTTACGGCGACGGCATCGGCATTGCGGCGGCGAGCAAGAACAAGGAAGCCGCCTACCTGCTCTGCCAGTGGGTGGTCTCGAAGCAGCAGGGCGCGCGCCTGCTCCAGGCCGGCGGCGGCGTCCCGTTCCGCAGCTCGATCCTGAACGATCCCGAGATCCAGAAGGGCGTGAAGATGCCGCCGGAGTGGCTGCAATCGGTGATCGAGTCCGGCAAGATCAGCAAGCTCGGCCTGCCCGTGGTCGTCCCCGTCGCCGAATTCCGCGATATCGTCGGCGCGGCGCTCACCGCGACGCTGTCCGGGGCAGATCCCGCCGCCGAGCTGAAGAAGGCCAACGACCAGTTTCGGCCGATCCTGGAGCGTAGCGAAAAGGCGTGAGTGCGTTGACACAAGCTGATCCGGCCGCGGCACGGTCCGATGCCGCGCCGGAGAAAGAGTTGCGCCCGCCGTCCTACTGGCCGTTCGTGGTGCCGGCGCTGGTCGTCGTGCTCGCCATCATCATCTTCCCGTGGGTCTTCACCATCTGGATGAGCCTGAACGAGTGGAAGGTCGGCTCGCCGACCACCTTCGTCGGGCTCTCCAACTATCTGCGGCTGACCAGCGATCCGCGCTTCATCGAGGCGGTGGGCCACACCATGGTCTACACCGCGCTGTCGGTGCTGCTGCCGCTGGTGCTCGGCACCTTCGCAGCCGTGGTGTTCCACCAGAAATTCGCCGGCCGCGGCTTCCTGCGCGGCGTCTTCATCATGCCGATGATGGCGACGCCCGTCGCGATCGCGCTGGTCTGGACCATGATGTTCCACCCGCAGCTCGGCGTGCTGAACTACCTCTTGTCGCTGGTCGGGATACCGGCGCAGCTCTGGGTGTTTCATCCCGCGACCGTCATTCCCTCGCTGGTGCTGGTCGAGACCTGGCAATGGACGCCGCTCGTGATGCTGATCGTGCTCGGCGGCCTCGCCGCAATCCCGACCGAGCCATATGAGAGCGCGCAGATCGACGGCGCCAATCTCTGGCAGGTATTCCGCTTCATCACGCTGCCGCTGATCATGCCGTTTCTGTTCATCGCCGGCATGATCCGCATGATCGACGCGGTGAAGAGCTTCGACATCATCTTCGCGATCACGCAAGGCGGACCCGGCTCGGCGTCGGAGACGATCAACATCTACCTCTACAGCGTCGCCTTCACCTACTACGACCTCGGCTACGGCTCGGCGATCGCGGTGGTGTTCTTCCTGTTGATCGTCCTGCTTGCCGCGGTGATGCTGTATGCCCGCCAGCGCATGGTGTGGACCGAAATCGCGAGCGACGCATGACACCTCGTCAGATCATCGGCAAGATCGGCCTGTGGCTTTCGGTGTTCGTCATCGTGTCGCCGGCAATCCTGTTCTTCCTGTGGATGCTGTCGCTGTCGCTCAAATTCGAGATCGACAACGCCGCCTACCCGCCGGTGTTCTTCCCCGAGCATATCGCCTGGAAGAACTATGCCGACGTGCTGGCCTCCAACCGCTTCCTGACCTATTTCATCAACAGCCTGGTCGTCACCGGCAGTGCGACCGCGCTGGCGCTGATCGTCGGCGTCCCCGCCGGCTACGGCATCGCGCGCATGGCCGCGCACAAATCCGCGATCGTGATCCTGATCGCGCGCATCACGCCCGGCCTGTCCTACCTGATTCCGCTGTTCCTGCTATTCCAGTGGCTGGGATTGCTCGGCACGCTGGTGCCGCAGATCATCATCCACCTCGTCGTGACGGTGCCGATCGTGATCTGGATCATGATCGGCTATTTCGAGACCACGCCGCTCGAGCTGGAGGAAGCCGCCCTGATCGACGGCGCCACGCGCTGGCAGGTCTTTCGCCACGTCGCCCTGCCGATCGCCAAGCCGGGGATCGCGGTCGCCTTCATCCTCGCCGTCATCTTCTCCTGGAACAACTTCGTCTTCGGCATCGTGCTGGCCGGACGCGAGACACGCACCCTGCCCGTCGCAGTCTACAACATGATCTCGTTCGACCAGTTGAGCTGGGGGCCGCTCGCCGCCGCCGCGCTGATCGTCACCCTCCCGGTACTGCTGCTGACGGTGTTTGCGCAGCGGCAGATCGTGGCCGGGCTCACCGCGGGTGCAGTCAAGGGCGGGTGATCACCCGACGCCGCCCATCGTAAGACAACGATCGCGGTGGGCTCACCAGCCCACGCGCAGGCCCACGCGTCCGCCGGCGACCTTCTCGTCCGGCCCGTAGCCGATGCCGCCGTTGAACTGCATGTTCCGATTGAGGCGCAGCGCCGCATTGAACGCGAGACCGTTGGCCCGCTCGAAGGTCCCGTAGTTCATCGTCATGGCAAAGGTCTCGTCCGGCAGCAGCGTCGGCACACCGGCCATGGCAAAAGCCATGGCGACGCCGCTGGTCGCCTTGCTGGTCCGCGTGCTGAGGTCGTCGAGGCGGCCGTTGATACTGGCGAGCTGGGCATTGATGGCGCTGAGATCGCTCGTCGAGGCGATTCCGAGTGCACCGAGGCTGGTGGTCGCGAGATTGCCGGCGCCGTCGGACGTGACAAGCTGCGTCGCGCCGCTTTGCGCGGACTTGCTGGCCGACGAGGTGATGCCGGCCATGGTGTAGGTGTTGCCTGCCGTGCCGAACGCCTGCTGATTGGCGCGCGTCGCTGCGGCGCCGTTGCCGATCGCGGCGGAGTTGGCGAAGCCGGCGCTGGTGTTGTTGCCGACGGCGACGGCGTTGGCGCCTGCGACCGATACGGTGTTGCCGATCGCGATGCCGCCTGACCCGGCCACGGTCGCCGTGTTCGCCATCACCAGCGCATTGGGTGCGTTGACGGCGTTGCCGGTGCCGAACACCGAGGAGCCGGCCGCGCTCGCGGTGCCGGCCACGGTGTTATTGGAGCCGACCACGTTGACGACGTTGCCCCAGCCGGCCTGGCTGGCGCCGTTGATCGTGTTGTTGCCGCCCAGTGTGAAGCTGCGGTCGCCTCGGACGATCTGCACGGTGCCGAACGCACCGCTGTTGTCGCCGGAGATCGCGTTGCTCGCGCCGACCGCGGTGCTATTGGCGCCGTTCACGCCGATATTGTAACCGACGGCCGTGCCGTTGGTGCCGGCAGCATAGACGTTCGCGTTTGTACCCACTGCAAGCGCATTTTCGGCGTCCGCGCGACTGGAATTGCCCGCGGCCGTGCTGGCGTTGCCGCCTGCGACTGTCGCGTAGCCAAGAGCCGTGCTGCCGTCGCCACCCGCGCCTGCCCGATAGCCCACGGCCGTGGCGGTGTACCCGCTCGCGGAGCTTTGGTAGCCAAATGCCGAGCTCAGGGCGCCGGTGGCCGCGCTGGCGCTGCCAGCCGCTGTGCTAAAGAAGCCGCTTGCGATGCTTCGATAACCCAGCGCTGTGCTGAGGCCACCAGAGGCCAGACTGCCGGCGCCAAAGGCCGCGGCCTCGGGACCGGCAGAGCTCGATTCGCCGAATGCGGAGCCACCCGTGGTCGCGGATGAATTGGTGCCGCAAGCCACGCTTTCTATCGAGCTCGCGCTCGCACCGGCCGCACTGTTGCTGGCATTGACGCAAACGAACTGCGCCTGCGCCGACGACGCATCCAGCAGGACAGCCAAGGGGGCAAGCACCGCGGCGGTGCAAATTCCGAGCAAGGACTGCCTGCAGGCACGCCGCGGCGTCCCCCTCGCGACAACCCGATCCTCGTCCGGCCCCACCGCAACCGTCATCCCCCGCATGTCCATCACCTTACCTTCACGTCATTGCAAATTGTCCGGGCCGCGAAGCACGCACGTCTGGCCCGCGCGCAATAATATGAATATTCATGTCCGGAGACTGCGGTTCGACGGTGCGGAAACTTGCCTGATCGTCCCAATTTGCAGACCAACTGCCGAGGGAGCGGCCTGGCATGACGAAAATTCCGTATCTGCGCTTCGACACCGCGGAGCTGCCTGTCGCCGAGCGGCTCGACCGCTACCGCGCGATTCTCACGCACTACGACGTGTCGGTCCCCGCGGGCACGGACCGGGACGACTTCGAGGTCCTGGCCGAGGCCTGGCTGCTCGGTGGCCTGGTCGCCGCGTCCACCCGGATGGCGCCGGTGCGCTTCACCCGTTCCGCCGCACTGGCCAAGGCCGATGGCCGCAATTCATTCGCGCTGCTGCTGCTCAGGCGCGGCGCCTGGAGCGGCGAAGTCGACGGCGAACCGATCTCGGCCGGTCCCGGCCAGGTGCTGGTGCTCGATCTGACCCGGCCCTTCGACGGCATCGCCACCGCGACCGACACCATCAGCCTCGACGTCGAGCGCGATCCGATCGTCAGTGCCGCGCCCGATGGCCTCGACCTACATGGCCTCGTCCTTGACGGCGCCGCCGCCCGCGTTCTCGCCGATCATATGGCGCTGTTGCGGCGCAGGCTTCCGGCGATGGAGGAGAACGATGCGCTCGATGCGGTCCGGACGACGCTCGATCTGCTGCGCGGATGCTTCGGCGTGGCCGCCCGGCCGCGCGAGCAGGGGCTTGCCCGGCGTGACATCGCCATCCTTCACCGCGCCAGCCGCTTCATCGACCAGAATCTGGGCCGCAACGACCTGTCGGTGGCAACCATCTGCCGCGAGATCGGCGTGTCGCGCTCGGTGCTCTATCGCGTCTTCGCGCCGCTCGCGGGCGTCGCCGACTACATTCGCGGGCGGCGGCTCGAAGCGATCCATGTGCTGCTTGATGACGCCGATGAAGATCGCTGGAATGCCGAGATCGCCGCCGCGTTCGGCTTCGTGAGCCAGGCTCATTTCAGCCGCAGCTTCCGGCAGCACTTCGGCTACTCGCCGCGCATAGCGCGCGACACCCGCCTGCAGGACCTTGCAGCGGCGGTGGAAGCCGGCCCGGAGCTATTCCGCGAATGGATTGGCCGGCTCGGCTGAGTCGGCCCGGCGTAGAGGGCCAGAAAGAAAGCGGCCGGGCGACTCATCGTCGTCCGGCCGCGAGATAGCTTCGCTTCCCTACTCCGCCGGCGCGGCGTGCATCTCCGGATGCGCGGCATAGTGCTCGGTGGTGCCCAGCTTGCTTGCCGCGAACAGGCCGGCCGCCATCACCGCATAGGCGAACGCAACGGCGGGCGTGACGCCGAAGCCGCCGCCGATGCCGACGGCTTCGCCGTGCATGAAGCCGAAATAGGTGAGCACCGCGCCGACCAGCGCAAAGGCCGAGGCCTTCTCGAAGTCGCGCTCGATGATGAAGACACCGATCGCGCCCAGGATGAGGCCGCCGAGGATGGAGCCGCCGCCCATCACCTCCAGCCCGTGATAGAACACGCCCTGCTGCGGTAGCGCGGCGATCGCCGCGGCCTTGACCGCATCGGCCTTGTCGGCGGCGAGCCCGCCGACCGAGGTCGCCGCCATCATGGTCGAGCCCAGCATGGTGTCGATCTGGAGCTTGGCCCAGGCGGCGAGATGCGGCGTCAGTGCCAGCACGATCGCGGGCGCATGCTTGACCGGCGTGGTCTGGAACGCCTGCGCACCGATGAGCATGCCGATGTAAAGCAGGATCGGCGAGATCGCGACGACAGGCACGAGCGCCAGCAGCACCGAGATGATGCCGAACCAGGCCAGCACGACCACCATGATGCCGGTCGCAGCCGAGTAGCCGATGCGGCCGCCCATCGCCTTCCAGCCGGGATGACCGATATAGACGGCGTTGATGAAGGGATTGCCCATCAGGCAGCCGATCAGGCTGACGACGCCGTCGGCAGTGAGCACGCGCGTGGTCGGATATTCGTCGCCGGCGGCTTCCGCGCTCTCGACATTGTCCATGGCCTCGACGAGGTCATAGATACCGAACGGAATGGCGGTGACGAGGATGATGCCGAGGAATTCGAAGCCGGAGAAGACGTAGACCACCGCCGGGATCGGCACCGAGAAGCCGAAATTGGCGAACGCGGCGCCGACGCCCGCGATGCTCAATCCGCCGAGGCCAAGACCGAAGAGGTTCGAGCCCCAGGCGATGATCATGCCGGCCGCGATGGCGACGAGACCCGCCGGGATGCCGCGCCAGTATTTCACCCCGCCGAACCAGCTCACCAGAATGATGGCGAAGCAGACGAGACCGATCTGCGGCGTCATGTACATCTCGAGCGCCGGGCGCATCGAGATGAAGGTGACGGAGACGCCGGCGAGCGTGCCGAGCAGCGCCGCGCGCGGCGTGATTCTTCGAATGAACGGCGCGATGAAGCCGCCGATCATGAGAATAAAACTCTGGAAGAACACCCAGACGAGGCCGGCCGACCAGCCCTTGAGCGGATCGCCGGTCTTGATCGTGATCGGCAGCATGATCACGAAGGTGACGATGAACATGTGCGGCACGCTGACGCCCGAGGGCAGCGCGCAGACATCGGTGCGGCCGGTCCTCTGCGCGAGGCGGTAGGCGAGGTAGGCGTAATAGAATGTCGACAGGCACATCATCAGCCCGAGTGCGGGCAGGATGCGGCCGAACACGAGGCTATCGGGCATCTTCAGCACGAAGCGCAAGAGGCCCGTGAGAACCAGCATGTTGACGAGGATGTTGGTGCCGAAGCCGAAAAACGCGTTCCAGTCGCCCGATGTCCATAGCGCCGGCTTGAACCCGGACGTGTTCAGATCAGATTTGCCGGCCGTCCCCGTCATTGTGCTCATGGTGATGCCCCTAAGCTGATGTGGAAATCTTCATCGCCTCCAGTACTGCGGCTGAGTCCGCGACCCAGCCGAAGATGCCGCCCTGGGCCTTGATCATCTTCAGGCCCATCTCGTGAAACTCGGGAAAGTAGGATGCGCAGCCGTCCGAGATCACGACGCAGCGATAGCCGCGGTCATTGGCCTCGCGCACCGTGGTGTTGACGCACACTTCGGTGGTGACGCCGCACACCAGCAGATTTTCGATGCCGTATTTCTCCAGCACGTCGGTGAGCTCGGTGGCGTAGAACGCGCCCTTGCCCGGCTTGTCGATCACGACTTCGCTGTCGAGCGGATAGAGCTCGGGGATGATGTCATGGCCGGCCTCGCCGCGAATGAGAATGCGCCCCATCGGGCCGGGATCACCGATGCGAAGGCTCGGCGCGCCGCGCTCGATTTTCGCCGGCGGCGCGTCGGAGAGATCGGGCAGATGGCCCTCGCGCGTGTGGATCACCAGCATGCCGGTGTCGCGCGCCGCCTTCAGCATCGCGCCGATCGGCTTCACCGCACGCGCAAGCTGGCTGACGTCATTGCCGAGCGTCTCGCCGAAGCCGCCCGGCTCCATGAAATCGCGCTGCATGTCGATGATGAGAAGCGCGGTGGCGGGCCAGTCGAGCCTGATCGGCTCGGGCTCGGCGCTGATGACGCCCAGTGTCGGCTTGGTCGAGCTCAACATGAGTCAAGGCCCCCGCGAGAACTCTCTTTGCCAGCAGTTCTGCAAACGCCGTGCCATTGTGTACAATTGCGGTGGGACACAGGCCGCGAGAGAATTTGCTGCGCACTCAGAAGGTTACGTCAGCAGCTGACGGCTGCTTATTCCCTGTGCGACGGCTTTGCGACGTGCATTTGCTTAAAGGATGGGCGGGGAAGCGGCGTCATTCCGGGGCGCGACGAAGTCGCGAGCCCGGAATCCATCGGGCCGCAATACCCGAGGCGAAATGGATTCCGGGCTCGACGCTCCGCGTCGCCCCGGAATGACAAGGAGCGTGTGTGGTGACGCCCTGCCTCTACCGCCCCGCCCCATACAGTCGCCGATACTCTTCCTCATACGGCCCATACGAGTCCTTCAGCGTCGCCATGTTGAGCAGCATGGTGGCCACCATCGTGCCCGTCTTGTCGAACACGCGCGTCCTAGCCCAGGCGCTTTCGGTGCGGCGGCTGCCGGACAGCGCGACCACCTCGCGCTCGACTTCGTACTTTTCGTCGACGAAGAGCGGGCCCTTCACCAGCCTGATCTCCTGGTCGGCGAACAGACCGACCGCCGGGCCCTTGGCCGGCAACGGATCGTCCTTGGAGCGGTACTGGAACAGCACGCTCAGCATCTCCATCGGGATGATCGCCCTGCCCCACGGATTGTCTGAGCCCGAATAGTAAGGAGAGTTCTCGGTGATGACGGCGAGCTTCTGCCTGAGAGAGAACGGATAGAGGTCGCCCATGGTCTGGTCGAACGCCATCCGCACCGCTTGGCGCTTGCTGGTCTGCGCGACCGTCACTTCGCGCAGGATCACGGAATCGGCGAGCGGCTTGAGCTCGGTGAGGCGGGTCTCCAGCGCGGTCGCCGCGTGCGGTTCGCCGACCGAGGCCGTGCCGCGCAGCACTTCGGTGCCGTCGCGCTTGACCATCTGGATCTGGCACTGGCTCGCGCCCGGCAATGGCTTCGACAGAATCGCCTGTACCTCCTCGCCCTCGTAGCAGACGCTGCGGTAATGCGCGGAAAGACAACCACTCTCGAACCACGCCTGTCCCCACAACCGCGCGCCAAGCGGGGCGAACTGGCTGAAATGCGTCGGTCCTTCGATGGTGCCGCCCTTGAAGCCGAGCTTCTGCGCGGTGGCATCGTCATGGATCGAGGCGTGCGCATCGTAGACCTGCGCGTGAAGCATCTGGCGCGGCTGGCGCCACGGCCCGATCAAGGCCTCGGCCGTCTCGGTGATCTCGGTGTCGAATGCGTCTGCGGTCATGATGTTCTCCACAACAAGCCATGACTAGCAGGAGCGCCACGGATGCGGCCAGCGATATTGACTTCGCCGGCCCATGCTCTTGACTGCGATCTCCCGCTTCGCTTAGCCGCAAGCCTCCCGCGGCGCAAAATCCCCCGCCCGACCAGGATAACAAGGACTTCCGAAATGACGCTGATGCAGGTCGAGCTGGACGACAAATACCGGCTCGAATCGAAGCGGATCTTCCTGTCCGGCACGCAGGCCCTGGTTCGATTGCCCATGCTGCAGCGCGAACGCGACCGGCTTCAGGGCCTCAACACCGGCGGCTTCATCTCCGGCTACCGCGGTTCCCCGCTCGGCATGTACGACCACGCGCTGTGGCGGGCGAAGTCTTTCCTCCAGCAGCACGACATCGCCTTCGTGCCCGGCCTGAACGAGGACCTGGCTGCGACCGCGGTCTGGGGCAGCCAGCAGGTCGGGCTGTTTCCCGGCGCCAAGGTCGATGGCGTGTTCGGCATCTGGTACGGCAAGGGCCCCGGCGTCGACCGCTCGGTTGACGCGCTCAAGCACGCCAATGCGGCCGGCACCTCGCTCAATGGCGGCGTGCTGGCGCTGGCCGGCGACGACCATGGCTGCCAGTCCTCGACGCTCGCGCATCAGAGCGAGCAGGTGTTCGCGGCGGCGCTGATCCCCGTGATCAATCCGGCGACGCTGCAGGACTATCTCGATCTCGGTCTCTACGGTTTTGCGCTGTCGCGTTTCTCCGGCTGCTGGGTCGGCTTCAAGGCGATCAGCGAGACCGTCGAAAGCTCGGCGTCGATTGACAGCGACCCTGAACGTATCCAGATCAAGCTGCCCGATGATTTCGAGATGCCGCCCGGCGGCCTCAACATCCGCTGGCCCGATCCGCCGCTGGACGCCGAGAGGCGCCTGTTCGGCCCGAAGATGGCCGCCGTGCAGGCTTTTGCCCGCGCCAACCAGCTCGACCGCATCGTGCTCGATTCAAAGCCGGCCCGGCTCGGCATTGTCGCAACCGGCAAGGCCTATCTCGATCTGCGCCAAGCGCTCGCCGACTTAGGGATTACCGACAAGGACGCGCAGGATCTCGGCCTTCGCATCTACAAGGTCGCGCTGACCTGGCCGCTCGAGGAGAGCGGCGCCAGGCGTTTCGCCGAAGGACTTCAGGACGTACTCGTGGTCGAGGAGAAGCGTGGCTTCATCGAAGACCAGCTGATGCGCATCCTCTACAACATCGACGCGTCGAGGCGCCCGACCGTCACGGGCAAGCGCGACGAGCGCGGCGCGCCGCTGCTGCCGAGCGAGGGCGAGCTGACGCCGACCATCGTGGCTGGCGCGCTGGTGGCGCGGCTGCGCAAGCTCGGCCATCACAGCCCGGTGCTCGAGCAGCGCCTAGCGCGGCTCGAGGCCTTCGACAATCCCGTCACCACCAGCGCGCCGATCAAGCTCGCGCGCACGCCGTTCTTCTGCTCGGGCTGCCCGCACAATTCCTCGACGCGCGTACCGGAGGGCAGCCGCGCCATGGCCGGCATCGGCTGCCACGGCATGGCCCTGAGCATGCCGACCCGCCGCACCGATTTGATCTCGCACATGGGCGCCGAGGGCGTGAACTGGATCGGCCAGTCGCCCTTCACCACCGAGCAGCACATCTTCCAGAACCTCGGCGACGGCACCTACACCCATTCCGGGCTTCTCGCCCTTCGCGCCGCCTCCGCCGCCGGCATCAACATCACCTACAAGATCCTCTACAACGACGCCGTCGCGATGACCGGCGGTCAGCCCGCCGAGGGCGCCTTCAACGTCGCGCAGATCGCGCATCAGGTCTGGGCCGAAGGCGTCAAGCGGCTGGCGATCGTCTCGGATGATCCGGGCAAATACCCCGAAGGCAACTACTTCCCGCAAGGCGCGACCATCCATCACCGCCGCGAGCTTGATGCCGTGCAGCGCGAATTGCGCGACATCAAGGGCCTCACGGTCGTCATCTACGACCAGACCTGCGCGGCCGAAAAGCGCCGCCGCCGCAAGCGCGGGCTCTATCCCGATCCCGCCAAGCGCGCCTTCATCAACGAGCTCGTCTGCGAAGGCTGCGGCGACTGCTCGCAGGCCTCCAACTGCGTCTCGGTGCAGCCGCTGGAGACCGAGTTCGGCCGCAAGCGCCAGATCGACCAGTCGAACTGCAACAAGGACTTTTCCTGCGTCGAAGGTTTCTGCCCGAGCTTTGTCACCGTGCATGGCGGCACGCTCAAGCGCATCAAGACGTCGTCGGTGGACTCCGGCCAGCTGTTCGCCGATCTGCCGCTGCCGCCGGCGCGTGAGCTGGACGGCCCCTACAACATCCTCGTCACCGGCATCGGCGGCACCGGCGTCATCACCATCGGCGCGCTGCTCGGCATGGCCGCCCATGTCGACGGCCGCGGCTGCTCGGCGCTGGACTTCACCGGCCTGTCGCAGAAGAACGGCGCGGTGATGAGCCATGTCCGCATCGCGCCGAAGCCTGAGGATATCTCCGCCGTCCGCATCACCACCGGCGGCGCCGACGTCATCCTCGGCTGCGACATGATCGTCTCGGCAGGTCCCTCCGCGCTCAGCCGCGCCGAACGCGGGGTGACGAAGGCCTATATCAATGCCGATCTGCAGCCGACCGCGAGCTTCGTGCAAAACCCCGATCTCGATTTCGAGATGGGCACGATGCAGACCGTGTTGCGCGACGCCGTCGGCGACAAGAATCTCGACATCATCGACGCGACAGGCATTGCCGCAGCCTTGATGGGCGATTCCATCGCGACCAATCCCTTCATGCTCGGCTTCGCCTTCCAGAAGGGCGCGATTCCGCTGTCGCTGGAGGCCCTGCTCCGCGCCATCGAGATCAACGGCGCCGCAATCGAGATGAACAAGCTCGCCTTCACCTGGGGGCGCCTGGCCGCCCACGACATGTCGCGGGTGCGCAGCGTGCTCCAGTTCAAGAGCCGGGCGTCCGCGCCGACCAAATCGCTCGACGACATCATCGCAACGCGCGCGGAATTTTTGACCGGCTATCAGGACAAGGCGTATGCCGACCGCTACCTCGCAGCCGTCGCCAAGGTGCGCAAGGCGGAGAGCGCGGCCTCGCCCGCGTCCACGGAGCTGACCGAGGCCGTGGCCAAGAATCTGTTCAAGCTGATGTCCTACAAGGACGAGTACGAGGTCGCGCGGCTCTACACCGACGGCAGCTTTGCCAGGAAGGTCTCGGAGAAGTTCGACGGCGACTTTTCGCTGAAGTTCTACCTCGCCCCGCCGATCTTCGCGCAGCGCGACAAGACGACCGGGCATCTCCGGAAGAAGGAGTTCGGCGGCTGGATGATCCACACCTTCCGCGTGCTGGCCAAGCTGAAATTCCTGCGCGGTGGCGCGTTCGATCCGTTCGGCCGCACTGAGGAGCGCCGGACCGAGCGGAAGCTGATCGAGAATTATCTGACGATGATCGATCAGCGGATCGTTGGGCTGAAAGCGGCGCAGATCCCGCTGCTGGCAAGGCTTGCTCGCGTGCCCGAGACGATCCGCGGCTTCGGCCACGTCAAGGAAGGCAATATCAAGCAGGCGATGGCCGAGACGGCGCGGCTGGAAGCAGAGCTCGAGAACAGCCGGTTTGCAGCGGCGGCGGAGTAATGTTTCTCTCCCTCTCCCCGCAAGCGGGGAGAGGCGAAGAGGCCGCCGCCCAGATCACATCTGCTCTTTTGCCAACTCGCGCGTCACACCACCCTCCGCCAGATGCCGTCCCGCGATATACCCGAACGTCAGCGCCGGCCCGAGTGTGATCCCCGGGCCAGGGCAGTTGCCGTTCATGATCGAGCCCATGTCATTGCCGCAGGCGTAAAGGCCCGCAATCGGCGTGCCGTCGCCCCGCAGCACACGGGCCTGCGCATCGACCTTCATGCCGATCGCCGTGCCGAGATCGGCCGGATAGATCCGCAGCGCGAAGTACGGCGCGCGGAGGATCGGCGCGACGCAAGGGTTCGGCTTGTGGCTGATATCGCCGAGATGGCGCTGGTAAATCGTGCTGCCGCGGCCGAATTCGGGATCGCGTCCCTCCTTCGCGTCAATATTGTAGGCCGCGATCGTCGCTGTGAGCACAGACGGCTTGATGCCGATCTTCGCAGCGAGCTGCGTGATGTCGGGAGCTTCGACCAACTCGCCGCTCGCGACATAGCGCCGAAAGTTACGCGTGAACGGCTTGATGCGGCCGAGGCCATAGCTCCACAAAAACTGACGATCGCAGATCAGGTAGAACGGCCGATCGGGCTCGCCATGGCCGTCGCGCAGCATGGCGAGCACGAACTCGTGGTAGGACAGCGCCTCGTTGACGAAGCGCCGGCCCGCAGCGTTGACGGCGATCACGCCGGGCTTGGCGCGATCGGTCACCGTGTGCGGAAAGACGCCACGGCTGCCGTCGGCTCGACGAAACAGCGAGGCCGGCACCCAATAGGCCGGGCTCGTCGCCTCGGTATTGAGCGCAGCACCGGCCGTCGCCGCGAGCCGAAGCCCGTCGCCTGTGCCTGATGGACTGGTCGCCGAGACAAATCCTGCCGCAGGCGGGAAGAACCGCTTACGCAAAGCGGCATCGTGCGAAAAGCCGCCGGTCGCAAGCACCACGCCGCGGCGCGCCGCGATCGCGCGGTCGCGGGAGCCGTGACGGATCACCACCCCGCTGACGCGATCGCCCTGCATCGACAAATCCTCGACATCCGCGCTGAAGAGGATCTCGCCCTGCCGCGCCAGCAGCGAGGCGTAGAGCCGCGCGGCGAGCGCGTTGCCGAGATGCAGCGTGGTGCCGCGCGGGCTGCGCAGCCGCTGCATCATGTATTCCGAGACCAGCCGCGCCGCGCGCAGGGTCGAACGCAGCGATTTTCCGATCCGGCGCAGGTGCGGAATGTCGAGCCGATTGACCATCATTCCGCCAAACAGCGTGAACTCCGGCAGCGGCGGCCGCAATCGCGCGAAAGCCCGGCCCAGCCGCGTGCCGTCGAAAGCCACGGGCTCGAGCGCGCGCCCGCCTGATGTCGCGCCCAGCCGTTCGGGATAATAGTCCGGACAGGTCTTCACCGGCTGGAGCCGCACTTCCGTCTTGGCTTCGAGATAGGTGACGGCCTCAGGCCCGCGCGCGAGGAAGGCCGCGCGCAGGCCGGCATTGGCGGGCTCGGGGACCGTGCTCGACAGATACTGCACGGCATCGGCGACGCTGTCGGAAAGCCCCGCCGCCTTCATCTTGGGATTGGCTGGAATCCAGACCATGCCATCGGACCACGCGGTGGTGCCGCCGACGAACGCGGTCTTCTCGATCACCAGCACACTCAGGCCTTCGGCGGCGGCGACCGCCGCCACCGTCATGCCGCCGGCACCGGCGCCGACGACGATGACGTCGTAAGTCTCATGCGCCGGCATCATGCGGCAATTTTCCGGAGGCGAGGCATGACATCGTCATACCTCGCCCGCGGGCTCGCAGCTAGCGGGCGGGCTTGCGCTCGATCGGATCGATGTCGATCGCCCGCAGGCGGCCGAGCCGCAGCACGTCCATGGCGAGCCGCCGGCCGATCCGGTCGCGGTCGAGCACGCGGATCAGGTCGTCGACGCCGTTGATCTCGACGCCGTCGAGCCTGATCACGACATCGCCGGGCAACAGGCCCGCCTTCGCGGCCGGCCCGTCCGGCTCGATCTGCATCAGAAGCGCGCCCATCTTATTCTCGACGCCGGCCAGCACGGCGTGCCGCCGCGGGACCGGCGCGGTCTGCCCGGCGACGCCGATATAGGCGCGGCGGACATAGCCGTGGCGGATGATCTCCGCCAGCACGAATTGGGCGGTGTTGCTGGCGACCGCAAAGCAGATGCCTTGCGCGCCATTGATGATAGCGGTGTTGATGCCGATCACCTCGGCATTCGACGACACCAGCGGCCCGCCGGAATTGCCGGGATTGAGCGCGGCATCGGTCTGGATGACGTCCTCGATGGTGCGGCCGCTGACCGAACGGATCGAGCGTCCCAGCGCCGAGACCACGCCCGCGGTCACGGTCGATTCGAATCCGAGCGGATTGCCGATTGCGATCACGAGCTGGCCGCGCCGCAGGGTCTTGGAGTTGCCGAGCGCGGCATAGGGCAAGTGGCGCACGCCGTTGGCGCGCAGCAGCGCAAGATCGGTGTCGGGATCGGCGCCGAGCACCTGGGCGTCGCCGACATGGCCTTCCACATCCCGCAGCCGGATCTCCTTGGAGGCGCCGACCACATGGCTGTTGGTGAGCACGAGCCCATCCGGCGAGATCACGATGCCCGAGCCGAGCCCGCCGCGCTCGCGGCCGTTCGGCACCTTGGGCCCGGTCTCGACGCGCACGACGGCAGGGCCGACGCGGTCGGTGACGTCGATCACGGCATTGGAATAGGCATCCAGCAGCGCCCGGTCATCGACCGGCGCAGCCGCTGTCGTTCGCGATGACGAGGCGTCATCGGCGATGTCTGAGGTAAAATCCAGCATGGCAAGAGTCCTTGAGGCTCACACAGATGGTGGCCTGTTCCTGCCGGCGCAAGGGATCCGCCTGGAGCGCAAGGCTGGACTGCCCAGGCGGCTAGGGCGCCCGCCGCAGCGCGCCCCCTTTTGCCTTGACCGGGTCGAGCAGCGACCAGTCGCCATCCGGGAGCACATAGCCCTTCGGGAACGGCGCGCGCAGCTCCAGCCCGAGCGAGCGCAGCACGCGGTCGTCGCGGTAGTAGCACTGGAGAACCACGCGAA
Organism: Bradyrhizobium sp. CCBAU 45394; assembly: GCF_028128655.1. NCBI lineage: Bacteria > Pseudomonadati > Pseudomonadota > Alphaproteobacteria > Hyphomicrobiales > Nitrobacteraceae > Bradyrhizobium > Bradyrhizobium sp. CCBAU 45394. The sequence continues at coordinate 388,222 of NZ_LBIX01000177.1, read as the reverse complement.
CGAGGGTTGCGGCAGCCGCGCCGCCGGAGCTGCGGAACTGCTGCGCGACGCCATCGCGCGCGGCGGGTTCGAGGTCCGCCAGCAGCATGCCGGCGAGCCGCGCCAGATGATCGAGCGCAGCCGCGACCGGCCTCGTGTCGCGGCCGAGGGTCGCAAGAATGTCGGCCTGGATGATCTCGTCATCGGCACCGGGAACCCGGTATTCCTCGCTCGGTGGAATGATCATCGCGGCGATGGCGCGCAAATCCTGGCGCTGCCGCGGCGTGAGGGTGATCTGTTCGGTCATGAAAATCCTCAATCGAACAAATTGGCGAGACGCTGCTTCATCTGGTCGGCGATGTAGAGCGCGAGGGCCTGGATGGTCGAGGTCGGGTTGACCCCGCCCGAGGTGACGAAGATGCTGCCGTCGACGATGAAGAGGTTCTTCACGTCGTGCGAGCGGCCCCACTCGTTGACGACGGAGCGTTCGGGATCGGTGCCCATCCGCGCCGTGCCGAGCAGATGCCAGCCGCCCCAGGGGATCGGCGAGTTGACGCAGATGTCGGTCGCACCGGCGGTCTCGAGCACCTCGCGGCCGCGCGCCAGCGCGTGCTCCATCATCTTCCGGCTGTTCTCGCTGATCGTATAGTCGATCTTCGGCGCGGGAATGCCGTGGCTGTCCTTCAGGACAGGATCGAGCGTGACGCAATTGTGCTCTTCCGGCAGGTCCTCGCAGATCGCGGAGAAACCCAGCCGATGGCCGTTGAGCTTGCGGAACACACGGTGATGATCGGCGCCCCAGGGCAGGATGCCCTTCTGCTCGCTGACGACGGCCTCGAACACCGGCCCTGCCCCGCGCACGAACTGGACGCCGTAGCCGCGCACGAAGCCGCGCGACAGATCGGTGTCATACCACTCCTTGCTCCACAGGCAGGTCGGGGGCGCGCGGTTGCTATCGGTCGGCTCCTTCACATAGCCGTAGATCTGCGCATAGGGATGGAACATCAGGTTCTTGCCGACGAGGCCCGACGAATTGGCAAGCCCATTCGGAAAGCGCCCCGACGCGGAGTTCAAGAGCAGCCGCGGCGTGCCGACGCCGTTGCAGGCGATGATGACGACATGCGCCGGCTGGAACTGCTCGACGCCGTCCTTGTCGTAATAGACCACGCCCGAGGCCATGCCGTTCTCGTCGGTGGTGATCTCGCGCACCCGGCAATGGGTGCGCAGCTCGACGCCGGCGCGGACCGCATGCGGCCAATAGGTGATGTCGGTCGAGGATTTGGCGCCTTGCGCGCAGGCCGGCGTGCAATGGCCGAGATTGATGCAGCGAGCCCGGCCCTCATAATCCATGGTCGCGACCGTGGTGTCCGACGGCCACCAGTGCCAACCGAGCTTGTTCATGGCCTTGCCGATGATCGCACCGGACAATCCCATCGGCTGCTGCGGCATCGGCGGATGCGTCAGCGGCGAGAGCGGATCGCCCGACAGGCCGGATGTGCCCATCATCCGGTCGTTCTCCTCGAAGAACGGGGTCAGCGCGTCGTAGTCGATCGGCCAGTCGTCGGCGACGCCGTCGAGCGTTTTCACCTTGAAATCGGAAGGATGCAGCCGCGGCCAGTGCGCGGTGTACATCACCGTCGAGCCGCCGACCGCATTGTAGTTGACGACCTTGATCGGCGAATTGTCGTCGTTGATCGGATAGTCCTCGGGCCGGCCGCGGACGTTCGGGCTCGACGACCACTCGCCGTAGAACTTGGCTTCCCAGTCCCGGCCCGTGCTGGGATATTCCGCCGGGTTCATCCAGCCGCCCTGCTCCAGGCAGAGAATGTGCATCTTGGTCTCGGCCAGCGACCACGCCACCGCCGCGCCTGAAGCGCCGGCGCCGATGATCAGGACGTCCACGGGGTCTTTCATCGCGATCTTTTTCCTCCCCCTCGCCGCTTCCCGGGCGATTCGGCCTCCGCAGTCCGCGAGGCCGGCACGAACGATAGGGTCAGAGCGAGGACTGAGTAAAGCCGCGGGGCCGGAATGTCGCACTTCGCAGGGCGCAGACCATTGGTATCGCCACATCCGGATGCTAGGAACGAGGCGAGCAATCGATAGCGAGACCGTATGTCCTTTGAGAATTCATTTGCCGCCGCCCGCGCTTTCGCGCTTGTTTTGTTACTTGCTCTGCCCGGATTTCTGGCCTCCTCAGCGCCCGGGTTCGCACTGACCGCGACGGCGACCGTCCGGGACGCCAATTCCATCCAGCTTGGCGACGTCACCTACCGGCTCGACGGCGTCGACGCGCCCGAGCTCGACCAGGTCTGCATCGACGATCACGCCGATCCCTGGACCTGTGGCATCGAGGCCCGCGACCAGCTGGGCAAGCTGATCGGCAAACGGGCGGTGCGCTGTGACGATGTCGGGCCGGAAAAGAGCTTTGGCAAACGCCACCGCGCCATCTGTACGGCCGAGGGCGACAAGGCCAGCCTGAACGAGCAACTGGTCAAGCTCGGCTTCGCCATCGCGCGCGAGCCGATCAAGGCCAACGTCAAGCCGGCGGCAGCGGAAGCCAAGACGGCCTCGTCCGGAATCTGGAAGGGCTGCTTTGTTGCACCGCAAGAATTCCGGACCGGCAAGAAGGACGGCGCGCTCCTGGGCGCCGCCTGCCGGCCCGACCGCGACAAGGAAATCCGCGCCGTGCTGTTTCCGGACGAGCTGACGATGCCGCCGAGTTGCAGCATCAAGGGCAAGCTCGCGGTGCGCGCCCGCGTCACCGGCAATATCGGCATCTATCATCTGCGGGGCTGCCCGAGCTATCCGGCAACCACCAAGCCGGACCGCTGGTTCTGCTCGGAGGACGACGCCCAGGCCGCCGGCTTCCGCAGGGCCTATAATTGCCGCCGGCCAAAGTGAACAAGCCGTTCACGCCGCCGTGAGCGGTAGCCGGAGACAGTATTGATCCGGAATTGAACTCCGTCGGGAGTTGCTTAGCTTATAAGCCTACGCAAGCGCTTGCGCGTGCGTTTCCTTGGCAGCAATCCGGTTCGGATTGCTTTGCTCGGGCGTTTCCTCCCTAGACTTGGGCCGCTTGTCACAAACAAGCGGCTCTTCTTTTTTGTGCCCCCTAGTTCCGCATCCGCATGATCTGGTCCATCGGCGGCATGTTCCCGTTGAGGTGCGACATGATCCAGACCGTGCCGCCCACGACCAGGAAGACGACGAGCAGTCCGAAGGCCAGCGCCAGCACGTTGTTGGTGTTGTCAGGGCCCGTGGTGATGTGCAGGAAGAACACCAGGTGCACGCCCATCTGCGCGATCGCCAGCACGATCAGCGCGACCGGGATCGAAGGCTGCCAGACCAGATCGGTGCCGGCGATGAAGAACGACGTCGCCGTGAGCAACAACGCCAGCACAAGACCGACGACGTAACCCAGGATCCGCTCACCGACACTATGCTGCTCTTCCTCGCCCGGCGCGAGATCGTGCCCGGTCGGAATATGGGTCTGATCGCTCATGCGGCCCCCCCAAGCAGGTAGACGACGGAGAACACCCCGACCCAGATGATATCGAGCGCGTGCCAGAACAGCGCAAAGCACATCATCCGCCGCAACACGTCGGCGCGAAAGCCTTTTGCAAAGACCTGGGCCATCATGGTGAGGAGCCAGAGCACGCCGGCGGAGACGTGCAGGCCATGGCAGCCGACCAGCGAGAAGAACGAGGTCAGGAAGGCGCTGCGCGAGGGGCCGTAGCCGCGCGCGACGAGATCGGCAAACTCGCGGAACTCGATGGTCAGGAAGATCAGGCCAAGCACGCAGGTCACGGCCATGCCGAGATAGAACCAGAACCGGTTGCGCACGTCGGCGGCGATGCTGGCCATGCCGCAGGTGAAGCTCGACAGCAGCAGGCAGACCGTCTCGATCGCGACGTTCCGCTGCTCGAAGATTTCCGAGCCCTTGGGGCCGTCTGCGGTCTGGCCAGACAACACCGCATAGGCCGCAAAGAAGCAGGAGAACATCACGATGTCGGAGAGCAGGAATACCCAGAAGCCGTAGGCGGTCACGATCCGCTTCGACGCCGGCCCGGGATGCTCGACCACGAGCCCGATATGATGGGGATCGGCATGCGCACGGCCGACGGTCGCGGTCATCGACATCAGACCACCCCCGCCATGCTGACGAGGCTGCGACGTTCCTCGAGATTGATGCGATCGATGCGGGCGACCTCGTCGGCCGGAATGACGTATTCGTCATGGTCGCGCCAGGCGAACACGACGAAGGTCGCGAACGCGCCGATGCCGCCCAGGATCACCATCCACCAGATGTGCCAGATCAGCGCAAAGCCCATGATGGTGGCGAAGAACGCGCAGATGAAGCCGGTCGGGGAATTCCGCGGCATTTCGATGTCGTGATATTCGGGCGCATCGTGCTCGAACGATTGCTGCCGGGCATGGGTCTTCATGTCCCAATAGGCATCCTCGCCGCGCACATCGGGACTGAAAGCGAAGTTGAAGACCGGCGGCGGCGAGGAGGTCGCCCATTCCAGCGAACGCCCGTCCCAGGGATCGCCGGTGCGGTCGCGCAGGGCCTCGCGATTCCTGATGCTGACGACGAGCTGCATGATCTGGCAGATCACACCGATCGTCAGCACGGCCATGCCGGCCGCCGCAACCAGCATCCAGGGCCGCCACGCCGCGACGTCGTAATGCTGCAACCGCCTGGTCATGCCGAGCATGCCGGCGATATAGAGCGGCATGAAGGTGACATAGAAACCGAGGAAGGTGAACCAGAACGCGAGCTTGCCCCAGCGCTCGTCGAGGCGGAAGCCGAACGCCTTCGGAAACCAGTATTCGAAGCCGGCGAACGCGCCGAACAGCACGCCTCCGATGATGACGTTGTGGAAGTGCGCCACCAGGAACATGCTGTTGTGGAGCATGAAGTCGGCCGGCGGCACCGCGACCAGCACGCCGGTCAGGCCGCCGATGATGAAGGTGACCATGAAGCCGACTGCCCACAGCATCGGGGTCGCGAAGCGAATACGGCCGCCATACATCGTGAACAGCCAGTTGTAGATCTTCACCCCCGTCGGCACCGCGATGATCATGCTGGCGATGCCGAAGATGGCGTTGACGTCGGGTCCCGCCCCCATCGTGAAGAAGTGGTGCAGCCAGACCATGAAGGAGATCACGCAGATCGCCATAGTGGCGAGCACCATCGAGCGATAGCCGAACAGCGCCTTGCCGGAGAAGGTCGACACCACCTCGGAGAAGATACCGAAGGCCGGCAGCACCAGGATGTAGACCTCCGGATGCCCCCAGGCCCAGATCAAATTCATGAACATCATGACATTGCCGCCGGCTTCGTTGGTGAAGAAGTGGAAGCCCAGGTAACGGTCGAGCAGCAGCATCGCGAGCGTGGCGGTGAGAATCGGAAACGCCGCGACGATCAGGAGATTGGAGGCCAGCGTGGTCCAGCAGAACATCGGCATGCGCAGATAGTTCATGCCCTTGGTACGCAGCTTCAGCACGGTGGTGACGAGATTGATGCCGGCGACCAGCGTGCCGACGCCGGAGATCTGGAGCGACCAGGCGTAGTAATCCACGCCGACGCCCGGCGAATAGGACAGCCCCGACAGCGGCGGGAAGGCGAGCCAGCCGGTACGGGCGAACTCGCCGATCACGAGCGAGAGATTGACCAGCAGCGCGCCGGTCGCGGTCAGCCAGAACCCGACCGAATTGAGCGTCGGAAATGCGACGTCGCGGACGCCGAGTTGGAGCGGCACGACGAGGTTCATCAGCCCGATCACGAACGGCATCGCCACGAAGAAGATCATGATGGTGCCGTGCGCCGAGAAGATCTGGTTGTAATGCTCCGGCGGCAGATAGCCCTGCGACTGGTAGGCCACGGCCTGCTGGATCCGCATCATGATCGCGTCGCTGCCGCCGCGCAGCAGCATGATCGAAGCCAGCAGGATGTACATGACGCCGATCCGCTTGTGGTCGACGCTGGTGATCCACTCGTGCCAGAGATACGGCAGATGCCCCTTCACCACGACCCAGACCAGCACCGCGAGGATCGCGACCAGCACCACCGCGCCCGCGATCAGCGGAATGGGTTGATCAAATGGAATGGCCGACCAATCGAGCTTACCGAGCATCGTGGCCTCCACTGTGCGGCCGGCCCGCATCGGATAGCAGTTCCGGACCAGGCCCCGGCGGAATGTGCTGGGTCGCGATCAGGTCGAACAGGCGGGGATCTTCCAGGCGATAGGTCGGCCTGCCCCTCTCGATGCCCTGCTGCATCAGCTTCTTGTAGCTCTCCTCGTTCAGCACGGCATCGGACTTCGCCGTGCTCGCGACCCAATCCGGAAAGGCGAGCGGCGAGATCACTTTGACGTCGAACATCATGTCGGGAAAGCCGTTGCCGGAGAAATGCGCCGACAGTCCCTGAAGCTTGCCCTCGTTGTCGGCGCGCAGGTTCAGCTTCGTCACCATGCCGTTCATGGTGTAGATCATGCTGCCGAGCTGCGGGATGAAGAACACGTTCATCACACTCGACGAGGTGAGCTGAAAATTCAGCTCGGCGCCGGCCGGCACCGTCAGCGTGTTGACGGTGGCGATGCGCTGGTCGGGATAGATGAACAGCCATTTCCAGTCGAGCGAGACGGCCTGAATGCGCACCGGACTGCCGGTGCCCGGCACGGGCGCCGCGGGATCGAGTCGATGCGAGCCGATCCAGGCCACGCCGCCGAGCAGGATCACGGTGAGCGCCGGGATCGCCCACACCACCATCTCGACGCGCCCGGAATAGACGAAGTCCGGCTGGAAGCGCGCTTTGGTATTGGACGCGCGAAACCAGAACGCAAACGCCAGGATCACGATGATGGTCGGCACCACGATCGTAAGCATGATGAAGACGGAATCGACCAGGATGGTGCTGTTGGCGGCAGCCACCGGCCCTTGTGGATCGAGCAGATTCATCGGCAAGCCACTGGCGATTGGGAAGCCCCGGGGGCAAGCCTAACGTGAAAAACGCCCCCGCCGCAAACGCAGTTGCGTGAAGATGGTTCCGCGCCGCGCCTGCTCAACCGCGGAGCGTCTCGCGCGGCGGCATGCAATTCCATGCGATGTCAATGACATCTACGCGGGACGGCCGGCCTTCTCACCTCCGCACTCCATTGCTAGTTTGCACGAAAATATCGGGATGAAACGGGATGCAGGGCCCTGAGGACGATGCCGGCCTCGCCGGCAAGGTGGCGCCCATCAGTGGCAGCGGCGCCGCGGGCGACGGCATCGGCAACGGCAACGGCCGCGCTGCAGCAATTCTGCTGGCCCGCGCCAGCGCAAGAGTGCTGGTGGTCGATGGCGGCGTGACGCTGCAGGCGCCCGAACGCGAGTCCAGAGAACACTGAGGAGACACACGATGGCCCGCCTGCCCTATCTCGAGGCCGACCAGGTCGCGCCTGAATATCGCGACATGCTCAAGCGCAACACCAATCTGCACAAGCTGCTGGTCAACTCGCCGGAGATGGCGCGCGCCTTCAACGGCATCGGCGGCTACATCCGCTTCAAGAGCAAGCTCGACCCGCGCCTGCGGGAGCTTGCGATCCTCCAGGTCGGCTGGATGGAGAAATCGGAATACGAGTTCACCCATCACGTGAAGATCGGCAAGGAGTTCGGCGTCACCGACGAGGACATCGCAGGCCTGATGGCGGAGACCGAGGGCAAGCCCTCGAAGCTCGAGCCGCTGGCCCGGGCGGTCCTGAAAGGCGCCCGCGAGATGGTGCGCGAGCTCGCGATGTCGGACGCGACCTTTGCCGAGATCAAGCAGCACCTGTCCGACGAGCACATGGTCGATCTCGTCCTCACCATTGCCTTCTATTGCGGCGTCGTGCGCGTGCTCGCAACCATGAAGATCGACAACGAGCCCACTTACAAAGAGGTACTCCAGCAGTACCCGATCCCCGGAGTGAACTGACATGCGCTTGAAGGACAAGGTTGCGATCGTCGTCGGCGCCGGCCAGAGCCCTGGCGAAGGCATGGGCAACGGCCGCGCCACCGCGCTGACCTTCGCGCGCGAGGGCGCCAAGGTGCTGTGCGTCGATCATCATCTGGAATCGGCGCAGGAAACCGTCGCGATGATCGCCGAGACCAGCGGCACCGCGGCAGCCTTCAAAGCCGACGTGACCAAAGCCGCCGACATCAAGGCGATGGTCAAGGCGGCGCAAACGCGCTGGGGCCGGATCGACGTGCTGCACAACAATGTCGGCGTCAGCCTGTCCGGCGGCGATGCCGAGCTGCTTCAACTCACCGAGGAAGCTTTCGACCGCGTCGTCGCCATCAATCTGAAGAGCTGCATCCTGGCGGCGAAAGAAGTCATCCCGATCATGCGCGCGCAACGAAGCGGCACCATCATCAACATCTCCTCGATGGCGGCGATCACGACGTATCCATATGTCGCCTACAAGGCGACAAAGTCAGCGATGATCGCCTTCACCGAACAGCTCGCCTACCAGAACGCCGAATACGGCATCCGCGCCAACGTCATCCTGCCCGGCCTGATGAACACGCCGATGGCGGTCGATACCCGCGCCCGCGAATGGCACAAGACCCGCGCCGAGGTCGAAGCCGAGCGCGACAGCAAGGTGCCGCTGCGCAGGAAGATGGGCACGGGATGGGACGTCGCGAACGCCGCGCTGTTTTTGGCGTCGGACGAGGCGAATTTCATTACGGGTGTGACGCTGCCGGTGGATGGAGGGGCGAGCGTGAGAAGAGGATAGCACTCAACTCCGGACGTTCATGACGATAAGTAGGTGAGGAAGCGCGGCGCCAATAGTTTGCTTCCGATCAGGACGAGAGCATCGACAACTACGACCGTCACCTTAATATCCAACCCCTTAGTCGACGCGGCGACCAAAAATGAAAAAGCCACAAGATAGAAAATGGTAGTCAGCATCAAAATAAGTCCGAGAAATCCTTGATCGATCCCGTACTCGGTATCTCCCTTGAAAACAAAAAGGACAATGATGCCGATGGTGACCAGGAAAGCGACGCCTAGTCCGATACTAAACCACTGCCAAGCCGCCGTAACCAACGGCTCAGTTGTCCCCAGTCCTTCCATTTTGCTCTCCCCCCAAAGAACGCTCTACCTTGGCTAGTATCAACGGTTGTTGCAAGTAGTTTCGGCGGCTTTCACCCGTTGTTAAGGGGTGTCGACAAGATAGCGACGCCATCTCCAAAATTATGGGTGGCTTACCCGCCAGATCGTGCCATTGCCATCTTCCGAGATCAGCAGCGCCCCATCCTTCGCCACCGCCACGCCCACCGGCCGTCCCCACACCTCCGTGTCGCTCAGCACAAACCCCGTGACGAAGTCCTCGTACTCGCCCGTCGGCTTGCCGTCCTTCATCCGGATGCGGATCACCTTGTAGCCGGTGCGCTTGGAGCGGTTCCAGGAGCCGTGCTCGGCGGCGAAGGCATCGCCCTGGTAGTCGGACGGAAACTGCGTGCCTTCATAGAAGGTCATACCGAGCGAGGCCGAATGCGGCTGTATCAGCACGTCGGGGATCGTCACCCTGTCCTTGAGGTCCGGTCGCGCACCGGCATGACGCGGGTCTTCGTTGCCGCCGATATAGAACCACGGCCAGCCGTAGAAGGCGCCCTCCTTCACACTGGTCACGTAGTCGGGCACGAGGTCATCACCGAGGCCATCGCGTTCGTTGGTCGAGCACCACGGCAGGCCGGTCTGCGACTGGATCGCGAGGCCGACGCAATTGCGGATGCCGGTGGCGTAGATCTTCCGCTCCTTGCCGTCGGGAGTGAACGCCAGCACGGTGGCGCGTTCGGTCTCGCTGGCCCAGGCCGCGCCGAGCGGCTGCGTTTTCGACCACGCATCCATCCCGCCCGGCGGCGTGCCCATGCCCTCGGCGACATTGCTGAGCGAGCCGACCGAGACCAGCATGCGCTTGTTGTCGGGCGTGAAGACGATGTCGCGGGTCGAATGGCCGCCGTCATGCGGCAGGCTCGCAACGATCTTCTCCGCCTTGCTGCGCGCCTTGAGGTCACCGGCCTGATAGGGAAAGCGGACGACGCTGTCAGTGTTGGCGACATAGACCCATTGCGGATTGTCGCCGTTCGGAAAGAAGGCAACGCCGAATGGCTGCCGCAGACCGCTGGCAAAGACTTCGTTGGCCGCGACCTTGCCGCCCTCTCCTGCACGAAGCACGCGGATGGTACCCGCCCGCGTCTCCGCGACGAAGACATCGCCGTTCGGCGCGACGCGTACGATGCGCGGCGCGCGCAAGCCTTCGGCGAACAGCTCGATCTTGAAACCTGGAGGCACCTGCGGCGAGGCATCCGACGGCCGCGGCACCATGCGCGCGAAGCTCGCAACCGACCGCGTGGCACCAGGCTTGACCAGATCCTGCGGCCGGATCAACCTGACCGTGCCGGGCCTGTCGGACTGCCAGTCGCCATAGGCGTCCCTGCCCTGCATCACCGGCTCAGCCTGCGCAGATGTCGCGGCCGCGACCAGCAATCCCGCGGCCATCGCTGCGGACCATATCCTGTTTTTCACGTCGTCTTCCTCCCGGCGCGCATGTCTCAAGCGTCAACGCCGATCGATCCGGCGGGAAAAACGCCTGCCGCATCCCACATCAGCTCATGCCCGCACGATGTGCATCAGCCGCGGCCCATCGTACTGGAAAATGCCGTTGATCGGTGCGACACATTGTATGGGCGCGACCGCCGGTTGCGGTGATCAAAGCTGCGGCATTTGTGTCGCACCTGATGGGGTGATCATGTGGGGATCCATCATATCGGAATGGGCGAGCCTGCTGCTCCGCTGGCTGCACGTGGTGGCGGCGATCGCCTGGATCGGCAGTTCCTTCTATTTCATCGCCCTCGACCTCAGCCTCAAGCCCAAGAGCGATCTGCCCGGCGATCTGCCTGATGGCGTTCAGGGCGAAGCCTGGCAGGTCCATGGCGGCGGCTTCTACCGGATTATGAAATATCTGGTGGCGCCCAGCCAGATGCCGGATGAGCTGACCTGGTTCAAATGGGAAGCCTACACCACCTGGCTATCCGGCTTCGCGCTGATGGTGGTGGTCTATTATCTCGAGGCCGACCTGTTCCTGGTCGACAAGTCGATCCTCGACCTCACGCCATTCCAGGCCGGGCTGTTCAGCTTCTTCAGCCTGGCTCTGGCATGGGCGCTCTACGAGGCTGCCTGCCGCACCGGGCTTGCCCAGCGCGAGCTGCCGTTCGCCATCGGCGGCTATCTGTTCCTGGTCGCGCTGACCTACGCCTTCACCCATGTGCTGAGCGGTCGCGGCGCGTTCAACCAGATCGCGGCGATCATCGGCACCATCATGGTCGCCAACGTCTTCACGCTGATCATCCCGAACCAGAAGAAGATCGTCGCAGCGCTGATCGCGGGACAGGCGCCGGATCCGAAGCTCGGCAAGACCAGCAAGGAGCGCTCGGTCCACAACAACTATCTGACCCTGCCGGTGGTCGTGCTGATGATCAGCAACCACTATCCCCTGCTCTACGCCACGCGCTTCAACTGGATCATCGTCGCGATCATCCTGGCGCTCGGCCCCGTGATCCGCCACTTCTTCAACGAGCGCCATGCCGGGCGCCAATCGCCGTGGTGGGTGTGGGGCGTGGCCGCCGTGGGCGTGATCGCGATCCTCTTCCTGTCCGCCGCCGGCCCGCGCGAGGTGAAGACCGGCGCGCTATCGGCACCGGTCACGGTCGCCAATGTCGAGGAGATCGTGATGTCCCGCTGCAGCATGTGCCACGCGGCCGAACCGGTCTGGGCCGGGATCGTCACCGCGCCGAAGGGCATCCTGCTCGACGCGCCCGAGCACATCCAGCGCAACATTCGCCTGATCGGCCGCGTCGCGGCCTGGTCCACCGCGATGCCGCCCGGCAACATCACCGAAATGACCGGCGAGGAGCGTGCCATCCTCGCCGCCTATATCGAGCAGGCGCGCTGACGCCATCGCGCGTCGATATCACGTTTCGCGGAATGAAATTTCCGCATGTCCCACTGAATTGAAAATGACTTGATCGTCTATCCGGCGTAGATAGGGACAGCGGCCGCTCGTGCCGTCCAAATTCAATCTGCATCTGCCGCGGGGAAATCACAGTGGCCCTCAAGAACGTCATCGGTATCGACCACGCCGTGGTCATGGTGAAGGACCTCGACAAGGCCGCCGAGAACTACCGGCAGCTCGGCTTCACGGTGTCGCCGCGCGGCACCCACAGCGCGCATATGGGCACCGGCAACTACACCATTATGTTCGACCCGGACTATATGGAGCTGCTCGGCGTGCTGGCCGCGACCGAGCAAAATGCGCCGGCCCGCGCCTTCCTCGACACACGCGGCGAAGGCATCGAGCGTATCGCCTTCACGGCGGTCGATAGCGCCGCCGGCGCAGAGGAAATCCGCGCGCGTGGCCTGACGCCGATCGGCCCGACCGATTTCGAGCGGCCGGTGACGCTGCCTGACGGCACGGTCTCGGCGGCGAAATTCCGCACCTTCATGTGGCCGACCGCGGAAGCACCGGGCGGCGTGCGCATCTTCGCCTGCCAGCACAAGACCCGCGAGACGGTGTGGATCCCCGAACTGATGAAGCATGCCAATGCGGCCAAGCGCATCAAACAGACGCTGATCGCAACGCCCGATCCCGCGAAGGACGCTGCGCACCTCGCGCGCCTGATCGACCGCGAACCGAAGACCGAGGCCGACGGCGCGGTCACCGTGCCCTCCGGCGGCGATCGTGCCGACTTCGTCTATTTGACGCTGGACCAGCTCGGCAAACGTTATCCCGGCGTGCCGCTCGCGGGCCTCTCCGAGCGCGGCGGCGCGGCGCTGGTGCTGGTCAGCGGCGATCTCGCGGCGACCGAGAAGGCGCTGGGCACGGCAGCGCTGCGCAGTGGACCTGCGATCGTGGTGCCGCCGGCCAAGGCCAACGGCACCCTGCTCGCCTTCGTTGCCGGCTGATTTGAACTAATTCTTTAACAAGCGTTTACCGGGCGGCTCTAGGCTTCTGGCCTATATACGCCGCCCGGAACCAGACGCATGTTTAAAGAGGGATCGCCGATCGTCTATGACGCGCCGGCCGAACTGAAGAAGTGGCCATCACTGAAGGGCGAGAGGCAGAGGGACCGGGGTCCGCCCTATCTCGTCTACAACGGCACGCTCGCCGACTGCGTCCGCGAGCTGATGGGCAAGCCCATCAAGGGCATCTCGCTCTACGACATCATGACGAGGCCGCAGCCGGCCTTCGACCAGACCGTGCTGTCGCCCGGCGATGCCGCCGAGATCGCGATGCGCAAGGACTTTCCGAAGGACTAGCCTCCGTGCCACCACTCGCACGTCGCATTTGCTCGCGGTCCCCGTAGATCCGCGGGGCCGGCGGCGCATGTTCTGCGGCAGGCCCCCGTACTAACACCTGCCCTCGCGCGGAATCGCAGCTTCGCCGCAATTACGGTTAATGAAGTCCTCCTCACCGGCGCACGCGCTGGTCGTTCCCCCACAGTTCGAGGACTCTTACCGAGATGCGATTTGTCGTCGCGGCTTGCGCTGCGTTCCTGATTCTGATGTGCGACGTCGGCTCGTCGTCCTCCTGGCAGCCGTCAAGCATCGACCACGCTGCTCTCAAGACTGATCGCGGTCCTTCTCTGGTTCCCCTCGCCGAACTCTTCCTCGCAAGCGTGCAGGCCATTGAGCTGGCAAATGCGCGCGCGGCCTACGTCGAGACGATCGAACCGGTCCCCACAGTCGAACCCGTCGCGCAGGCCCCGCTTTCACCGACCGAACAATTCTGCCACGCGCTTCGCGAAGCCGCCGAGGCCAGCGGCATTCCCGTGCCGTTCTTCGCGCGCCTGCTCTGGCAGGAGAGCCGCTTTCGTTCCAACGAGGTCAGCCCGGCCGGTGCGCAGGGCGTCGCGCAGTTCATGCCGGAGACGGCGGCCGAGGTCGGGTTGGATGATCCCTTCGATCCCGTGAAGGCGCTGCCCGCATCGGCAAAATTCCTGCGCAAGCTGCGTGACGATTTCGGCAATCTCGGCCTCGCGGCAGCCGCCTACAACGCAGGTCCCGGTCGCATCCAGAAGTGGCTCGCCAGAGAGAGCGAGCTGCCGCGCGAGACGCGCGACTATGTCCGCATCATCACGGGCACCAGGGCCGAGGACTGGACCGAGCGCGCGGAGGTTCTCGCAATCCGGATCGACCTACCGCGCGAAGCGCCTTGCGAAGGCGTTGGCAGCCTGTCCAAGACCAAGCACGTCGCCTGGGTTCCGGTGAACCTGACACCGTCGGTCGTCACCATCATGCGCAAGGCCGAGCAACTGGCGGCGCGGCTCTCGGCGAGCCGTGCACGCAAGCGGTTCGCAACCTTGCTGCGCAGGAATGCCGGGGCCCACGGCAAGGCGCGGAGCATGATCGCGGCCCGCGCGGCCGGAAAGAGTGCAAAAGCTCGTGCGATCCGCTTTGCGGCGCGCGAACGCTCCTCGAGCTAGCTCACACCGGCTTGTCGCTGCTGAACGATTTGGGCTGCCGCAAGCAGATCCTGTGGCTGTGATGGCTACCGCGAAGGAGGTGCGCTCCCTCTCCCGCTTGCGGGAGAGGGGTGGGGAGAGGGTGTCTCCGCGGCGGGACAATCCCCCAGAGGAAAAAGCCCTCACCCGGCGCTGCGCGCCGACCTCTCCCGCAAGCGGGAGAGGTCGGCGGAGCGAGCCGTACGATCATGCGCCCACCTCACTCCGCCTTGATGTTTGCCGCCGCCACGACCTCGGCGAGTTCCTTGGTCTCCTTCGCGATCTTCGCGGCGTACTCGGCCGGGCTCAGCACGCTGACCACGCCCTGCGAGCCGAGCTTCTCCGCGACCGCCGGATCCTTGGCGGCGGCGACGATCTCCCGGTGCAGCGCCTCCAGGATCGGCGCGGGGGTCGCCTTCGGCATGAAGAAGCCGACCCAGAACGACAGGTCGAAGCCGGGATAGCCTGCCTCCGCAACCGTCGGCACATCAGGCAGCGACGGAAGCCGCTCGGCGGAGGACACCGCGAGCGCGCGCAGCTTGCCGGCCTTCACCAGCGGCACGGCCGACAGGGGATCGAACACCGCCAATACCTCCTGCGCGAGGATGCCGACCTCGGACGCGGCACCGCCGCGATAGGGCACGTGGATCATCCTGATGCCGGCCTTCTGGCCGAGCAGCTCCATGGCGAGATGGGCGAGGTTGCCGTTGCCGCCCGAACCGTAGGCAAGCTCGCCGGGCCTCGCCCTCGCCGCGGCAACGAGATCGGCCACGGTCTTGATGTCGGCCGTCCTGGGATTCTCCGGATTGACCACCAGCACCAGCGGCGCCGACACCACTGTGGTCAACGGCGCGAAGTCCTTTTCCGGGTCGTAGCGGATGTCCTTGAACAGCGTCTTGTTGAGCGTGATGGTGGACGAGTTGCAGGCGAGCATGGTGTAGCCGTCCGCATCCGCACGAGCCACGCCTTCGGCGGCGATCATGCCGTTGGCGCCGGCGCGGTTCTCGACCACGAAGGGCTGCCCGAGCTTGTTGCCCAGCCGGTCGCCGATGATGCGAGCGACGACATCGACCGGCCCGCCCGCGCTGAAGCCGACCATGATCTTGACCGGCCGCGCCGGATATTTCTGCGCGAGGGCCTCTGTCGCCGGCGCACAGGCGCACAATCCGGCGATGACTGCCAGCAGGCGAGCCGTTCGTTGCATTCGTTCTCTCCCCAGACTTCGGCGCCGCTTGTGCATGCTTGTTGGTGCGGCGCGCTCGGGGATCATGATGAGCGGCCGCACGGGATTGCGCAATCGCGTTTCCACACACGACGCGCCTCGCAATTCCGTCGCACGGCACGTAAGCGCCGGCTCAAAACAAAAAGCGCGAAAACAACCCCATGCACAGTAGCCGGTGCTTGGAAGAACAAGGACTTGCGCGCTTCGCAACGCCGTTTGACTCGTCGGGCAAAACACCGGCAGAATGCCATCATCGCAACCATCGTCAGCGTGACGGCCACCCTCATCCGGGCCGCCTCGACGTGGTTGCGCATAAGCCCTTCATCGACATCCCGAAATTCGCATCCGCGCGCAGCAGCGAACGGTCGTTCGCGCGCGCCTGCGCAGGCAAAGGACACAGCACGTGACGACAGCACCGAACCGCCGCATCACCTCGCCGCTTGCAGCAAACGATCGCGGCGGCCCCGCCGCGAGCCCGCGGATAAGACTGTACAAGCGGCGCATTGCGATCACCCATCCGGACCCGCAAGCCGGCGAGCGCCTGCTGGCCGAGGCACTCGGTGCCGTTGACCGCGACGCGCTGCACGGCATTCTCAGGCAATTGGTGAAAGCGAGCGCGGTCGGACAGAAGCCCGATGAGGCCAATCTCGCCTTCATGGTCTCGATGATCAGGAGCATCGCGCCGAAGGATTCCATCGAAGCCATGCTGGTGTCGCAGATGGTCTCCGTGCACATGGCGACGATGCGCTGCGCCTGCCGCCTCGCCTGCACCGACAACCTCCCGCAGCAGGAAAGTGTCACGCGCGCATTGACCCGACTGACCCGCACCTTTGCCGCTCAGGTCGAGGCCCTGAGCCGCCACCGCAACAGCGACGAGCGCGCGATCACGGTGAAAAACCTGTCCGTTCAGGACGGAGGACACGCGATCGTGGGCAACGTCACGCAGCATACGAACGTGCTTGTTGCGGAGGCGAGCCGGAGCGAGGCAACGCAAGGCGCCACCCCATGACCGGCGGCCACACCCGCAACACGGTCCCGATGCGCACCAGCCCCCGCTGCGGCGCCCGAACCCGCGACGGCAGCCCGTGCCGCGCGCCAACGGCGCACGGCAAGACACGCTGCCGCATGCACGGCGGCGCGCTAGGGTCCGGCGCGCCGAAGGGAAATCGGAATGCGCGCACGCACGGGCTATTCACGAGGGATGCGATCAGCGAGCGGCAGCAGCTGCAGGCATTGCTGGATGACGCACAAACTCTACTGCGGAAATTGACGCAGCCTAAGCAGGATGCCTTTTGACACCAGCACTGCTCATCTCCTCGGCGTTTGGAGATAGGCCGGCCAATCATCGCCCAAGTGCGGCCTACGCAACGGCGCAAACCGCATCAGATCGGCTGTCCGTCAATTTGCGCGCACCGGCCTTGCGGACCAGCCGAGCTGATCTCCCCATTCACCCGAAAGCCTGGCGGCATTGGATCCTCGCGACACTCGGGCGAGGTCGGATCCCAAGGCAGAGGAAGCACCACCGTTGCTGGAAACAAGACCTGCCTTTCAGCCGTCAATCGGATTACGGCTCCGGACTGCGCGAACAATGCCGACGCGACGCCCACCAAACAAATGGTACTCCACTTCACCAGCCACTCCTGTTCGTGACCAAGGCCGAAAGAATGATGCAGTCATCCGGATGAGCCAAACCGGCTTATTCCGCTTGAAGCGCCTCGGGAGAGCCGGATCATGACGCTGCTCCGCTGAGAACGCGCGAAAGGAAACCGTTGCGCGACCTCAGTTCATCGTGTTTTCCGCTGTCCTCGACCCGCCCGTCTTGCACAACGATCAACGTGTCTCCCAACACCATCGCGCTCGGACGATGCGTGACGATCACAATCGTCTTCCCGTCAAAAGTTGTCAGACACTCTTCGAGCACCCGTTGCTCGGTGACGATATCCAGAGCCGCGGTGCCTTCGTCAATCACGACAACGTCAGGCTTCCGTAGAAACAGCCTGGCGAGGGCCAGTCTCTGCCTCTGCCCTCCCGAAAGGGTTGCACCACGATTACCGAGTATCGTGTCAAGACCGGCCGGCAAGCTGGGAACGAGATCGCCTAGCCCGGCCTTCTCGAGCGAGTGGAGTATTTCTTCATCCGATGCCTCTGCTCGCGCAATCTTCAGATTGAAGCGGAGCGTGTCCTTGAGAATGAACACCTCCTGTGAAACATATCCAACCCGGTCGCTCAAGGTCCGCACGTCTATCGTCGCGATATCCTGTCCAAATAGGCGGATTGATCCTGTGCCCGGCGAATACTGTCGGGTCAACGCCTTGATGATAGAAGTCTTGCCCGCGCCACTCGGACCCGTGATGACCACCTGCTGTCCCGGTGCGATGGAGAAGCTGATACCCCTGAGGGCCGGCACGGTTGCGCCTGGATAGATCAGCGATACATCGTCAAATTCGATCGCCGGCTGGAAAGATGACATCGGCACCACTTCGGCATGGCGCCTGGACGACGGGCGCACGGATTCCAGCTTGTCCATGAACACGCCGAACGTCCTTAGCGACTGAGTGATCTCGGTAAGCATGTTGCCGAGGCCTTTGATCGGGGCCAACAGCGTCAACGTGTACGCACCGACGAGCACCATACTCCCAACGGAGCGCTCTCCGTGAACCACCCCGTACAAAGCCACCCCGAATGACACTCCAAAAAAGCCGACAAACAGCAGCGCGTTGATGATCTGCATCTGAAGACTAACAGCCCAGTATCGACCTTGCGCGTGGCGATCTTCGTCCAGCACCGCGCGATACCGGGAAAGCAGAAAGTCGTACCCGTTGTACTGGCGCGCAACTGCGATATTGGAGATGGAATCGGAAAGTGTTGCATAAGACTTTCGCCCGGCCTCCATGAGGCCGTCCCTGAGCTGCATCAGCCTTCTGCCTTGTATGGCGTTATTGGTGAGAAACAGGACCGCATAAATCAAGATCGCTGCGGCAACTATGAGGTCTCGATTCAGGGCTAGAATAACGATTGCAATGCTGATCTGGACGATTGGGGAAATGATGGAGGATGAAAAGTTGCGAATGATGACGTACAGATCGTTCGACGCCTGTGTAACCTCCTGACTTAGCTCACCGGAATTCCTGCTCGTAAAGAAACTTTCCGGCTGTTCACACAGATAGTTGAAATAGCTCGACAGCAGCGAGCGATTGGCGTGAACACGAAGGCTGCTTTGTCGATGGAGGGCGACGGTCTGAAGTATCCTTGGCATCGCCACCGTCGCCAGATAAGCCCCGGCCAGTAGCACCAGCACATCATGCGACGCGCGGCCCTCCAGCAATCTGTCCGTTAGGACGCCGAGAATGTATGGAGTTATTGCCATGCATCCCGCGGCGATCAACATGCAGCCGACGACCACAACGAAGAGACCACGCTCCTTGGCTTGCAAGTGCCGCGACGCGGTCTCGAAGAGTTTGAACCAGCGTTTCATGATGACAACGTCTCTTTCGACTGCAGCTCGATCGAGCGTAGATGTGCATCGACGCATGCAGTTCCGCATATCGATAAGCCAGGGCTGGCGTCGACAAATCGGCGGCCTGCGCGTGCTCGGCCGACTCCGTGAGTGGCGAACCATGATCGTCGCGCCAGCGCGCCATAATCGGCACTGAATACACTTGAGTAGGCGCAAGGCAGCCGGGCAAATGCATCCGCTGCGTGTGCAAGATTCGGAGCCTGTCAAGATAGGCGAGACAATGCGACAGACCGGATCTGGAAGCACCGAGCAACTTGGCAAGTCGCGAGTGCGTGACAAGATTGTGTTGCTGCGCTTCCGTGATAACTGCAAGCAAGCCGATGGCCTTCAGCGCCCAGAACACAGAGTAAGATTCGTGCGCTCCGTCGAGCAAGACGTCGATCAGATAATGTGTCGACACATCGTGAGGTCGGAGTTCGGACGAATTGGTACGCATCGAGGTCGCGGATCGACTTCCGAAGAGCATGGCCTTCGCGATAGATAACGATGCAGGTAGTTGTTGTACAGAGATTCCCGCCGCAATTGTATCGCTTCTAAAACGCACAGACATCGATCTGGCTCACCATGCCAAGCAGCGACACTCCGATATGCAGATCAAGCTGACGACCGAGAATTGGATCATCATTGTCGAGTCGACCTGCACGTTCGGGAAAGGCGCGATGGCGGCCATCGTCGTCAGCCAGTGGCCGCGCGCCGGCGCCGCACCCCTCGACGAAATCGGAGATCCCGCGTACGGCGGCGCCGGCGCGGCGGAATCCGCAACGGCCGGTTCAAATGGCCGCCCTTATCCTCGCAGCGTGGAGCCTGCTGTCGCGCCTCGAACGGTTTCGAAGCTGGTTCGTTGCAACGCGGCTCGCCTCTCGGCAATGGCGTTGCTCAAGAGATCGAGCACCAGCCCGAATGCGGCGAGTTCCTCTTCCTCGACAGCGCCGTCATCGTAGCACTCGAGGGTTTCAGCGATGATGGCGTCCGCCTCACGCTGCAGGGTCAGCAGTTCCTGGTTGGATTCCGCGGTCCGCGCGCTCGCGACCATGGCCAGGATTCTCTTGCGATGGCTGGTGTTGTCCTCCCTTTCCTCGCGGTTCAAATAGCGGCGCAACCAGGCGCCGGCCGAGCCGATCCCGGAGAGAAGCAGGAGCCCGAACCAGAAGTAATCGCCGTACCGGTCGAGAAAGGTGCGTTCGTTGCCGTCGATGACGGCCGCCGCTCCCCGATGGACGGGCAGCTCGGTGTCCTTCTCGAGGTCCGGCTTGCTGATGTGAGCAGCGCCAGGTACCTGCCGCGCAATCGCCTGACGGACGGCAAAGAGCTGCCGGAAAAACGCGGCTACCGTGGTTTCGGACACGCTCTTTCTGGCCACGATGAGGTGGCTGACGCTGACCGTCTCGACCTTGTCACCCGGCCAAGCCGGATCCGCATTGAAGACGCTGGGCGGAATTTCCTCCGATTCATACCGGGGATGCCTCAAGGCGATCGCTTCCGATGTCTCGATGGCGAGAAATTTCGGC
The DNA here is from genome assembly GCF_028128655.1 of Bradyrhizobium sp. CCBAU 45394. Taxonomy (NCBI): domain Bacteria; kingdom Pseudomonadati; phylum Pseudomonadota; class Alphaproteobacteria; order Hyphomicrobiales; family Nitrobacteraceae; genus Bradyrhizobium; species Bradyrhizobium sp. CCBAU 45394. The sequence continues at coordinate 367,464 of NZ_LBIX01000177.1, read as the reverse complement.
TCGCCGCGGGCCCGCGCCGTAGCAGCAACGGCGTCGGATGTGATCTTGCTGTCGAGTGGCCCGACTGCCATGAATGCATCGAGGGCGGGATCGCGCGCCAGCTCCCCGATCTGTTCAGTGCCAAAGTGCGTCACAGCGACCTTCTCAGCGTCCACGCCGGAGGCGCTCAGAATGACCCGCAGCAACGCGGCATTCACGGGGGTCCGCCCAATCACGCCGACACGGTGCCCCGCGAGATCGGCGACCTCCTTGATTTTCGGCGACCGCTTTCTTTTCGCGCCCTTGCCCGCAGGCTCGGAGGGCGCCCACAGCACGACGAAGTTTTTACGCACGACGGCGACGGTCTGCGCCTCGGCGGGCATTTCCAGATCACCGCGGCCGACGGCAAGGTCCGCCTTGCCAGCCCCAAGCAGGGCGAGAGACTCCACCGCGCCGTCAGTTTTGATCGGAGACAGCCTGACGGTTCGACTTTCCCTTCTGAAGGCATCGGCCATTGCCTCGACGACTTTGTAATCGTCGCTGCCCGGCGGTCCAACGGCGATCCGTAGAACCTCCGGCCGCAAAGCGTAGTAAAGCGCACCCGCGGCCGCACCGAAGACAAGAAATCCAACGGCGAGAGCGAACAGTAAGGAATTGCTCCTCCTCCGCTCTCGGCGGGCCGCCTCACTGGTCGTCTTGGTTGCACTCTCGGTGGAAGACATTGCCGCCGCCAGCTGCAGATCCAGGTCCCCATGATACCACATCTTGCCGGGAATAACGTTCTGACGGCCGGCCTGGTTCATCGTCTCAGGCAGCGGCGTCAGACTCGTTTTGATGGACAACGTGCCTTGCGTCACGACCGCTTCCATGCGGCAGCCATGACAATTTCTACGTGTTTGTGAATTGCTTCACACGCTTGCTGTCGCCGGTGCCGCTAGCTTGCTCCGGTCAAGCTTACGCTCGGCCCGCCGACCAGAACTGACCCAGCGGAGACACTGAACAGGCCGCTTGGGCCGATCTCAGTGAAACAGGGGGAGAGGCGTCATGGGGGCATTGAACCTTTCACAGGTCCTTTGGGAGGAGCGGCGGGCGCTCGCGGGCGTTCGCCTGGAATTCGCACCAAAAGATCCCGACATCTCGCCGACACCAGCGCAGCCGGCATCCGGCGCTTCGCAGACACCAACCCAACCGCCGTCCGCGACATCGCCGCAACCTGCGCAGCAGCCCTCCCAAACACTGCCCGGACCATCGCCGACGGACCCGGTCCCGGGAAAACTCCTCGACGTCTACCAGGCGTTGAACGCGGACGACCGATGGGCCCTGTGCCTTTCCGGCGGAGGAATCCGCAGCGCGGCGTTTGCGCTCGGCATCCTGCAACGATTTGCGGCGCTGGAGGTCACGTCGAAGCACCAGGGCGGGAAGACCGGCTCGGCTCTGACGGAGTTCGAGTATCTGTCGACCGTGTCGGGCGGCGGTTATATCGGCAGTTGGCTATCAGCCTGGCTCCATCAGGAGCGCGAGCGGCGCTCCAGTCCGAGCACGGTGGTTTCGGCGCTCAATCGGCGAGACAGCGTCGGTCAACTCGGTGATCACGAAGAAGCCGAGCCGGTTTCCAACCTCCGGCGCAACTCGCACTTTCTCGCCCCCAGCTTTTCGCCGATTTCTCCCGACCTGTGGAGCGACGTTGCCGGCGTCCTGCGCAACCTGTTCCTGAACTGGGTCCTGCTCGTTCCTCCGATGATCCTTGCAGTGCTCATCACCAACGCACTCTACTTTGCGGTCATCGATGCCGACAGCATCAGACGCGAGAATACGTCGGCCTGGTTCCTGGTTGTCATGTTCATACCAACCCTCTGCTTTCTGGCGTCCTTGTCGTTCTCCGTCGCGAACCGTCCCGGCCGCGGATGCATCAATGTCTCGCAACCCCGGTTTCTCGTTTGCGATCTCATGCCCTTCCTTGTCGGTGCTGCATTGCTGGTTTTCGTGTTGCGAAGCCAATACGGTCTGTCGATGCTCACGGACGTGACCACGGCCGTCGGGTTCAAAGTCGACAAGCAGGTCGAAAAAGCTCAATTTTACCCCGTCGTGGTGCTTCGCGGCGCCATCCTTGGCGTTCTATTCTTTCTTGCCTCCTGGGTGCTGGCGCGCCTGTGGACCCTGGTCTTTGGAAAGTCGGCCCGCCCACCGCTCGCGGCTCGTCCCAAGCATCCATGGATCGATCTCTTCGCCTGGTGCGTCGCCGGCGCCGCTTTTGGCGTGCTGGGTGCCGCGGGACTGGTCTTGCTTTGGCATTACGGCCCATCGGGTTCCGTTGCCACGACGGCGGGTTTTGCCTGCGTCCTCGGCCTGCCCTGGATCGTCATGGCGCGGATCGTCGCCGACGTGATCTACATCTCGTTTGCCGAATTCCTGTCCGAGGTGGACGTCGGGCTCGAATTCCAGGCGCGGTCGAGCGGACTCTTCACGCTGGCCTATCTCGGCTGGCTGCTGTGGTTCGGGCTCGTGCTTGGCACGCCACCGGCCGCAAGATGGATCGAGAGTCAGCTTGGCAGCGCGTTCGTCCCCTCGCTTGCGACCGGGGGAGGTCTTTCAGGCCTGCTTTCCGTCATCCTGGGAGCGAGCTCGAAGACCAGGGCCGCCGCCGAGCAGGCGTCGGGCGTTCGCCAATATCTCGGGCTCAACACGATTGCGGCGATCGCGGCGGGAATTTTCGCGTCGGTCCTGGTCGCTCTACTGTCCATCGCCTGGGACAGGGCGTTCGCACTCGAGGCTGGCGCCGATCATCTGCCTTGGAAAGTCGTGCTCATAGCCGGCGTCGCGCTTGGAGCACTGATCTATGCAGCCTCGCATGTCCTCAGCATCAACCGCTACTCGCTCCACAGCCTCTACCGGAACCGACTGGTTCGCGCCTTTCTCGGTGCGTCGCGCAAAGAGAAGGACCGCGACAAGACCAAGAACGCCTTTACGGATTTCGACGGCCGCGACAGCCCGTATCTGCATGAGCTCTGGGAGCATGGCGTTGCACCGACGGGGGCCAATTGGAAGCCGTTCCACGTCATCGGCGCGGCACTCAACCTCGTGTCGTCGAGAAATCTGGCATGGCAAGAACGGATGGCGGCGCCCTTCACGTTCTCGCCGCTCCATTGCGGCAGCGGCAGCGCCGTATTTTCGGACGGTGCATACCGGACGACCTACGCGACGACCAAGCAGCCCCGGCCCTACGGCGGAATGCTCACCCTTGGGACCGCCATGGCGATTTCAGGCGCGGCCGTCAGTCCGAGCATGGGCTACAACTCGTCGCCGGGCGTCGCTTTCCTGATGGCGCTGTTCAACGTGCGCCTTGGCTGGTGGCTGGCCAACCCGCGCGGCGACAATGCCTACTACGCGGAGGTCAAGCCGACAGATGCGCTCCGGCCGTTCTTCATGGAGATGTTCGGCCTGACCAGCGAGACCGAGCGCTGGGTCTACCTGACTGACGGCGGGCACTTCGAGAATCTCGGCCTCTACGAGATGGTCCGCCGGCGCTGCCGCGTGATCGTTGTCAGCGACGCCGGCTGCGACCCCGATTATTCCTTCGAGGATCTCGGCAACGCGCTGCGCAAGATCTGGATCGATCTCGGCGTACGCATCGACCTGCGTGGCCTCGACCTGCTCAAGAAGCGCTTCACGGAACGTCCAAGCCCTGCAACGAAAGCGCCTTACTGGGCGGTCGGCGATATTCTCTATGGCGAGGCCGATGGCGGCACGTCGCAAAACGGGCTGCTGCTGTACTTCAAGTCGGGCCTGCACGGAACGGAGCCCATGGGCGTCCTGAGCTACGCGATATCCCACCCGACCTTTCCGCACGAGACGACGCTGAATCAATTCTTCACGGAGTCGCAATTCGAGAGCTACCGCATGCTCGGCTACGAGATCGCGGAAAGCGCATTCGAAGCCGGAGGTGGCCTTTCGACCGGCGCGTCCACCAAGGCGCCGCCGACTTTCGTCTCGATCATCAAGAACCTCTAGGACCGGATCGCAAGGTCACAATCCGGAATAAGGGGCCTGCCCTTCCCCAACCGCTGCTGCGGATGACTGAGTTCATATTCACTGACTATCGCTTGAGCACCCACGGAGCGTGTGATACATAGATCGCTCGGGACATTGACAACCGCCCGATGAGCTCCCGCAGCCAAGTGTTGTTTCGCTCCAATATGGAGGTGAAACATGTCTTGCGGCAGCACTACTTCCAATTCCGCTTACATCATCAACCCGCCCTCACTGCCTCTTCCCGACCTGCGATGGTGGAAGCTTCCACTTGTGTGGCTGGCTGGAATGGCGTGCGCGTGGGAACGACGGCGCCAGTACGGGGAACTTCTCGAACTCGATGATCGGCTGCTCGCCGACTTGGGCCTATCGAGGAGCACTGTTGAAGAGGTGCGCAGGTCTCCGTTGTATCTCGAAGCGTGGCACCACAGCCTATAAGGGGCCAAGGTCCCGAGATGGCGTTACAAGCGCCTGACAGCGACGACTAAGCTCGTTGGATGGGCCGAGCTCTTCGCGAGACTCATCTTCGTTGCAATCGGGTTGAGGGGTTTCGTGTTGCTCGACCCACCCGACGAGCTGAAAGTTCGGACGCCACAATCTCGAATAGCCGGGCCTGCCCTTCCCCCATTGGCACCGTCCCGTCAATCATGTACCCCAGCCAAAACCTTCACGGGACGGGACACTCATGGGGACCGCAGCCACTGACGAGGCGGGAAGCGCCACCCGCGCGCTGATCTTCGCGCTGGTCGCGCTCGCCTGCGGTCATATGCTTTCGACCTTGCTGCGCACCATTCCAGCCATCAGCCTCGACCTGATGGCGGCGGACTTCAATATCGAGCCGCAGGCGCTGGCGAGCCTGACCTCGGTCTATCATTTTGCCTTTGCCGCCGCGCAGATTCCGGTCGGTGCGGCGATGGATCGCTTCGGCGTGCGGCCAGTGTCGCTCGCCCTGCTGGCGGGAACCGTGTTCGGCGCGGTCGCGTCGGGCTTTGCGACAGGCCCCGAGAGCTTTGCGGTCGGCCAGCTCATGCTCGGCGTCGCCACCTCGGGCATGCTGATGTGCCCGATGACGCTCGCGGCCAAGCAATTGTCGGCGGCGCGATTTGGACTGTGGTCGGGCGCGATCCTCTCGATCGGCAATATCGGCATGCTGCTGTCGTCGAGCCCGCTCGCCTTCGTGGTCGACACCTGGGGCTGGCGTGCCGGGTTCTGGGTCTCGGCAGCTGGCGGCGTCGTGGTGGCGCTCGCAGTGTTCGCGCTGGTGCCGAACCAGCCGGCCGAGCACAAGGACCATTCCTCGCCGATGGCGCAGATGATCGAGGTGCTCAGGCTCGGCCTGTCGCGGCCGCTGCGCGGCCTGATCGCGCTGGCGCTGGTGTCGCTGGCGAGTTCGCTGGTGCTGCGCGGCCTGTGGGGCGGACCATGGCTGATGGAGATCAAGGGACTGACGCGGGTCGAGGCCGGCAACCAGCTCGGTGCTTTCACGCTGGCGATGATCGTGGGGCCGCTTCTCATCGGCATGATCGACCGCAGGATCGGCCGCCGCCGCGAGCTGGTGGCCGGCACGCACGCGTTCGCGGCGCTGCTGCTCGCGCTGATGGCGTTGGGGGCCCCGCACTTTGCCGTTGCATGGCTGTTCGGCGTGACCGTCATGCCGCCGCACTACGATCTGGCACTGTTCGTGCTCATCGGGCTCTTCACCTCCGCCCAGCCGCTGCTGTTCGGCATGTCCAGGCAACTCGTCGACGCGCAGGTCGCGGGAAAGGCACTCGCTGCCGTCAATCTCGCCTTCTTTCTCGGCACCGCGCTGATGCAGTCCGTCACCGGCGCGGTGGCGGCGCTCGCGGGGCTGCCGGCCGTACTGCTGTTCATGGCGGCGGCGCTGGCGTTCGGCGTGCTGATCTTTTTGACTTATACGTCGCCGCGTTCGTAGGATGGGTAGAGCGCTTCGCGAAACCCATCATCTTCGCATACGGGTCGATGGGTTTCGCTTCGCTCTACCCATCCTACGAGCCTGCGCCGCTACCTGCATCAAGGGAATTCCAGTCCATGCCTGTCGACACCAAAGCCGCCACCGATCGCCTCATGCGCTTCCTCTCCGTCGAGGGCGTCACCGGACAGGAGGCGGCAATCGGGCGGGAGCTCACCGCCGCGCTGAAGCAGAGCGGCGTGCCGGCGAAGGCGATCCGGCTCGACGACGCCAACACCCGCATTCCGGTGCCGACCGAGACCGGCAACCTCATCGTCGACCTGCCCGGCCGCGGCGCGCTGCACAACCAGCCGCGCATCATGTTCATGACCCACATGGACACAGTGCCGCTGTGCGCCGGCGCCAAGCCGAAAAAATCAGGGCGCAAGATCGTCAACGAGGCGAAGACCGCGCTCGGCGGCGACAATCGCTGCGGCTGCGGCGTGCTGGTGACGCTGGCCGCCGAACTCGAAAAGCAGAAGCTCGATCATCCGCCGATCACGCTTCTGTTCTGCGTGCGCGAGGAGAGCGGGCTCTACGGCGCGCGCCACGTCAAGCTCGACGAGCTCGGCTCGCCGGTGATGGCCTTCAACTACGACGGCGGCTCGGCCTCCAACGTGATCATCGGCGCGGTCGGGGCCGACCGCTGGACCGTCGAGATCTTCGGTCGCGCCTCGCATGCCGGCGTCGCGCCGGAGCGCGGCATCTCCTCGACCATGATCATGGCGCTCGCCCTTGCAGACGCGAAGGCCGGCGGCTGGTTCGGCAAGGTGGTGAAGGGCAAGCAGCAAGGGACGAGCAATATCGGCCCCGTCACCGGCGGCGAGGGCCGCCCCGCGGGCGATGCCACCAACGTCGTCACCGACTACGTGCATGTGCGCGGCGAAAGCCGCAGCCACGACGGAAAATTCTTCAAGGAGATCACGAAAGCCTACAAGGCCGCGTTCGAGAAGGCGGCCAAGAAGGTGACGAATGCGCAAGGCAAGTCCGGCAAGGTCAAGTTCAAGGCCGAGACCGACTATTACCCGTTCCGCATGAAGGACAACCTCCCCGTCGTCAAACGCGCGGTCGAGGCGGTGTCCGCGGTCGGCGGCACCCCGAATGTCCGCGCCGCCAATGGCGGCCTCGATGCCAACTGGATGGTCCGCCACGGCATTCCGACCGTGACCTTCGGCGCCGGCCAGAACGAGGCGCACACGGTCGACGAATGGATCAATCTCGACGAATACGACCGCGCCTGCGCGCTGGCCGTGCAGCTTGCGACGATGCGGTGAGCATGTGAGCCTGCAGGATGGGTCGAGCGCAGCGAAATCCATCCTGCGAACCTCCGCCAACCGACACGAGAGATCCGTATCTTGACACCCGAACTGCACCAGAAACTGACCGCGTGGCGCCGCCATTTGCATGCCCATCCCGAACTGTCGCTCCAGGAGAAGGCGACCGCGGCCTTCGTGCAGGACAGGCTCGCCGAGCTCGGCATTCCCTTCGAGGCCGGCATCGGCGGCCACGGCGTCGTCGCGACCTTGACGCGCGGGCACGCGCAGGGCCGCGTCGGCCTGCGCGCCGACATGGACGCGCTGCCGATCACCGAGGATACCGGCCTGCCCTACGCCTCGACGACATCAGGCGTGATGCATGCCTGCGGCCATGACGGGCACACCGCCTCGCTGCTCGGCGCCGCGGCACTGCTCGCCGCCGACACCAGCTGGAGCGGCACGGTCGATTTCATCTTCCAGCCGGCCGAGGAGGGCTATGGCGGCTCGCGCGCGATGGTCGGCGCCGGGCTGTTCGAGCGCTTCCCGATGGACCGGGTGTTCGGCTTCCACAACTGGCCGGGCCTTGCCGCCGGCACCATCGCGGTCCATGACGGCGTCGTCATGGCTTCCGGGGGACGCGTCACCATCACCATCGAGGGCCATGCCGGGCATGCCGGCATGCCGCATCTGACGCGCGATCCGGTCATGGCGGCCGGCCATCTCATCGTGGCGCTGCAGTCGATCGTGGCGCGCAGCGTCGATCCGCTCGACACCGCCGTGCTCTCGCTCTGCACGATCGAAGGCGGCACCGCGCCGAACCAGATCGCGGGCAAGGTCGCGATCCGCGGCACGCTGCGGTTTCATCGCGAGGCGGTGAAGGACGTCCTCCTCGCGCGGATCGGCGAGATCTGCGCCGGCGTCGCCACAAGCTTTGGCGTCAAGATCACGCCCGAGATCGTCATGGGCGTCGGCGTCGTGGTCAACACGCCTGATGAGGCGGGCCTTGCGCGCGCCGCCGCGGAGAAGGTGCGGGCCGAGGTCAGGCGCGACCTTGCGCCCAGCATGGCCGGTGAGGATTTCGCCTTCTACCTCAAGCAGCGGCCCGGCGCGTTCGTCTGGATCGGCAACGGCGACTTGCGCGACGGCGCCGAGCTGCACGGCCCGCGCTACGATTTCAACGACGCGATCCTCCCGGTCGCATCGGGCTGGATGGCCGAGGTGGCCAAGACGGCGCTGGCGTCGAACTAGCACGGGGAGGCGGCGGGCCCTGTGCACGCCGCCATCCGGCATGATCAGCAGCCGCGGCAGATGATCAGCTTGCGGTCGATTTCGGCGTCGAGCCGTCGCAGCTCGACGTCGACGGGCGTAGCCTGCACCGGCTCGGACAAATCACCGGGCCGCGGCTGCCGGTGCCCGATGGGGGCTTGCCGGAAAAGGTCTGCGAATTTTGTCGGTGGAGGATTGCCGGGCGAGGCGATCCGCGTGGGGGCGCTCCCTCCTGCCCTGAGACTCGAAACCGGCCAGAACAACAACGCAGCTGCGACGGTGGTCACGCCAAGTCTGATTGACATCATCTGTCTCCTATCGCGGTGACGCCTGCGCATTCGCCCTTGCGAACACGCGCCTGCCAAGAATAGGAGACCCCGGCTACCCGGCCATTTCGCCGGCGGTGATATCGCGTTACCGCTGCAACCGCAGGCCCTGTCGTCGCGGCCCGGCGGGCTAGGAAGCCCCGGCGGCTCGCCGCAATCTTCCGCTCGTGGCCGACGAGACGAGGCTCCGCGCCAGCGCGCTGGCGAGCTCCGCCGACGCCAGCGGGTGATGGACGAGCTCGGTGATGCCGGATGTCTTGAGCGACGGCATCGCCAGGTCGCGCGTCGAGGGCGCAGCGAGGATGATCGGCAGGGCCGGCGCCGCATCATGCAGCGCCGCCGCGAGATCGAGCGAGGAGCCGCCCGGCAGATGACACACCAACGCCGCGTCGAAACGGGCGTGCGCGGCCCGGCAGGCGGCGATCGCTTCCGCGAGCCCAGTGAAGCCGACGGGCTCATAACCCAGCGCTGCGAGGATTTCCTCATAGCGCAACAGGCGGCGGCGGTCGGTGTCGATGACGAGCACGGTTTCGCCGGCCCCAAGGAACGCCGGATCCGAGCCGTGTTGAGCGGGCTGCGGCTCGACTGGCTCGCCCGATGGCAGCCAGATGTCGAAGCGCGTGCCGGCATCCGGCCTGCTCTGCACGGCGACGGTGCCGTCATGCTGCTCGACAATCTCGCGAACCGTCGCGAGCCCGAGGCCGTTACCGTCCGGGCGGGTGGTGAAGAACGGCTCGAATATCCGCTCCAGCGTCGCCTCGTCCATCCCCGGCCCGGGATCGGCGACCGAAATGACGGTGAAGCGGCCGGGACCGACCTCGCTCCGCCCGATCGACAGCGGCTTGGCGAGATCGTGCACCTTGATGCGGAGCTCGATACGGCCGGGCTCCTTCATCGCCTGCGCCGCGTTGTTGCACAGGTTCAGGATGACCTGCTGCAATTGGGCCGGCTCGCCCGTCACGATGGCAATGTCGGCCGTCTCGTCCACTTCGAATGTGACGTGCGAAGGCAGCGATGCGGCCAGCAGCGATCTGGTTTCGTCGACCAGGGTCCTGAGGCAAACGCGCTCCCGCCTGCCCTCGCCGCGGCGCCCGAAGCCGAGAATCTGTTCGACCAGCTCACGCGCCCGCTCGCCGGCCCGGCGGATTTCGGCGAGACTTGCGGCCGGCCGGCTTCCCGGCGCGACCCGCGCATCGGCCATTTCGGCATGGCCGAGAATGGCGCCGACGATGTTGTTGAAGTTATGGGCGATGCCGCTGGCAAAGGTCCCGATGGTCTCCATGCGACGCGCCTGTTGCAGGCTCGCCTGGAGGCGCTCCTTCTCCCCTTCGAGGCGGGCGCGCCGGATCGCGTTGCCGATGGCGTCAAAGGCCATGCGAAACAGCGAGACTTCGGACCAATATGTGAGCGCACCTCCGCGCACCGCATCGAAGCCGAGAATTCCATCGCGGCTTCCGTAGGCCGCCATGATGCACAGCCAGCCGCTCACACCCGCCTCGGTGAGCATCGCGTCATGGGGATGCGAGGCGTTCATCCTGGGGATATAGACGATGCCGTCTTCGCCGCCGTCCAATCGCGGTGCGAGGCTCAGCACCCGCTCCGGCCAGCCGGGCTCGAATGCAATGCCGTCGCGCGACCACCGATAGGTGTGCATCGTGGTGCCGACCACGCAGGCAAAATAGGCCCTGTCAGCGCCGATGCATCCGGCTAGCTGGCGAAGCGCCATCTCGACATCCGCATCGATTCCGTCGTTGCTCGAATTGATGAACAGCATCGAGATATTGGCGATCACATGTTCGAATGCGGCGCGGCAGCGCAGGGCCATGGCCCGTTTGCGCAACAGCATTCCGAAATAGATGATGCCGGAGAGCAGCAGCAGCGAGGTGATATATTGCAGCAACCGCGTCTTGCGCGCCGAGGCGCGCGCGGCAAGCTGGCGCTTCAGGATCACAGCCAGCATCGCATCCTGCTCGCGGTTGTTGGATTCGGCGACGAGCGTCTTCAGGATCGTGTCGATGTCAGGCAGAAGGTCGTGCAGCATCTGTCCGTGGAGCAGCAGCGCGTGGACCGAATCCGTCTCCGCCGGCGGCGCTTGAAGTTGCGCCAGCTCTTCCAGTCGGTCCTCGACCTGACGCGCTGCGGCATCCGACGTATCGAGCGTCAGGCGGAGCATGGCTGCCGCCAGCGCGGAGGTGGCCGTCACCACCGGCCGGGACTCCGATGCGGCCAATCTGTCGCTGAACAGGCCGAAATAGGCAAAGGAGTTCTGCAGCAACGCGTTCCTGCTCTTGAACCGTTCGATCAGGCTCTCCTGCCGGTCGGCACGCGCCGACAGAACATCGATCACCCTGGTTTGCTCGGCGTCGAGGCCTGCCGTGTCGCGCAGCCGCGTCAGGGCATCGTCATAGGCATTTACCATATGCACCAGCGCATCATAGTTGCGCGACAGGCCGGCACGCGCGGTGAGGACCTCCCTGGTCATCCCGCGTTCGAACCGGGTGAAATCCCCGAGCGCCCGAAGCTGGCTGTCATAACGCGCCGAGTTGATGTTCAGCCCGTGCAACAGCAACCAGGTGAGAAGCCCGAGCACGAACGCGACGCTGATCACGGCGGGCGCGGATTTCACGGCGAGCCTCCGACGGGCGCACCGCGATAGGTCCCGGTCAAGCTGTTGAGAAAGGCGACGAGCGCCTTGACCTGCTGGTCTGTCAGCGTCGCGTTCAACTGGGCCAGCGCCATCTTGCGAACCGCGTCATCGAGCGTCGGCGCGCTGCCGTCATGAAAATACGGCGCGGTCGTCGCGACGTTGCGCAGGCTCGGCACGCGCAGGATCCTGGGCTCGGGCGACGCGAGGGGATGGAATATGCCGTGCCGCTCGAACAGATTGCCGCCGACGTTGACGCCCTGATGGCAGGCGGAGCAACCCAGCGATTTGAACAGGCGGTATCCGTCCAGCTCGCCGGCCAAAAGGGCTGCGTCGTCGCCCTTCAGCCAGCGATCGAACCTGCTGCCCGGCGTGACCAGCGTGCGTTGAAAGCTCGCCAGCGCGTCGACGACATCGGCGCCTTCCGGACGGCGGCCATAGGCCGCGACGAAACGATCGCGCATGTCGGGATCGGCATCGAGCTTTGCGGCAACCTCCGCCGCGCTGCTGCCCATGGTGTGCTGGCTTTGCAGCGATGCCTCGATATCGGCCTCGAGGGTACGGAATTTTCCTTCCCAGCCGAAACGAAAGCTGAGCGTCGAATTGAAGACGGTGAGCGTGTTGAGCGCAAGCCCCGCCCCGTTGAGGCCGACATCGTGCCGCTTCTGGCTCGCGCCGTTCGTCGCGATATCGTGACAAGATTGGCAGGCGCGGGAATTGTCATGCGAGACCCGGCGATCGCCAAACAGCTTCTCGCCAAGGGCGACCTTGAGCGGGTCGGCGGCAGGGGCCGCGGGAATTGGCGTGATCGGCTCCCCGCGGTCAAGTGCGTGCGCCGACGGCGGCTGCGACGGCGCGGGCGTGACTTCTACGCAGCACAGCAGCACCGCGCAAATGGCGATCAAGCCACCCCGATAGCCGGCGCCTGGTCCGGCTCCGCGAAATCCAGTCAATCGTCGCACCGTCAGTGATATGGGGGCGGAAGCGAAAGCAACCGCGTCTATTCAAGGGCTTTTGATCGAGGCTCGATGATTTCGTGAATGCGGCGATCGCCGGATCCGGAAACGGAGGCCGCACCAGATCATCGAACGAGGCACGGCGCGAAACAGGCCCAGTCCGGCGAAGGCAAGGTAGAGCGCCTCAGCAATCATGACAGTACCTCACCATCCCCTCGATCTCCGACCGGCCGTGGATTCCGAGATCGCGCAATGTCCGGTCGTCGAGCTCCTTGAGAGCGGCAACAGCTCGTCTGATCTCGCGTTCCCGGCGCGCGTGCGACAGCAAGACCGTCAACGTCTCACCGGCCGAACGCAGCGGACTCCAGCGACGCTCCGGTTGCACCTCGAATCGCCGGGAGCGACCGAGCTCGACGACATTGCCGCTGCTCCCGGCCCCGTCGCTGCCGCGGCTCTGCACAGGTTCCGCCGGCTCGCTGGCCTTGGGCTGCGACTCCCAATCCCTCCGTGCCGCCAGTATTGCGTGAACCGGCATGGCCGCGGTCGGATGCAACGCGGCACCATAAAGGGCAAACCCTTCCATGAAGAAGGTCAGGACCGCCCACCAGAATGTGCTGAGCTCCTGGCCCGGCTGCGCAGCCGGCGGCGCCGAATCCGAACCGATGTCGGCGAGGCCCTGCCGCGCGGTGCCGCCAGAACCGAGACGGGCCATCCCGCGGCCATCGGACCAGCCTTGCCCATCGGGCTCCGTGTCATCCGGCCGGACAATACGGATGACACCGTGAGAATGCGTCTTCATCGTAAATCTCCCACACGCTGTTCGTGGGAGACTATGTGCCGGCCGGCTGTTACGCCGAGATCACCGCCACAGACAAAGGGGTTACAATTGCAATCCGGCGGCCGCCACATTGTTCGAACATGATCTCCGCGCAGACGCGTTCCGCGTTTGTCGCGAGGGGAAGACCGCCGCACACTTCGCGCTAACGTGACCCTTCGGGTCCGGATCTTGCCCTAGAACGGATCTACGGGAACCGCGAAGACATAGCCGACGCCGCGCTCGGTCTGAATGACGCGCGGCGCGCTCGGATCGACCTCCAGCTTGCGCCGCAGCCGCAACACTTGAACATCGATGCTGCGATCGAAAATGTCTTCGTGGATGCGGGTGGCCTGAAGCAGATGCTCGCGGGTCAGGGGTCGCTGCGGCGCCTCGAGGAAGGCCAGCAACAAGGCATACTCTCCCTTGCTGAGCGGTACCGGCGCTTCGCTGGGATCGATGAGCTTTCGGCCGCGGCGTTCCAGCTTCCAGCCGTTGAAGCGATAGCCGCCGCGCTCGGGATCCCGGGCGCGCGCGGCACGGCCCATCTCCTGCCGCCGCAACACCGCCCGGACGCGCGCCAGCAGCTCTCTCAAGGAGAACGGCTTGATGATGTAGTCGTCAGCGCCGAGCTCGAGCCCGACGATGCGATCGATCTCGTCGGGGCGGTGGCCGGTCGTGATGATGACAGGCACGTCGGAATGCGACCGGATTTCCCGCAGCAGGTCCAGGCCGTCTTCCTGACCGAGGCGAAGGTCGAGGATGATCAGACTGGGCTGACCGGCCTCGAGATAGTGGTACAGTTCAGACCGGTTGGACGCCGCCCTGGTGGGGACATTGTGCTCCTCCAGATATCTGATCACCATCTGCCGCAAGGTGGGATCGTCATCGACAACAACGATGTGGCCAACATCTGCAAGCATACTTCACTCTCAAAATCCGTCGTCACCAACCGGGTCACGTTCAAGATTCGCAATCACTCGGAATAATATGGGGGACAGCAAAAGCGTCGCCATGCGACGACAACGTTCATGACCACTTGATGATGCCGTAACCCGGTATTTCTGCGGCCAACTCCGCCGGATGTCGCAGACGTGAATAATTGTGATCCTAGCAAATGCTACTTTTGAGCGATTCCAATGCGCCGGCGTGCGAGATCGTTCGTCGGCGACGAGGTGACTGTTCGGCAGTGACGACGACTGCAGTGACGACGACTGCGCGAGCGATGGCGAGAAGACTGCCAACATTTTCCTGCGCGCGCGACGTCGACTTCACCTGCGCGTGAGCTTTTGCCGTTGCGCGCATCCGGCGTGCTAACGACAGTGGTGCAGCCGGGAAAGGCCAGCCGCAACAGATCGTTTGTCAGGATATGTCAGGAGCGCGGGAGACCCGCCAGGTACAGGTAGATCGCAGCGAGCTCGTCGTCGTCCATCCGCCCGATCGGCCGCCACGGCATTTGGTCGTCGAGCCGATGTCCGTTCGGATCGACACCCGTGCGCATGGTCGTGATGAACTGCGCCTGGCTCCAGTCTTTGACGATACCGAGGTCGGGTCCGAGCGGAGGCAATTGGCCGGGCACGCCACCGGAGAGATCCTTGCCATGACACTCACGGCAATCCTGATAGGACAGCAAGTACCTGCCGTAGCGCGCCGTCGGCCCCTTCGGCGGCGCGATGATCACACCGGTGAAGACCGGCTTTGCATCCGGCAACAGTCCGGCGCCCAGCATCGCAAGGCCCAGCACGCTGAAGCGATCCGGTGGATCCGGGGTCTCCTCACCACTCGCGGGCAAGGCGCGGATGTAGGCGATCACGGCCTTGGTGTCGTCGTCGCTCAGCCGGCCGGCATTGGTAAAGGACATGATCGCGAGCCATCGCCCCCGCGCATCGACGCCATTGCGAATGGCGCGAAAGATCTCGCCGTCGGACCAATGCTTCAGGACCCCGGCGGGAGTCAAATTGGCGGGCACGAACGAGCCGATCGGAAGCGGAAGATCCTCGCCGACGTCGCCGCCACCCGACAGCACGCCGCTTTTCGAGTGACACCCGGCGCAAAAGCCGTCGGCGACCGCCCTGCCGCGGGCAATGCGTTCCGGTGTCGCCTCGACCTTGAGATCGGGGGCCGGCGCGGAGCGCGCGTGCTGCTTGACGATGCCCGCTGCGGTCAACGCGCTCACGCCGGATAGCGGGACGATAAGCGCCGCCGCCAGCACCACGCCACCCCACTTCACCAGCGGATTCTGTGCCCGCAGGGCGCAAGCACCCGACCAGACCAGGAGCACGATGAAAGCAACCATCGCAATCAGGGCGACAATATTCTGCATGACGTTTTCCTCAACGAATTCTGCGTGGTCAAGACCGCGCGCTATCTCGGTCGTCAATAATCGGCTTCGGCCAAAATCGCCGCCGAATGTCGCGGCGCGCCAAACGGCGCTCTGCCGGGTTACGAGCGCGGCATTACCGCTCCGTTTCACGGCCGGCCGCTCGCGTTACAACCGTAGTCCTCGCGCGACGGTACCATCTTCGCCGGCACGTCGGCCTTGGCCGCGCCACGGTGCGTTGCCGACGTAACCATTTGGTGGCCATCGGAAGCCTTGGTGTAACCGCGATCCCTTCAATTCCCTCTTGCTCACGAGAGCGGCCGCCCGGTGGCGACCGTACATCGATCATCAAGAGGTCATCTCCCATGAAGATTCTTATCGCTTCGACGCCTGCGACGGGTCATCTCAATCCGATGCTGGCAATCACGCAGATCCTGGTCGCCGAGGGTCATGAGATTGCTCTCATGACCGGCTCCGCCTTTCGCGCCCGCGTCGAGGCCAGCGGCGTCAAGTTCTTTCCCCTTCCCGAGGGCGCGGACTTCGATCCGAACGACGTCTTCTCGCGGGTCCCCGAACTCAAGACCATCCCGCCGGGGCTGGAGTGGTTCCGCGTGGCCTGCGAGCGCATCTTCGTCGACGCCATTCCGGCCCAGCACCAGGGGCTGCTGCAGGCGTTGCAGCAATTCCCGGCCGATATCATCGTCGGCGACGACATGCTGTTCGGCGTGCTCCCGATGCTGCTCGGACCGCGCTCGCAGCGGCCCCCCATCGCGCTCTGCGGCACCTCGTTCCTGCATTGGGCGCGTGAGGACGGTGCGCCGAACTTCCTCGGCTTGCCGCCGGCACGGACCGACGACGAACGCGATCATTATGCGGCCATGGCGCGGGACTTCGATGCGGCGGTCGATCAGCCGGTGTCACTGCGCCTGAACCGGACCCTGAAGGGCCTCGGCGTCGGACCGATAGCAATGCCGCTTTTCCATTCCGTGGTCGCTCTCGGCGACGCCTATCTGCAATTGTCGGTGCCGAGTTTCGAATTTCCGCGCGAGATCCCGTCCTCCGTGCATTTCGTCGGTACGCCTCCGATCATTGCCAACCAGGTCCCACCGCCGTCATGGGCCGAGGAGCTCGATGGTACACGCAAGATCGTTCTGGTGACGCAGGGAACGGTGGCCAACCACAATTTCAACCTGCTGGTCGCCCCGACACTGGCGGCGCTGGCCGACGAGCCCGACATCATGGTGATCGCGACCGCAGGCGGCCGCCCGGTGGACGCCATTCCCGGCAAGGTCCCGTCGAACGCACGCATCGCGAGCTACCTGCCATTCGAATGGCTGCTGCCGAACGTCGACGTGCTCGTCACCAATGGCGGCTATGGCAGCGTCAATCAGGCCCTGAGCTTCGGCATCCCGCTGGTCACCGCGGGACTGACCGAGGACAAGGCCGACGTCAACGCGCGGGTCGCATGGTCCGGCGTCGGCATCAACCTTGCGACCAACGAGCCGACTCCGCAGGCCTTGCGCGAGGCGGTGCGGACGGTGCTCGACCAACCGCGCTATCAATTCCGCGCAACGCAGATCGCGGACGAGTTCGCCGAGATCGACACGCGGACGGAAATTCTCCGGGTCATCGGCGAGCTCGTGACCGACGAGACGGAAGTGTCACGCCTGCGCGCAATCGCAGCGAGCCAGGGACGGCGCTCCGGCCGGCGCGCCTGATCGCACGTCTGAACGAAGCGATGGAGGGCGGAGCGACCGCGCTCTGTCGCTCCGTAGAAGTTCGTCACATATCACCGGATGCTCGCCCATGCGAATCGAACCAGACACCTTTGCTTTCACGCTGCTGCTCGGCCTTCTTGCGGCCGTGCCGTATTCCGGCATCGACATCAACCTGCCGGCACTGGCCGCCACCGGCGCCACCCTGGGCGTGAGCGCGTCGGATGTCGGGTTGACGATGAGCGCCTTCATGCTCAGCCTCGCCACCGCGCCGCTGATCTACGGACCCGTCTCGGACCGCCTTGGCCGCAAGCCTGTTCTGGGCTTCGGCCTCGCGCTGTTCGTCGCCGCCAGCATCAGTTGTGCGTTTGCCTCCTCGCTGCCGGTTCTGCTGCTGGGCCGTTTCGTTCAAGGCATCGGCGCCGCCGCGACCGCCACGACCTTTGCCATCATCCGCGATCTCTTCGACGGCGACGCCGCGCGAAGCAAGATCGGCAACATCATGGTCGCGGTCAACGTCGCGACCGTGATCGCGCCGACGGCGGGCGCGGCGCTGCTGGCGGTTGCCGGCTGGCGGTCGATCTATGCGGTCCAGGCCGCGATAGGTTTCATGCTGCTGGTGGTGGTGATGTTTCGCTTCGCCGAAACGGCGGCGATCGCGCCGTCCGGGCGCCTGGTGCCGTCCGCCGTGATCGACAGCTATCGCCGGGTGCTGACGCATCCGGTTTCGTTCGCCTACATCCTGGTCGGCGCCGCGGGCGGCGCGACGGTGTTTGCCTACGTCACCGGCGCCTCGCTGTTCTTCGTCGGCGCCGTCGGGCTCTCGCCCGAGCAATACGGCCTGATCTTCGGCGCCTGCTCGGCATCCGTGATGGGCGGTGCCTTGCTCGACGGGCAGCTCGGCCGGCGCGGGATATCCTCAAGCCACATGCTCGCAATCGGGCTGGCGCTGTCGGCGGCGGCGAGCGTCGTGCTGCTCGGGATGACACTGACCGGCTGGATGCCCACGGCGCTTGTCGTCGCGCTGCTGATGGCGGTGGCACTCGGCTTCGGGCTCAGCGTGCCGAACGTGATGAGCGCGACGATGCAGCACCTCCCCGAGATCGCCGGCGCCGTCAGCGCGGCTGCCGGGAGCATTCAACTGATCGCCGGCGCCATATCGAGCGGGCTGGTGGCGGTTCGCTTCGACGGACGGACTGCGCTCTCGATGACGGCGGTCATGGCAGCGTCGTCGCTCCTCGCCCTGGTCCTGTATTGTCTGGTCGCGCGTTCCGCCGACCGTCGTTTGCGATCGCAGGCGATCGATGCCGGCGAAGCGATCCGCAGCTCCACAAGCTCTTAAGGTTCGCGCGACGCCCCGCAGGGCGGCTTCATCGCCCAACAAATCTAGCGCGGATGGCTGAACAGGTCCGTCGTGGCGTCGTCGACGGCGATGTCGACCAGCGCGGGGCCGCTCGAGGCCAATGCTTCGGTGAGACAGCGGTCGAGATCGGCGACGCCGGTTATGCGCCCGCCCGGGCAACCGAGCCCCTTGGCGAGCGCAACGAAGTCAAGCCCGGGCAGGTCGATTCCAGGCGGGCGATGCGCCTGCATCAGCTGGCTGAAGGCCCGCATCGCCCCATAGCCGGAATTGTTCATGATCACGAAAGTGATCGGCAGGCGGCGCTGCGCCGCAGTCCAGATCGCCTGGATGCAGTACATCGCGGACCCATCGCCGATCAGGGCGACGATGCGACGGCCCGGCCGCGCCAGCGCCACGCCGATGGAGGCCGGCAGGCTGTAGCCGAGCCCGCCGCTCGCCATGGTGTAGAAGCTGTCCGCGCCCGGCCGCGGCAGGAACTGCTGGATGGCGGGACGATGCGACGGCGCCTCCTCGACCACGATCGCATCGCGCGGCATCAGCGCCGACAGCCGGCTCAGCGCATAGGCCGGAGGAATCGGATTTTGCGCGGCGGGAGCGGCAGGCCGGGTCCGCGCGGCCGGCCCCTCGCGCTTGGCGATGTCGGGCAGCGCCGAACGAAGCGCGACGAGCGCCTTCGGGAGCGTGCTGATGATGGTGTCACCGACCGCCGCGGCCGCGGCCTCGGCCGGATCGTCGGTGATCTGCCAGACCGGCGTTCCGTCGTCGAGCAATTCGCATTGTCCTTCGACGTGGAAGGTGAACACCGGCGCTCCGACCACGACGATCAGATCGACGCCGCGCAAGGCGCGCGCGAGCCCTCCGGGCGCTGCCGGAAGGAAGCCTGCGAATTGCGGATGCAATTCCGGAAAGCTCGAACGGCTCGACATCGGGCTTGCCCAAACCGCCGCCCTCGCCTGTTCGGCGACCGCGACCATGGCATCGACGCAGCCGTTGCGATCGATCTCGGGTCCGACGACAAAGGCAGGCTTGCTGGCCGCTGCGATGGCTGCGCCGAGCCGGACGATCGCCGCCGGATCGGGCGCAAACTCCGTTGCGATGTGGCGCACCGGCGGCGCGACGGCCGCCCGCGCCCAATCATCCGACGGCACCGACACGAATGTCGGGCCACGCGGATGCTGCATGGCGGTGAGGAAGGCCTGTGCAATGGCCGCGGGCACATCTTCCGCCCGCGCAGGTTCCGAACTCCACTTCACATAGGGCCTCGGAAACTGCTCGGCATCCTCCGCGAAGAGATAAGGCCGCATCCGCAGCAGGCTGCGCGCCTGCTGGCCCGCCGTGACGACCATCGGCGTCTTGTTGCGGAACGCGGTGAAGAGATTGCCGAGGGCGTGGCCGAGCCCGGCCGCCGAGTGCAGGTTGACGAAGGCCGGACGCCCGGTCGCCTGCGCATAGCCGTCGGCCATGCCGACGACGCAGCCTTCCTGCAGGCCGAGCACGTAATCGATGTCGTCGGGCCAGTCGCCGAGAAAGGCGAGCTCGGTCGAGCCCGGATTGCCGAACACACGATCGACACCGAAGGAACGAAGCACGCCGAGGGTTGCTTCCCGGACCGTCAGGACTTTTGAGTTCATGGGTTGATTTCCCGGCATGCTTCGCCGTGTGGTGACGCGATCAGAAGGGATAGTGCTGAGGCTGGGTCTCGATCGTGATCCAGCGCAGATCGGTGAATTCGGCGATCCCGGCCTGACCGCCGAAACGGCCGTAGCCCGATCCCTTCACACCGCCAAACGGCATCTGCGCCTCGTCGTGCACGGTCGGTCCGTTGACGTGGCAAATGCCGCTTTCGATGCGCTGGGCCACCGTCAGCGCCCGCGCGACGTCGCGGCCGAACACGGCGGCCGAAAGACCGTACTCGGTATCGTTGGCGAGGCGGACCGCATCATCCACGCCGCGCGCGCGGATCACCGACACGACGGGACCAAAACTCTCCTCGCTGTAGATGCGCATGCCCGGGACGACGCGGTCGAGCACGGTCGCGGGCACGACCGTTCCGGCCCGCTCTCCACCCGCAAGCTTGACGGCGCCCCTGCCGATCGCGTCATCGATCAGCGCAACGACATGCCTGGCCGGCGCCTCGTCGATCATCGAACCGATCACCACCGGCCCGGAGCGCGGGTCGCCGGCCGGAAGCGCGCCGGCCTTCTTGGCAAGCTTAGCGACGAACTGATCGGCCACGCTCTCATCCACGATCACGCGCTCGGTCGACATGCAGACCTGGCCCTGGTTGATGAAGGCCCCGAACGCCACGGCGGCGACCGCGGCATCGAGGTCGGCATCGTCGAGCATGACCAGTGGCGCCTTGCCGCCGAGCTCGAGCAGCACCGGCTTGAGGTGGCGGCCGGCGAGCTCGGCGATGACGCGGCCGACGCGAGTCGAGCCGGTGAAATTGATCCGCCGCACCGCCGGATTGGCAATGAGACGTTCCACCACCGCCGGCGCATCGGCCGGCGCATTGGTCAATACGTTCACGACGCCGGGCGGAAATCCCGCGTCCCTGAACACCTCCCCGATCAGCCGGTGCGTTCCCGGACAGATCTCGGAGGCCTTGAGCACCACCGTGTTGCCGCAGGCGAGCGGCGTCGCCACGGCGCGAACGCCGAGAATGATCGGAGCGTTCCAGGGCGCGATGCCGAGGCACACGCCGGCCGGCTGGCGGACGGCCATCGCCAGACATCCCGGCTTGTCGGACGGGATCACCTCGCCCGCGACCTGCGTGGTCAGCGACGCCGCCTCGCGCAGCATGCCGGTTGCGAGCTTGACGTTGAAGGCCGACCAGACTTCGGTGGTGCCGATCTCGGCCATCATGATCCGGATGAAGGCATCGCGCTTGGCCTCGAGCGCATCGGCGGCCTTCAAGAGCAGGGCGCGCCGCGCGTTCGGGCCGAGTGCCGACCACGCGGCGAGCGCGGCGGACGCCGCCGCCACCGCCGCGTCGGCGTCGGAAACCGTCGCGGCGGCCGCGCGGCTCGCGACCTCCTGCGAGAGCGGATTGCGCCGCTCGAATACCTTGCCGGTCGAAGCGGCCTGATCCCGCCCGCTGATGAGAAGATTGACGTCCATGAGAACCTCCCTGATGTTTGTGGCTGGGCTCAGCCGAGCAGCCGCGATTTGCTGGTTTCGTGCGCGAAGCCGAGCGCGATCATCGCTGCCAGCGCGAGCGCGACGTAGTATCCTGTGATCGCGTAGGTGGAGCTCGTCTGCGCGAACAGGCTGGTGGCGACGAGCGGCGCGATGCCGCCGCCGAGCACCGTGCCGAGCTGCTTTCCGATCGACACGCCGGTGAAGCGGATGCGGGTCGGAAACAGCTCCGGGAAATAGCTCCCTTCGGTGCCGAACATCAGGGGATGGATTACGCCTGCAGCCAATATCACCGCACAGGTCACCAGCAGCGTGTCACGGCTCGCGATCGCACCGTAGAATGCAAACATCGAGATGGTTGCGAGCGCGACGCCGGCAAGGAACAGGCGTTTGCGTCCGATCCGGTCGGACCAGGCCCCGATCAGGGGCATGGCCACGAGCCCGACGAGATTGGCGAACAGCACGGCCCGCGTGATCACGTCCTTCGGAACGCCGAGCTGGCGCGTCGCAAACGAGATGGTGAAGATGGCCGTCAGGTAGAAGTAGGACGTCTGCGCCATCTCGGCGAAGAACACGATGAGGATCGGCCGCCAATGTCCCTTCACCGCCTCGACGACGGGCACGGTTTCAGCCGGCCTCGCCTCGCGGAAGGTCGCGCTCTCCTCGATGCGCAGGCGCATGTAGACGCCGAGCGCGACCAGCACCGCGCTGATCAGGAACGGAACGCGCCAGCCCCAGGACAGCAGATCCGCCTCCGGCAGCCGCGAGATCGCCAGCGCCGCGAACGAGGCCAGCACGACGCCGACGGGTCCCGCGGCCTGGATCACCGCGGCAGAGAAGCCGCGCCGGTTGCCGGGCGCCGTCTCGATTGCCATGAGGATCGCCGCGGTCGATTCCCCGCCGAGCGCAAAGCCCTGGAGGAAGCGCAGCACGACGAGCGCGATCGTCGCGGCCACGCCCGCGCTGGCGTAGGTCGGCAACAGTCCGATCGACATGGTCGCAAGTCCCATCATCAGCAGCGTGCACAGCAGGACGGATTTGCGGCCCAGGCGATCGCCGAAATGTCCGAACACGATGCCGCCGAGCGGACGCGCCAGAAATCCGACGGCGAACGTCGCGAAGACAGCGATGGTCGCCGTGAGCTGATCGAATTTCGGGAAGAACAACTGATCGAACACCAGCGGCGCGATCAGTCCGTAGATGAAGAAGTCGTACCATTCGATCGCCGTGCCGATGGTGCCGGCGATCAGAATGCGCCTGCGGCCGCTCGCCGTCTGCGCGGTAGCGGCAGCGGTGGCGGCATGTTCGTCGTAGTCCTCGAATGCTCCTGTGGTCACGTTTTCCTCCTCCGTTGTCGTTGCTTGTTGTTATTGCGTTTGTTGTTATTGCCGTGCGGCCACGGGTTGGATGTGGCCGCGGGAACAGATCAGCTTGCCAGCCGCGCGCCATCGCCCGCGCCGTGCCCGAGCGCGCGGGCAAGAACGCGTCCGATCGTCCCGGCCTGCGATGCGCTGCCGCGCCAGGCCACGATCTGGTCCGGACGGATCAGAGCGAGGTCCGCCTCGTAGAGATCACGCAGCGACTTCGGCAGCGTGACGAGCTTGACGTCGACGCCGAGCGCGCGGGCGGTCTCGCCGAGCGGAGCATGGCCGAACGTGACGTCGCCGAACTGGAGCAGCGTCCACTCGAAGCCGAACAGGTCGTACAAGGACACGCCGTCCTCCAGCCACGCATGCGGTGCGCGGCCGCCGGGACAGGCGCTCGGAACGTAGACATTCGCGGCATCCGGCGGCGGCTGGCTGCCGTCGGAGACGATGATCGGCGAACCGTCGTAACGTCCGCCGAAGGTGATGCCGGGGATGTTGAACTCGGCGCGGGCGTGCTGCTCGAGATAGACGCCCGCGATCCGCCGCGCCTCGCCGCCGGCGTCAGTGGCGTCCTCGATCTCCGGCGCGGGCGCGAACAGGCCGAGGGAGTCGGCGAAGCGGCGCGCATAGTCGGTGTTGCGAAGCGCCACCGGACGCCGCTCGACCTCGTAGCTGTCGAGCAGCGCGGCCG
The DNA here is from genome assembly GCF_028128655.1 of Bradyrhizobium sp. CCBAU 45394. Classification (NCBI taxonomy): domain Bacteria; kingdom Pseudomonadati; phylum Pseudomonadota; class Alphaproteobacteria; order Hyphomicrobiales; family Nitrobacteraceae; genus Bradyrhizobium; species Bradyrhizobium sp. CCBAU 45394. The sequence continues at coordinate 343,634 of NZ_LBIX01000177.1, read as the reverse complement.
GGCTCACGCCCTTGACGACGCTTGCGAGCTTCCAGCCGAGATTGACCGCATCCTCGATCGCGGTGTTGTAGCCGAGGCCTCCAGTCGGCGTGAACAGATGCGCCGCATCGCCGCCAAGGAACACCCTGCCCCGCTGCATCGCATTCGCGACGAGCGCGTGGCCGGCGGTCCAGGTCAGGAACGACAACACCTCGCATGCGATCGGCGCGCCGCAGGCGCGCTGGAACGCCGCCTTGGCCTCGTTGGCCGTGATCGAGCTCTCGTCTTCGCCCGGCCGGAGCTGGGTGTGGAACGCGAATTCGTCGCGCCCGTTCACGGAGGCCATGAAGGCGCGGCGATCGCCGTTGAAGCAATTGTACATCCACGCCCTGGCATAGGGGATGCCGGCGTAGAACTCGGGTGAACGGAGATAGACCGCCAGCATGCGGCCGCCCATGAAGTCGCGCTGCGTCCCGGTTTCACCGCCATAGACGATGCCGAGCGATTGCCGGACCTGCGAGCGCGGCCCGTCGGCCCCGACCAGGAAGTCGGCCCGAACCTGAAAGCGGCTGTTATCATCGAGACATTCAATCTCGCCGACGACGCCGTCGTCGCTCTCGGCGTAGCCGATGAGGCGATGACCGTAGTTGAGCTGGATTCCGGGAAGCCGTTCGGCGTGCCGGCGCAGCACCGCCTCGACATATTTCTGCGAGACGCGATGCGGCAGCTCCGCGGCGCTCCAGGAGCCGGACAGGCCCTTGACGAGTTCGCTCGCGCGCGAGGACGACGGCAATGCAAACCGCGCCAGTTCATAGCCGGTGTAGCGGGTGAAATACGCGACGTCGGTCGGATAATCGGCCGGCAGGCCTTCGCGCCTGATCTCGTCGGCAAAACCCAGCCGCCGATAATGCTCCATCGAGCGCGCCTGCGTCGCATTGGCTTGCGGATTGAACGCCGTACCCGGCTTTTCATCGACCAGGATCGCGGACACGCCGCGGCGGCCGAGTTCGTTGGCCAGCATCAGCCCGCATGGGCCCCCGCCTACGATGAGCACGGCGGCCGTCAGACGTGTTTCCAAGGCGCTTCTCCCTACCAGCATTATCTTGCATGGTAAGGTTGCCTGACGATATCGTCAAGTAGCCTGACTATTCGGCGTCGTCGAGCGTGTCGAACTGCGCGCCATAGACCGCCAGTCCCTTCAAGATCGCCTCCATCGTGGCCTTGCCGAGCTCGGCGCGCATCTCCTGCTCGGCGATGTCGACGGCATCGCGGAACGCATCGAGCCATTTGCGTCCGGCCGGCGTGAACATGACGATGCGCGCGCGCCGGTCGGTCGGATCGGCGATGCGGTCCACCAATCCGAGCTCGGCGCATTGATCGACCAGCTCGCCCATCGCCTGCTTGCTCATCGACGCGCGGCGGGCGAGCTCCGTGAGCCGCGTCCCCTCCACGTCGAGATTGCGGGTGAGACTGACATGGGCGATGCGCGTCTCGTCATGCCCCCGCTCGCTCATCAATTCGAGCACGCGGCCTTCGAAACGTCGCACCGCGTTGTTGAGCAGGCGGCCGATATTGGCATGCCGCCACGCCGTCCCGGATGTCCTGGATTTCAATGGATATGCCTTCTCGGAAACAGTCGGGATTTCAATGTCTGTCACTTACTTCGCCGCGTCCATCCATATCCCCGGCTCCGAATGCTCGCGGATGTGGGTGACGAGGAAGTCGGAAAAGGCCCTGATCTTGGCCGGCAGCCCGGCACGGTTCTGGTAGGCGATGTTCATGGTGAGCAGAGGCAGCTCCCAATCCAGCAGGACCGGGACGAGACGGCCCGCCGCGATATCGCTCTGGACGATGTAGAGCGGCTGGATGAGGATGCCGAGACCCGCCAGCGCCGCGCCGCGGATGACCTGGCCGTCATTGCTGTCGAGCGTCGGCGTGATGCGCACCGTCTGCGCGCCATTGCCTTTGCGCAGGCGCAGCGAATAGGGATCGTTCGCAAGGTTGTAGACGAGCATGTTGTGGCGCGCGAGATCGGCGGGCTGTTCCAGCTCGCCTGCGCTTGCGAGATAGGAGGGCGCGGCTGCCAGCACGCGACGCATCTGGCCGATGCGGCGGACGATGATGTTCGAATCCGGCTCCTGCTCGCGCGTCCGGATCGCCACGTCGATGCCCGCCTCGATGAAGTCAGGATAGCGGTTGGCGGTGGTGATCTGCATGTTGAGCTTCGGATAGCGCGCGCGGAAGGCCGGCAGCATCGGCGCCAGATAGATCACCGCAAAGGACAGCGAGCTCGTCACCCGCAGCATGCCCTGCGGCGACAGCGCGCGATCGCTGACGATGTCCTCGGCTTCCGCCAGTTCGCTCAGCACCCGGCTGGACCGCTCCAGCAGCTCCTGCCCCGCCTCCGTCAGCCACAGGCGGCGCGTGTTGCGCTCGATCAGGCGAACGGCGAGGCGCTCCTCGAGCGCGCTGAGATGGCGGCTCGCGGCCGCGTTCGACATGCGCAAGGCCTCGGCGGCTTTGGACAGGCTGCCGAGCTCGGCCGTCTTGGCGAACACCTCAAGTTGGAGCAGGCGATCCATTTTTCCACTTTTAGGAAAAGAGACTTACAAATATTGGCCTTTATTTCCGTATCCCGCAAGCCAAAATGGGTCCAACACAAGCAAGATGACAGGCGAGGAAACTGGGAAATGTCGGGCCCGATCAGGCACATCGTGATGTGGCGGCTGCGCGGGGAGACCCCCGAGGAGCGGTCCGCCGCCCGGGCCAAGGTCAAGACCCTGTTCGAGGGCCTGCGCGGCCGGATCGACGGCCTCACCCATATCGAAGTCGGCCTCGACGTCAGCGCTGTCGATTACGCCTGCGACGTCGTGCTGTTCTCCGAATTCACCGACCAGGCCGCGCTTGCGGCCTACGCCACCCACCCGGAGCACCTGCGCGTGCGCGAGGCGCTTGGCGACTTGCGGATCGGCCGCTTTCAGGTCGATTATCCCATCAAAGAGACCGGCGCATGATCGGTTCGTTCACCTTCGAAAACCTGCCCTGCCGCGTCGTGTTCGGCAGCGGAACGTTGGCTAGTGCCAAGGCCGAGGTGGAGCGGCTCGGCGGCAAGCGCGCACTGGTGCTGACGACGCCGCAGCAGGAGGCGCAGGGCAAGAGCTTAGGGACAGCGCTCGGCCCGCTCTATGCCGGCATCTTTCCGGGCGCCACCATGCATACGCCGGTCGACGTTACCGAACGGGCGCTCGCGGCGATGAAGGCGTGCGATGCGGATTGCGTCGTCTCGCTCGGCGGCGGATCCACGACGGGCCTCGGCAAGGCGCTCGCCTTGCGCAGCGGCGTCAACCAGCTCTGCATCCCCACCACCTATGCCGGCTCGGAGATGACGCCGATCGTCGGCCAGACCGAGAACGGCCTGAAGACCACGGTACGCGATGCGGCCGTGCTGCCGGAGACCGTGATCTACGACGTCGATCTCACCTTGACGCTGCCGGCGAGCCTGGCTGCGACATCAGGCATCAACGCGATCGCGCATGCGGTCGAAGCGCTTTATGCGCGCGACACCAATCCCGTTACCTCGCTGATGGCGGAAGAAGGCATTCGCGCGCTCGCGCGTGCCCTGCCCGCCATTGCCGCCAGAAGCGACGATCGCGAGGCCCGCACCGAGGCGCTCTATGGCGCCTGGCTGTGCGGCGTCTGCCTCGGCACGGTCGGCATGGCGCTGCATCACAAGCTCTGCCACACGCTCGGCGGCACCTTCGATCTGCCGCACGCCGAGACGCACACCATCGTGTTGCCGCATGCGCTGGCCTACAACGCCCCCGCCGTGCCCGAGGCGATGGCGCGCGTCGCGCGCGCGATCGGCGCGGCCGATGCGTCGCAGGGACTCTACGAGCTCGCGAAACGGCTGAATGCAAAACTGGCGCTACGCGATGTCGGCATGCCCGAGAGCGGCATCGACAAGGCGGCCGATCTCGCCGTCACCAACGCCTACTGGAATCCGCGGCCGCTCGAGCGAGGCGCCATCCGCGACCTGATCGCGCGCGCCTGGGCCGGCGAGCCGCCTGTTACCACCAAAGCTGTGGCTTGAAGCGATGCGGCGCACGCTGATCAGATCCGCTACCATCATCAGCATGGATGATGCGATCGGCGACCTCCGCACCGGCGACGTGCTGGTCGAAGGCAGCCGCATCGTTGACGTGCGGCCGTCGATCGACCTCGGCAGCGGCGCGGCCGAGACCGAAATCGTCGACGGCAAGGGGCGCATCGTCATCCCCGGCCTCGTCAACGCGCATATGCACACGTGGCAGACGGGCTTACGCGGCTATGCCGCGAACTGGACGCTGCTCGAATATTTCCGGCGCATGCATGCCGGGCTCGCGACCGTGTTCCGGCCCGACGACATCTACATCGCCACGCTGGCCGGCGCGCTGAATCAGATCAATTGCGGCACCACCACGCTGGTTGACTGGTGCCACAACAATCCGACGCCCGATCACACCGATGCCGCCGTGCGCGGCCTGATCGAGAGCGGCATTCGCGCCGCGTTCTTCCACGGCTCGCCCAAGCCGGAGCCAAAGCCCGGCGAGCCGCATTTCTCGGAAGTGCCGCATCCGCGCCGCGAGGTCGAGCGGCTGCTCGCCGGCCCCCTCGCCGACCGCGACGGTCTCGTCACGCTCGGGCTTGCGATCCTCGGTCCGCATTATTCGACGCTCGACGTCGCCATGCACGACTTCCGCCTGGCGCGGGAGCTGAAGCTGATCGCTTCGATGCACCAGGGCGGCGGTCCGGCCAAGACGCCTGATGGCTGGGAGAAGTTGATCGCGGCCGGCCTCGTCGGTGCCGGCGTCAATATCGTCCACGGCAACGATCTGCCCGACGATCTCCTCGACCGGATGGTCGATCTCGGCGTGTCGTTCTCGGTCACGCCAGAGAACGAGATGATCCAGGGCCACGGCTTCCCGATCACGGGACGCCTGCTGAAGCGCGGCGTCCGGCCGACGATCGGCATTGATCTGGAATCCGTGCTGGCCGGCGATCTCTTCTCCGCCGCCCGCGTCGCGCTGTCGATGCAGCGGGCACTCGACAATGCGGAGTCGCGCCGGGACAGCGGCACCATTCCTGCGACCACCACGATCCCCGTGCGCGAGGCGCTGCGCTGGATCACGATTGAAGGCGCGCGCATGCTCGGCCGGGAGAGCCAGATCGGCTCGCTGACGCCGGGCAAGCTCGCCGACCTCGTCATCATCAACGCATCCGATCTCAATCTCGTCCCGGTGCACGATCCCGTCGCGACCGTCACGATGCAGACGAGCCTCGCCAACATCGAGGCCGTCATGATCGGCGGCGCGTGGAAGAAGCGGAACGGCCGGCTTCTGGTCGAGGGACTGGAGGCGAAGAAGGAGCTGCTGGCGCAATCGGGCCGGCGGCTGGTGCAGGATATCGAACGACAGGGACGCGCCGCCTGAAGGCGCCAATGGACAACAACAATGACTGACGCTTCAAGGAATGTAGCCTTTATCGGAATCGGCAAGATGGGCCTGCCGATGTCGCAGCTCGTCGCCAAGGCCGGCTATGCCGTCACCGCGTTCGATCGGAGCGCGGCACGGACCAACGAGGCGCGAACACAGGGCATTTCGATCGCCGCCTCACCGGCCGAGGCCGTAAGCGGCAAGGAAGCGATCATCACGTCGCTGCCGGACGACGCAGCCTTGCGCGGCGCGTTGCTCGGTCCAACCGGCGTCATCGCCGCGATGGCCCCCGGAGCCGTTCTGATCGAGACCAGCACCGTGAGTGTCGAGGCCTCCACCGAAGTTGCGGCCACCGCGCAGGCGCGCGGCGTCCTCTATCTGCGCGCGCCGGTCTCCGGCAACGCCAGCATCGTCCACACCGGCGCGCTGACCTGCTTCGTCTCGGGCCCGAAGGACGCCTTCGAAAATTCAAAGCCGCTGTTCGCCGCCTTCACCCGCGCCCAGACCTATCTCGGGCCCGGCGAGGAAGCCCGTTACGCCAAGCTCGCGGTCAATCTGATGATCGCGGTGTCGGCCGCAATGATGGCGGAGAGCCTGGCGCTGGCGCGCAAGGGCGGCATCGCCTGGCAGGACATCCTGAAAGTGCTCGACGACAGCGCGGTGGCCTCGCCGATGGTGAAGTACAAGACCGCGCCGCTTCGAACGCGGGATTTCGAATCGACCTTCTCCTGCAAGCAGATGGCCAAGGACCTCGATCTCATTCTCGGCGCCGGCCACGCCGTCGGCGTGCCGCTGCAGCTCGCGGCGCAAGTGCGCGAGACCTATGGCTCGCTGGTCGCGCAGGGCGACGGCGAGGCCGACTTCATCGCGACCGTCAAGCATCTCGAGCGGCTGTCCGGCCTCGGCGAACCGAAGCTCTGATCAACGGAGACACCCTTGCGTAACTTCAACGAGACCACGATCACGGAGGCGGTGCTGGAGCGGATCGCAGGCGCAACCGATCCGCGCATCAAGCAGGTCAGCGAGGCGCTGGTGCGCCACCTTCACGCCTTCGTCCGCGAGGTCCGCCCGACCCAGAAGGAATGGGAATACGGCATCGACTTCCTGACCCGCACCGGCCACATGTGCGACGACAAGCGCCAGGAGTTCATCCTGCTGTCGGACACGCTCGGCGTCTCCATGCTGGTCGACGCGATCAACCACCCGGTGCCGGAAGGTGCGACCGAGACCACGGTGCTCGGCCCGTTCTTCGTGCAGGCCGCGCCGGAGAAGGACATCGGCGCCGACATCTCCGGTCCCATGGAAGGCGATCCCACGCTGGTCACCGGCTCGGTCTCGACCGTCGACGGACGTCCGCTGGCGGGCGCCGTCGTCGACGTCTGGCATTCCGACGATGACGGCTATTACGACGTGCAGCAGCTCGACCAGATCGGCGATCTCGCGATGCGCGCGCGCTTCCACACCGACGCCAATGGCCGCTTCCATTTCTGGTCGATCAAGCCGGCCGCCTATCCGATCCCGCATGACGGCCCGGTCGGCGAGATGCTGGAGGTGCAGGGCCGCCATCCCTGGCGTCCGGCGCATGTGCATTTCATGATCTCGGCGCCCGGCTTCGAGCAGCTCGTGACCCATGTGTTCGTCGCCGGCGACAAATATCTCGACAGCGACGTGGTGTTCGGCGTCAAGGACAGCCTGATCCGCGAGTTCGTCCGCCACCCGGCGGGGCGTGCGCCGGATGGTCGCATGGTGGACACCGACTATTTCCATCTCAACTACGATTTCGGCCTGAAGCAGGTTGCGAGCAGCGCAAGAGCCGCCTAAGCCGAACCACAACTCAGCGGACCGGCAAGAGTCCGTCATCGGGGCAGACAGGGAGCAAGGATGGGACCGCGGGTCAGCACAGTAGCATTGGCCGATCGCCTCACCGGCATGATCGGCCCGCGCGCGAGCGTCGCGCGCGGCGTGCTCGATCAGCACGGCCAGAGCGAGTCGCATTATCGCAATTTGCCGCCCGACATCGTCGTCTTTCCTGAAACCACGCAGGAAGTGGTCGACATCGTCAAGCTGTGCGCAAGCGCGGGCATGCCGATCGTCCCGTTCGGCGCCGGCACCTCGCTCGAGGGCAATGCGGCTTCGGTCGCCGGCGGCGTCTGCTTCGACTTCGCGCGCATGAACAAGGTGCTGGCCGTGCACGACAGCGACATGGACGTCGTGGTGCAGCCCGGCATCACGCGAAAGCAGCTCAATGCGGAGCTGCGCGGCACCGGTCTTTTCTTCCCGATCGATCCGGGCGCCGATGCCTCGATCGGCGGCATGACATCGACGAGGGCCTCCGGCACCATGGCGGTGCGCTACGGTACCATGAAGGACAACGTCATGGCGCTGGAGGTGGTGCTGGCCGACGGGCGCGTGATCCGGACCGCCAGGCGCGCCCGCAAGTCGGCCGCCGGTTACGACCTGACGCGCATGTTCGTCGGCGCCGAAGGCACCCTCGGGCTCATCACCGAGATCACGCTGAAGGTGCATCCCGTGCCGCAGGCGATCTCGGCCGCGGTTTGCAGCTTCGACACCCTGCACAACGCCGTGGACACCGCGATCTCCGTGATCCAGTCCGCGATCCCCGTGGCGCGCATCGAGCTGCTCGACGACGTCCTGATGCGCGGCATCAATGCCTACGCAAAGCTGGGCTATCGCGAGGCCCCGACCCTGTTCTTCGAATTCCACGGCTCCGAGGCCTCCGTCGCCGAGCAGGCCGAGGCCGCAGAGGCGATCGCCGCCGACCATGGCGGTCATGGCTTTGCCTGGGCCAAGGCGCAGGAAGACCGCAGCCGGCTCTGGCACGCCCGCGACAACACGCTCTATGCGGGCCTGGGCCTCCGGCCCGGCGCGCGCGCCGTGATCACCGATGTCTGCGTGCCGATCTCGCGGCTGGCGGAATGCCTGACCGAGACGCGGCGCGACGCGGACGAGCACGGCTTCACCGCGCCGATCGTCGGCCATGTCGGCGACGGCAACTTCCACATGCTGATCCTGATCGATCCGGCAAAACCGGACGAAGCTGAGGGCGCCAAGGCGCTCCAGGCCCGCATGGTCGCCCGCGCCATTGCCATGGACGGCACCTGCACCGGCGAACACGGCATCGGGCTCGGCAAGATCGACTATCTCGCTGACGAGCTCGGCGAGGCCGTGGACGTGATGCGAGCGATCAAGACCGCGCTCGATCCTGATGGACTGATGAATCCCGGAAAGATCTTTGCGGGCGGAGCCAAGGCATGAGCGACGCGCTTCCGATCGAGGTCACCTCACCCACGCCACTGCTCGAGCTGCGCGGCATCAGCAAGGAGTTTCCCGGCGTCAAGGCGCTGGATGACGTGTCCTTTGCCGTCTTCCCCGGCGAAGTCCATATGCTGCTCGGGGAGAACGGCGCCGGCAAGTCGAGCCTGATGAAGGTGCTGTGCGGCGCCTACAGCGCCGATGCCGGCGAGTTCTACTACAGGGGCGAGAAGGTCGCGATCGGCTCCGCCGCGGATGCGCAGAAGCTCGGCATTGCCGTGATCTTCCAGGAGTTCTCGCTGGTCCCCCATCTCGACATCGCCCAGAACATCTTCCTCGGCCGCGAGCCGAAGGGCCGCATCCCCGGCACGATCGACCGGAGCAAGATCCTCGCCGACGCCAAACGCGTGCTCGGCACCATCGGCTTCGACATCGATCCCTCCACGATCGTGGACAAGCTCGGGGTGGCGCAGCAGCAGATGGTCGAGATCGCCAAGGCGATCAGCCAGAACGCCCGCATCCTCGTCATGGACGAGCCGACCGCGGCGCTGTCCGACCGCGAGACCGAGCTCCTGTTCGCGCTGATCGCGCGGCTGAAAGCCGACGGCGTATCGATCGTCTATATCTCGCACCGCATGGCGGAGGTGTTCGCGCTCGGCGATCGCATCACGGTGCTGCGCGACGGCCGCCGCATCGACGGTGTCCGCCCGGCCGACGTCACGCCGGACCAGCTCGTCCGCATGATGGTCGGACGCACCGTCGACATGACCTATCCGCGCAATTTCGCCGACAAGCCCGGCGAGGTACTGCTGCAGGTCAAGGGCCTGAGCTCCTCGACCGGGATCTCCGACATCAACATCGAGGTGCGCCGGGGCGAGATCGTCGGCCTGTGCGGCCTGGTCGGCTCCGGCCGCAGCGAAGTCGCGCGCGCCATCTTCGGCGCCGATCCCGTCAGCTCCGGCGAGATCATCTTCGACGGCAAGACCATCTCCGGCGAGCCTGATCTCGCCGCCCGCCGCGGCATCGCGCTGATCCCGGAGAGCCGCAAGAGCGAGGGCCTCGCTCTGCTGCGGTCGGTGAGCGACAATCTGGTGGTGTCGGCGCTGCGAAAACTGTTCCCGAGCGGACTGTTCGACCAGCGTTCGGCGCAGCGCACGGCCGACGGCCTGATCCGGCAGCTGAGGATCGCGACGCCCAGCGCGCGCCAGACCGTCGGCCTGCTCTCGGGCGGCAACCAGCAGAAGGTCGTGATTGGCAAGTGGCTGGCCGCCGGCTCGAAGCTCTTCATCTTCGACGAGCCGACGCGAGGCATCGACATCGGCGCCAAGTCCGAGATCTTTGCGCTGATCGACCGCCTGGTCGCGGAAGGCGCCGCCGCACTGATGATCTCGTCCGAGCAGGTCGAGATCTGCCATGTCTGCGACCGCGCCTATGTGATGCGCGAGGGCCGCATCGCGGGACACCTGACGCGCAACGAACTGACCGAGGAGAACATCGTGCGACTGGGGATGCATCATGCGTGAAGCTGCGGTCGTTTCCGAGCCCAATCCGCTGCAACGCATTCCCGGCGTTGCCATCGTGCTGGTGCTGCTGATCGCGCTGTTCAGCGCGATCGCACCCGGATTCCTGTCGGTCGCCAACCTCTCCAACGTGCTGGTGCAGTCGACCATCCTCACCATGCTCGCGCTGCCGATGACCCTGATCATCATGACCGAGGGGCTCGACCTGTCGATGGGTGCGGTGCTGACGCTGACCTCGCTCTGTGTCGCGATCGTATCGCTCGCGACCAAGTCGATGCTCTTGGGCTTAGGTGCCGGCCTGCTGGTCGGCGCCGCCTTCGGCACCGTCAACGGCTGGCTGGTCGCCATTCTCGGCATTCCGCCCTTCGTCGCGACGCTCGGCACGCTCGGCATGGCCCAGGGCCTGTCGCTGATCGTCAGCGACGGCCAGAGCGTGGTCGGCATTCCTCACAGCGTGCGCGACATCTACTCGGCGACGCTGCTCGGCGTTCCCGTGCCGATCGTGATGGCGCTGGTGACTTACGCCGCGTTTCACGGCCTGCTCTATCACACCCGCTTCGGCACCTACATCTTCGCGCTCGGCGGCAACCGCGAGGCGCTGCGCTATGCCGGCCTCTCGCCGAACAAGCTGCTGATCGCGGTCTATGCGCTCGGCGGCGCCATGGCCGGCATCGCGGGCCTGTTGATGACCGCGCGGATGAATTCAGGTCATCCGACCGCGGGCCTCGGCCTTGAATTCGATGCGATCGCAGCGGTAGCGGTCGGCGGCACCTCGTTCGAGCGCGGCAATGGCTGGCTGCTTGGCACGTTGCTCGGCGTGATCGCGGTCGGCGTGCTTCGCAATGGGCTCAACCTGATCTCGATGCCTTCTTCGGTGCAGGTCGCAAGCGTCGGCGTCCTCGTCATCGTCGCACTATTCCTCGACGGCCTGCGGAGCCGCGCATGACCGACATCACCAAGGAGGCGATCGTGCCGCCCCGCTCCTTCCTGTCGCAGGACGCGATCCAGGTGTTCTATCGCCTGCTCGCGGCGCTGCTGATCTGCGCCGTGCTGGCCGTGCTCAGCGATTCCTTCCTCAGCCTCGGCAACATCCTCAATGTGCTCCGGCAGGCGAGCCTGACCTTCTTCATCGCCTCCGGCCTGACGCTGGTGGTGCTGACCGCGGGCCTCGATCTCTCCGTCGGCGCCAATGTCGCGCTGTCGGCCTGTATCGCCGGAACCGTGATCCACAAGACCGGCTCGCCGGCACTCGGCATCCTCACCGGCCTTGCCTGCGGCGGCATCGTCGGCCTTCTCAACGGTGTCATGGTCACCGCGCTGCGCATCCCCTCCTTCATCGCGACCTATGGCATGCTCTGGGTGCTGAACGGCCTCACCTACTGGTACATGGCGGGCGAGACCCTTCACGGTTTTCCGGCAGGCTTCCGCCAGATCGGCAGCGGCTATCTGTTCGGCCTGCCGATCCCGGTCTACCTGCTGCTGGTCTTCCTCGGCATCGGAACGCTGTTTGCCCAGCGCACGATCTGGGGCCAAGAGATCTACGCGATCGGCGCCAATCCGGTCGCGGCGCGGCTCTCCGGCATTCCGGTCGCGCGGCGCCTGCTGCTGGTCTATGCCGTCTCCGGCACCATGGCGGGGCTCGCCTCGATCATCTTCCTGTCGCGGCTCAATTCGGCCGAGGCCGACATCGGCGAGAGCCTGACGCTACCGGCAATCGCGGCCGTGCTGATCGGCGGCACCTCGCTGTTCGGCGGTGTCGGCACCGTGTTCGGCACCTTCATCGGCGCGTTGATCCTGACGCTGGTGCTGAACGGCATGAACCTGCTCTCGGTCAGCTCCAACTGGCAGCCGCTCGTCACCGGCGTCATCGTCATCCTCGCGGTCTGGCTCGACATGAAGACCCGCCGCCGCGCGCAATGAGTTCCTAGAGTTCCAACAAGCAAAATGAGGGATGGAGGCAACATGAGACTGAAACTGGGCTATCTGGCGCTGCCGCTGCTGATGGCGGCCGCGATCACCACCGAGGTGCGTGCCGACGGCGAGACCATCGCCGTCTTCACCAAAAACCAGACCAACCCGTTCTTCCAGACGGTGCGGGTCGGCGCCGACAACATGGCGAAAGCGCTGAACGCGAAGACGCTGCAGTACATCCCGACCAAGCCGGACTCGATCCCCGAGCAGCTCAGCCAGATCGAGGACGTCGTGGTGAAGAAGCCGAGCGCCATCGTCTTCACGCCGGTGGACTACAAGGCGATGGTGCCGGGGGTCGAGAAGATCAACGAAGCCAAGATCCCCGTCGTCAACATCACCGACCGCTCGGCCGGCGGAAAATTCCTGTCCTTCGTCGGCGCCGACGATTACAGCCTTGGGCTGGAAACCGCACGCTTCCTGCTCAAGACGCTGGGTGGCAAGGGCAACATCGTCATCATCGAGGGCGTCAAGGGCTCCCTGACCAATGTCGACCGCGTCCGCGGCTTCAACGACGCGCTGAAGGAAAGCGCGGGCGCCAAGCTGCTGGCCTCGCAGCCCGGCAACTACCAGCGGCTCCAGGCGCTCCAGGTGATGGAAAACCTGATGCAGTCGAATTCGCAGATCGACGGCGTGCTGGCCGCCAACGACGCCATGGCGGTCGGTGCGATCGAGGCGCTCGACGGCGCCAACCGCAAGGCGCAGGTGATCGGCATCAACGGCACCAAGGAGGCGATCGACGCGATCAAGTCCGGCAAGCTGCTCGCGAGCGGCGATTACAACGGATTTGCGCAAGGCTGCCTCGGCACCATGATGGCGATCCGCTCCTTGCGCAGTCAGCCCGTCATCGGCGAGATCGTGCTGAAGCCGACCGTCATCACCAAGGACAATTTCCAGCCGTTCGACGTGCCGCTGGAGCAGCGGACCTGCCCGACCTTCGAGGACGCCGGCAAGCTCGGCGCCAAGTAACCCAACCGATCATCACAAGCACGGACGGCCGCACCCGCGGCCGTCCCAAGAAGACCAAGACATAAACGGAGACACCATGCTGTTCGCCATTCATGCCATCGACCGCACCGGCGCGCTGCCGACCCGGCTCGCCAATTACGACGCCCACAAGACCTTCCTCAGCGACACCTCGCGCTTCGGCGTCAAGATCGTGATGTCGGGGCCGCTCGTCTCCGACGACGGCGCAACCATGATCGGCAGCCTGTTTCTGATCGAGGCGCCGGGCCGAGCGGAGGTCGAAGCCTTCAACCGCGCCGATCCCTTCGCCGCGGCCGGCATCTGGGACAAGGTCACGATCACGGGCTTTCTACGCCGCCAGGGTTGAGCGGCCTCGGCAACACTGCACCAGGCACGCGCAGTCGTCATATTGACATCTCTGATGTGCCTTGCTGCTCGTGCCGTTATTCGGTGAATAGATCAGATTTCGATCGTTTGCGCTGCCTAGCGACAGACCCATACTCCGTTCACCAGCACACGGGCGCATGCCGGCGCCACGACGGTGGCCGCAGCGCCTGCCGCTACCGCGCCGCCCACGACAGCGCGGCGCGTGGTCCGTCGCGCGACTCCGGCAACACTTGCGGGCGTCGCCGGCCGTCCCACCCTCGCCTGCGCGCTGTCGACCGAAAATGACAGACCACGCTCGTGCGACCATTGCACGGAACCGATCGCGGCGACGGCAATAATGGCAGCTCCAAAGCACCAGTTTCTGCAGGTATGTTTCATGGTCGACCTCCTTCTTCCGTTGTTGAATCGCTATTCGTTTCGAGTCTTGCGCCCAACAGCGACGGGCGCACCGATGGCGAAATTTGCCACCTGCCATCTCTTACCGGCGAGAGCGCGGCGGTGGCGGGACGGGCCCCAAATCGCGCTGCCAGATGGTGCCATTGTCGAACTGAATGAGCATGCCATCCGGCGAATAGACCGCACTCTGGCTGAATGCGTCGATCCAGATCCGGGTTGCCGGCCAGTACCAGTCGGGCCACGCGCGGGACGGCTGCCCCGCTTCCGTCAGGAGATTAAGTTCAGTCCCGTTTTGGGTAATGTAAGCCGGCAAATTTCCCTGGCACATTCGGACACATTTGTAGATGCCGGTCAGGTTGATCGACTGGGCTGACACAGGAGTCGGCGCAAGCGCAGCTGTCATCACGGCGACAACGATCGGAAAATGTTTCATACAAATCACTCCTTCGTTCAAATGATCAGGAGAGCCCCTGTCGAATGGGCTTCCAATAAAAGCGAGTTGCGCTCCGCGAGCGAGCGCCGGATCACTGCGAATTTCGGTTCTTGCTCGCTCCTCTCAAACGCGGTGCCGTCGTGGGCGACTTCACCCACTCCGCCATTTGGATACAGGTGAGAAGATCGACATAGCTCGGACTTCCGCCGGCCGAGGCTTCCCCTTCGCAGCTATCGCGAAGGGGATTTGGCGCAGCGCTCCACACCGTGCTGAGCTGTTGCCGCGCAGCCAACTCATCGCGCATGCAGTCTGCGAAGCTCTGGGAAAGGGCAAGCCCCATTGCCTTGTCATCAGCTGTGGTCGCCTGGCACGTCGCCTCTACCTTCAATTCGGGGACGCGATCGGAGACGGGCATCACGAGCAGTTGGGTCCCGAGGAGCGCTGCGGATAATGCTGCCATCGTCATCTTGACCTCCTTCAAACTCTATCAAATGCCCCCCTGAACTGCCACCACGAGGCACCGCGCTAGAATTGCCCCGGTTGAGCCGGGGGACCGGGCCAATCGGATCGCAGGTTGCTCCGGTTGTTGCGATCGAAGAGGTCTTGCCTGCAGATGAAGCCGTTCCCGCAGCTAACCGCCGGAGGAGCAGGCCGGCGAACATCGGCGGCCGCCGCGATCTTTGCGTGCGGCGCCTTGGCGAGGGCGGCCGTGACCAGGACAACCTCAAGCCCGCAAAGGACGGTAAGCAAGCACGTCTTCTTCATGGGATCAGCGCTCCTTTGCTGGCCGGGCGCAGGCGGTAAACCGACCGCGCCGGTCAAACGGCCCGTCGTTCGGTAACAAGGCGGATGGGGATAGTCGCCGGAGCGAGTGCTGTGCCCGCGATTGCGACGGACGAAACACGGTGCGGGCACGTGATGCAGCAAGAGACATGTGAACTCTCCGGCACTCGGCGAACGTCGGGCATAACGGGGCACGACGTTACGGGACCGGCCTTGATCCAGATCAAGCTCACGTCGGCGTTCCCGCATTGCGCAGGGCGCGAGAGCTACGCCACTCCGTCGCGCGCTACGTGCGGCTCGTTCGAGGGGGAGTGGCGATTTCGTCGACCAGGGGGAGGCTCGTGGCTGACGTCGCTCAGCGCCGGAAACTCTCCGACCAGCCTTGCGAAATAAGCTCTCAACAGGCGATCGAAAGTCGACTTTGCTTCGCCGACGTCGCGGCCCTCAAGGCCGAGGTTTTCGGCAGTCCCACCCAGTACTTGTTGCGCCATGGCCTGCCTCCTCGAAGCAGTACACGCCCGGATGCCCTTTTTTCCTAGTTGTCAATAATCGATGAGCCGCGATCAATCGGTTTGATCCATCTCAAACGACTCGCGCTCTTGAATGGGAAGCAAAGGCCGACCGCCCATGGGCGTCAGCCTTGATGATGCGCGCAACAGGTGTTGCCGCTGGTCTCCAGAGAGATCGTCAGCGCGATGTGGGTACTACTTTGTAGTCATCCGCTTCGGTGGCGCGGTCGGCGCAGGCGCTGCCGGCGAGATGACAAACGTCACCCAGGCATTCCAGCCGTCGGGCCGGTTTTCCGCGGCAAATTCCTTGTAGGCCTTCAGGTTCAGATAGCCCTGCATGTCGCCAACCGGAAAGATGAACCCGACTTGCCGGCCGACGCTCGCGACCTGCGAGCGGAAGCAGCCGAGGCGATCGCCGGAGCCGCTATCGCAACCGAGCTGCTTATAGACGTAGCCCACCAGACCGATCTGGATTGGCTTGGTCAGGATTTGAGAGGCGCCCCAGTCGAAGTACATGCCGACGCCGCATTGATACTGCGTGTCAGTGTTCTTGAAATTGTAGGTGAAGCCGAGCACGCCAGAGAGTTCATGGCCGGTCTGCGGATTGAAATCGGTGTAGCCACCGCCTGCATCGATCGTCCCATGTCCGAGCCCGATATTGGCGAGGCGCGCGGACTGGTACGCGCCGACCGGGATGTCACCCATGACGTAGGTCATATAGTTGTTGACGCCCGCATTCCAGCGCAGTGCGAACTGGGGGATCAGGTCGCCAAAGCCCGTCACTGAATCGCTGAGAGAATCGAAGCGCGATGACGAACGTAGGCCGCGTTTACTTCGTCACGATCCTTCGCGTCGGCGCGACCGTGCTGGTCGGCGCCATTGGCGACAGCGAGAAAGTCAGCCACGTATTCCAGCCGGCTGGCCGATTTTCTGCGGCAAACTCGCCGTACCCTTTCAGGTTCAAATATCCCTGCAGGTCACCGACCGGAAACAGGTATCCGATCTGAGGACCGACTCCCACCACGCGCGACCGAAAACCCCCAAGGATCGGGGGCTGACCAAAATCGTCCGTGACCTGTTGATAGTAGTAGCCGACCAGCCCGACGAAGAGCTGCTTCGAGAGAAACTGCGAAGCACCCCAATCGATGTGGAAATCGACGCCATTCCGATATTGCGTGTCAGGATTCTTGAAATTGTAGGTGAACCCGGCGACTGCGGAAAATTCGTGCCCCGCCTTCTCATTGAAATAGGTGTAGCCGCCGCCGCCGTCGATCGCGCCGTGTCCGATGCCGAGGTTAGCAAGACGGGTTGGAGAGTAGGCGCCAACAGGAATGTCGCCGGTCAAATAGGTCATGAAATTGTGGACGCCGGCGTTCCACTTCAGCGTTGCTTGCGGATACAGATCGCCCACCGAGGTGATTGAATCAGAGAGGGTCCCCGTGCGGGTCGTCACAAAGGGCCCGACCGCTGTTGTCAGCGTTCCGTCGAGGGTTGCGGCGGATCGGCCAAACAAGCCGGTGATGCCGATTGCCAATTGTCCGCCAAGTACCGGCGTGGCGAACGTGTAGGTCGGGTTGAGCAGGACAAGGTCCGCCTGCGCGTTTAAACGCAGATTCAAATCGACATTGACGTTAGCGGGGATCCGGCCGACGCGGATTTCTCTTGCCGCGGCTGCGTTACCGAAGGCCGACACGCTGGTGTGATAATAGACCTCGGCCATCGACCAGCCGGGGACCGCAGGGACTGCCGCGAGGCTGCTGAAGCGCCCCGGAAGCCAGTATGAAACGCCATCCTCGTCGGCATATGCTGGGTCGGACGAGACTCCGGCCAATGCCATAGCCAGACCGATCGTTGCGCGAATAAGCCGACAATGAGACTTTGGCTCGGATAGGTACCGCTTCATCCGCTCGTCCTCCCGCCGACGAATGACAGTGTATCGATCGGCGATTCAATGTCTTGCTCCAAGGTAACGACTTCGTCAGATTCGGCTCAACATGTTGCGCTAAAGGCACTCAGCATCGCCGCTGGCCCGTAGGATTACCGACAGCATCGTTGACCGGAGGTATCCATATCTAGGCAAGCAGCGCCCGTGTGTAGCAAGAAGACTGCAAGATAGTGCCCCTGCCAGAGGCGGCGGCCACATCGAACGCTCTTGGTTAAGTCGCTGTGACATTCGTCACGCACTCGTGCGGGATGATAAGCGAGCAAACCTCAGCCGTTTGTGTCGCTCATGTCTCCGGCATCGTTCGGGTGTCATCGAGTTGGGTCAGCGCTCGACAGCCGGATGCGATCCGAAGTAGAGTGTTCGCGCGTGTTCGGAGTATATTGCAATGGATACTCGCAAGATACTTATTGCGCTGATCGCTGCCTTCACCGTCACGCCTCCAGCATTTGCACCGCAAACATAACGCCACGAGCTGCTCAAAGCACCGCTCGCGCGCGATCCGTCTTGATCAGATTAAGACGGAAACTGCCCCGAGGTTCACGTAGGGGCTACGTACCGCCGACCAGGAGAGAAGATTTCGGCCTCCAGCCAAGTCAGATCAGTTCGGTTTTCGGGAGTTAGCCAATGATGAGCGCCTCGAACCTGCATCGCCGAATTAGTTCGCGCTTTCTGCTCGCTGCTCTCTTGCTGATGCCGTTGACAGCCCTCAACGCCAACGCCCAGCAAACCACTGGCACTCCCGGTTCGCCCGGGGCGACGACCACGATCGACGGCAGGTATCTGCCGAATCCGCCGCAGCCGTTCAGGGGCGAGATCAATCCCAACGCCGTGCAATCGAAGCCGTACTGGCCGGCGCGCATTGTCCCGCCAAAGGGCGCGCCCAATGTGCTGCTGATCATGACGGACGATGTCGGCTTTAGCGCGCCAAGCACCTTCGGCGGCGTGATCCCGACGCCGGCGCTGGACCGTATCGCCCAGACGGGTCTGCGTTACACGGCGTTCCACACCGTGGCACTGTGCTCGCCAACGCGCGCGGCGCTGCTCACCGGCCGCAACCATCACTCGGTGGGTACTGGCGTCGTCGTCGATCAGGCGACCGGCTACCCCGGCTACAACAGCATCATCCCGCGCGATGCCGTCGCCATCGGCGAGATCCTTCGGCAGCACGGCTACGACACCTCGTGGTACGGCAAGGACCACAACCTGCCGCAGTGGGAGGCGAGCCAGGCTGGCCCCTTCCACAACTGGCCGACCGGACCCATCAAGGGCTTCGACTACTTTTATGGCTTCCCAGGCGATGACACGAGCCAATGGCAGCCGAACAATCTCTTCCGCAACACCACTCCGATCCAACCCTTCCAGGGAAATCCCGGCTGGAATCTGATCACCGCGATGGCCGATGAGGCGATCGGGCGCATCAAGATGCTGAACGACGTCCAGCCCGACCGTCCCTTCATGATCTACTACGCGCCCGGCGGCACGCACTCGCCTCACCATCCGACGCCCGAGTGGATCAAGAAGATCAGCGATTTGCATCTGTTCGACAAGGGTTGGAACGACCTGCGTGAACAGATCTTCGCTAACCAGAAACGACTGGGTGTGATTCCGCAGAACGCGCAGCTAACGGCCTGGCCGGACAGCATCCCGAAGTGGGATACGCTTTCGCCCGAGGCGAAGAAGCTCTACACCCGGCAAGCCGACGTCTATGCTGCGTATCTAGCTTACACCGACTACGAGATTGGTCGTGTCATCCAGGCCATCGCGGACACCGGCAAGCTCGACAACACGCTCGTCATCTACGTCAGCGGTGACAACGGCGCGAGCCCGGAGGGCACGCTCCATGGTCTTTACAACGAGTTCGCGGTTGCCAACGCCGTGCACCCGACGGTCGAAATGAACATGAAGTTCTATGACGCCTGGGGCTCCGACCAGACCTACCCGCACTACGCGGTGGGCTGGGCGTGGGCCTGGGATACGCCCTTCAAATGGACCAAGCAGATCGCGTCGTATTTCGGCGGCACCCGCAACGGCATGGCCATGGCCTGGCCGGCGCGGATCAAGGACGCTGGCGGCATCCGTCACCAATTCCACCATGTAATCGACGTCGTGCCGACAATCCTCGAGGCGGTTGGCGTCCCCGAGCCGGTGACGGTCAACGGCATCGCCCAGAAGCCGATCGAAGGCGTGAGCATGGCCTACACCTGGGAAGGTGGCAGCGCGCCCAGCCGGAGGACGACGCAGTACTTCGAAATGTTCGGCAAGCGGGCCGTTTATCAGGATGGCTGGATGGCCTCGACGCCTCCGCTGAGCCCGCCTTGGGACCTCAGTTTGGCGGAGCCGCCCTCGGACGTCATGAACGCCTACCGTTGGGAGCTCTACAATATCAACGAAGACTGGACGCAGTCGAACGACCTCGCCGCCAAGATGCCGGACAAGCTGCGCGACATGCAGCAATTGTTCACCATGGAAGCTGCGAAGTACCAGGTGTTCCCGCTCGACGACACGCGTTTGACCAGGTTCATTTCGCACAAGCCGAGCTACGCTCCGGGCCGGACCCAGTTCACCTATTCGGGTGAGCTGAGCAACGTGCCGTTCCCGGAAACAGGCTCCGCGCCGAGCCTGCTGAACCGGTCGTACACGGTCACCGCCGAGGTCGACGTTCCCCAAGGCGGCGGCGACGGCATGCTGATGACCGACGGCGGCCGGTTCGCCGGCTACGGCTTCTACCTGCTGAAGGGCCAGCCGGTGTTTACCTGGAATCTGGTCGCCCTGGAGCGCGTCAAGTGGCAGGCCAAGGAGACGCTCGCTCCGGGCAAGCACACGCTGGAGTTCGACTGGAAATATGACGGACCGGGCCTGGGCAAGGGCGGCACCAGCACCTTGAAGGTGGACGGCAAGGTGGTGGACAGCCATCCGATGCCGCGCAGTCTTCCCATAACCCTGATGTGGGATGAGACCTTCAACGTCGGCCTCGATACCGGCACGTCGGTGGATGACCAGGACTATCAGGTGCCATTCCGCTTCACCGGCAAGCTCAACAAGCTGACGGTGAAGCTCGGGCCGAACGAGATGTCGCCCGCGGAAAAGGAGACGGTCGCGAAGACAATGCGAGACAAGCAGTAGGTTCGTTGGCGAACGGAAGGTTCCGGCCACATGATTCATGCCAAAGCTCGCGAAGGCAGGTCCCCGGTCACAGCAGGAGGGTAACGTTTACAGGACGCTTGGTGTACTGGTGCTGGCAAGCACGATGGGCGGACTGACGACAGGGCCCGCCCAAGCCGCTCAGGAAACGCCGCAGAGCATGCTCGCGGCGCAGATACGCATGCAAGGCTTTGCCTGTGACAAGCCACTCGGTGCAGTCAGGGATCGACAACGATCAAAGCCCGACCACGCCGTGTGGGTGCTGAAGTGTGGCAACGCGACCTACAGGGTCAACCGTGCGCCCGACATGGCTGCAAAGGTCGAGCCGCTGCGGTGAACACCTCGCGCCTGGTCATGAGAAAAACCAAAGCAATCCCTGCCGCCGTTTTGGGAAGTGCCTTTTCGTCTCTCGTCTTTCCGGAGGCAGTTGCCAACCACATCCATAGGGCCACACGGCTTGCGCACAACCGAGCCCCGGGTCACGAGGATCGATTTGCTCGAGACGATCGCTCTTGATTGCAAGCCGGTGCTTCGCAGGAAGCTTCTGCCAGGACGCCAACGAAATTGCTGCAACCAAGGTGATCGCGAGCACGGCACCGGCGACGGGATGATTGAGCTTGTGGACGCGCATAGCGGGTCGCTGTCGATCCGGGGTGAAGGTCAGGAAAGCTTGCCCTTGGAAGTGTGCGACCCTGAAATTTCGTCCCGTTGATTTCGCTCAAGGTCCGTCGTTCGGCCCGTCCGGTACACGATGGCGAGTGTGAGCGCGTTCTGCTCTCCAACGTGCTGGCGTGTTGCAGATGCTTGACCCGCGTGGCACCGGTAAACCCATACAAAAGATGAGCGTGCCCTGCTGGTTAGGATAGCCGGGCGACCGACGCTGCCCCTCGGCGTCGCCCCCGGTGGGTTGATCTGCATCAACGTCACTCTCTGCATGATCCTGAAGGATGACGACATCCGCGCGTTTTGCGCACCTCTCAGGAGGGCATGCAATGAATTTTCGTGCGATTGTTTCCATACTATTTTTGACATCGGCGATATCCGCCCCTGCATTTGCGCAGCAAGCACAACCGACCACGCCGCCTCCGGGCTCCCCGGCCGCGACGATCACCATTCCCGGCAACCAGCTCCCGCCTCCCGATCCGAAGTTCGGTGGGGTCATCAAGGACAAGGCATCCGAGTCGACGCCATGGTGGCCGCCGCGCGTCGTGCCGCCCAAGGGCGCGCCGAACGTGCTAGTGATCATGACGGATGACCAGGGTTTTGGCGCACCGAGCACCTTCGGCGGCATCATCCCGACGCCCAGCATGGACCGGATCGCAAAGGCCGGCTTGCGCTACCCGAACTTCCATTCGACGTCGCTATGCTCGCCGACCCGCGCAGCGTTGATCACCGGACGCAACCATCACTCGGTCGGCTATGGGGTGGTCGGCGAAATCGCAACGGGTTTCCCGGGTTACGACTCGATCATCCCGATCGAGAAAGGCACGATCGGCACCATTCTGAAGGCGAACGGCTACGCGACTTCGTGGTTCGGCAAGGATCACAACACGCCGTCCTATCAGTCGAGCCAGGCCGGGCCGTTCGACCAATGGCCGAACGGAATGGGCTTCGATTATTTCTACGGCTTCGTCGGCGGCGATGCGAGCCAGTGGCAGCCGAATCTCTTCCGCAACACGACGGCGATCTATCCCTTCCAGGGCAATCCCGGCTGGAATCTGGAAACCGCGATGGCCGACGAGGCCATTCAGCACATGAAGCAGCTCAAGGAGGTCGCGCCGGACAAGCCGTTCTTCGTCTATTACGTGCCGGGCGCCACACATGCGCCGCATCACCCCACGCCCGAGTGGGTCAAGAAGATCAGCGACATGCACCTCTTCGACGAGGGCTGGAACAAGGTACGCGAGAAGATCTTCGCCAACCAGAAGCGGCTCGGCATCATGCCCGAGAACGCCAAGCTCACCCCGTGGCCGAAGGACCTGCCGGAGTGGGACTCGCTGAGCTGGGACGAAAAGAAGCTCTTCATCAAGCAGGCGGATGTTTATGGCGCCTATCTCGCCTACGCCGACCATGAGATCGGACGGGTCATCCAGGCGGTCGAAGACTTAGGAGAGCTAAACAACACCCTGATCATCTACATCGGCGGCGACAACGGTGCGAGCGCCGAAGGCATGCTCAACGGCACACCGAACGAGTTCACCACCTTCAATGGCGTTCCCGTGCCGGTGAAGGATCAGTTGCTCTGGTATCCGTTCTGGGGATCGGAGCGGACCTTCCCGCATTTCGCGGCCGGCTGGGCGTGGACGATGGATACACCCTTCAAGTGGGTGAAGCAGGTGCCATCACACTTCGGCGGGACGGCCCAGGGCGTGGCCATGTCCTGGCCGGGCCACATCACGGACGTCGGCGGCATCCGCCGCCAGTTCCACCACGTGATTGACATCGTGCCGACCATTCTCGAAGCGACCGGCATTTCGCAACCCGACACGATCAACGGGATCAAGCAGATTCCCATCGAAGGCGTCGGCATGACGTACACGTGGGACAAGGCGAACGCCAACACAGCGTCGCGCCACACCACGCAATATTTCGAGATGCTCGGCAATCGCGCCATCTATCAGGACGGGTGGGTGGCGGCCACGACGCCTGCGACGCTCCCCTGGGAGCTGAGCACCAAGACGCCGCCGGACGTGATCACCGGCTACAACTGGGAGCTCTACAACGTTCAGGAAGATCCCACGCAGTTCAACGACCTCGCGGCGAAGATGCCGGACAAGCTCAGGCAACTGCAGGATCTCTTCTACGCCGAGGCGAAGAAATACAACGTGCTGCCGCTCGACAACTCGACGCTGGCGCGCTGGAACACGCCGCGCCCGAGTCTCACGGCCGGACGAACGGTCTTCACGTATTCGGGCGAACTGATCGGCACACCCGCCAGTGCGGCGCCCGACATCCTGAACAAGAGCTACAGCATCACCGCTGAAGTGGACATTCCCGAAGGCGGAGCTGAGGGGATGATCGTCACCCATGGCGGCCGCTTCGGAGGCTACGGCCTGTTCCTGAGCAAAGGCGAGTTTGGCGTCGGCCGAGGCAAGGTGGTGTTCCTCTATAACCTGCTCGACCTCAAGCGCACGACGTGGGAGGGTCCCGAGCTGAGCGCCGGCAAGCACACCATCGCCTTCGACTTCAAGCCCGATGAACCGGGCCTGGGCAAAGGTGGCACGGGCGTGCTCTCGGTGGACGGCAAGGAAGTAGCCAGGAATTCCCTGGAGCACACCATACCTGTCACGTTCCCCGAGGATGAGACCTTCGATGTCGGCCAGGACACCCGCACGGGAGTGGCCCTCGTGGAGTATCGCTACGACACTCCGTTCAAGTTCACCGGCAAGATCAACAAACTGACCTTCAAGCTCGAACCTGAGCCGAAGTCACAAACGACAGGCAAGAACTAGCACTGCATTGAACCCGCGATTGAACTCAAGGCACAGGAGATCGCCATGAACATCGCCAATCAGTGGATGAATTCGTTCAGGATCCACCGCCGTGATCTGGGTCTGGGCGCTCTGGCGCTGGGCGCGGCCGCCACGCTGCCAGGATCGAGCACCGCGCAGACTCGAGCGGAAGAACTAGGCCAATTTCTGAAGGGAGAGCTGGGAGACCTTAAGGACCTGAAAGATGATGTGAAAGAGGAGATCGCGTACCTGCTTGGTATGGAGTGCTACGTCTATGGCTTCCCGCTGGTCATGATGGACGTGACAAATGGCGTGATCACGGCGACATCAAAGTCGGGAGAATACAAGGCACCCATCAACCAATTCGGTCGGATGAAGGGCTACGTCAGCCCGGATTTCAAGGATGTCGTGCGGATCAGCGTCAACTCGGTGTGGTTGTTCGCCGTTCTTGATCTCGACAAGGAGCCGCTTGTTGCCTCGCACCCCGACACGAAGGGGCGTTACATCGTCCTGCAGTTGATGAATATGTGGACCGACGATTTTGGCTCGATCGGCAGCCGCACCACCGGCACGGGCGCAGGCAAGTTCCTCGTCGCCGGGCCCAAGTGGAACGGCACCGCGCCGTCGGACATCAAGGACGTCTACCGATGCCCGACGCGCTTTGCATGGTTGCTCGTGCAGATGTCGGCCGCGGGCCCGCAGGACTTTCCGGAAATCCATGCCCTGCAGGATCAGCTTCTAATCACGCCGCTCAGCGCATGGGGCAAGCCGTATATGCCGCCCAGCGACGTTCCGATCGATCCTGCCGTGGACCTCACCACAACTCCGTACGATCAGGTGCGATTGATGACGGGGGAGATGTTTTTCAAGCGTCTGGCGACGCTGTTGAAGGACAACCCGCCCTATCCGGCCGACACCAAGATGCTCGAGAAACTCAAGAAGATCGGCATCGAACCTGGCAAGGAGTTCGACACCAGCAAGCTGGATCGCGCCATCATCAAGGGCCTGAACGGCGCACCGGGCGAGGTATGGCTGAAGTTTCAGGAGGGACCTTACGAAGCGCCGTCTGTGAACGGCTGGATCAACATGCTGAATATCGGGAGATATGGCACCGACTACAACACCCGCGCCCTGATCGCCTGGCTCGGACTTGGTGCGTTGACCTCCGATGATGCCGTGTATCCCAGTGCATTCGTGGACGGCGATGGCAATGTTCTGGATGGTGCCGCCAGGTACGTTCTGCATTTCGGCAAGGATGACTTTCCGCCCTCGGCCAGCGGCGTCTGGTCCGTCTCGCCCTATCGCGAGAATTTTTACGTACGGAACTCAATTGACCGCTACGGGATTCTTTCCGGAATGCCACTCAAGTACAACGCGGACGGCTCGCTGGATATCTACATCCAGGCCACGACGCCTGGCGCCGACAAGGAAGCAAACTGGCTGCCTTGTCCGCCGAGTCTTCCGTTCAACTTGACCATCCGCGCGTACCAGCCGAGCAAGCCGTTGCTCGATGGCACCTACAAGATTCCACCAGTCAGACGCGTGGGATGAGTTCGGGCGTCGGCAGAGATCGGTATGTTGAAAGGCATGGAGATCGCAAGATGGACCGTTCTCGCCGCGGCCATCGAGGCCGCGGCGACCGGTCTCGTCCTGTTCGCTCGACCGTCATGGTTCGCCCGGCTGGTATTCGGCAGTGAATTTTCGGATGCCGGCAGCGCGCTCGGCCGGCTGACGGCTATCGCTCTGCTCGGACTGACACTCGCCACCTGGCCTTCTGGCGCGGTAGGCCCACTGCCATCATCCGTTCGCGCGCTGATGACCTACAACGTCCTGGCAGCAATCTACCTCCTTTACCTCGCGATCGGCCACCAGTTAACTGGCATCCTCTTATGGCCGGCGATCGCGCTCCACGCGATCCTTGTGATCTTCCTCGGTCACGCCTGGTTAGCCAAGAGAGATCGCGAGAGCGCAGAAGACTTCTCGATATAGCGGCTGAAACCGATCTTCAGGATGCCGTGGGTTGATCTGCATCAACGTCACTCTCTGCATGATCCTGAAGAATGACAGCATCCGCGCGTTTGAGCGCCTCTCAGGAGGGCTTGCAATGAATTTTCGTGCGATTGCTTCCGTACTATTTTTGGCATCGGCGATATCCCCGGCGTTTGCACAGCAAGCGCAGCCAACCACGCCGCCTCCGGGCTCCCCGGCTGCGACCATCACCATTCCCGGCGACCAGCTTCCACCGCCGCCGCAGAAGTTTGGGGGCAAGATCGAACAGGGGGCAACGAATTCGAAGCCGTACTGGCCGGCGCGTATTGTGCCACCCAGGAACGCACCGAACGTCCTTTTGATCATTACGGACGATGCAGGATATGGCGTACCGAGCACCTTCGGCGGCGTCATCCCGACCCCGGCGCTCGACCGCATCGCCGCGGACGGTCTGCGCTATACCAATTTCCATTCGACCGCACTGTGCTCGCCAACCCGCGCCGCGCTGATCACCGGGCGCAATCATCATTCGGCCGGCTTCGGGGTGGTCGCAGAGCAAGCCACAGGCTTTCCCGGATATGACAGCATCATCACCAAAGATAAGGCCACGATCGGCCGCATCCTCACCGACAACGGCTACCACACCGCGTGGTTCGGCAAGAACCATAACACACCGGAATATCAGGCGAGCCAGGCCGGACCGTTCGATCAATGGCCGACCGGCATGGGCTTTGAATATTTCTACGGCTTCATGGGCGGCGACACGAGCCAGTGGCAGTCGGGCACGCTGGTCCGCAACACAACGCCGATCTATCCCTTTGTCGACAAGCCGGGCTGGAACCTGATGACGGCGATGGCCGACGAAGCCATCGACTACATGAACCGGATGAACGCGCTGTCGCCCGATCAGCCCTTCCTCATCAAATTTGCGCCGGGCGCGACCCATGCGCCGCATCACCCGACCAAGGAATGGGTCGACAAGATCAGCGCCATGCATCTGTTCGACGATGGCTGGAACAAGCTGCGAGAGACCATCTTCGCCAACCAGAAGAAGCTCGGCGTGATCCCGCAGAATGCCAAGCTGACTCCGTGGCCGAAGGATCTGATCAAGGAATGGGATCAGCTCAGCGCCGACGAGAAGAAGCTGTTCGTCCGCCAGGCCGATGTGTTCGCCGCCTATGCAGCCTACGCCGACAACGAGATCGGTCGCGTGATCCAGGCAGTCGAGGACATGGGCAAGCTCGACAACACGCTGATCATATACATCGAGGGCGACAACGGCACCAGCGCCGAGGGTCAGCCCAATGGCACTCCGAACGAAATGGCAATGTTCAACGGTGCCAATCCATCGGTCGAGGACCAGCTAAAGTATTTCTACGACGTCTGGGGCACCGACCGTACCTACAACCACATGTCGATCGGCTGGGCCTGGGCGTTCGATACGCCATTCTCCTGGACCAAGCAGATCGTGTCGCACTTCGGCGGGACCCGCCAAGGCATGGCGATCTCATGGCCGAAGGTGATCACGGATAAGGGCGGGATTCGCAACCAGTTCCACCACGTCATCGACATTGTTCCGACCATTCTCGAAGCGGCGAAGATCAAGCAGCCCGACATGGTGGATGGCATCAAGCAGAGCCCGATCGAGGGTGTCAGCATGATGTACACCTTCGACAAGACCAACGCGAATGCGCCCACGACGCACAAGACGCAATATTTCGAGATGATGGCAGATCGTGCCATCTACGACGACGGCTGGATCGCCAGCACCACGGTGATCCGGCCGCCCTGGGTGACGGTCGCGAAGACTGTCGACCCGGCGAACTTCCAATGGGAGCTTTACGACCTGCGCAATGACTGGACCCAGTCCGATGATCTCGCCGCAAAGAACCCGGCGAAGCTCAAGGAACTGCAGGATTTGTTCGTCAAGGAGGCAACGAAGTACCAGGTGTTCCCGCTCGACTCGACGCTGGTCGCCAGAGCCCTCGCACCGCGGCCGAGCCTGAGCGCAGGCCGCTCGCAGTTCGTCTGGACAAGGCCGATCACCGGCACTCCGAACGGCGACGCGCCGAGCGTCCTCAATACATCCTACAACTTCAAGGTCGAGATCGAGATACCTCAGGGCGGCAGCGACGGCATGCTGATCACCCAAGGCGGCCGGTTCGCGGGTTACGGCTTCTACGTGTTGAAGAACAAGCCGGTGTTCACCTGGAATTTGGTCGATCTCAAGCGCGTTCGCTGGGAAGGACCGGACCTCACGCCCGGCAAGCACATACTTGAATTCGATTTCAGGTATGATGGACTCGGTCCGGCGACGATGGCGTTCGGCGATTACAGCGGCGTCGGCAAGGGCGGCACCGGGGTGCTGAAGGTTGACGGCACCGAGGTCGCAACCCAAAAGATGGAGCATACGCTTCCCTTCATCCTGCAGTTCGACGAATCGCTCGACATCGGTTCCGATACCGGCACGCCGGTCGACGATAACGACTACAGCACGCCGTTCACCTTCACCGGCAAGCTGAACAAGATCACGCTGAACATCGACCGGCCAAAGCTGTCGCCCGAAGACATCAAGCGCCTGCAGGCTGCGGCGCGGGCCGCCGGAGACGGTCCGTCCGCCGATGCCGAGACGGCCCCGACCGGTGGCACCGCGCCACAGGTTTCGGGCGACATCGGACTCAATTTGGCTCAGAAGGTCGAGCTGCGCATCGACAAACTGGAAGGCTGCCGCAAGCAGGCGAAAGGCCTTGGGCTTGTGGAACGCGTGCAGTTCGTCCGGAAGTGCATGGAGTGATGGCTGCTGTCCAGCGTATGGCAGGGCGGCACCGACGTGTCGAAGCTCGACGGCGCTCCCGAACCGGGAGCGATTGCCCTTCGTCGCCGCGATTTCATCGCAACCGCAGTAGGTGCCGCGCTGCCTGCCCGCCAAACCTGTCCTTCAATCTCAGCGTTCGGATCTGCCAGACCAAGACTGCGCTGAAGGACGACACGCTCAATATCTCGTCCATCCGGCGCATTCGCGACACCTGAGGAAGCTGGAGAATCGAGCGAAGATGGAGAACGTGGTTCAGTTAATACCGGTAACGCCTTCGATCGACCAGCTGGCACGGATCATCGGCAACGTGGCGGCTCCGGCTTTCCTGCTGGGAGCCGTCGCGTCCTTCATCTCGGTCCTCGTTTCCCGTATCAACCGGGTGGTCGACCGGGCCCAATTTCTTCACGGCATCACCGATGGTGATGCCTCAAAGGCTTACCTCAAGACGGATATTCCCCGGCTGCGGCACCGGGCGTCGCTCTTGAACAGGTCGCTGTTCTGCTCCATCCTCTCTGCGATCCTCACCGCCCTCATCATCATCGTTGCCTTCATCAGTGCGCTGTTCAACGTGGCCCACGAATATGGCGTTGCGATGCTGTTCATGGCCGCGCTCCTGATGTTCTGCGCCTCGCTCATCGACCTCGCTCGCGAAACCCGAATTGCCCTTCACGACAACGACCTTCGCATGTAAATCTTCCTGCGCAGCACGCGATGGGTGATCGGACGTGACGAAGGGTTCTCGAAAGAGCCGCAGGCGTCAGCAGGCCCCCACGAAGGCCCGGCCTGAACAAGGCCGTTCGGCTCCCGCTCGACGCCCCGCGCCGACATTCCGCCTGCGAACTGCCGCGCTGCTGGCAATCGGGTCGGGTGCGCTGTTTTTTCTGCTCGCAAGCGGGCTTTCCTGGTTCAAGACGTCCGAAATCTCGTCTCCGCCGACCCGCGAGGCAGAACTGAGCTTTGTCGGCAGTCAGGCGTGCAGCGGCTGCCACCAGGCGGAGACGCGGCTGTGGCAAAGCTCGCAACATCGCCACGCCATGGATCACGCGACCGACACGTCGGTCCGCGGCGACTTCAACGACGCCGCGTTCGAATATGCCGGCACGCGCTCGCGCTTCTTCCGCAAGGACCGGAAATTTCTGATCGAGACAGACGGGCCGGACGGCAAGCTTGCGACGTTCGAGGTGAAATACGCCTTCGGGGTCGATCCCCTGCAGCAATATCTGATCGAATTCCCCGATGGGCGCATCCAGGCTCTGTCGATTGCATGGGACACGCGCCCCAAAGATCAGGGCGGGCAGCGCTGGTTCCATCTCTATCCGGATGCTGCCGTCACCAGCAGCGATCCCCTGCACTGGACCAGGCTCAATCAGAACTGGAATTTCATGTGCGCCGAGTGCCACTCGACGAACGTGCACAAGAATTACGACGCCGCGAAGGACCGGTTCGCGACCAGCTTCTCCGAGATCAGCGTCGGCTGCGAGGCCTGTCATGGCGCAGGCTCGCGACATGTTGCATGGGCGCACCAGAAGCCTGCAGCGCGCAGCCCGGACAAGGGCCTGCTTGTCCGGTTCGACGAACGCTCGGGCATCACCTGGTCAGCCGATGCCGAAACCATGACTCCGAAGCGCAGCGCGCCTCCGGCAACGCTGCGCAAGGAAGTCGAGGCCTGCGGGCGCTGCCACGCGCGACGCGGACAGTTCTCCGAAGACTGGATGCCGGGCAAGTCCCTGTCGGAAACCCATCGGGTGTCGCTGCTCGACCGGCAACGCTTCCATGCCGACGGCCAGATGCGCGACGACGAGGAGACCTACAACTACGCCTCGTTCAAGCAGAGCAAGATGTTCGCCAAGGGCGTCACCTGCAGCGACTGCCATGATCCGCACAGTGCGGCACTCAAAGCACCCGGCGATGGCGTCTGTGCGCAATGCCATGCGCCGGCCAAGTATGAAGCTGCCGCCCACCGGCAGCATGCCAATGTATCGCCGCCGCCAGGTTGCGCCTCCTGCCACATGCCGGAACGTCGCTACATGGTTGTCGATCGCCGCCACGACCACGGCTTCCGCATCCCCCGCCCCGACTTGTCGGTGCGGCTTGGCACACCGAATGCCTGCAACGACTGCCATCGCGACAAGCCCGCCGCATGGGCGGCGCAACAGGTCGAAACCTGGTTCGGTCCGCAGCGCCTGGGTTTTCAGGCCTATGCGCGGGCATTTCATGCGGCATGGAGCGAAGCGGCCGACGCGCAGGCTCTCCTTTCGGCCGTTGTCGCGAATGACGCTCCCGGGATAGTCCGCGCCAGCGCGCTGGCCGAGTTGCCCGCTCCCGACGCCGATCTGATCCGTCGCGCTCTCTCCGATCCCGATCCACTCGTGAGATTGGGCGCGCTCGATGCGCTGGAGGGCATTCCGGCCGACCAGCTCTGGACGCTCGCATCTGCGCAATTGACCGATCCGGTGCGCGGCGTGCGCATCCGCGCCGCCGAGCTTCTTGCCTCCGTTCCGCCATCGCGCCAGCCGGCCGCCGATCGCAACAAGTTCACGCAAGCCGCTGCCGAATTCGTGGCGGCGCAGAAATTGAATGCGGATCGTCCGGACGCCCGGGCTGCGCTCGGCAACTTCCTTGCAAGACAGGCCGGTGCCGCCGAAGCCGAGGCCGAATATCGGGCGGCCCTCAGGCTTGATCCATCGTTCCCGCCTGCCGCCATCAATCTTTCCGATCTCTACCGGCAGCTTGGGCGCGACAGCGATGGCGAACGCATTCTTCGCCAGACCCTGACCAAGTCCGGGCAAAATGCCTCACTTCACCACGCGCTCGGCCTCGTGCTCGTGCGGGAAAAGCGCGCCGATGAGGCGCTCGGTGAATTGCGTCAAGCAGCGGAGCTGGACCCCGGTCAACCGCGCTATGCTTACGTCTATGCCGTGGGGCTACACTCCTCTGGCCGCCGCGATGACGCCCTTGCCGTTCTACGGACCAGCTTGCAAGTGCATCCCAACGATCGTGAATCAGTTTCTGCGGCCCTCGCGCTGAGCCGCGAAAAAGGGGATTCCGCATCTGCCTTGGGCTACGCTGAGCAACTCTCACGCTTGATGCCCGGCAATCGCGAGATTGAAGATCTGATCAAGCAGCTCAAGCAATAGAGGCTGGCGATGAGGATCAGCGGCTCGGCTAAGCCGTGCACTCATAACCAGGGCGTTTTCGACGTCGCCGGAAGTCGCGGAAGGGCCCAATAACAGACGTTGCAATGCCTCGGCGGCAGGAACGAAAACTAAACTGCTCGCTGCATCGGCGGCTGTTTCCACTTCCCTTCGAGCGCCTCAGCTTTCGGCCAGTAGAGACGCATAACGACAAAGAAGCCACCCTTGGGTGCGGGCAGCCAGTTGGGTTGCCTGTCTGCTGCCGGAGCCTCGTTTTGGATGTAGAAGGTAATTCCGCCGTCCGCATCGCGCTTGAACTGTGACAGCATCGGCGAGTTGAGCAAGTAGCGGTTAATTGGATTGGCCGAGAGCAGGCTCGACGGCAGTTCGTACATCGTAAGTGACCAGAAGGCATTTACCGGCGGCAACTGGCCCGGTGCAAAGCGCACGGTGTAACGGTTTGCCCCATCGAATTTCTGACCGTCCGCATCTACGAGATACAGCGGATACATCGCTTCTTGCTTGGAGTTACCGTAAATGCCCACCACGGCAGCCGCCATGCGGTAAAGGTAGTTGTTCTTCAAATATGCTCGGCTGCCGAAGGTGTCGGCGCTGGTTACTTCCCCAGCATCCATTCGCTTTTGCAGTTGGGCCAATGCCTGCCAAGCATCAGCCATACCCTGCTCAATGGCAGTTTTCAGTTCAGGCGTGAGATTGCTTGCGTTGAAGTTCTTGCCAGCCTCAACGCCAATCTTGGCGAACCGCGCCATCAGTTCCTTCTCGGAGGGGTTCGTGGGGCAGAACTGTAGGAGGAAGTTGACGATGTTGAAAAACTCAAGCGAGGTCTTTTCGGTGTCGGACGTAAGCGGTTTGATGAAATCGATCGCGGAGGCGGCCTTCGGCGCCGGCGCGCCAAGGAAAGCCGAAAGCGTCTGCACCTTGTAGCCGGCCTGCACCTTCTTCACGTTGTCGATGTCGCCAGGGTTGAAAAGTTGCGTGCGGTACGCAGCCAGCGCAAATTCGGTCTCGGCGCGTAAAACCTTCGTCACCCCCTTCGGGGTTGAGCCTTGCCAATTAGGTCCGGCGATGAGGAAGCTACCGCCATTGTTGCCGGTGCTACGACTCCCGATGTAGTCGAAGTTGAAAGTATAGGCGTCAATGAGCTGAATGCTGAAATACCGTTCCTCTTCGATCACCGGAACGGTGAGCACGATGGGTTCGGCCCGCAAGTCCATGCCGAGGAAAGAGTAGGGTGTGTCCGAGTTGGGCGTTTGCACCGCCTTGTCTTCCGGGGTGAAGACACGAGAGAAGTTACGGAGCTCGTTCCATGGCGCTTTATATTCGGGGTTCTTGGCATCCACGAAATAGGCATGCTGGATGCGATAGCTATCCACCATTGGGTAGCCGTAGACATAGGCTTCCTTGGCAATTGCGCGGGCTTCGGTGGGACTGACCGCGGCTTGTGCGCGCGCAAGCGCGGAACGGAAAGACGGGAGCAGAGCAATTCCGCAGGCAAAAGTTCTGCGTGTTATGGATTTCATAATCGCAACCTTCCTGACAGACCGACCGCTAGGTTGGCAGGATATGTTGTGGAAGAGCACGACATTTTGATGCAGGTCAACGATCGCACCAGAACAATGTCCGCGCCCTTGCCGTTCTAAGTACCAACTTGCAAGCGCATCCGGATGATCGAGACACCCTATCTGCGGCACTCGCGCTGAGCCGCGAAAAAGGTGATTCCGCCTCTGCCTTGGGCTATGCCGAGCAACTCTCGCGCTTGATCCCAGGCAATCGCGAGATTGAAGATCTCATCAAGCAGCTCAAGCAATAGCCGACTAGCGAGACTCTGCCGCTCGGCTAGTTGCGCACCGCGTATAGTGGCGTCCTGAGCGTGAGCTGGTACGCCGGTTTCGGCAGCCACATGATCTCGGCGGTCAAGCCAAACAGTCGGTTGTCATTGTCGTCCATGCGGTCCAGATCGAGTCGCACGATGGGCTGGGTGAACGACTGGATCGGCGCGAGGTTCAGAAGCTGGGCGCCTTCGAACGACTGTACCCCGACGCGCCCCGTAAACTTCCAGTTATTCGGCCATTGATAATAGCCGCCGACATAACCGATCGTATTTGGATTAACTCTCACCGCTGCGCTGCCCACATCAACGCGTGTGTGCTGGATGCCTACGAGAAAGCCGCGAGTCTCGTCCTTGTCCAGAGCATAATCGAACTCGAGAATGTTGTTGAAAGACGTTGCGGTCAGTGAGCCGTTTGGAACGGATTGGGTGATCGTGGATTGCAGCGTCACGGTCGGGAAATTCCCGCCATTCTGCTGGTAGATGTCGGCCTGGAAACCGATATTCCAACTGGTGATGTCAAACGAAGACCATCCGCTGCCCGCAAACTGCGTGGAACTGCCGGACACGCCGGCGTAGAGCGAGACGCGATCGGTGACATCGATCGTAAACGGAAGATCGACGTTGAGTGATTTTGCTGCCGGCAATCCGGTCGACAATGCAGCGCCGTTCGATCCGGCGAGCGTTGGCACCGCATTGAAGAAGGAGGGATGACCAAAGCCAAACGCCAAGGATCCCTGTGGGATTTGCGCGTAATAGGTTCTGAGATCGAGGTACATCGTCGGCACGGCCGGCTTCTTGTCGCCGTCGCTGTCGTCATCGGCCTCAGCGGCCAACGCGCTTGCCGCCGGACAGATCAGGGCGAGCCCGAGAGCGGCCTTCAGAACGGACCGAAACCTCATCAACCGCTCCGAGTTCGACGCAAACCTTGCTTACCCGCAAGGCCCGCCAGATGCTGCAACATATCGTGCCACGAATTGCGTCGCTCTGTCTGCAACCTTCGGATCGCGATTTTCCCCTTAGACATACACCGCGTCCCGGCGAAAGGTGTGGAAAGCCATCTCGAACGACACCCCGTGCAGCAGCAATGTGTCGCAGAGCCGTGCAGCAGTTCCCCGGCCAGGCCGGCCTCGTGCGCGATTTCAGGCTGGTCGGAAGCGCTGGCTGGGGCGGGAGGGATCGAACCTCCGAATGGCGGAATCAAAATCCGCTGCCTTACCGCTTGGCTACGCCCCAACAGGCGACCCGGGGTCGGCGGAAGAACTGGCTACCGCAGATTCCCTTCGGTCGCAGCCGGTCTATAGGGTGCGGCGCGGCATTTCAACCGCCTGAAGGCGCAAAATACCACAGCTTCCGGGACCGGCCGCGCCACACTCTATTATACGCCCGGGACGAAGGCCCGTTCCGGGCCGGAGCCGTCCGGCGGCCGGCGTCCGGGCAGTTGAGACCTCCGGCGTTTCATGGGAAGACGGCGCCAACATCTGTCCACGGGAGTGAGCCATGACCTACCGCGCGCCAATCTCTGACATGCTGCTGTCGCTCAATCATGGCGCCGGCCTGAAGGCCGCCGTGGAAGCCGGCCATTACGGCGATTTCGACGCCGACATCGTGGCCGCCGTGCTGGAGGAAGCCGGCAAGTTCGCCACCGACGTGCTGGCGCCGCTCAACCGTGTCGGCGACGAGCACGGCATCAAGCTCGACGCCGGGAAAGTCACGACTGCGCCGGGCTGGCCCGATGCCTATAAGCGCTGGACCGAGGGCGGCTGGAACGCGGTGTCCGGGCCTGAAGCGTTCGGAGGCCAGGGCCTGCCCGTTGCGATCAACGCCGCCTGCACCGAGATCTGGAGCGCCTCCAACGTCGCCTTCGGCCTGTGCCCGCTGCTGACGGCCTCGGCGATCGAGGCGCTGGATGCGCATGGCAGCGACGAGCTGAAGGCGATCTACCTCGAGAAGCTCGTCTCGGGCGAATGGACCGGCACCATGCAGCTCACCGAGCCGCAGGCCGGCTCCGACGTCGGCGCGCTGCGCACCCGCGCCGAAAAGCAGGCCGACGGCACCTATCGCATCAAGGGGACGAAGATCTTCATCACCTATGGCGAGCACGACATGACCGACAACATCGTGCATTTCGTGCTGGCGCGTCTGCCGGACGCGCCCGCCGGCACCAAGGGGATTTCTCTCTTTCTTGTTCCCAAGTTCATGGTCAATGCCGACGGCTCGCTCGGCGCACGCAACGACATTTTTGCGAGCGGCGTGGAGCACAAGCTCGGCATGCATGCTTCGCCGACCTGCACCATGACCATGGGCGACCATGGCGGCGCCATTGGTTTCCTGATCGGCGAAGAGAACCAGGGCATGCGCTGCATGTTCACGATGATGAACCAGGCCCGCCTCGGCGTCGGCCTCGAAGGCGTCGGCGTTGCCGATCGCGCCTATCAGCAGGCATTGTCCTATGCGCAGGAGCGCAAGCAGGGCCGCGCCGTCGGCAAGAAGGGCGACGGTTCGGACGCGATCTTCGTTCACCCCGACGTCAAGCGCATGCTGATGCGGATGCGGGCGCAGACCGCGGCGGCGCGCACCATCTGCTACGCGACCGCCGTCGCAATCGACGTTTCGACCCGCGCCAGGGATCCAAAGGTCCGCGCTGACGCGGCCGCGCGCGCGGCGCTGCTGACGCCGATGGCCAAGGGCTATTCCACCGATATCGGCAACGAGGTCGCCTATCTCGGCGTGCAGGTGCATGGCGGCATGGGCTTCATCGAGGAGACCGGCGCCGCGCAGTACTATCGCGACGCCCGCATCACCGCGATCTACGAGGGCACCAACGGCATCCAGGCGATCGACCTCGTCACGCGCAAGCTCGCGGCCAATGGCGGCGCCGCGGTGTGGGCGCTGCTCGACGAGCTCTCGGCCGTCGTCAAGCAGGTCGAAGCCTCCAACGACCCCGCTTTCGGCACCACGGGCGCAAAGCTGCGCGAAGCGCTGGACGCGCTGACGCGCACCAGCAAGTGGCTGCTGGAGCGCGTCACGTCCGCGCCGAACGAGGCGCTTGCCGGCGCAACGCCGTATCTGCAGCAGTTCGGCGCCACGCTCGGCGGCTGCATGCTGGCGTCCGAGGCGCTCGCCGCGAAGAGCGACGGCCTTGCCGATGCACAGCGCTACGTCTCGCTCGCCCGCTTCTTCGCCGAGAACATCACGGTGCAGGCGGCGGGGCTGGAGCGCACCGTGACGGAAAGCGCGGAGTCGGTCGCGGCGGCGGATGCGGTGTTGCTGGGGTAAGGTCTACCCTCCTCCCCGCTGTCATTCCCCGCGAAGGCGGGGAATCCAGTACGCCGCGGCCTCTCGGTAAACTACGGATGTCTCGGAGTACTGGATCGCCAGATCAAGTCGGGCGATGACACCGAATGTTGGGGACGCAGTTGGCCCACAGTCGGTCATCCTGGAGCTTCGCTCCATCCAGGCTATGGAGCTGCGAGCTTCGCCCGCCTCCCCGGTCGCCACAGCACGATGCTCGCGGCGATGAGATCCAACGCGACGCACATCGCAAACGCCGTCGTGTAGTTGCCGGTCAGGCTGCGGACCAGGCCGACGATGCCCGGGCCGAAGGCGCTGACGACGCCGCTGATCGACGTGCCCAAGCCCATCGCGGCGGCAAAGGCGGCAGAGCCGATCTCGCGCTGGATGATCAAAGGTGGGAACGTGATCATGTTGCCGATCGAGAAGCCATAGACGGCACAGCACACCAGCAGCGCCGTCGGGCTCGTGCTCTGCAGGAGCACGAACAGCGCCGCCGCCTGGCTCGTCATCGACGCCGCGCATGCGAGCCGCGGATCGAGCCGGTCGACGAACAGGCCGAGCGACAGGCGCCCGACCACCGCCATCGCGGCCATGATGGTCACGGCAAGGCCGGCGCTGGCGCGCCCGATCAGCGGTTCGAGGAATGTCACCTGGTGGACGATGAAGCCCATCTGCGCCAGCAGCGCGATCGCGATCGGCAGCACCATGGTCCAGAACGCCGCGTTGGCGAGCAGCGCCTTGCGGGAATGGGCCGGCGCGGGCGTGCCGCCACCGGCGGGGCGTTCGCCCGATGCCAGCGGCAGCCCGGCCGGCCAGCCGATGAAGCCGACGACCACCGGCAGCACCAGCAGCACCATCACCGTCGTGGCCGCCAGCAT
The DNA here is from genome assembly GCF_028128655.1 of Bradyrhizobium sp. CCBAU 45394. Taxonomy (NCBI): domain Bacteria; kingdom Pseudomonadati; phylum Pseudomonadota; class Alphaproteobacteria; order Hyphomicrobiales; family Nitrobacteraceae; genus Bradyrhizobium; species Bradyrhizobium sp. CCBAU 45394. The sequence continues at coordinate 305,449 of NZ_LBIX01000177.1, read as the reverse complement.
CGCCGAGCGGAAGCCGATGCTGGCGGTCAGCGACAGCAACAGCGGAACGAGGACGATGCCGCCGCAGGTCGCGCCGTTGAAGGCGAGGCTGAGCGCGAGGCCGCGGCGACGATCGAACCAGGAGTTCAGCACCGTCGCGATCACCACGGTGCCCATGCCGGTCCAGCCGACCGCCATCAGCGCATAGGCAAGATAGAGCTGCCAGGGCGTCTGCATCAGCGCCAGCAGAACGGTCGATGCGCCGAGCGCCGAGAGGCCGCACAGGATCAGCGAACGCAGCCCGATACGGGCGAGCAGATCGTCGGTGAAGATGACGAGGACGGAGGTCAGCAGAAACGAGAAGGTGCTGGCCGCGGAGACCAGCGTGCCCGGCCAGCCATGGGCGCGCTGAAGCTCGGCGAGATAGACGCCCTGGCCGTAGAGGCCGAAGCCGAACATGAAGAAGGCCATCAGGAAACAGGCCAGCACAACGCGCCAGCCGCGATAATGCAGCGAGGATTCGTCGACACTCGTCGCGGCAATCATCAATCGAGCAATCGGCCAAATGGAACGGCACGATCGTGCACCACAACCACCGGTTTTTCAAATGAAACATTGTAGCCATTTGTTGCAATGCGCAATGGTCCATAAGCGATGCGCCGGTGCGATCCAGCCGATCATGGTTCCCTGGACGGAATACCGCCGCGACGGGCGGCGCCATGCGCCGGGATCAAGGGAATCGTCGTCGAAAAGGCCGAGCGGGCGGATTGGCACGTCTGCAAGATGATGTAGGCTGATGCTTGCGAGACTCGCCGGCGGCAAGCCGTCGCGGCGACCGCAGGGGGTCATCATGCCGAATGGCAATATCATCGTCGCCGAAGAGCGTGGAACGCGCGTGATCACCCTGCGCCGCCCGGGCAAGAAGAACGCGATCACGCAGGACATGTATCGGGAGATGAGCCGCGCGATCGACACCGCGCAGAACAACCCCGATATCCGCTGCATGATCATCACCGGCGGCTCCGGCGTGTTCACGGCCGGCGACGACATCGACGATTTTCTCAAGGCCGACACGGCACGCCCGGAGACGCTTTCGGACGGCGCCAAGTTTCTCTATTCGCTCGCCCTCAACGTCAAGCCGATCATCGCGGCCGTGGACGGCGCCTCGATCGGCATGGGCACCGTGATGCTGTTCCATTGCGACTACGTGCTCGCTTCGAACGCGGCGACCTTCTCCGCGCCCTATATCCATCTCGGGCTGGTGCCGGTCGGCGCCGCCAGCCTCTTGATGCCGAACACGATGGGTTACCAGCGCGCCTTCGCGATGCTGGTGATGGGACGAACCTTCACCGCCGCGGAGGCGCACGCCGCCGGCTTCGTCAACACCGTGGTCTCGCCGGGGCACACCGAGGTCGAGGCGCGCAAGGTGGCGCGCGATATCTGCCGGCTGCCCGCCGAGGCTGTCGCGACCTCGCGCAAGCTGCTGCGTGCCCCGCCGGAGCAACTCACCCGCCGCATCGACCAGGAGGCCCATCTGTTCGGCGAGCGCTTGAAGTCGGACGATGCCATCGCTGCGTTCAACGCGTTTGCGAGCAGGAAAAAGCGGTAGATCCCGTCATTCCGGGGCGCCACGAAGTGGCGAGCCCGGAATCCATTGGGCCGCAGAGTTGGTAGATGAATGGATTCCGGGCTCGCGCTACGCGCGCCCCGGAATGACAGCGAGAACCTTCGTGAAATCTTCGCGCGCAACGACTAATCTTATTCCATGCGACATCTTCTCCGCCTGACCATTTTCGCCCTTGCGCTCGCCGCCCTGCCCGCCTCTGCCCAGACCGCCGCGCCGGTCGAGCTGCGCATCCTTGCGATCAACGATTTCCACGGCAATCTGCGGCCGCCGCCCGGCGGCATCCGCATCAACGATCCCGAGGACGGAGCCAAGAAGGTCATGGTGGCGGCCGGCGGCGCCGAGTACATGGCGACGCTGGTGAAGCAATTGCGCGACGGGCACAAGAACACGATCTTCGTGGCCGCCGGCGACCTGATCGGTGCGAGCCCGTTCCTATCGGCGATGTTCCACGACGAGCCTTCGGTCGAAGCGCTCTCGATGATGGGGCTCGCGATCACCTCGGTCGGCAATCACGAGTTCGACGAGGGCAAGGTCGAGCTGCTCAGGATGCAGAACGGCGGCTGCCATCCGGTCGACGGCTGCCAGGGACCGCATCCCTTCACGGGCGCCAAATTTCACTATCTCGCCGCCTCCACCGTGGAGACGGCGACCGGTCAAAGCGTGCTGCCGCCGTATGAGATCCGTGAGTTCGACGGCATTCCCGTCGCCTTCATCGGGCTGACCTTGAAAGGCACCGCCGGCATCGTGTCGCCCTCGGGCATTGCCGGCCTCGAATTCCGTGACGAGGCCGAAACGGTGAATGCGCTGGTGCCGCAACTGAAGGCGCGCGGGGTGGAAGCGATCGTCGTGCTGATCCACGAAGGCGGCGAGCCTGCCGGCGACTACAATGAATGCCCGGGCATTTCGGGGCCGATCGTCGAGATCGTGAAAAAATTCGATCGCGCCGTCGACGTCGTCGTCAGCGGCCACACCCATCGCGCCTATGTCTGCAATATCGACGGGCGGCTGGTGACGAGCGGCGACAAGTACGGCACGCTGGTCACGGCGATCGATCTCAAGCTCGATCCGGCAACGCGCGACATCGTCGCCGCCAAGGCCGAGAACGTCATCGTCGCCAATGCCTCGCTGGCGAAGGACGCGGAGCAGACCGCGCTGATCGAGGCCTATGACAAGCTCGCCGCGCCGATCGCCAATCGCCCGGCCGGATCGGTGACGCAGACGCTGTCGCGCATTCCGAACGAAGCCGGTGAAAGCCCGCTCGGCGACGTCATCGCGGACGCGCAGCTCGCCGCGACCAAGGAGGCCATGAATGGCAGCGCTGTCATCGCGCTCACCAATCCCGGCGGCATCCGCACCGATATCGTTCCGAAGGAGAACGGCGCGGTGTCCTTCGGCGAGCTGTTCGCGAGCCAGCCGTTCCGCAACCGCCTCGTCACCATGACGCTGACAGGCAGCCAGCTCAAGGAGATGCTGGAGCAGCAATGGCTCGATCCGAAGCGGCCGCGAATCCTCCAGGTGTCGAACGGGTTCAGCTACGCCTGGGATGCGTCGAAGCCGTTCGGCGAACGCGTGATGGCCGAGAGGATGACGCTCAACGGCAGGCCGATGGAGCCCGGAAGCGGCTACCGCGTCACCCTCAACGATTACCTCGCCGTCGGCGGCGACGGCTTCACGGTCGCCAGACAGGGCACGGCGCCGCAATATGGCGGCTACGACGCCGACGCGTTGTTCGCGTTTTTCCAGGCGCACGGGCCGATCGGCCCGTTGCCGCTGAGTCGCATCCTGCGCGTGAATTGATCCGGATCAAACGGGCCGGAACGGGACAACCGTTTGCCATTCCCGGTGGAGCGCATAGATTGCGTTTTGCATTGCGTTTTGGCGCCGGATGCGCCAAGCGACGTCAAGAGCCCGTTCCCAGTGAGCCCGACCTGATGAGCACGCTTCTCCTCTCCCACAAGGCCTGCCTCGACCACGTCACGCCGCCGGGACATCCCGAAAGGCCGGACCGCTTGCGCGCAGTGGAGGAAGCGCTGTCGCACGAGCGCTTCCAGTTCCTGGTCCGCGACCAGGCGCCGGAGGGCGATCTCGATCTCGTCACGCTCTGCCACAACGAGCACTACGTCACCGAGCTGCGCCACATCGCGCCGTCCAGCGGCCTCGTCTATATCGACGGCGACACCTCGATGTCGCCGGGCACCTGGGAAGCGGTGATGCGCGGCGTCGGCGGCGCGGTCGCGGCGACCGAAGCGGTGATGGCGGGCGAGCACCGCAACGCCTTCGTCGCGGTGCGCCCGCCCGGCCATCACGCCGAGATCGGCAAGCCGATGGGCTTCTGCTTCTTCGACAATGTTGCGATCGCCGCGCGTCACGCGCAGCGCAAATACGGCATCACGCGCGCGGCCATCGTCGATTTCGACGTGCATCACGGCAACGGCACGCAGGACATCTTCTGGTCGGACCCCACGGTGATGTACTGCTCGACGCACCAGATGCCGCTGTTTCCGGGCACCGGCGCGAAGGGCGAACGCGGCGACCACGACACCATCGTCAACGCGCCGCTGGCGTCCGAGGACGGTGGCCCGGAATTCCGCAGCGCTTTCGAGAACCTGATTCTGCCGCAGCTCGAAAAATTCAGCCCCGAGCTCCTCATCATCTCTGCGGGCTTCGATGCACATTATCGCGATCCGCTGGCCTCGCTGAATCTGCGCGCGGAGGATTATGCCTGGGTGACGCGCAAGCTGATGGACCTTGCCGACAGGACCGCCGGGGGCCGCGTTGTTTCGGTGCTCGAGGGTGGCTATGACCTGCAAGGACTGAAAGAATCTGTTACGGCGCATGTCGGCGCCCTGATGGGCGCCTGACGACGCCCGCCACATTAAGCCCGCAAAACCCGCCTTCACTGCGAGGCAAGCGAATCGGGCAATCGGAAACGGATATGGCCGAAAATACCCAAGTCGACGTCTCCAGGCTCACCTTCGAGCGCGCGATCGAGGAACTCGAGACGATCGTGAAGCGGCTCGAGGACGGCAAGGTGCCGCTCGAGGAATCCGTGACGATCTACGAGCGCGGCGAAGCGCTGAAGCGCCGTTGCGAGGAACTGCTGCGCCAGGCCGAAGCCCGCGTCGACAAGATCACCACCGATGCGAGCGGCCAGGCCACCGGCACCGCACCGCTCGACGTCCAGTAAGGGACCCCGACCAAGCCTCTTTCGGCATCGGACGCCTGCAATTTTTTCATGATCGCACGTAGCTGTGTGTGCTCATGGGGCGGGCGGCCGGGCACCGAGATCGAAGAGTTCCCCCGCCGGGGCCATTCGGCCCCGCGAATCGAGCGGAAAATAGCCCTCCTCTCGCCGAAAATCCTGCCGGGGAGCCGGGCAAGGCAGGAACCCCGCCGCGGGCGCCGCAGTTAACCACTCTGGCCCGGGGGTTGCAGGCGTATGCCCGTAATCGCCCCAGCGGGTTGGCTTTGGCCCAAGCTTTGGTGTAAAGCTGCGCGGAGTGTGGCTTTTTGTTAGCCTTGCGTAGGCATCGATTACCGACGACAAGTGCTTCAAATTGCTAATGAAATTGGCTGGGACGGACGAAGCCGATCTAAGTGACAGGGATCACAGAGACTGAACCGGAGCGCACTTAAGCTCACCTAAGCTTGAAGACGGGGCCTTGCCCCATGCAGGTGGCTCCGACGGTTTAAGGACTCGCGCTGCGCCGATATTGTGCAAACCCATCGCGCACCGGAACGACCTTCCGGCGCTGACAAATTGGAAATCGCCGTGAACGCATACAGTAAGACGCCGCTTCTCGACACCATCCGGACGCCGGACGACCTGCGCAAGCTCAAGATCGAGCAGGTTCGCCAGGTCGCCGACGAGCTGCGGCAGGAGACCATCGATGCCGTCTCGGTAACCGGCGGTCACTTCGGCGCGGGTCTCGGCGTGGTCGAGCTCACCACCGCGATCCATTACGTCTTCGACACGCCGCGCGACCGGCTGATCTGGGACGTCGGCCACCAGGCCTATCCGCACAAGATCCTCACCGGTCGGCGCGACCGCATCCGCACCCTGCGCACCGGCGGCGGCCTGTCCGGCTTCACCAAGCGCAGCGAGAGCGACTACGATCCGTTCGGCGCGGCACATTCCTCGACCTCGATCTCCGCCGGCCTCGGCATGGCCGTGGCACGCGACCTCTCCGGCGGCAAGAACAACGTTATCGCCGTCATCGGTGACGGGGCGATGTCGGCGGGCATGGCCTATGAGGCCATGAACAATGCCGGGGCGATGAACTCGCGCCTGATCGTCATCCTCAACGACAACGACATGTCGATCGCGCCGCCGGTCGGCGCCATGAGCGCCTATCTGTCGCGCCTGTATTCCGGCAAGACCTATCGCACGCTGCGCGAGGCGGCCAAGCAGATCAACAAGCGCCTGCCCAAGATCATCGCCAACCGCGCCAACCGCGTCGAGGAATATTCGCGCGGCTTCATGATGGACGGCGGCACCCTGTTCGAGGAGCTCGGCTTCTATTACGTCGGCCCGATCGACGGCCATAACCTCGACCACCTCCTGCCCGTGCTGAAGAACGTCCGCGACATGGAGGAAGGCCCGATCCTGGTCCACGTCGTGACGCAGAAGGGCAAGGGTTACGGCCCGGCGGAAGCTTCCGCCGACAAGTACCATGCCGTCGTCAAGTTCGACGTCGCGACCGGCACGCAAGCCAAGGCCAAGCCGAACGCGCCCGCCTACCAGAACGTGTTCGGCCAGAGCCTCGTCAAGGAAGCGCAGAAGGACGAGAAGATCGTCGCCATCACCGCGGCGATGCCGTCCGGCACCGGCGTCGACATCTTCAACAAGGCGTTCCCGGACCGCACCTTCGACGTCGGCATCGCCGAGCAGCACGCGGTGACCTTTGCCGCCGGTCTTGCGAGCGAAGGCTACAAGCCGTTCTGCGCGATCTACTCGACCTTCCTGCAGCGCGGCTACGACCAGATCGTGCATGACGTCGCGATCCAGAACCTGCCCGTCCGCTTCGCCATCGACCGCGCCGGCCTCGTCGGCGCCGACGGCGCGACGCATGCCGGCTCGTTCGACAACGCCTATCTCGGCTGCCTGCCGAACATGGTGATCATGGCGGCGGCCGACGAGGCCGAGCTCGTGCACATGGTGGCAACCCAGGTCGCGATCGACGACCGTCCGAGCTCGCTGCGCTATCCGCGCGGCGAAGGCCGCGGCATCGAGATGCCCGAGGTCGGCATTCCGCTCGAGATCGGCAAGGGCCGCATGATCCGCCAGGGCAGCAAGATCGCCCTGCTCTCGTTCGGCACCCGCCTCGCCGAATGCGAGAAGGCAGCCGACGAGCTCGCCGCGCACGGCCTTTCGACCACCATCGCGGACGCGCGCTTCATGAAGCCGCTGGACACCGAGCTGGTGCTCAAGCTCGCCCGCGACCACGAGATCCTGATCACGATCGAGGAAGGCTCGGTCGGCGGCTTCGGCTCGCACGTCGCGCAGTTCCTGACAGACCAGGGCGCGCTCGACAGCGGCATGGTCAAGTTCCGCACGATGGTGCTGCCGGACGTGTTCCAGGACCACGACACGCCGGCCGCGATGTACGCCCGTGCCGGTCTCGACGCCAAGGGCATCGTCGCCAAGGTGTTCGAGGCGCTCGGCAAGGACGTGAAGACCGAGACGGTCAAGCTGGCTTGATTGGTTTCACCTCTCCCGCTTGCGGGAGAGGTCGGATCGCGAAAGCGATCCGGGTGAGGGCTTATTCCTCCAGGGGGCTCTCGATTGTCGAGACACCCTCTCCCCAACCCTCCCCCGCAGGCGGGGGAGGGAGCGCAGTTTTCGCCGCGGTTTGCAGCTCGCCTGATTTCTTCTGAAGCAGTCCCCCATGAAAATCTATCTGGCAGGCCCCGACGTGTTCCTGCCGGATGCGGTCGAGATCGGCCGGCGCAAGGCCGAGATCTGCGAGCGCTTCGGGCTCACCGGCCTTTATCCTCTCGACAACGAGATCGACCTCACCGCCCCCGACGCCTCGCGGCAGATCTTTTGCGGCAACGAGGCGATGATGGATGCGGCCGACGCCATCATCGCCAACCTGACGCCGTTCCGCGGTGCCGGCGCCGATCCCGGGACCGTCTACGAGCTTGGCTACATGGCCGGGCGCCGTAAATTGTGTCTCGCCTATTCCAACGATGGCGCCACCTATGCCGACCGCGTCGGCCGTTTCGTGGACGTCACGTCCGAGGACGGGCGGCTGGTCGATGCGCAGGGCCTGACGGTCGAGGATTTTGGCCTCGTCGACAACCTCATGATGATCCATGCGCTGGAACTGCACGGCTGCCCGCTGGTGACGCCGGCCACGATGCCGATCGACGTCTGGCACGATCTCGCCGCGTTCGAGGCTTGCGTCCGGATGGCGGCCGCGCGATTGATTGCACCATAAGCGCATCAATCGTCCCAAGAATCGTCTCAAGAATCGTCTCAAGAATCGTCTCATGAGAGCGTGATGTCCCCTTCCCGCAAACGCGCGGATATTCTGCTGGTCGAGCGCGGCCTGTTCGAGAGCCGGGCACGGGCGCGCGCGGCCATCGAGGCCGGCCTCGTCACGGCCGACGACAAGCAGGTGACGAAACCGTCGGAGACCATCGCCGAGGACGCGGTGATCCAGGCCGAGCCCGCGCACCCCTACGTGTCGCGCGGCGGCGTCAAGCTCGCCGGCGCGCTGGAACGCTACCCGATCGAGATCGAGGACCATGTCTGCCTCGACGTCGGTGCCTCCACCGGCGGTTTCACCGAGGTGCTGCTGGCCAATGGCGCAAGCCTGGTGTTCGCCATCGACGTCGGCACCAGCCAGTTGCATCCCTCGCTGCGCGATCATCCCAAAATCGTGTCGATGGAGGAGACCGACATCCGCGCCTATGAAGGCAAACGCCTGCCGGCGCGGCCCGATGTCGTCGTGATCGACGTCAGCTTCATCTCGTTGAAGGCCGTCCTGCCCGTAGCGCTGTCGCTGGCGGCCGCACCGATGAGCCTGCTGGCGCTGATCAAGCCGCAATTCGAGGCCGAGCGGAAGCACAACAAGAAGGGCATCATCCGCGACGCCGCCGTGCATCAGCAGATCTGCGACGACATCGCGGCCTTCGCCGCCTCGCTCGGCTGCACCGACATCGAGGTGTTCCCCTCGCCGATCACCGGCGGCGACGGCAACATCGAATTCTTCCTGGGCGCGCGCCGTGGTTGAGCGCCTGAGGATCGATCACGTCGGCCATCGCGGCGACGGCGTCGCGCTCGGCGCCGGTGAAGCGATCTATGTGCCGTATGCGCTCGGCGGCGAGACCGTCGAGGTCGACCATGTCGCGGGCAACCATCCCGACCGCCGCAAGCTGCTGGCGGTCGACGTCGCAAGCCCCGAGCGCGTCGCGCCGTTCTGCCCGCATTTCGGCATCTGCGGCGGCTGCGCGATCCAGCACTGGGCGGCCGAGCCGTATCATGCCTGGAAGCGCAGCATCGTGGTCGAGACGCTGGCGCAGGCCGGCATCGATTGCGAGGTCGCGCCGCTGGTCGATGCCCATGGCGTGGGGCGCAGGCGCGTCACGCTGCATGGCCGGTTCGGCACGCATGACATCCTCAAGGTCGGATTCTCGGCAGCGAGCTCGCACGACGTCATCCCAATTCATCGCTGCCCGATCCTCGATCCCGCACTCGACGGCGCGCTCGATGCTGCCTGGGCGCTGGCCGAGCCGCTCACGTCCAAAATGCCGGTGACAAAGCCGCTCGACATCCAGGTCACGGCGACCGCGAACGGCCTCGATGTCGATGTGCGCGGCTCCGGCCCGCTGCCGACGCCGCTGGTCACGGCGCTGTCGCGCGTCGCCGAGCAGCATCGCCTGGCGCGGCTGACGCGGCATGGCGAGCTGGTGCTGCAGCGCCTGCCGCCGACGGTGAAGATGGGCCGCACTGAAGTGACGCTGCCGCCGGGCTCGTTCTTGCAGGCAACCGTCGCGGGCGAAGAGACGCTGGCATCTCTCGTGGCCGAGCGCGTCGGCAAGGCCAAGGAGGTTCTCGACCTCTTCTGCGGTGTCGGGCCGTTCGCGCTGCGGCTCGCCGAGAAGGCGCGCGTCACCGCTTACGATAGCGATGCCGGCGCAGTTGCCGCGCTGGCAAAGGCCGCGCGCACGCCCGGCCTGAAGCCGATCAGGTGCGAGCCGCGCGACCTGTTCCGCCGCCCCCTGGTGCCGCAGGAGCTGCGCGACTTCGACGCCGTCGTGTTCGATCCCCCGCGCCAGGGCGCACAGGCGCAGGCACTGAAGCTGGCCGCAAGCAAGGTGCCCGTCATCGTCGCGGTGTCCTGCAACGTCGCAACCTTCGCCCGCGACGCACGGCTGCTGATCGACGGCGGCTACAGGATCGAGACCGTCGTGCCAGTCGACCAATTCCGCCACACGCCGCATGTCGAGCTGGTGGCGCGTTTTGCGCGGTAGCTGCAAGCCTCGTGGGACGGCCCGCCGCGGGCGCCTCACCAGATTGATCCGCGGCCGATCCGAACCTTGATACCGGTCAACCGCCCGAGCTTCCGGGGACGCTAGAAGCGTCGTGGCGAAAGGGCCGTGGAGCGGATGATGGCGATCGACCGGCGACAACTCATGACCATCGCGCTCGGACTTTCCGCGGCGGCAATCACCGCCCGCCCCTCGACTGCGGCGACGACGACCTATGAGGAAACGGTGCGGGCGTCGCGAGCGCCGCTGCAACCGGCGCCGCGGGACCGCGAGCTCGTGCGCTTTGCCACGCTCGCCGCCAACAGCCACAACACCCAGCCCTGGATCTTCTCCGCCCGCGGCAATGAAATCGTGATTGCGCCCGATTTCGCGCGCCGCTGTCCGGTGGTCGATCCGGACGATCACCACCTTTTCGTCAGCCTCGGCTGCGCCGCCGAGAACCTCGTTCTCGCGGCATCAGCGCTCGGCTGGCGCGCGAACCCGATGGTCGACGGTGACAAAGTCCGGATCGCGCTGGAGCCAGCGCGCCCCGAAGCGTCGGCGCTCGTCAACGCGATTCCCCTCAGGCAATGCACCCGTGCAGCCTTCGACGGCAAGCCGGTGGCGCCCGACATTCTGCGCCAGCTCGAGAACGCCTGCCGGGAGCCGAACGTCTCGGCAATCCTTATGACCGAACGCGCCGCCATCGCAAAGATCACCGACTACGTGCTCGAAGGCAATGCCGCGCAAATGCGCGACAAGGCCTTCATGCGCGAGCTCGTGGGCTGGATGCGCTTCAACGAGGCCGATGCGGTCGCGACCATGGACGGGTTGTTCTCGCGGGCCTCGGGAAGCCCGTCCCTGCCGGCATGGATCGCGCGACCGCTGCTCAGGTTCTTCTTCACCGAAAGCGGCGAGAGCGGGAAATACCGCGCCGAGCTCGACAGCTCCGCGGGTGTCGTCGTGCTTGCCGCCGATCGTAGCGACACGTCGCACTGGATTGCGGTCGGCCGTGCCTGCCAGCGGTTCGGCCTGCAGGCGACCGCGCTCGGGCTCAAATATTCCTTCGTCAACCAGCCGATCGAGGTGGCGACGCTAAGGCCGCAGTTCGCAGTCTCGCTCGGACTCGGCGAGCGGCGTCCCGATATCGTGATGCGCTTCGGAGCCGGGCCCGATCTGCCGAAATCGCTCCGCCGCGCTCCCGAACTGGTGATGCGGCCGACGCAATAGTCTCCTAGCGCCGAAGGCCGCCGAGCGCCGGTGACTCGCCGGGCAGCATGTTCGATCTGATATCGCTGTCCATGCGGCCCGAGTCCTGCTGGGTGAACCCGGCCCCGAACGACAGGCTGAGGTTGGAGGTCGGCTTGAATTCGACCCCCGCGAACGCGCCGTAGCCGGGCCCGGCGCCGGAGGTGAGCGGCGCAAGCGAACTGCCAATGCCGTTGCCGTATTTCAGCGTGTCGAAGCCGGCAAAGAACGTGACGGGCATGCCGCCCGCCGTCTTGGTGTTGTAGCCGAACTGCGTGCTGTCATAGGAGAGCGCGCTGAAATTGCCGGCCTGTCCAGCCTGGCCGAGACCGCTCCAATTGAGGTTGCCACGCTGGCTACCGACGAAGAAGCCGTTCGCAAAGTTGGCGCGCCCGCCTGCGTCGCTGGCACTGAAGCCTGGAAAATTGCCGTAACTTTCGGAGCTCTGGCCATCGCTGCCGCCAAAGCCGAAAGGTCCGCCCGGTATCCAATACCTCAAGGGTGCAACTTGCGCATGAGCGGGCGCTCCGCCGAGGCAAAGCACGGCGAAGAGAGCTGCGAGACCGCAAGAACCTGCAAGGCTGGACATTCCGGCTACCGTCAAAATGCTCACAAATTATACCCTCGGTATATCGCGATGGCCAGCGAAGCAATGGCGGTCCCGCGGCCCCGGTTCCAGGGTCACGTATTCCTGACAAATTGAACCTCCCATCCGCCGGATTGACCCACATAGAGGACGCGCAAGCTCGAGCCGTCATCGCGATCGCCAGAGCCTCGTGCGATCCGGCAATGCGCAGTTTGCGCTGACCTTTGAAAATGCCCGACACAGCATGGAGGTCGTCATGGAGGTCAATTCCGACAGGTTGAACGCGTTTATGGGCAAGATGATCACCGAGGTCGGGGCCGCGATGAACGCATCGCTGGTCCTGCTGGGCGACAAGCTCGGCCTCTATCGCGCCCTCGCCGCCAAGGGGCCCATGAACTCTGCCGAACTCGCAAGCGCCACCGGAACGAACGAACGCTACGTCCGCGAGTGGCTGTCGAGCCAGGCGGCTTCTGGTTACGTCGAATATGATACCGCTTCAGGAAAATTCTCGATGTTGCCGGAGCAGGCGATGGCGCTTGCCGACGAGGACAGCCCGGTGTTCCTCGGCGCAGTCGGCAATGTCATTGCCGCGGCGTTCCTCGACGAGCCGAAAATCACGGATGCATTCAAGTCCGGCAAGGGAGTCGGCTGGAACCGGCGGAGCGAGTGCCTGTTCTGCGGCACCGCCCGCTTCTTCCGCACCGGCTACATGCATCATCTGGTGCAGGAGTGGCTGCCCGCGCTCGACGGCGTGGTGGACAAGCTCAAGCGCGGCGCCAAGGTCGCCGATGTCGGTTGCGGGCATGGCGTTTCGACGCGGCTGATGGCGAACGCCTTCCCAAACTCCCGGTTCTACGGCTTCGACTATCACGAGGGCTCGATCGAGGCCGCGCGAAAGGCGGCCAATGAGGCCAAGCTGGGCGACCGGGTCAGCTTCGCTGTTCACTCGGCCAAGACCTATCCGGCCGAAGGCTATGATCTCGTCTGCTTCTTCGATTGCCTGCACGACATGGGCGATCCCGTCGGCGCCATCAGCCACGTACGCGAAGCCATGGACAAGGACGGCACCTGCATGCTGGTCGAGCCGTTCGCGGGCGACCGCCTCGAAGACAATCTCAATCCGGTCGGTCGCGTCTACTATGCGGCGTCGACCATGATCTGCACACCGGCCTCGCTCGACCAGGAGGTCGGCCTGGCGCTGGGCGCACAAGCGGGCGAAGCAAGGCTGCGCAAGGTCGCCCGCGAAGGCGGCCTGACGCGCTTCCGTCGCGCCGCCGAGACGCCCTTCAACTTGATCCTGGAGGCGCGGATCTGATCTCGATCGCGCCGGGCGCACGGAGGCGGCATGCGGCCATGCCCGTACCGCAGCCTCGCCCGGTGCCGACATCCTTGCCTCACTCGCGCCGCAACGTAAGTTGGCGTCGAGCAGGCGGCGCGAGTCCGCCGCAATGGGAGGATGACGATGCGATATCTGGGTCTGGCGCTGGCTGTGCTGTTCACCATCGCGACCTCGGAAGCCGGCCGCGCGGCCGAGCCGACCCGCTTCGTGCCGCTGCAACCCGACGAACTTTCGTCGTCGCAGAAAGAATGGGCGGACGCGATCGCGGTGCCCCCGCGCAACGCGAAATTCACCAACCCGCCCTACCGCGCCTATATCCATAACCCGGAGCTGGCGCCAAAACTCTCTGCGATGTCGGACTATCTGCGCTGGAATTCGTCGCTGCCGGCGCGCCTCAGCGAATTCGCGATCCTGATCACCGCGCGGCAATGGACGGCGCAGTATGAATGGTTCGCGCATTATCCGCTCGCGATGAAGGCCGGGCTCGATCCTGATGTCGCCAAGGACGTCGCCAACGGCGTGCGGCCGAAGGCGATGAAGGACGACGAGGCCGCGCTCTACGACCTCGCGATGGCGCTCTATCGCGACAAGAAGGTGTCCGACGATGTCTACCGCGCGGCCCAGCAAAAATTCGGCGAGCGCGGCATCATGGATGTTATCGGCCTGATCGGCTATTACGACCTGGTCTCGATGACGCTGATCACGATGCAGGCGGAAGCGCCGAACGACAGCGTGCTCCCGCTGCCGCCGCTGGCTGCGAAATAGCCACGCAGCAACCGCGGTTGATACCGCACGATCCCAAGAAGCCTGGAGACCCCGGTGACATCTGACAGCCCCGTCGCCTACGAATGCGTGGGCAACATCGTCCGCATCACGCTCAACCGGCCACCGGTCAATGCGCTGAGCCTCGAGGTCATCCGGGCGGTGGTCGCGGCACTGCGCCGCGCCGCCGACGATCCGGATGCGCGCGTGGTCGTGCTGGCGAGCGCGATCGCCAGGCGCTTTTCGGCAGGCCTCGACCTCGACATCCTGCTTGGCAAATCCGGCGCCCAGATCCGCGAATTCCTCCAGGCGCTCTATATCGACCTTTACGACGCCCAGTACGGGCTCGGAAAGCCGTCGATCGCCGCGGTCGGCGGCGCGGCCCGCGGCGGCGGCATGACCATGGCGGTGTCCTGCGACGTGGTGCTGGCATCCGAGAGCGCGACGTTCGGCTATCCCGAGATCGACGTCGGCGTCATTCCCGCGATCCACTACGCGCATCTGCCGCGCATCATCGGGCGCCACCGCGCTTTCGAGCTGCTGTTCACCGGCCGCGTCTTCAGCGCCGCCGAGGCACGCGAGCTCGGCGTGGTGAACCGCGTCGTCGGAGATACGGAGCTCGAGGCCGAAGTCGTGAGGCTCGCGGCGCAGTTCGCCGCGAAATCAGCCGCGGTGCTGCGGATGGGCCGGGCCGCCTTCATGCGCCAGATCGACCTCGACTATCGGCGCAGCATTGCCAGCGCCGTGGACGATTTCTGCAACGTCGCGACGTCGGACGAGGCGCAGGAGGGCCTGAGGGCGTTCGTAGAGAAACGGGCACCGAAATGGTGAGGACGGCCGGCCGCCGCGCGCGTCGGGAACGCGAAGCGTTCAGGCGGTCTTGTCGACCGAAGACGATGAATCGGCCGGTGGATATTTCGTCACCGGCACCATGAAGGACTTGGTGCCGACCTGGTAGATGACCTTGCCGTTCTTCCCGTCATCGGTCGCAATCTGCGCCTGCCCGAACATGATGACGTTCTTGTAGACGATGCCGGTGCCCTGGCGGGTGATGCCGTCGGTGGTGACGCTGACCTGCGCTTCGTTGCCGTTGACGGCGAGCACCTTGAAGCTCGCGCTCTTGCCGTTGTCGCTGGAATAGCCGCCCCAGCTTCCCATGAGACGGCTGTCGGAGGCCGGCGGCGCCTGCTTCTCGAGATTGGCGGTCTGCTTGCCGGCGCCGCCCGCAGAGAACAGCAGCACCATGTTCTTGCCGTCCTTGGTGCCGACCGTGACCCCGCCGAAGGTGATAAGCGAGCCCTGGACCTCGCCAAAGCCGCGCTCGGTGTGCCCGTTATGGGTGTATTCGACCTGCGCCCGCGCACCGCGGATGTTCACGACCTTGAAGCCGACCGGCTGGTTGTTGCCCACCCAATTGCCCTTCCAGTCACCGACCAGAGCGCTCTGGTGAAAGATCCGCTCGTTCGCGGGCGAAATCTGGCTGGTGCTCGATGTGACGATGGCCATTGGATTGCTCGGCGGACAGGTCTCGCGAATCCGCTGCCGTGTGCGCCGGACAGCAATGTCGGAACAGACCTGGAAGCAAACGGAAACAATCCGATTAGGGCCATGCGGCGGTTAACGGTCGGTTAAATTCAACCGCAAGGCGAGATGGGGCAAATGGTCTCATTTCAGGTAAGTCTCGCGTGTCAATGGCCGGGAGGCGGACAACCGGATCTGATCCCGAAAGAACTTTGTTAAGCGTCTTTCGTTGCGCAAACGGCACACGCCGCATGCATCTTTTGAGAAGCACGTTTCGATTGTTGTCTGATCGCTTCTGCTCGCCTAGCGTTGTGGTTGTACTTCGTGGACTACACGACAACGACAATCCGCACCCTCGAACGGTGTGGACGTAATTGGAATACTGCATGCGCGAATGCATCGGGGCTGCTGCGACGATCCGACGGCAATCAGATGACACGCTTCGCAGGAGTCCGAATCGGACTCGGCATTGTTCCGCCAGCACCCGCCGAACCCGAATGCTTCGCCTGCTCCTGGCGAGCTTGCTGGTTGTGGTGCTATCGGCGCTGTTCACGCGATCAGCCTCGGCCCAGGCGAATTGGACCGGTTTGACCAGCAACGATTGGATGGCCGGGAGCAACTGGACGACCGCAGCCCCTCCGATCCCGGGTCAAACCGTCAACATCGGTATCCTGGGCGCGCCGCCGCAGAGGGAGACGATCCTCGGTGTCAGCGGCCCGGTCAGCGTTTCGGTGGGGACCATGTCCATTGGCAACAGCGGTGCACCGGCCGGCAATCTGACGATCCAGAACGGCAGCACGTTGACGAGTACCGGCTCATCGCGGCTCGGGATATCGGCTGGAGCCACCGGCATCGTGACCGTCACCGGTGCGGGGTCGCAATGGAACATCCCCGCTGCAACTTTTTATGTCGGCTTTCTAGGCGTCGGCACGCTTAATATTCAAAACGGCGGGGCTGTCGTTACGGGAGCCGGCACGGTCCTGGGTAACTTCGCCTCATCTTCCGGCACGCTCAACATCAGTGGCGGCGGCATACTGGAAACTCAATCCTTGCGGGGCGCGGCCGGGACGAGCCAGGCCAATTTCGACAATGGTATCCTGCGGGCGACTGCCAGCAACGCGACCTTCATCAACGGATTTTCAGGAACCAAGCTCAACATCCTCGCGGGCGGGCTGACGATCGACACCGGAGCGTTCACGGTCGGCACCGATGCCACCTCCGCCTTCACGGGCGCCGGTGGATTGACCAAGATCGGCAACGGCACTCTGAACCTGGCCGCCAGCAGCCCTTATGCCGGCCAAACCGTGGTCCAGGCCGGTATCCTTGCGCTCACCGGTGCGGGCGCCATCAACAATTCAAGCCGCGTTGTCACCAACGGGACGTTCGATATTTCCGGCATCAGCGCTGGCGGCACCAGCATTCAGAGCCTCGCCGGCAGCGGCGGCGTCAGCCTCGGCGCGAAGAACCTGACGATCACAAACGCGAGCGACACGTTCGCCGGCGTGATTGGCGGCACGGGAGGCCTGACCGTTACCGGTGGCACCCAGACGCTGTCGGGCGCCAACAACTATACCGGCGCGACAAATGTGAACGGCGGCACCCTGCGCGCCGGAGCCGCGAATACATTCAGCGCAGCGTCGGCCTTCAACGTGGCCGCCGGCGGCACACTCGACCTCGCCGGCTTCAATCAAACGCTCACCTCGCTCGGTAATGCCGGCACGGTCACTCTCGGCGGCGCCGCTGGAGCCACACTGACCGTGGTCGGCAATTACGTGGGCAATGGCGGCACGGTTCAACTCAACGCCAGGCTCGGCGGCGACAGTTCGCCGACCGATCTGTTGCGGGTGCAAGGAAGCACATCGGGCTCGTCATCACTCCGGGTCACCAATGTCGGCGGCGCCGGCGCGCAGACCACCGAAGGCATCAAGGTGATAGACGTGGTCGGCGCGTCCAACGGCAGCTTTTCGCTTCTAGGCAGCTACGTCTTTCACGGCGAGCAGGCCGTGGTCGGCGGCGCCTATGCCTATACGTTGCAGAAGAATGGCATCGCCACACCCGGTGACGGCGATTGGTATCTGCGCTCGAGCCTGATCAATCCGCCGGTGACGGCACCGCCCGGCCCGCTGTATCAGCCGGGCGTTCCGCTCTACGAGAACTATGCGCAAGTGCTGCTTGGCATGAATGATCTGCCGACGCTGCAGCAACGCGTCGGCAACCGCTATTGGGGCGGCAGCGACGCCATGGCGCGCGCCGGTGCCGCGCCGTTGACAGCCGCGGCTTCGCCGGCGCCCACGGCGTTCTGGGGCCGCATCGAAGGTGGCCATTCCGACTTGCAGCCCGCCAACACCACCGGCTCGACCTACAAGGCCGACCAGTTGAAAGTGCAGACAGGACTCGATGGCCTTGTGCTGGAGAACGAACGGGGCCGGTTGTTCGTCGGCCTCACCGCCCAATATGGCCTGACGACCGCCAATGTCGCGTCGTTCTTCGGCAATGGACGTATTCGCGTCGAGGGAACGGGCGCCGGCAGCACGCTGACCTGGTATGGCGACAACGGCTTCTATGTCGACGGTCAGGCACAGTCGATGTTCTATCGCAGCGATCTGTCTTCCGTGCTGGCCGGCAGCCTGACCCACGGCAATGAAGGGTTCGGCTACGCCTTCAGCGCCGAAACCGGCAAGCGGATCGGCTTCGGCAACGGCTGGTCGCTGACGCCGCAGGCGCAGCTTTCCTATTCGAAGGTCGCTTTCGACAGCTTTGCCGATCGGTTCGGCGCGCCGGTGTCGTTGCGCGATGGTCACAGCCTGCTCGGCCGCGTCGGACTTGCGCTCAACAATCAGAGGATATGGAGCGACGGCACGGGCATCGTGCGATCCGATGTCTACGGCATCGCCAATCTGCGTTACGAGTTTCTCAACGGCACCAATGTCGATGTCGCAGGTACCGGTTTTGTCAATGCGCAGGATCGGCTGTGGGGCAGCATCGGCGGCGGCGGCACCTACAGCTGGGCGAACGGGCGCTACGCCCTCTTCGGCGAGGTCTCCTACAATGCGAGCCTCAACAACAGCTCGGACAGCCGCAACTACAAGGGCACTGGAGGCTTCCGCCTCACCTGGTAAATAGCGCGCCCGCAGCCGAGGCGCGCCCGGAACAAGATCGAGCGGTTCTTCAATTGGATCAAGCAGTGTCGTCGGGTGGCGACGCGTTACGACAAGCTTGCCGCCAACTACCTGGCCTTCGTCCGGTTTGCGTCAACAAGGCTATGGCTGCGCGTCAATGATTCCGCGCCCTAGAAGGCGCTCGCGGAATCGACGGCGGTGCCGCCGGACAGGATCGTGCCGCTATTGTCGATCGTCGCGCCGTTCACCGACAAGGCGGCATTGTCGCCGTACACCATGCCGCTGTTGGCGAGCTTGACGGTGGAAAACGAGAGAATGCCGTAGTTGCCGGAAATGTTGCCGCTGTTGGTGATGTCGCCAAAGCCGCTCAGGCTGATCGCCCGGTTGGACGTGCCGACAATCGAGCCGGAGTTGGCGATGGTCGCAGTCGTCGCGCTGACGCCGTTCTGGCTGCCTTGCACGGATCCGGAATTGGGCAACGTCAGACTTCCGCTGAGATCGATCGCGGTGCCGCGACGTTGCGCGTCATCCCGCGATCGACGCCACGAGAAACGGCAGCGACCATTGGTGACGTTCCAGGCCGCTTAGCGTCCCCAGCGGTCCGACCAGATCTTCTCGCCGATCAGGCAGCTGACGCGCGGCTCCTTGTCGGCGACCCGCATCACGGGACGATCGGGCACGCGGCCTGCGACCTCCATCAGGAGCTTGGTGCGGATCGCTTCCTTGAACTTCTCGCGGTCCTTGATCGTGATGACGAAGGAGCCGGGACCGCCGATGACGCAATCCTCGTAGTAGTAGTCGAGATTGTCGATATCCATGGTCGAATAGGACGGCTCCTTGACCATGATCGGCAGGCCGTTGATGACGATGCCTTTCTCGAGCGCGGCGTCGCGCGCCACCGTGACCGGGCCGCCATTGTTGTTGGGGCCGTCGCCGGAGATGTCGATGACGCGACGCAAGCCCCGATAGGGATCCTCGTCGAACAGCGGCATCGCGAACGTGATCGCGCCGGAGATCGAGGTGCGCGAGGCGCGCCGGATCGGCGTCTTCATGATTTCGGTGGCGACCGCGTCCGCGGTCTCAGGTCCGTCGATCAGCCGCCAGGGAATGATGATCTTCTGGTCGGTGGAGGCGGCCCACTCGAAATAGGTCACCGCAATCCGGCCGTTCGGGCCCATCTTCAGCGCCTGGAGAAACTCTTTCGACTGGATCGCCTGCGCGTAGCCCTCGCGCTGGATCGCCAGCTCGTCCATGTCCATGGAGTAGGAGACATCGACCGCGAGGATCAGCTCGACATCGACCGTCTGCGCATCCTTGTCGGCCGCCAGCCGCTGAGTCCTGGGCGGCTCAAACTTCGGCCCTGGTGCCGCGATGCCCGCGACGTCCCCCCCGGCAAGCACGCCGGCCACCAGCACAGCCCCGATCGAGAACAGCAAGCGCATCGCAGTCTCCCGTCGTATGATGCGATGGTGACATGCAATCGCCTTGCCGCAAAGTGCGAAGATCGCCTGCGCTTCACATTCGAGTTAGGAATTACGCAAAGCTGCCGCCGTGTTGCCGCGCTAGCGTCATCGGAACACGTGCGACCACAGGCTCCGTCATTCCGGGGCGTCTCGAAGAGCCGACCCCGGAATGACAGTACCGGACACGCATCCCGCCCACTTGTCCGGCGTGATTTCCATGCTAGGCTGGCCGCACAGATGGGGATGGAGTCCCCCGACAACCGCCCGGCGGTCGGTGACCGTGATGGGCTGATGACTCCTGCTTGAGGTGGGGCAATTTTTGAGCCTCTGCCTTTGGCGGGAGCATGGACAAACCCGCCAATGGCGGGTTTTTTGTTGCCTGAAGGCGAAGGCCGGGACGTGAAGGCCAAGGGGACGTTCGAGGGGAAGTCCAAGGCGTGACGACGACGACACCGAATGCTGCGCGCGCGGGGCTGCCCAGGGGGATCTGGGTGCTCGGCTTCGTCTCGATGCTGATGGACGTCTCCTCCGAGATGATCCACGCGCTGCTGCCGGTCTATCTCGTCACCGTGCTCGGCGCCTCGACGCTCACGGTCGGCTTCATCGAGGGCATTGCGGAGGCGACGGCCTCGATCACCAAGATCTTCTCCGGCGCGCTGTCGGACTGGCTCGGCCTCCGCAAGCTGCTTGCCGCGCTCGGCTATGGGCTGGCAGCCGTCACCAAGCCGCTATTCCCGCTCGCGCCCAGCGTCGAATGGCTGGTGGCGGCGCGCTTCATCGACCGGGTCGGCAAGGGCATTCGCGGCGCGCCGCGCGATGCGCTGATCGCCGATATCGCACCCGTCGGCCTGCGCGGCGCGAGCTTTGGCCTGCGCCAATCGCTCGACACCATCGGCGCCTTCGTCGGACCGCTCGCGGCGATCGGCCTGATGTGGTGGACGGCTGACAATTTTACCGCCGTGTTCTGGGTTGCCGTGCTGCCGGCCTTTCTGTCCTTCGGCCTGATCGCCTTTGCCGTGAGCGAGCCGGAGCCGGACCCGAGCCGGGAATCTGCGAAAAATCCGCTCAATCTCGCCGCGATGCGGCAGCTCGGAGCGGTCTACTGGCGTGTCGTGGCGATCGGAATCGTCTTCACGCTGGCGCGCTTCAGCGAAGCCTTCCTGATCCTGCGCGCGCAGAACATCGGCCTCAATGCGATGTGGGTGCCGGCGGTGCTGGTGCTGATGAACATCGTCTACGCGCTGTCGGCCTATCCGGCCGGCGTGCTGTCGGACCGCATCAACCGGACCAGCCTGCTCGCGCTCGGTCTCGTCTTCCTCGCCGGCGCCGATCTCGCGCTCGCGCTGCTGCCGAGCCTCGGCGGCCTCGCGCTCGGGGTCGTGCTGTGGGGGCTGCATATGGGATTGACGCAAGGCCTGCTCTCGGCCCTCGTCGCCGACGCCGCGCCGCCAAGCTTGCGCGGCACTGCATTCGGCTATTTCAACCTGTTCACCGGCCTGGCACTGCTGGCCGCGAGCGTGATCGCCGGTGCGCTGTGGGACGCCTATGGTCCGGCCGGCACGTTCCTGGCAGGGCTCGGCTTCGCGCTGGTGTCGCTCGTAGGGCTGCTCGCCGTCGGCAACGGGCTGGCAGCGGAGGGCAAATGAGGATGGGGGGTCGTTCGTCGTGCTGAGCGGAGTGATCGCAATCGTGGTCGGCAGCGTGCTCGGCGGCTGTGCGCGCTACTTCATCTCCGGCGCTGTCGCGCGGCGGCTGGGCGAGACCTTTCCGTGGGGCACCATGACCATCAACGTCACCGGCGCCTTCCTGATCGGCATTTTAGGCGCGCTGGCAACCCATCCGGGCTCGATGTTCGCCTCGCCCAATCCATGGCTGTTCGCGGTGACCGGTTTCCTCGGCTGCTACACCACGGTGTCCTCGTTCAGCCTGCAAACGCTGACGCTCGCCCGCAACGGCGAGCCGATGCATGCGCTCGGCAACGTCGCCTTCTCGGTTGGACTGTGCCTCGCCGCAGTGAGCTGCGGCTTCCTGCTCGCTGACGGTCTTGGAGGGTAGAGGCCGATGAACGTTCCCTCCTCCGCCGAGCGCTGGCGCAGCGCGATGCTCTATGCCTGGGTTTCCGCCGGCAGCGTCGTCGGCGGCCTGACGCGCTACCTGGTCGGGCTCGCGCTCGATACCGGTCCAGGCTTTCCCTTCGCGACACTGTTCATCAACGCCACCGGCTCGCTGATCATCGGATTCTATGCGACGCTGACCGGCCCGGACGGCCGGATGCTGGCACGGCCCGAGCACCGGCAGTTCGTCATGACCGGGTTCTGTGGCGGCTATACCACCTTCTCGGCCTTCAGCCTGGAAACATTCCGCCTGTTCCACGGCGGCATGAAATACACCGCGCTGGCCTATGTCGCATCCTCCGTCGTCTGCTGGCTGGTGTCGGTCTGGCTCGGCCATATCATGGCGAGCCGCTACAACCGCTTGAAAAGGAGCTGACCATGCAAATTCCCAATCAGGCTGTTTCGCTCCGCATCTTCATCGGCGAGAGCGACCATTTCGACGGCAAGCCGCTCTATGAAGCGATCGTGATGAAGGCGCGCGAGCTGCACCTCGCCGGCGCCACCGTGCTGCGCGGTCCGATGGGGTTTGGCAAGTCGAGCCGGCTGCATACCTCGAAAATCCTGCGGCTCTCTGAAGACCTGCCGCTGCTGATCGAGATCGTCGACAGCGAGGACAACATCAACGCATTCCTGCCCATCCTGGATGGCATGATGTCGAGCGGGCTGATCACCTTGGAGAAGGTGCAGGTCCTGCAATATGGTGAGAAAGCCGCGAGCTGATCGCTCCGGCAGGGAACCCGAGCCCGCCGTGTCCAGGAGGCGGAATGAACGACGCCGTCACCAAGCCGAAAACCAGAACCAAGACCAAGGTCGAGCGGCCCAAGCTGCACAAGGTCATCCTGATCAACGACGACTACACGCCGCGCGAATTCGTCACGATGATCCTCAAGGCCGAGTTCCGCATGACGGAAGATCAGGCCTACAAGGTGATGATCACGGCGCACAAGCTGGGCGCCTGCGTGGTCGCCGTGTTCACCAGGGACGTCGCCGAGACCAAGGCAACCCGCGCCACCGACGCCGGCCGCTCCAAGGGCTATCCGCTGCTGTTCACGACCGAGCCGGAGGAATAGGCCGCTAGCCTCGGCCGCGACGGGAGCGCACTGGCTTGCGCGCAATGCTCGGGCGCGGATGCTCCTGAACGTGTTTCCAGAACGCCTCCGCCGCAGGCGTCAGTCGCGATCTCGGACGAAACACGTGGATCTCGATTGGAATCTCCCATTCCGGCCCGCCCGCCTTCACCAGTTCGCCCGATGCGAGCTGATCGGCGATGAGGCTCTCCGGCAGCCAGGCCATGCCGCGGCCGGCCTGCACCATGGTGATGAGAAGTTTTTGCAAGATGCGATGAAGGTCGCTTATTGAGGGGGACGTCTGGCAGTGGCCGGTGATCACAGAAACATCGCGCCACTGCTTTTGACGACTGAGCCGGAGGAATAAGCCATCCGCGCTTTCCGACTTTGCATTCCCGCCGGGGATCGCCGACAATGCCGCAAAACCGGCGCACGCCGAACAATAAACAAAGCGGGAAACGACGGACGTGGGCATATCAATAAGAAGCTTCGTGACAAGAGGCCGACTGGTCCTGACGCTGGTGGCGATCGCCTTCTTCACCACCGGCATGGCGCAAGCGGGCGAAAGGGTCCGCATCGGGCTGTTGAAGCTCTCCTCGGCAGCCCCGTTGTTCCTCGCCAAGGAGCGCGGCTATTTCGAGCAGGAAGGGATCGAGGCTGATCTGAAATTCTTCGATGCCGCCGTGCCGATCGCGGTAGCCAGCGTGTCCGGCGATATCGACATCGGTTTCACCGGCTTCACGGCCGCTTTCTACAACCTCGCGGGCAAGGGCGGACTGAAGGTGGTTGCCGGCACGGCGCGCGAGGCACCCGGCTTCCAGAACACGGCCTACGTCGCCTCCAAGCGCGCTTATGATTCGGGCCTGAAGACGCTGAAGGACTTGCCCGGCCATTCCGTCGGCATCACGCAAGTCGGCTCCACTTTCCATTATTCGCTCGGCCTGATCGCCGACAAGCTGAAATTCGACGTGACCTCCGTCCGGGTCGTTCCGCTGCAGTCGCTGCCGAATGTCGCCGCGGCCATCAAGGGCGGCCAGCTCGACGCGGCGCTCACCGCCACGACCACGATCAGCCCGGTGGTCGCCTCCGGCGACGCGATCGTGCTCGGCTTCGTCGGCGACGAGACGCCCTGGATGCTCGGCTGCGTCGTGGCTTCGACCGCGACGATCGAGAAGAACCGCAAGCTGGTCGAGAAGGTGCTGGCCGTCTACCGCCGCGGCGCCGACGACTATGCGCGCGTGCTGTTGCAACGCGATGCGGACGGCAAATTCGTCCGCAGCGAGGAAGGTGACGCGATGCTTGCGATCATCTCCAAATACACCGAGCAGAAGGTCGAGCAGCTCCGCATCGGGCTGTCGGTCGTCGATCCCGCGCTCGACAGCGCCGACATCGCCCGTCAGATCGCCTGGTTCAAGCGCCAGAAGATGATCGAACCCGATATCGATGCCGAGAAGATCATCGACAAATCCTTCGTCCCGGACCGGCCGACGGCGTCGAAATGACTGACGACAACGACAACAAGAACACGGAGCTACCCATGAGCGCGAGCGAAGTCACCGCGGGCACCAAGATCGTCCGGCGTGCCGCGAACCAAAAGCCCTCGCGCGTCGTCGCCGACATCTGCGTGGTCGGCTCGGGTGCTGCCGGCATGTCGGCGGCGATCGAGGGCGCGCGTGCCGGACGCAAGGTGGTGCTGGTCGACAGCCTGCCCGCGCTCGGCGGCCAGGCGGTCAACTCCATCATCGGCACCTTCTGCGGCCTGTTCTCGAACGGCAGCGACGGTTACCAGTTCACCCACGGTATCGCCGACGATCTCCTTGGCGACCTCGGTGCGCAGGAGAACGCGCTGTTCTACCGCCGCGGGCCGCACACCACCGTCGTCTACTACGACGAGGTCGCGCTCGGACGCTGGGTCGAGAAGGCAATGCTTGCGGCCGGCGTCACCGTGATCGTCGGCGCCGTCATGCGCAACGTCCGCGTCGCCGGTCGGCGCGTGACCGGGATCGATCTCTCCACCCGCTACGGTGACGTCGAGGTCGAGGCGAACGGCTTCGTCGACGCCTCCGGCGACGCCGCGCTGGTGTGGCAGGCGGGCTTTGCCTGCCGCGAGCCGGACGACGGCCCGATCTACGGCACGCAAATGCTGATCGTCGAGAATATCGACGAGAGCAAGGTGCCGAGCCGGGAGGAATTGCCGGCGCGCATGCGAGAGAAGGCCGGCGACTACGGCCTGTTGCGGCGCGAGGGCCTGTCCTTCGTCATTCCCGGGCGCGGCGTTGCCGCCATGAACATGACCCATGTCGAGACGCCACTGGAGCCGCTAGAGGCGAGCCGCAAGGGCATCGAGGGCAAGGACCAGGCCGATCGCGCCTTCGCCTTCCTCAGGAACGAATTCCCCGCCTGCTTCGGCAAGGCGCGCATCCGCGCCTATGGCCTTCCCGGGATCCGCCAGACGCGCTGGATCGTCGGCCGCCAGCAATTGTCGGTCGACGACGTCCGCGCCGGCACCAAATTCGAAGACGCGATCGGCCGCACGGCGTGGCCGATCGAACTGCACGACCACGGCTCCGGCCATCACTGGCACATCTTCGACAAGGACCACGTCCACTATGTGCCGTTCGGCAGCCTGACGCCGCAGGAAGCCGACAACATCGTCGCCGCCGGCCGCTGCATCGATGCCGACAAGGCCGCACTCTCCAGCGTTCGGGTGATGGGCCCCTGCATGGCGATGGGCGCCGCCGCTGCGCACGCGCTCGACCTCGCCGGCAGCGGCAGCGTGCATCAGATCGACATCGATGCGCTGAAGTGGCGCGTGCGCGACAACCTGGAGCGGACGGACTGAGGCGCGCAGCGGCCAGGAGCGGTGGCCGCAGCTCTCTGCTCAGCCGACCGGCGCGATCGTCGGTCTGAACGCCCTTAGGCCATCACCACCGGCGTCTCTTCGGTCAGCCCATACACACGCTGCGCCTTCGAAAACCCCGCGATCGGAAATTCGCCGAGCGCGCGCCAGTCGTGGCGGCAGGCGTTCGCGAAAACCTCCGAGACCACGACGGTGCGGCCGAGCCGGCCGGCGATCTTCTCCAGCCGCGCCGCGAGATTGACGGCAGGGCCGATGCAGGTGAAGTCGAGCCGGTTGCCGCCGCCGATATTGCCGTAGAGGATGTGGCCGACATGCAGCGCGACGCCGAAGCGGAAGCGCTCGACGACGTCGCCGACCGGAAAGGCGAGCGCCTCGACGCTGGCGCGGGATTCGCGCGCGGCTTCCAGCACGCGCGAACAGACATGGGCGGCATCGCCGACATATTCGTCGATCGGAAACACCGCGAGCAGGCCGTCGCCCATGAACTTCAGCACCTCGCCGCCATGGCCCCGGATTGCGGTGACCTGGCAGTCGAAATACTGATTGAGGATCTCGACCACGGTCTCGGCCGGCAGCCGGTCCGACAACGCGGTGAAGCCGCGCAAGTCAGAGAGCCAGATGGCCGCCTGCATGGTGTCGTTGTGGCCACGGCGGATCTGGCCGCCGAGGATGCGCGCGCCGGCGCGGTTACCGACATAGGTGTCGAGCAGCATCTCGGCGGTACGGCGCAGGCTGACGATCTCGCTGACGCGCGCGAGCGGCGCCATCATGGCCCGGATCGCCGCGACGTCGTCGTCGCTGAATCCGCTGGGGTGACGCGTGGTCCAGCTCGTTGCGTGGATCGAGCCGTCGAGATACGGCATCGGCATCGCGAGGTAGTCGGTCACGCCTTCGGCGCGCATGTCGTCGAGGAACGGAAACCGCTTGCTGTCGGGGTCGTCCATCCGTCCCCGGACCTCCAGCCCCTCCTCGAACACGATCCGCAGCGGGCTGCGTGCGAATTCAGGCGTGTCCAGGATCTCGAAATCGACAGTGCCGATCTCGACCTCCTGGCCTTCCCGCCAGATGAAGTTGCGGCCGAAGATTTCGGGATGCAGCGTACGGATGAAGATGCCGAACCGCCACAGCGGCAGGCCAGCTGCGACCAGATGCTCGCAAACGTCGGCGATCATCTCGGCCGGGGTCCCGGACGACCTCGCGCCGTCGATCAGCCAGTTGGTGATGCGCTGGAGCTCGGAGTTTTGCATGTCCGCATTTGCGGACGAAGTTCTGGGGACGTCAAGCTGCGCGGTGGGCTGGTACCGCGACACTAACGCCTCACCCCGCTCTAGCGTCCCACCTGCCCGCGGTCTCGGATGAAGTGATCCGCCAGCACGCAGGCCATCATGGCTTCGCCGACGGGGACGGCACGGATGCCGACGCAGGGGTCGTGGCGGCCCTTGGTCATGATCTCGGTGTCGGCGCCCTGGCGATCGACGGTGAGGCGAGGCTGGAGGATCGACGAGGTCGGCTTCACCGCGAAGCGCACCACCACCGGCTGCCCCGTGGAGATGCCGCCCAGCACGCCGCCGGCGTGGTTGGACAGGAAGCGCGTGCCGTCATTGCCGGTGCGCATCTCGTCGGCGTTCTCTTCGCCGGTCAGCTCGGCCGCGCCGAACCCGGCGCCGATCTCGACGCCCTTCACCGCATTGATGGTCATCATCGCGCCCGCCAGATCGGAATCGAGCTTGGCGTAGATCGGCGCACCGAGGCCCGCCGGCACGCCTTCGGCGACGATCTCGAGCACCGCACCGATCGAGGAGCCGCTCTTGCGGATGCCGTCGAGATAGGTTTCGAAGAACGCAGCCTTGTCCTTGTCCGGACAGAAAAACGGATTCCTGGCGACCTCGTCCCAGTCCCACTTCTCGCGGTCGATCTTGTGCGGGCCCATCTGCACCAGGGCGCCGCGCACCTTGACGTCGGGCAGCACCTTTCGCGCGATGGCACCGGCGGCAACGCGCGTCGCGGTCTCGCGCGCCGAGGAGCGGCCGCCGCCGCGATAGTCGCGCAGGCCGTACTTGGCCTCATAGGTGAAGTCGGCATGACCGGGCCGGAACTTGTCCTTGATCTCGGAATAGTCCTTGGAGCGCTGGTCGGTGTTCTCGATCAGGAGCCCGATCGGCGTGCCCGTCGTCACCTGCACGCCGGTCTCCGGATGCGCCATCACGCCGGACAGGATCTTCACCTGATCCGGCTCCTGGCGCTGGGTGGTGAAGCGCGACTGGCCGGGCCGGCGGCGGTCGAGATCGCCCTGGATGTCCGCCTCGGTGAGCGGGATCATGGGCGGGCAGCCATCGACCACGCAGCCGATCGCCACCCCGTGGCTCTCGCCGAAGGTCGTGACGCGGAACATGTGGCCGAAGGTGTTGAAGGACATTGGTGCTCGCTCGGTTCCGGCGTGTGGTAACGCGCGGGGGGCCGGGGGTCAAACCCGCACACTCCCTGTCATTCCGGGATGGTCCGAAGGACCAGACCCGGAATCTCGAGATTCTCAGGTGCGCAAGGGCGCACCGGGTTCGGTGCTGCGCATCGCCCCGGAATGACGAAAACTTGGCTTAACTAAACTTCTCCAGCCGCCCGTCCCGGAACACGTAGACGGCGCCCTGCTCGATATAGAGCTCGGCGGCGCTGGCCGGCGTCTCCAGGCCAAGCGAAACCATCAGGGCCCGGCAGGTCCCGCCATGGGCGACCGCGACGGTGTCGGTCCGGAGCTGATCGTACCAGGCCCGCACGCGGACCTGTACATCGGCGTAGGTCTCCCCGCCTACGGGGCCCACCGTCCATTTGTCGGCAAGGCGCCTGGCATAGATTTCGGGATCGGTCGCCTCGCTCTCGGCCAGCGTCAGCCCTTCCCAGACGCCGTAGCCGATCTCGCGCAGGCGATCGTCGAGCGAATAGTCGGCCACGGGCAATTCGAGCATGCCGCGCGCAAGTTCCATGGTCATGCGCGCGCGGCCGAGCGGACTCGACACATAGGGCAGCGCCGCCTTGTCGCGGCCGTCGCGCTTGAACAGATCGGCGAGAATGCCGCCGGCCTGCACGGCCTGGCTGCGGCCGCGCGCGTTCAGCGGAACGTCCCTGGTGCCCTGGAGCCGCCCGAGCGCATTCCACTCGGTCTCGCCATGGCGAAGATAGTAGATCGTGGGCACGGGCATTCCAGCTAAAGGCTAGTCCTTGCCACCGAGCGAGATATCCGGCGCGTCCGGGCGCTTCATACCGAGCACGTGGTAACCGGAATCGACGTGATGCACCTCGCCGGTGACGCCGCGCGAGAGGTCGGAGAGGAAATACAGCGCGCTGCCGCCGACGTCCTCGGTGGAGACGTTGCGCCGCAACGGCGCGTTGTGCTCGTTCCACTTCAGGATATAGCGGAAGTCGCCGATGCCGGAGGCCGCGAGCGTCTTGATCGGCCCGGCCGAGATCGCGTTGACGCGGATGTTCTTCTCGCCGAGGTCGGCCGCGAGATAGCGCACGCTCGCCTCCAGCGCCGCCTTCGCGACGCCCATCACGTTGTAATGCGGCATCCACTTCTCCGCGCCGTAATAGGAGAGCGTGATGAGCGAACCGCCGTCGGTCATCAGCTTCTCGGCGCGCTGTGCCACGGCGGTGAACGAGTAGCAGGAAATCAGCATCGACTTGGAGAAGTTCTCCTGCGTGGTGTCGACGTAGCGGCCGTCGAGCTGCTCGCCATAGGCGATCGCGTGCACCAGGAAGTCGATCTTGCCCCACTTCTCCTTCAGCACCGCGAAGGCGGCGTCGATTGTCGCAGCGTCGGTGACGTCGCAATGGCCGAGCACGAGTCCGCCGATCTCGGCGGCGAGCGGCTCGACGCGCTTCTTCAGCGCATCGCCCTGATAGGTGAAGGCGAGCTCGGCGCCCGCTGCGTGGCATGCCTTGGCGATACCCCAGGCGATCGAGCGGTTGTTGGCAACGCCGAGGACCACCCCGCGCTTGCCTTGCATCAGACCTGAATTCTGCGCCATTTTTGAACGTCCCGTCGAGCTCTCGTTGAGGTTTGGAGGTACACCAGCCCTCCTTCGCGGTACAGTCCTAATACGCGGCGTTAACGCTGTTTCGAGCGCCGGAATAGCCGTTCCGTTCGGGTGTTATGATGAGTAAGGCGCTTGCGCCGAACACCAGGACGTCAAGGCGGCAATGAGCGCGTTTCGCCAAAGTGTGGAAGCCATGATCCCGGCGTTGCGACGCTACGCCCGCGCGCTCACGCGCGATGCGGATGCGGCCGACGATCTGGTGCAGGATACGTTGGTGCGCGCGCTGCGTTCGGAGCGCCTGTTTCTCGGAGGCGACGTCAGGAGCTGGCTCTATACGATCCTGACCAACCTCAACAAGAACCGGCGACGCTCGCTGGCAAGGCGGCCGCAATTCATGCAGCTGACGGAGAACAACCCGGACGCCAGCGGGACCGAAGCCGAGGGGCGCGACATCGAGAAGGCGCTGGCAACGCTGGTCGAGGAGCAGCGCTCGGTGCTGCTTTTGGTGATGCTGGAGGGCATGAGCTACCGCGAGGTCGCCGACATCCAGGGCGTGCCGATCGGCACCGTGATGTCGCGCCTGGCACGCGCCCGCGCCCACGTTAAAGCCTCGCTGGAGGGTGAGCGCCCGGCGCTCAGGCGGGTGAAATGATGGCAGGGTTGATGCAACGCGTTGGGTCCGTCCGCAGCCTACCGACAAAGCGAGCGAAGTTGAGTCACGAAGGATATTTTGGGCCGCAGAGCCAGAGACGATCGATATGAACGACCGCAATATTCCGATCACCGAAGACGAGTTGCACGCCTATGTCGATGGCGAGCTGCCGGCCGAGCGCCGCGCCGACGTCGAGGCCTGGCTTGCCGCCCATCCTGACGATGCCGAGCGGGTGCAGTCCTGGCGCGACATGGCCGAGATGCTGCACGCCCGCTACGATTCCGTCGCCCAGGAGCCGGTGCCGGTACGGCTGGAGCTCGAACGGCTGGAGCGCCGCCCCCGGCAATGGCTCTATGGCGCCGCCGCGGCTGTGCTGGTTGCCTTCGTCGCCGGCGGCACCGCCGGCTGGATCGCGCATGGCGCCGCCAACTCCCCCTCGACCTTCCAGAGTTTTACGGCCGACGCACTCGACGCCCACCGCCTCTATGTCGTCGAGGTCCGCCACCCCGTCGAGGTCGGCGGCAACGAGCGTGACCATCTCCAGGCCTGGCTGACCCGGCGCTGCGGCTGGACCGTGTTCGCGCCGAACCTGGAGGCGAGCGGGTTGAAGCTGGTCGGCGGCCGGCTCCTGCCAGGGCCGAACGGTCCGGCGTCGTTCCTGATGTATGAGGGCGCCTCGGGCGAGCGGTACACGATTTACACCGCCAAGACCGAGAATGGTGCAACGCAGATGCGGTACGCCAAGACGGACAAGGACGGCGCGCTGTTCTGGGCGGAGCGCGGGGTCGGCTACGTCGTCAGCGGCGGCGGCGATCGCGACCGGCTGACCAAGGTGGCGCAGGCCGTGTACGACCAGGCAGAGAAAAACGGCACCTAGACAACCGCGCAAGCGCGGTGCCTCGATTCCGTCATTGAAAATTTGGAATCAAGACATCGGCGCGTCTCATTATCGCACCGGATGATCACGCGAAAATGAGCAGCGTTCGATCCGCCGATCGACGCGGGCGGCCTCGATTGGGGTTTTTGGTACCGCGCTGGTCCCCCTCTCGAGGCCGCACCTTTTTATCGGCTGCCCCGCCGGACAGCCGACACGTCGAGCATATGAGCCGAGAAGCGCTATCGCGCCTCAGGCATATGACGAGCATCATCTGCAAGAGAGGATGCTGTAGACCTTAGGAAAACCCCTTCAGTTCCGACCGCGCCCTAACCAAGCCCGCTACGTGGATTGTAGGGGTGTTGGTCCCGCCACTTCTCCATCAATGCTTCAAGCTCGGCGTCGTTCCCGTCCGGTAGCATAATCCTGACAGTGACGAAGAGATCCCCGGTTCCGCCAGCTTTCGGCAGGCCCTTGCCCTTCAGCCGGAAGGTGCGGCCGCTGGAAGTGTTCTTCGGGACCGAGAGTTCGACCGCATTCCCAAGGGTCGGCACGCGGACCTTGCCGCCGAGCACCGCCTCGTAGAGCGTGACCGGCAGGTCGATCCTGAGATCCGCGCCCTCGACCTTGAAATACGGGTGCGGCGCGATGCCGATGGTGATCAGAAGATCGCCCGGCGGATGGCCCTGGGCGCTCTCGCCCTGCCCGCGCAGCCGGATCTGCTGCCCCTCGGTGACGCCGGCCGGAATCTTGACGTTGAGCTCCTTGCCCGTCGGCAGGCGGACGCGCTTCTCGCCGCCCTTGACCGACTCCTCCAGCGAGACGGACATGGCGACATTCACGTCGAGATCGAGCCCGATCCCACCGGTGTCGAATTCGAACTGCCCGGCGCCGCCGGCCCCCGGCCGCGCGCCGCGCACCCCGCCGCCGAACATGCTGTTGAGGATGTCCTCGAACGCGCCGCCGCCCTGACCCGGGCCGCCGCCGGAGCGGAACGTATAGCTCTCGAACCCGCCGGGACCCGCGCGGCCGCGCGGCCCGCCGCCGCCCGGAAAGCCCTGGAAGCGCGGCTTGCCGTCGGCGTCGATCTCGCCGCGGTCGAACTGCTTGCGCTTGTCCTCGTCGCCGAGGATCTCGTTGGCCGAATTGAGTTCGGCGAAACGCTCGGCGGCCTTCGGGTCGTCCTTGTTGCTGTCGGGATGGTGCTTCTTGGCAAGCTTGCGATAGGCGCTCTTGATCGCGGCAGCATTGGCGCTCCGCGGCACCCCCAAGACCTCATAGGGGTCGCGCATCCGTCACGTCTCCTTCAAAGAAATCGAATTGTTCAAAGGGCTCCCCGCCCCACCTGCGAACCATGTGGGGAGAGAGTGGCATTTTTGCAACTAGGATTGCCGGCCGAATCCTAGCTCCGCCACGGCTTTAGCGTATGAATCTCCCAACGGCCACGGCTGCTTTGGCAGCCGGCGCCCTGGAGCCAGCTTTCGGTATTGCCGTTGACGTAGCTGGCGAGGAAGTCGCGGCACCTGCGGCCATCCTCGGCGGCATAGGATTGCGCGATCGGCGTCACCGAGCCGCGCGCCCCGGTCACCGGATTCTCCCAGTGCTGGCTGGAATCCTTGTCGCCCTTGCTCAGCACGTCGGAGGCGGCGTTGCGGGCGAAGGCAAGATCGGTCTCGGTCGGTGCTGCGTCCTTCGCCGGCCGCGCGATCGAGCCGGTGAGGTCGCTGTCGTCGGCCTTGGCATAGGCGCTGGTGTCGTTGCGCGAAAAGCTGCAGCCGCCGGCGCCGAAGCCGATCAGGACCATCGTCATGACAAGGCCGGACGGCCGGATCGCCGATAGGCCAACGCGTCCCCATGCCCTATATAGGGCGGTAGCGGACAACAACGCGTTTTGGGCCGCGGAACGCAACTCGGACTCCAGACATGACCGACACGACCTCGATGAAACACCAGACACCCTTAACATCCGGTGATTTCACCGCCGCCGACGAGCCTTTTGCGCTGTTCGAGACCTGGCTGAACGAGGCGATCAAGAGCGAGCCGAACGATCCGAATGCCATGGCGCTCGCAACCGTCGACCCGGACGGCTTGCCTGACGTGCGCATGGTGCTGATGAAGGGCTTCGATACCGAGGGTTTTGTCTTCTACAGCCACATCGCGAGCCAGAAGGGCCGTGAACTCGCCGCAAATCCTAAGGCAGCGTTACTTTTTCACTGGAAGTCGCTGCGCCGTCAGGTCCGCATCCGCGGCAACGTGACGCCGGTGACTGACGCCGAGGCCGACGCCTATTTCGCCACCCGCCCCAAGCAGGCGCAGATCGGCGCCTGGGCGAGCAAGCAGTCCGAGGCGCTGGAGAGCCGCTTCGCCTTCGAACAGGCCATCGCAAAAGTCGCGGCCAAATACATCATCGGCGAGGTGCCACGGCCGCCGGGCTGGAGCGGCTGGCGCATCACACCGGTCCGCATCGAGTTCTGGCACGATCGCCCATTCCGTCTGCACGACCGCATCGAATTTCGTCGTGACGCCGCCGGCCAGAAGTGGTCCAAGACGCGGATGTACCCTTAGGCCCCGACCTGAAAGACCTTCATGCCGCATTCGTCAAACGCACCGCGACGCACGCTGCTCCTGACCGGAGCGAGCCGCGGTATCGGCCATGCCACCGTGATCCGCTTCTCCTCGGCGGGCTGGCGCGTCATCACCTGCTCGCGGCATCCCTTCCCGGAGGACTGCCCCTGGGATGCGGGCCCTGAGGACCACATCCAGGTCGACCTCGCCGACCCCAAGGACACGACCCGCGCGATTTCCGAAATCCGCAACCGCCTCGAGGGCGGCATGCTTCATGCGCTGGTCAACAACGCCGCGATCTCGCCGAAGGGCCCGGGCGGCTCCCGGCTCGGTTCGGTCGACACCGACCTCGATACCTGGACGCATGTCTTCCACGTCAACTTCTTCGCGCCGATCATGATGGCGCGCGGACTGATCGAGGAGCTGAAGGCGGCCAGAGGCTCGGTCGTGAACGTCACCTCGATCGCGGGCTCGCGCGTGCATCCCTTCGCAGGCGCAGCCTACGCCACCTCCAAGGCAGCGCTTGCATCCCTGACGCGCGAGATGGCCTCGGACTTCGGCCGCGTCGGCGTCCGCGTCAACGCGATCGCACCGGGCGAGATCGACACCTCGATCCTGTCGCCCGGCACCGAGAAGATCGTGGAGCAGCAGATCCCGATGCACCGGCTCGGCACGCCCGACGAGGTCGCCAAGATCGTCTACGTGCTGTGCACGGACACCTCGTCTTACGTCAATGGCGCCGAGATCCACATCAACGGCGGCCAGCACGTCTAGACCATCCTTTAGCAGTCGTCATTGCGAGCGCAGCGAAGCAATCCAGGCCGCCTCCACGCAGACGGTCTGGATTGGTTCGTCGCTTCGCTTCTCGCAATGACGGAATTGGATACAGTGCCTAGGGAAGCAGGCGATCCAGACAAAGCCGCCGCAAGACCTGGATCGCCCTTACCTTCCGTTGCTCAATCGAGTCGAATCCGACGTGACCTCTCGCGCGGCCTTGGCGTGGCCGTGCTGAATGCAGTCGAGCAGTCGTCGTCGTTCTCACCATCGAGCAGCGGAGCACCACAGTGCCGGCACATGCGTGCCGACATCGACGACGCCTTGCCGTTCGCCAGGGCCTGACGATAGTTCGCCAGATCGATGACGTTCCGGGGCGACGTTATGTGTTTTTCAACCATGGCTGTTCCTCGCGGCTACGCACTACTTATCGCAGACAAGTTTCGCGCAAACGTTCAGCTCACCGCTCAAATTTTACCGGAGGAATTGGGGCGGCAGCCACGCATCACCGCGACGCCGCAATCCCGCTCTATTCTGCGACACCAACCACCGTGTCTCGACGAACGGCGTAAGGTCTCGGTAGGTATCAGAGCCACTTCTTGAGCTTGAAGATCCAGTACGGGACGATGGCCGCGATCAGCATCAGCACCAGTGCCATCGGGTAGCCGTGCGCCCATTCGAGTTCCGGCATCGACTTGAAGTTCATGCCGTAGATCGAGGCGATCAGCGTCGGCGGCATCAGGACAACAGCCATGACCGAAAACAGCTTGATGATGTTGTTCTGCTCGAGATTGACGACGCCGAGCATGGCGTCGAGCACGAAGGTAATCTTGCTGGAGAGATAGGAGGCGTGGTCGGTCAGCGAGGAGACGTCGCGCTGCATGGTCTTGAGCTGCTCGCGCATGTCCTTGGACCATTTCACGCCCTCAACCACCGCCGAGAGGAAGGCGACGACGCGGCCGATCGAGACCAGGCTCTCGCGAACCTTGGAGGTCAGATCGCCCTTGCGGCCGATCGAGATCAGGATCTGGGAATATTGCTTGGCGTGGCCATGGCGCTCGCTCTCGGGCTCGAAGATGTCGTGCGAGACCTGGTCGATCTCGGCGCCGCAGCGCTCCAGAATGTCGGCGCAGCGGTCGATCACGGCGTCCAACAGTTCCATCAGCACCATCTCGCCGGTGATCGCCGGCGTGCACGAGCGGCCAAGCTTGGCCTCGACCAGGGCGAACGGCTTCGGCAGGTCGTAGCGCACCGTCACCAGGCGGTGGTCGCCGAGGATGAAGGTCACCGCCGTGGTCCGGGGCATGTCGGTATCGGAGTGGCACATCAGCGTCGCGGTCATGTAGCGCGCGCCGTTCTCGATATAGAGGCGGCTGGAGATCTCGATCTCCTGCATGTCTTCCCGGGTCGGGATGGCGATGCCCGCAAGCCGCTCCACCGCCTTGTCCTCGGCCGCACTCGGACTGAAGAGGTCGATCCAGACCGCATTCTCCGGCAGCGCCGTGAGATCCTCGATGACGGCCTTCTTGAGGGAGGACTCGGAGGGAACAAACACCGAAAACATGAACAACTCCAGAGAACCTGCGACAGAATGACAGCCTTTAGCGCGATTCTGACAAGTTCATCATGACAAGCACATTAACGGAGCGTTTGCATTTGTGGCGACGCCGTGACCCAACCGTGACACAGAATCGACAATCCGGCACGCTTTGCCCCAAAACCCGCGTAAACCTGAAAAACTTGCGGCAAAAAAGCCACAGCTGAGGTCTCGCAGCGCGGGAAAAGGCCTTGAGTGCTGGAATTGTGGCAGATTTCAACGATAATGGGATTAACGGAGTCGAGGAAGTTGGGCGCTAAGCTCAGGCTTTCCCGCGCGGTATTGTTTTGATTGGAACCAAATCATGTCGTCGCTGAAAGTTAAGTTGGGGATTTTGGCCGCTGGCCTGATGCTGTCGGGCTGCATGCAGGCCACGCATTTCGAAGCGACCGACACCAAGGCCTTCAAGCCGAAGGACAAGGAACTGCTCGCCAAGGTCCGGTACGAAAACACCCCGGTCGCAGAGCCGTTCCGCCGCGCCATCGTCGAATATCACCGCAAAGAATCGCCCGGCTCGATCGTGGTCGATTCCGACAACCACTACCTCTATTACGTGCTGGATGGCGGCAAGGCGATCCGTTACGGCATCACCGTCGGCGAAGAAGCCATGGCCTGGTCGGGCATCGCCAAGGTCGGCAGCATGACCGAGTGGCCGGCCTGGCATCCGACCCCGGGCGAGATTTCGCGCCTGGGCGTGCCGACCTATGTTGCGCCCGGTCCGGACAATCCGATGGGCTCCCGCGCGATGTATCTCTACTCGGGCGGCAAGGACACGCTGTTCCGCATCCACGGCACCAATCAGCCGGAATATATCGGCGCCTCGATCTCGTCGGGCTGCATCCGTCTGACCAACGAGGACGCGATCGACCTCTATGGCCGCGTCAAGGTCGGCACCATCGTGGTGGTGCTCGAGCCGAAGCACGGCGACTCGCCCTACAATTCGCGCCTGGCGCTCGGCGCCGGCGGAACTGGCCAGGCGGGCAGCTACTGATCGCCTCTCCCGATCTCCGACATTCAAAAGCGCCGGTTTTACCGGCGCTTTTTTGTTGCCGGCTTGGACGGCTGGACCTTGTCGGCCGCCGGCTTGTCCGCAGGCGCGGGGGATTTCTCCGCCGCCTCGTCACCAGCCCCATCCTTTGCCTCAGGCTTGGACGCGACCTCGCGCGGCGGCGCCTCCTCGGGCCGTTCCGCCGGCAGCAGCGGCGCGATCTGCGGCAGGGGATCCCAGACGTTCCACTGGCAGATCCGATAGTCGTTGCGCCGCTGCGCCAGGTCGAGATGGATATGGTCCTCGTGGTACCAGTCCGAGCCAGGGCCGAGCACGGTGGAAAAGCGCGCGCACACCGAATGCAGCACACGCTCGCGCACGTCACGCGACATGGTGCGATCGGTGAGGCCAATCGACTGCCCGTTGGCGAGCTTGACGGCGCGGACGTCGAGGGCGTTGGCCTTGCCGTGCTCGGACAGCAACGCTCCAACGATGCGATTGCGGCCGCGGCACTCGAAGCTATCGAAATTGTCGAGATCGCTGATGGTCGAGCCGAGACTGGTAGCGAGCGGCACCATGTCCTTGCGCACCCAGTCGGCTATCGCAGACGCCATGGTGCAGCGAAGGATCGCCGCCGGCTTGACCGCCACCTTGCGCTTGTCCGGCAGCACGATGGCCTCCAGCCGCACCAGATCCTCGCCACCGCAGCCGCCGGGGCCGCGGATATCGGGGATGGAGGGTGCAATTGCGATCTCCTCGGTCAGCGCGAGCCGGCAGGCCGAGACCTGCTTCTCGGGCAGCGGCGGCGCCTCGGCCGGCTTGTCGGGGGAAGGCTTGTCCGGGGAAGGCTTGCCGTCGGCCTCCGGTGCGGCCCCGTCCGGTGCTTTGGGGGCCTCCGCGGGGCGAGGTTTCGGTAGCGGGATCTTGGCGGAATGAACCTTCGCGCGCGGCCGTGGTGTACCAAAGCCAAAGATATCGAGCGGCGCAGCATATTTTCGCGCCTCCGCCCGATCCGCGAGCCCAAGCGTCAGCCCCAGCGCGACGGTAACCATTGCCGCGCCGGCGGACATATAGCCGCGACAAGACCATTTGCGGCGAAAGTCCGGCAGGCTAAAACTCATGACAATTCTTTGGCCCAACGCTGAGAGCGATAACGCGTCCAGCGACTTCTCGGAGGAACGTCGGAATGCTTGGTTTGATGCAAGACTGGCCCCTGCTCTGCCACCGGATCATCGAACACGCCGCCAGGATTCATGGCAAGCAGGAGGTCGTCACGCGATCGATCGAGGGACCGATCCATCGCACCACCTACGCCGAGATCCACAAGCGGGCGCTCAAGGTCTCGCAGATGCTGGAGCGCGACGGCATCAAGCTCGGCGACCGCGTCGCAACGATCGCCTGGAACACCTGGCGCCATCTCGAAGCGTGGTACGGCATCATGGGGATCGGCGCCATCTGCCATACCGTCAATCCCCGCCTTTTCCCCGAGCAGATCGCCTGGATCATCAACCATGCGCAGGACCGCATCGTGATGACCGACATCACCTTCGTTCCGATCCTGGAGAAGATCGCCGACAAGCTGCCCAGCGTGGAGCGCTACGTCGTGCTGACCGACAAGGCGCATATGCCCGAGACCACGCTGAAGAATGCGGTGGCCTACGAGGACTGGATTGCGCAGGCCGACGGCAAATTCAAATGGAAGGACTTTGACGAGAACACGGCGGCGGCGATGTGCTACACGTCAGGCACAACGGGCGATCCGAAGGGTGTGCTGTATTCGCATCGCTCCAACGTGCTGCACGCGCTGATGGCGAACAACGTCGATGCGCTCGGCACCAGCGCCTCCGAGACGATGCTGCCGGTGGTGCCGCTGTTCCACGCCAACAGCTGGGGTATCGCCTTCTCCGCGCCCTCGCAGGGCACCAAGCTGGTGATGCCCGGCGCCAAGCTCGACGGCGCTTCGGTCTATGAATTGCTCTCGACCGAGAAGGTGACGCACACCGCCGGCGTGCCCACGGTGTGGCTGATGCTGCTCCAGCACATGACCGCCAACAATCTGAAGCTGCCGCACCTGAAGATGGTGATCTGCGGCGGCTCGGCGATGCCGCGCTCGATGATCAAGGCCTTCCTCGACATGGGCTCGAACGTCCGCCACGCCTGGGGCATGACCGAGATGAGCCCGATCGGCAGCGTCGCGGCGCTGAAGCCGCCGTTCCAGAACGCGACCGGCGATGCGCGACTCGATGTGCTCCAGATGCAGGGCTACGCGCCCTTCGCAGTCGAGATGAAGATCACCGACGACGCCGGCAAGGAGCTGCCCTGGGACGGCAAGACTTTCGGCCGCCTCAAGGTCTCCGGCCCCGCCGTCGCCAAGGCCTATTATCGGCTCGATGCCAACATCCTCGACGAGGACGGCTTCTTCGACACCGGCGACGTCTCGACCATCGACGAGGACGGCTACATGCGGATCACCGACCGCTCCAAGGACGTGATCAAGTCCGGCGGCGAGTGGATCTCCTCAATCGACCTCGAAAACC
Source organism: Bradyrhizobium sp. CCBAU 45394 (assembly GCF_028128655.1). Classification (NCBI taxonomy): domain Bacteria; kingdom Pseudomonadati; phylum Pseudomonadota; class Alphaproteobacteria; order Hyphomicrobiales; family Nitrobacteraceae; genus Bradyrhizobium; species Bradyrhizobium sp. CCBAU 45394. Next base: position 265,268 of record NZ_LBIX01000177.1, on the reverse strand, counting down.
TCGCGGTCGGCCATCCGGCCGTGGCGGAGGCCGCCGTGATCGGCGTCTTCCACCCCAAATGGGACGAGCGGCCGCTACTGATCGTGCAGCTCAAGCAGGGCCAGCAGGCCAGCCGTGAGGACATCCTGAAGTACATGGACGGCAAGATCGCCAAATGGTGGATGCCCGACGACGTCGCCTTCGTCGAGGGCATCCCGCACACCGCCACGGGCAAGATCCTGAAGACCGCGCTGCGCGACCAGTTCAAGGATTACCGCTTCCCGAACGCGGCGGCGTAGGACTTACACGTCATTCCGGGGCGATGCCAACGGCATCGACCCCGGAATCTCGAGATTCCGGGGTCGCCCTTCGGGCGCCCCGGAATGACGGGCAGTAGCAACCCGGTCTCCCTTGAATTTGCCGCCGGGGCGTGGTCTCAACGCCTCCTATCGTCGCGCCAGATCGGCGCGGCACCGCCTCCAAAACCCCGGCAGAGCTCACCCGATGGCCCGCAGGTTTTCCGCTCCCTACCAATCGGAGCCCGTGTCCAGCCTCGCCAGCTGGGCGCGCAATCTGGCCGTGTTCGCGGTGGTGGCGGTGGCGGTGTCGATCCTCGTCGTCCGGTTCGGCTTTCTGGAGCCGAAGCCGGCGCTCGCCACCTTCTTCGGCGGCCTCGCCATCGCCGCGCTCTCGATCCTGTTCGGCCTCGCCGGCTTCGCCGCGATCTGGCAGAACGGCTCGCGCGGCATGGCGCGCATCCTGCTCGCCTTCCTGATCGACGGCATGATCCTCGCCTACCCGGCCTATCTCGGCCTGCAATACCGCAAGCTGCCGGCGATCCACGACGTCACGACCGACCCGATCGACCCGCCCCGCTTCGACGCGCTGGCGCGCCTGCGCACCGGTGAAGGCGCCAATACCGCGGTTTATGCCGGCCTCTATTCGGCCGAGCAGCAGCGCCATTTCTATCCCGATATCGAGCCGATCGAACTCGAGATCCCGGTCGACCGCGCCTATGCGATCGCACTCCAGATCGTCAACAAGCGCAAATGGCTCGTCATCGACGAGCGAGCGCCGCAGCCGCCGCGCCGCATCGGACGCATCGAGGCGGTGGCGCGCACGCCGATCATGGGTTTGCGCGAGGACATTTCCATCAGGGTCGTGCCCGACGGCGACGATTCCCGCGTCGATATCCGCTCCGCCTCGCGCTATTTCGAGAGCGACCTCGGCAGCAACGCCGCCCGCGTCACAAAATTCATCGACGATCTCAACACCGCCGCCGATGCGGACGCGCTGAAGCCGGTGAAGAAGACCCCGGTGACGCCGCCGAAGGCACCGGCGAAGACGGTGAAGAAGTGACGGTGAGCTAGGCTCCCGCCATCCGGTATGTCCCGCCAATCACGGGATCGCCATCCGTCGCCACCACGCCGCGGGCGACCAGATCTTCCAGATGCGCCAGCACGGAATAGCCCGCGGCCGTCGTCAGCCTGGGATCGATGCCGATATAGATCGCGCGCACCATGGTCGGGATGTCGGCCTCGCCCTTGGCGAGACGATGCAGGATAGAGGCTTCGCGCGCCTTGCGGTGGCGGATCAGGAAACGCACGAAACGCGGACCATCCGGTATCTCGGGGCCATGGCCTGAGAAATAGAGATCCTCCTCGCGGGCGGCCAAGCAATCGAGCGATTCCATGTAGTCGATCATCGACCCGTCGGGCGGCGCAACGATCGAGGTCGACCATCCCATCACGTGGTCACCGACGAAGTTGAATTTTCGCTCGGGCCAGGCGAAGGCGAGATGGTTGGCGGTATGACCCGGCGTCGCCACCGCCTCGAGGCGCCAGCCCGCGCCCTCGACGACGTCGCCATGGGCGATCCTGATATCGGGCGCGAAATCGCGATCGACGCCGGATTCCGGATTGTGCTTCTCGCTCTCGAAGCGCGGGCGCGAGGCGCGGTGCGGGCCCTCGGCATAAACAGGCGCGCCGGTCGCCTGCTTGATCCGCGCGGTGTTCGGCGAATGGTCGCGGTGGGTGTGGGTGACGAAGATGTGGCTCACCGTCTCGCCGCGCACGGCATCGAGCAGCGCAGCCGCATGCGCCGCATCATCAGGACCGGGATCGATGATCGCGACGTTGCCCGTGCCGACGATGTAGCTGACTGTACCGCTGAAGGTGAACGGGCTCGGATTGTTGCAGAGCACGCGCCGCACGCCGGGGCGGACTTCCTCGACGATTCCGGCTTTGAGTGGAAAGTTGCGGTTGAACGGGACGTCGTCGTTGTCGGACATGGGACTTCCTGTGCACTGCTGCCCCACCCCTCGCCGTCATACCCCGCGAAAGCGGGGTATCCAGTACGCCGTAGCGTTCGTGGCGAAGGCGAGGTCTCCGGGATACTGGATCGTCCGCTCTAGTGCGCAATTGCGCACAGGGCGGACGATGACAGCCGAGCAAAACAACGGCCACGGAATACGTGGCGACTAGAAAAACGCCTGAATGCCCGTGATGGCGCGGCCCAGGATCAGGGCGTGGACGTCGTGGGTGCCCTCGTAGGTGTTGACCGTCTCGAGGTTATGGACGTGGCGCATCACGTGATACTCGATCGAGATCCCGTTGCCGCCGTGCATGTCGCGCGCGACGCGGGCGATGTCGAGCGCCTTGCCGCAATTGTTGCGCTTCATGATCGAGATCATCTCGGGGGCGAACTTGCCCTCGTCCATCAGGCGGCCGACGCGAAGCGAGCCCTGGAGGCCGAGCGCGATCTCGGTCTCCATGTCGGCGAGCTTCTTCTGGACGAGCTGGGTCGCGGCCAGCGGCTTGCCGAACTGCTTGCGGTCGAGCGTGTACTGGCGGGCGCGGTGCATGCAGTCCTCGGCCGCGCCCAGCGCGCCCCAGGAAATGCCGTAGCGGGCGCGGTTGAGGCAGCCGAACGGGCCCTTGAGGCCGGAGACGTTGGGCAGCAGCGCGTCTTCCGGAACCACGACACCGTCCATCACGACTTCGCCGGTGATGGAGGCGCGCAAGCTGAGCTTGCCGCCGATCTTCGGCGCGGAGAGGCCCTTCATGCCCTTCTCCAGCACGAAGCCCCGGATCTGGTTGTCATGCGCGGCCGACTTGGCCCAGACCACGAACACGTCGGCGATCGGCGCGTTCGAGATCCACATCTTGCTGCCGGTCAGGCGGTAGCCGTCCGAGACCTTCTCGGCGCGGGTCTTCATCCCGGCCGGATCGGAGCCGGCATCGGGCTCGGTCAGGCCGAAGCAGCCGACCCACTCGCCGCTGGCGAGCTTCGGCAGGTATTTCTTGCGCTGGTTCTCGTCGCCATAGGCGTAGATCGGGTACATCACCAGCGAGGACTGCACCGAGTTCATCGAACGATAGCCGGAATCGACCCGCTCGATCTCTCGCGCGACCAGGCCGTAGGCGACGTAGCTCGCATTGGCGCAGCCATATTCCTCGGGCAGCGTGATGCCGATCAGGCCGAGTTCGCCCATCTCGTTGAAGATCTCGCGATCCGTCGTCTCTTCGAGATAGGCCTTGGTGATGCGCGGCAGCAGCTTGTCCTGGGCGTAGGCGCGCGCGGTGTCGCGCACCATGCGCTCGTCTTCGGTAAGCTGCTCGTCGAGCAGGAACGGATCGTCCCACTGGAAAGAAGCCGCAGCCGGCTTGTCCTTGGTCTGAGGGCGCACGCTCATGAAACGTCCTTTCGCGTCTGGTTCCGTCAACAATTGCCCGACAAAGTAAAGCGCCGCGGCAACAAGTTCAATTGCATCCTGGTTTCGGTCATTCCGGGCTCGCGCAACGGCGCGCGCCCGGAAACGACGTCGTCAGATTTCGAGCAGCTCGTTGGCGACGATCTCGATGCCGAAGCCCGACAGGCCCTTGTAGTCGTGCACCGAGGAGGTGAGATGCCGGATCGAGGTGACGCCGAGATCGCGCAGGATCTGCGCGCCGACGCCGATCTCGCGCCACTGGCGGTTGCGGTCGGCCTCCGTCGACGTCTCGTCGGGCAGCGGAGCCACCGGCACGCCGGCAGCGCCGTCGCGCAAGTAGACCAGCACGCCACGGCCGGACCTCTCGAAATGCTCGAGCACGGCCGCCATGCGCTTGTGCCCGGTGAAGATGTCCTTGACGATGTTCGGCTTGTGGAAGCGCGTCAGCACGTTCTTGCCGTCGCCGACGCCGTTGTAGACGAAGGCGACGTGGGCGATGGAATCGAACGGCGAACGATAGGCATAGCCCTGCAAGGGGCCGATCGGGCTGTCGGTGACGAAGGTCGAGACCCGCTCGATCAGCTTCTCGCGCACCTGGCGGTAGGCGATCATGTCCGCGATGGTGACGTGCTTGAGCTTGTGCTGGGCGGCGAAGCGGGCGACCTGCTCGCCCTTCATCACGCTGCCGTCGTCGTTCATCAGCTCACTGATGACGCCGACCGGCGGCAGGCCGGAGAGCTTGCAGAGGTCGACGGCGGCCTCGGTATGGCCGGAGCGCAGCAGCACGCCGCCGTCCTTGGCGATCAGCGGGAAGATGTGGCCGGGCCGGGCGAAATCGTTGGCGCCGACATTGGGATTGGACAGCGCGCGGCAGCACGAGGCGCGCTCCTCGGCGGAGATGCCGGTGCCGCCGTCGGGCTTGTAGTCGATCGAGACCGTGAACGCGGTGGTATGCGCGGAATCGTTGTGGGCGACCATGGGATCGAGCCGCAGGCGGCGCGCGTCCTCCGTGGTCACGGGCGCGCAGACGATGCCGGAGGTGTGGCGGATGATGAACGCCATCTTCTCGGCGGTGCAGAGCGAGGCCGCGACGATCAGATCGCCCTCGCCCTCGCGGTCCTCATCGTCGGTGACGACGACGAGCTCGCCCCTGGCAAAGGCCTGCAAGACTTCCTGGACGGTATCGGGCATTTCCCAATCTCTATCGGTTATGGGCCGGAGGCTTAGCCGGACGCCTTAGCCGGACTTGGCCCCAAGCGCTAGTGTCCTGGACGCAACCGCATATGCCAGATGGCCGTCAGGGCGGCGGGTCTCAGGCTTGCACCGAAGATACCAGGGATATAGGCGCACAAACCCCGGAAGGAAGACGGCCGGACGCCGTCAGGGCAGCACCTCTCTCCGCTCGCCGAGCCGCAGGTCGAGCTCGGCGCGCTTATCCGCGAGCAGGCCGGCCTGGGCGGCCTCGATCACGGTAAACAGCTCGTGGGCGTCGCTGAGTCGGGTCACGGTGACGTAACTGGCACCGGCCTCGTAGAGCTCGCCGACATCCGACAAAAGATCGGCCGTAGCCACGATCATGGCGGTCGGGTTGAGGGTGCGGACGTGGCGGACCAGCTTCTCGTTGCTGGCGCCCTTGAGAAGCGCATCCGGCACGCTGAGGATGATCATCTCGGACTTGCCGACGCCGGCATGGAGCAGCGTGTCCGCGCTGCTGATGTCGCCATAGATCACGTGCAGGCCGCGTGAAAGCAGGGTCTGGTACACATTGGGGTTGAAATCGACCACCGTGATCTGCTCGAGCAGCACCGGCGCCTGCCGTTCGATCTCGGCCAGCAGCGCGCTAGCCGCGCGGAAAAAGCCCAGGATGACGATGCGGCGGGCCTCGCCATGGCCGCCCTCGTGGCCCTCCTCGGCATGGCCGTTGCCGTGATCGAGATCGCGCAGGCCGATCCGCTTCAACGGGCCGATCGCCCAGCGGGCGATCTCGTCGCTGCGCGTCATCACGAAGGTCGAGAGCACGGCCAGCACCACGAAGGCGAAGGAGGCCGCGTTCGCCGTTTCGGCTGCGATGTGGTTGTCGGTGACGCCGGTCTGGATCACGACCAGCGAGAACTCGGAGATCTGCGCGAGGTTCAGGGCCGGCAACAGGCTGGCACGCAGCCCCTGCTTCATCAGGTAGAGCGGCGTGAAGGTCGTGACGAGCCGGCTCACCACCGTGAACGCCGCGATCATCAAGGCAAGCCCGATCACGGAGAGGCCGGGCACGGGAATGGTCATGCCGAGCGCGACGAAGAACAGCGTGATGAAGAAGTCGCGCAGCGTGGTGACCTTGGCGGTGACGTCGAGCGCATAGGGAAAGGTCGAAAGCGAGACGCCGGCGATCAGGGCGCCCATCTCGCGCGACAGCGACAGCCGCTCCGCGGTCTCGGCCACGAGGAAGCACCAGGCGAGCGCGCCGAGCAGGATCAGTTCGGGCCGGCGGGCGATCTGGTGGAACAGGCGCGGCAGCACATAGCGGCTGACCAGCAGCGCGGCGGCGACCAGCACCGCGACGCGGCCGATCGAGAGCAGGATGACGCTCACTTGCAGATTGGCAAGACTCGGCTGCACCGCCAGGAACAGGATGGCGAAGATGTCCTGGAGCACCAGCACGCCGAGCGTGATGCGGCCGGGCAGCGTGTCGAGCTCGCGCTTCTCGTAGAGCACCTTGACGATGATGACGGTGCTCGACAGCGCGCAGGCGATACAGAGATAGACCGCGTCGAAATGCCCGCCGCCGAGCGACAGGCCGATGCCGGCGAAAAACAGGACCCCGAGCAGGCAGCCGCCGAGCAGCTGGCCGCCCGCCGCGAACAGGATCACCTTTCCCGCCCGCACGATCTTCTTCAGGTCGATCTCCAGCCCGATCATGAACAGCATGAAGATCAGGCCGAGCTCGGAGATGACGCTGATCGATTCCTGCGATTTGACCCAGCCGGCGCCGAATGGACCTATGCAGAAGCCGGCGATAAGGTAGGCCAGGATCAGCGGTTGCCGGGAGAAATGGGCGAGCAGGCCCAGCATCCAGGCAAACAGGATACAGAGAGTGATGTCGCGAATAAGCTCATGCATGCCAAATTGGTCCGTTTTGCCGCACCCTAGAGACAGGTTGCGCCGCGGCAAGCGAGCAATTCGTCACATGCGGATCGTGCTCTGGCTGATAGCCGTGCTAGCTCCGTTCGCGTTCGCCTTGCCGGCCGCGGCGCAATTCAAGGTCAATATCGAACAAAACTTTGCCGATTCGCTCACTGTGCTGCCGAAAGAGGAGCTCGCCGTCGCCGGCGGGTTCTATGTGCCGGCCTATTCCAGCGTCGCGATGAGCCAGGGCAAGCTGCGCGTCGACTTCTCGGTGACCTTGAGCGTTCACAACGCCTCCGAGAGCCAGCCGCTGGTGGTCAAGCGCATCGCCTATTTCGACACCGCAGGCAAACAGGTCGAGAGCTATCTGAAAGCGCCGGTGGCCTTGAAGCCCCTCGCCACCGTCTCGATTTTCATTCCGACCGACGACGTGCGCGGCGGGACCGGGGCCAATTTCATTGTCGACTGGGCCGCAACGGGCGACATCGCCGAGCCGGTGGTCGAGGCCTTGATGGTTGGCGGCGTCGCCAATGCGCATTACGCTTTCATCAGCCAGGGCCGTCCGACCCGGACGGCCACAAAGAAGTAGAGACCGACCGACCCGGACGGTCAGCAAGACGTAAAGCAGGTCGGCGCAAAGCCGGCCGCTCAACAAGAACAAAACGAGGAACGCTCCCATGACGTCCAGCTTCGATTTCGCGCCCCTGTTTCCCGCAGGGCTGCCGGCCCCTTCCGCGCGCTGGACGGGCCTTGCCAAATACAGCTTTGTCGGCGGCAACAATGATTCCGAGCAGGTGCCGCTGGATGAGCTGATCGAGGCGGCCAACCTCGCCCTGCAACGCGAGGGCCGATCGCTCGCCACTTACGGTCTGTCGCACGGGCCGCAAGGCTACCTGCCGCTGCGCGAATTCCTCGTAACAAAACTGAAGCGCGATGCCGGCATCAACTGCACGGTCGACGATCTCCTGATCGTCTCGGGCTCGCTCCAGGCGCTCGACCTCGTCAACAATACGCTGCTCGCCCGCGGCGATACCGTGATCTTCGAGCAGGACAGCTATCAGGGCTCGCTGAACCGTCTGGCACGGCTCGGCGTCAACGTAGCAGGCATTCCGCTCGATGCGGACGGCATGCGCATGGACGTGCTGGCCACGACGCTGGCCGACTTGAAGAGCCGCGGCATCCGCCCAAAATACATCTACACTATCCCGACTGTGCAGAACCCGACCGGCAGCATCATGCCGGAGAGCCGCCGCGCCGAGCTGGTGCGGCTCGCGGCCGAGTATGGGGTGCCGATCTTCGAGGATGACTGCTATGCCGATCTCGTCTGGTCGGGACAGCGGCCGCCGGCGATTTATGCGATGAGCCCGAACGGCGGCGTGATCCACATCGGTTCGTTCTCGAAATCGATCGCGCCGGCGCTGCGCGTCGGCTTCATCGTCGCGCCCTGGGATGTGATGTCGCTGATGCTGTCGCTGAAGACGGATGCCGGCTCCGGTGCGCTGGAGCAGATGGTGCTGGCGGCCTATTGCAAGCCGCATTTCGCAAGCCACGTGCCGGCTCTGACGAAGACGCTGCGCACCAAGCTCGATACGCTGATGGAAGCCCTCAATGAGCAGTTCGGAACGGCGGCGGAGTTCGAGGAGCCCAAGGGCGGCATCTTCCTGTGGGTGAAGCTGCCCGACCAGGTCGATACGCTGAAGCTCTATCAGGCCGCGCTTGCCGCCGGTGTCTCGATCAATCCGGGGCCGGAATGGTCCACCAGCAAGAGCCATTCCAGCTCACGCCTGCGGCTGTGCTTTGCCAGCCCGACGCATCAGCAGATCCGCGAGGGCGTCGCTGTGCTGGCCGAGGTCTGCCGCAAGGAGTTCGGCGTGCCGGCCCGCAGCGCCAATGTGGAGAAGCGGGCTTAACGCCTCGTCAAGCCGCCTGGGGCTGGCTGCCGTGGATCGCGGAGGCCAGCCGCAGCAACAGGACGATCGAGACGTTGCCCTTGCCTGCCTCAATCTGGGCGATATAGCGCTCGGAAATCCCGGAGCGGCGGGCCAGCTCCCGGCGCGAGAGGTCGCAGCGCGTGCGCGAGGACTTCAAGCGGTCGCCCAGCTCGGCCAGAAACGCGGTCTCCGAATAAGGCGGCACGGCACAGCTCCCCGGCAGCACTTCGCCCGCAAAATCCATGACTTGATTCAGCATTGGTCTATCCACGTTCGCCTTCGGGAGCAGCCATCCTACCCCCGATACGGCCGGCCTCATTGACGCGGATCAAATTCGCGAGCGATCGGCGGCTGGCGTGGACGACCGCGGGCGGGATGCTACACTTTGGAATTCTTCGAGGTGGGGCCTTTCAGGACATGACGCGTTGGTTGAGCCGCTGGACCACGGCGGCGGTGGTGTGGGTCGCGTTCACGTCCACGGCCGGTGCCGAGACGCTTGCGGCGACGGTCGAACAATGGGGCCTGCTCGGCTCATGGGCGGTCGATTGCGCGGCGCGGCCCGACCGCGACAGGGGGGCGCTCCTGACTTACGAGATCCAGAAGGACGGCCGGGTGATGTACCGGCGCAATTTCGGCGAGGCCAAGGACGAGAACGAAGTCGTGTCCGCCACGGTCAACGCCGAGGGCCTGCTCAATGTGATGGTGTACTTTCCATCGCTGCATCAGACCCGCGAGTTCGGGCTGCTGCTGGCCAAGGACGGCAGCCTGCGCGCGATCTACAATCGCAGCGAGCGCGGCGCATATACGATCAGGGACGGCAAATACGTCGCCACGGGCGCGCCGACACCTGCGCAGCAACGCTGCGATTGAGCATCTGAACATCCGTTCAGAATTCTCTGCCAGTTCCTCCGGAACGTTCGCGCGAATGCGCGGTTCTCATGTGCATTGAGTTGGAGGAGGACATCATGAAGAAGCTTGGTTATGTGGTTGCTGCTCTCGGCGCGCTCGCGATCATTGCACCGACGATGGCGAGTGCCGAAACGGTGGTGATCAGGAACGGCCACCATGGCTACGGTTACGGTGCCCGCGCCGAAATGCGCGAGCATCGTGATCATGGCTGGCATCGCGGCTGGCACCATCGCGATCGTGTCGTCGTGGTCAAGCGAAGCCATCACCACTGGGACTAACGCGCAACGCAACATCGAAATGGCCCCTCGCGGGGCCATTTCTTTGCGTTCGCGACGTGCTTATGGTCAGTCCCACGCCGGCGCAAAGCCGGGATTGACGCAACGTCTGTCCTTCGGTAGCGCTGCGATCTTGTTGCGGTCGGCATCGTCGAGCGTGATCTTCAGCGCATCGAGATTGGCCTGCTGGCTCTCGCGGCGCGAGGCCTTCGGGATCGCCGCAACGCCGCCCTGGTCGAGCAGCCATTTCAGCGCAACCTGTGCAGCGGTCGCGTTGTGCCTGGCGCCGATCTCCGCCAGCACCGGATCGGAGGCAACGCGTCCCTGCGCCAGCGGGCAATAGGCGACCAGCGGGATCGACCTGGCATTGAGATAGGCCAGCACCTTCGATTGATCGAGCATCGCGTGATATTCGATCTGGTTGCAGGCGATCGGCGCCCTGATGTCCTCGACCGCGATCTTGAGCAGCGCCGTGGTGAAATTGGCAACGCCAATCGCCCGCGTGCGTCCCTCCTCCTTCAGCTTCATCAAGGTCTCGAACACCGCGCCCCAGTTCGCAGACTTGGACGGCCAGTGCACGAGATAGAGATCGACGTGGTCGAGCCGGAGCTTCTTCAGGCTGGCGTCGAAGGCCCGCCGGATCGCATCCGGCGCCAAATTCTCGTGCCAGACCTTCGTGGTGACGTGCAACTCACCGCGCGGCAGCCGGGCCGCGGCGAGCGCGGCGCCGATGGGTTCCTCGTTGGCGTACATTTCGGCCGTGTCGATGTGGCGGTAGCCGACCGACAGCGCGCTCTCGACCGCGGCGCGGCAGGCGTCGCCCTGCATGCGAAAGGTGCCGAGGCCGAGCTTGGGCATGCTGATGCCCTGTGTGTTCAGATTGTCCATAAAACAGGCTCCTAATGTATTTCAGCCCGCGAGATGCCCGCGGTGAGGCCGCGGGGACAGACTCTTCGTTGATGGAAAAGAGGTGGCGGGAGCAGTCAGTGTAGCGCGGGAGACGCGGAGCGGCCAATCAAGATCGGGTTAGCGTCGGCGCACTGAGTGCCTCCCCAACGTCATGACCGGGGCTTGACCCGGTCATCCACGACTTGCCCCTTGGCACGCAGAACGTGGATGCCCGGGACGTCTAGCGCGAAGACGCGCTTCGCGCTCCTGCCCGGGCATGACGAACCGGCCTCACGAATGCTGCGCGACCACGGCCGGGCGCGCCTGCGACTGCGGCACGATGTCGACCGACCAGAGGTCGCGGTTGTCGACGTCTTTCAGCGTCACGGTCATCACGCCGCTCGCGCCATCGATGTCGACGCGGCCGAAGAACTGCAATCCGAAGCAGGGCGCGAGGTTCTCGCCCTGCGCTTCGCTGCATCCGTTCTGGTACATCGCGACCGGACCAAAAGTGTCGTCGAGTTCGCCCGGGCCCCAGGTGCCGGCATGCAGCGGGCCGGAGACGAACTCCCAGAACGGTTCGAAGTCCTGGAATTGCGCCCTATTGGGATCGTAGTAGTGCGCGGCGGTGTAGTGCATGTCGGCGGTGAGCCAGACGACGTTGCGCACGCCGGCGCGCCCGATGGAGCCGAGCAGATCGGCGATCTCGTGCTCGCGTCTATCAGGCGGCCCATTGCCGAGCGCGACCGCGTCGAGACTGATCAGGCCGATCGGCAGGTCGGCGGCGATCACCTTCCAGGTCGCGCGCGAGGCGGCCAGCTCCCGCTTCAGCCAGGCCAGCTGCTCGGCGCCGAGAATCCAGCCGCGATGGTCGGCGCCCTTGTTCCAGGTCTCATCCCGAAAACTGCGCATGTCGATCATGAAGACGTCGAGCAGCGGACCGTAAGCGATCTTGCGATAGACCCGCCCCTGCCGTGCGCCGATGTCGCGGATCGGCATGAAGTCGAAGAAGGCGCGGCGGGCGCGCGCGACCAGGCGCGGCGTGCCGTCGTCCTCATAACCGGCCTCGTCATAGCTGCCGGACGGTGACCAGTCGTTGGTGACCTCGTGATCGTCCCACTGCGCGAACATCGGCACATTCGCGTGGAAATCGCGAAAATGCTCGTCGAGATGATTGTATTTGTAGTTGCCGCGAAACTGCGCCAGCGTGTGCGCGACCTCCGATTTTTCCTCCGTGACGATGTTGCGCCAGGTCTCGCCGCTCGGCAGCTTCTGCTCGGATGGAATCGTGCAGTCGGCGTAGATATGGTCACCGGAGTGAATGAAGAAGTCAGGGCGATTGTCGAGCATGGTGCGATAGCTGCGATAGCCGCCGCGCGAGATGTCGATGCCCCAGCCCTGCCCCGCGGTGTCGCCGGACCACAGGAACGAGATCGATTGCCCTGCGGCCGGCGCAGTGCGGAAATGGCCGACGCGGCTTTCGCCGGCGATGCCGGTCGCGATGTCATCGAAGCGGACGCGATAGAAGATGTCCTGGCCCGGCGGCAGATCGCTCAGCAGCAGCTTCGAGGTGAAGTCGGCGTCGGGCCGCGCGTCGCCGGAGGCCGCGGTAACAATGGTCTTGAAACTCTCGACGGTCGAGCATTCCACCTGCATGCGCGCGGCCCGGTCGGTGCGCGCCCAGATCACGGCGGAGCCGTCCGAGACGTCGCCGGACTGGATGCCGCCGGCGATCTGCGGGCGGTCGGCGGCACGGCTGATGGATGGCTTTGCGAGCGCGGCCAAGGCGAGGCCGGAGGTGGAGCGGACCAGGAATTGCCGCCGGGTCCATGCGCGCGGGGCGCGGAGCGTTGCCATTCAGGAGACCTTCGTCGAATCGCGACGGAAGGTGCCTGCGCTCCTTGACTCCTACCCTTACGGTTTCTTGACTCCGCGCCTACGGTTTTGCGACGCGGGGATGACGGGTGAGATGCAGCCCCGAGCGCGGTGCGCTCCCTCGCCCCGTTCTTACGGGGTGAGGGGCCTCTCTCCACAGGTGAGATCATCGATGGACCTGTACCCCCTCACCCGGATTGCTTCGCAATCCGACCTCTCCCCGCAAGCGGGGAGAGGTGAAGAAGGCGCGTCGTCGCGGCTAACGCTGCCAGTTGCAGATGCCGCCGGAGCGGCACGGCCAGGTCTGGATGCGGGTATCCCTCGCCTGCGCATCCAACGGATTGCCGTGGCGATGCGCGAGTTTGGTCCGGGCCGCACCACGCGGCTGCGCGGCCTTGACGTGCGCGGCCTTCGGTTCGGCCACGTGCACGCGTTCGGCCGCGACCTTCTTCGGCACGTCAACCGGCTCGGCACGGGCCTGCGCCTCGTTGCCGCCGCGGGCCTCTAACGCGACCGGTGCGAACCGCGTCTCCGGCCCGAGCCGCTTCGGCGACAACACCGCCTTGGACAGATCGAGACCGAAATATTCATCGGGCTTATAGTCATCAGCGCGCGATGCGCCGCCCCATGCGAGCACGAGGGCAACGGCAACAGCAAAATGAGCGCTCTTCAGGACCACGGACGCCTCCTGAAATTGATTTATTAAAGGGGTAATTTGCCCCTATTTAGGAAGCCTCGCGCGCAATTCCAGCGGTCAAGTCCCACCGTGGTTAAGAAGTTCGGCGGTGTTCAGGCGACCTTTCGTGTCGCACCCGTCCCGTCCAGGAACCCCATCAGGCGGCCGCGGATGATGGTTTCCGCCTCACTCATGATGCGATCGACGAGTTCCTTGCAGGAGGGAATGTCGTGGATGAGGCCTGCGACCATGCCGCAGCTCCAGGCGCCCGCATCCATCTGCCCGTCCAGCATGATCCTGGGATAGACACCCGCGACCTGGTCGTGGATGTCGTCGATGGTGAGCTTGTCGCCCTTCTCGCGCTCGATCTCGAGCAGACGATCGACATTGGCGTTCTTCAGGACGCGTTCGGTGTTGCGCAAGCTCCGCATGATCAGACGGGTGTCGAGCTCGGTGGCGGCGACCAGCGCGTTCTTCACGTTCTGATGCACCGGCGCTTCCTTGGTCGCGATGAAGCGCGTGCCCATGTTCATGCCGGCCGCGCCCAGCGACAGCGCCGCGACGAGGCTGCGCCCGTCAGCCATGCCGCCGGAGGCGACGAACGGGATCTTCAATTCCTCCGCCGCGCGCGGCAGCAGGATCATGTTCGGAATGTCGTCCTCGCCGGGATGGCCGCCGCACTCAAAGCCGTCGACGCTGACGGCATCGCAGCCGATCCGCTCGGCCTTCAGCGAATGGCGAACTGACGTGCATTTATGGATCACCTTGATGCCAGCCGCCTTAAGTGCCGGCATATACTGTTCCGGGCTGCGACCCGCAGTCTCCACCGCCTTGACGCCGCCTTCGACAATGGCCGCGATGTATTCCGGATAAGGCGGTGCCGAGAAGGCCGGCAGAAACGTGAGGTTCACGCCGAACGGCTTGTCGGTCATGTCGCGGCAGCGCGCGATCTCTTTCGCCAGCAGCTCCGGTGTCTTCTGCGTGAGGCCGGTGATGATGCCGAGCCCGCCGGCATTCGAGACGGCGGCAGCCAGCTCGGCAAAGCCGACGAAATGCATGCCGCCCTGGATGATGGGGTGCTCGATGCCGAACAGTTCGGTGATCGCGGTCTTCACGTAGGCTTCCTCCCGGATTTCGGTTTGCTTGGGATCAGTCTAGCCGCAGTCTCGTGCCGCGGTCACCATTTCTCTCCGAAGGGCCGGATCTCCATCTCGAATGTCCAAGCGCTCTTCGGCTGCTGGTAGAGCTGCCAATAGGAATCGGCCACGGCCGACGGCGGCATCAGCAGGTCGGGATTGTCGAGCGCGTTCGGGCCGAGCGCTTCGAGCCGGCGCTGCCGCACCCACTCGGTGTCAACACCGGAATCGATGATGAGATGGGCGACGTGGATGTTCTTCGGCCCAAGCTCGCGCGCCATCGCCTGCGCCACCGCACGCAGACCAAACTTTGCGCTGGCGAACGCGGCAAAGCCGCTGCCGCCACGCAAGGAGGCCGTTGCGCCAGTGAAGAAGATTTTGCCGCCGCCGCGCGGAAGCATCAGCCGCGCAGCTTCCCGGCCTGCCAGGAAGCCGGAATAGCAGGCCATCTCCCAGACTTTACGGAACACGCGCTCGGTGGTGTCGAGTATCGGGAAATTGACGTTGGCGCCGACGTTGAAGATGCAAACTTCCAGCGGCGCGTGCTTGTCGGCGTCATCGAGGAAGGAGATGACCTCTTCCTCCTTGCGCGCATCGAGCGAGCGCGCGTGGATTTCGCCACCGGCGTCCTCGATGTCCTTCACCAGCGGCGCGAGCTTGTCGCCGTTGCGGCGGCCGGCGAAGATCGAAAAACCTTCGGCGGCGAATTTCTTCGCGATTTCGGAGCCGATGAAATCGCCGGCCCCGATCACGGCAGCTGTCGCGTTTCGCTTGGACAAGGTCGCCTCCTCCGGTGCGGATATGTTTGGAGCAAAGGCTATAGTTCTAAAATAGAACTGTCAAATTGCGAGGCAGAATGCTAGTCTCATGTGCAAATTGCACTGATCATTCAAGTCAGTTCCTTTTTCTGACTTACTACGCCTGCGTCGGAGACCGCATCATGAAGTGGGACACGCTGGACGAAGAGTCCTGCTCGCTCTCCCGCACCGTCGCCGTGGTCGGCGACCGCTGGACGCTTCTGATCCTGCGCGAATGCTTTTTGCGCGTGCGACGGTTCGAGGGATTCCAGTCCTCGCTCCAGATCACACGGCATCTTCTGTCGGAGCGGCTGAAGAAGCTGGTCCGTTTCGGCATCCTGCGCCGCGTCCCCTATTCCGAGGCGCCCAAGCGCTACGAATACATCCTGACGCAGAAGGGCCTCGACCTCTACCCGATCATCATGGCGATGGTGCATTGGGGCGACACCCACATGGGCGACGAGCGCGGTCGCCCGATGCTGCATGAGCACAAAACTTGCGGCAAGCTGTTCGACCCGGTGATGGTGTGCTCGGAGTGCGGCGAGGTGCTGCATGCAAAGCAGGTGCATGTGCATGCGGGGCCCGGGCGGAGGGAAACGGTGGGCTGAGCGGCGCTGGCGCGCGCAGCACTGCCGCCGTGAGATCATCGGCACGGTTGACGATCGCGGGCGAAAGCGCGGTGCCGATGCCGCGCTCTTCATTCGTGATACTTTCAGCCTCGGCGCACCTTGGTCAGTGCGTCTTGGTGGCTTGCCATTTTTCCAGATCGGGCTTCGCCTCGCCCGATCGCTGCTCCTTCTCCGGATTTCCCTTCCAGGGCTTGTCCGTCTGGGCGTGCGATCCCCAATCGTTCTGATGACGGGGATCGTCGGTGGGCTTTTCCTTGCTCATCGGATCTCCTCTGGTGCGGGGCCTACGCGAAGGGAACGCCATAGTAGGAGTTGATGCCGCGCACCGCCGCATCGTCACCCCAGTTCCAATCGCTCTGCTCACCATATTTCGGCGCGCCTTGCAGCTCCTTGGCTGTAATCCCCGTCACGTAGCCACCGAGATCGGTGTCGTACTTCAGGGACTGCCAAGGCAAGGGATAGTGGTCATTGCCGACGCCCAAAAATCCACCGAAGCCGAGCACCGCGTAGGACACCTTGCCGCTGATCTTGTCGATCATCACCCGCTCGATTGAACCGATCTTGTTGCGATCCGCGCCATAGACCGACGTTCCCTCGACCCTGTCGCTGCCGATCAACCGGCCCATTTCGCTGCGGTCCAGTTCGCGTTGATTCAACATCTCATTTCTCCACTCAGCCAGTGCGTGGACCAACCGGTTCCGATTGTGATCGTTCCAAATTGGGTTCGGTTCGGCGACTCATCAGGAACATCGCCGGAAACGAGCGGTTCTCTGAGTCTTTAAAGGAAATGAACCATGAGCGACTTTCGCGACATCCAGCACGGCGTCAACGATCCTGTCGATGGGCTCGACGTGAAGCGGCACATCAACTCCACCCAGACACCGCATGAGCGTGCGCAGCACCATGCCGACGTACGGTCAGCGCCGTCGGCCTCGCCGGAAGAACCGTTCCTGCCGGAGCGATTGCGGCGCAAGCCGACCGACCCCATCAATCCGCGTAACGGCCGCAATCCGGCCGACTAGCCGGAGCGGCTGCTGCGGCAATGGACGCTGGCGAAACCGATCCACAAGCGCAGGATGCGGGCACGGCAATGGCCGAACAGGTCCTGCGCTTCATCGCTGGGTGGGCACCATCGGCGCATTCGTCGCTGCCGTCGCAACCTGGGCCGCGGTCTCCGTGTCGATCTGGTGGCTGAGGCGAAAGCTTCGCATCGCTTCCCGACGCTCAACGTCCTGATGCCGGCCGCGGTCAGCGAGGCACCAGAGCTTCCCGCGGCATCAGGAATTCAAACATCTCGGCCGCGGTCTGAAGCTGCTCGATGCGCGCGGCAACGGAATCGCGCTGAACGCCGACCGGCAAGCTCGCAAGCTCATGCTCGAGCCGTAGCCTGTGCGCGTCGAGACGTTGCGCGAATGTGTGGGGCTCAGACCGTCTTCGCATCGTCCGTCCTCGGGGGTTGCAGGCCCGGGCTGTTGGCCCAGCGCTCGACTTGCTCAATGACCTTCTGATGGCTTGGACGCACCGGCCTTTGTGCTTCGCGTTCCTCAGAAAGCTTGCGGGGTAACCTGACCTCGTCCGTCATGACGCATCTCCCTTTCCCTATGAGAATGCGCCTCCGCGCGAAACGTTTCAACTAACCTATTGATTTATTTAGACTATATTGCTCAACTGGCGCTTTTTTGGACTCCTATGGAACTCGCGGCAAGTTGGCCGGTTTAGCAAATTACTCATCTTGCTCAATTTGCGTGATTGACCATGAACGACCTTCGCGCCGAGCGGCTCCAAGTCATGCTTTCCCCGGAAGAGCTGGCCGCAGTGGATGATTTCCGGTTCAAGCACCGCATGCCAACGCGTGCCGCAGCGGTACGCGAACTGCTCAAATTCGGACTCGCAGCCGCGGGCATCGAGACGAGCATCGACCCGTCAACGGGCGTCAAATCAAGCGAGTTTGGTGTATTTGGCCGGGGGCCAGACGGACACGCCCCAGGAAAATCCGAGAACGACGCCGAGGATTGATTCGATCGGCCTCGCAAGACAGAACGACCCCGGCACAGTGGGGTGCCAGGGCCGTCCTTGGAGATTGCTTCCGGCGCACCGGGGGCATGACAACCGGAAGCAATCCGTCGACTCTTCGCGCAGGGATTCGTTCCTTGCGAGAACTAGCCTGTCGGGGCGTCGCCGGAATCGTCCGGCATCACGCCGGATCCCGGCGTCTTGTTGTTGTCGTTGAGCTTGGGATCGCGCGTCGCCTCGCGCGACGGCGAGCCCTTCGATCCCGTCTTGTGCGAGCCCGTCTTGTGCGCGGTCTGCGCACGCTGCTTGTCGCGCGGTTGATCCTCCGCGCGCTGATCCCTGACGATACCGTGGTCGGAATGCGCCATGATGTCCTCTCGCTTCTCCAGATGTCCCGAAGCGCTTACGCACCGGCGCGTCGAATGTTCCGGTTCAGGCGAGAGGCCGCGGCGCTAGCTATGCGCCGCATGCACCGCAGCCGATGCGTTCTCCAGATGCACCTGCCGCACCGTCGTCACCGTCGCGAACGCCACCGAGACGCCAAAAGCGAGAATGAGTGAAAGAAGAGCAAGACGTGGAGCCATTGCAAAATCTCCTTCTGGAATCGAAAATCAACGCGATTGACTGTTCCCGAATGATCCTGGATTGGTCACTTGCATTCCGTGCGCGGCGTCACACCCAAACGAGAGCGCCTATGCATCCTGCTTTTGGGAGGCACGGGTCGTTACGGGCGGAATTTCGCCATCAAGCCAGTCCTGTTCTGTCGCGAGCGCGGTCCAGGCGTCTGCCATGCGCAAATAGCGCTTATAGGCAGGTTGCCCTTCCGCCCGCTCGGCGAGTTGCAAGCAGTTGTCGGCGTTGTCCCTGTAAATGTCAGACTGTTTCATGAATCATGACGTGGGGACGGAACTGTCGCGTCGCAACCGCCCTTACCGGATCGTAACGTTCAGGGAACCTTGCACGCCATCGGTCATTGATATCGATGCGAGTTCTTGTCGCGATCATCCTGATGTTCATCAGCACCGCAGCGCTTGCCGATAGCACCGGCGAGCGAAGGCCGGGCGAACGCGTGCCGACGGCGACCGATGTCATCAACGGCCTCTACGCGTTCAGCCGCTTCCAGCAGGGCCTGCTGGAAAGCACCGACCTGAAGGGCAACGCGGAGATGAAGAACCTCGCCGCCCTGCGCGCCGAGGAAGCGGCGAAACGCGACAAAGCGTTGAAGGACATACAAGAGGCGATCGGCGCTGAGCCGCGCGTCGGCAAGACAACGGCGAGCACAGGCGTCGCCGAGCCCGACAATTCGGACGGACCGGCCTACGTCCGAACCTTCTATGCCGCGCAGATCCCTGAATATGAATCCACCATTGGCCTGCTCGAGCACTATCTCAAAGCTCCCGACAACGCCGCACTAGCCGCCTTTGCCCACGGCCAGCTGCCGGTGCTGCGTTCGCAGATGAAGGATGCTGAGCGGACGATGGCAGACAAATAGCCCCTTTCGTCCTTCGTCCGCCGCCGCCCGTGGTGCCCGCCCCGCCGATTGGCAGGCAAGTGCCAGCAGAGGCGGCGAACCGGCCCAAAATTCTTTTGGAACCGTTTGGAACCAATCGGCTTTTTCTTCGTTGCTGTGGTCGGGCTGAGCAAAGCAGGTTCCATTTCCTCGCGCCGCAACCTTGGCGCTTGATTTCGAATTAGGCTGACGCTCTAGTTTGACTAATTGCGTCACGCCTAAGATTCGGCCGACGCTTGCGGGGGAATCAGTATGAGCGACCTCGATCCCGGATCTGCATCACGCTCCGGTCGTCGCGTCCCAAAGCCAAAAATCAACGGTACGTCGGAGCCCGATTCCCGACCGGAATTGCTCCTCGCCTTACAGGCCATGCGTAGCGGCGATTTCTCCGTGCGTATGAGCGGCGACTATCTCGGCATCGACGGCAAGATCGCCGACACTTTTAATGAAATCATCGCCGCCAACCAGCGCATGGCGCAGCAGCTCGAGCTGGTCGGCCAGGTGGTGGGACGCGAGGGCAAGACCCGGCAGCGTGTGAAGTTCGGCCTCGCCTCCGGCTCCTGGGCCGACATGGAAGGCTCCGTCAACACGCTGATCGACGATTTGTTGTGGCCGACGCGCGAGGTGACCCGCGCGGTCGCGGCGGTGGCGCAAGGCGACCTGCTCCAGACCGTCAAGCTCGACGTCGACGGCCGTCCGCTCCGCGGTGAATTCCTGCAGTCGGCGAACATCGTCAACACCATGATCAAGCAGCTCGGCGTGTTCACCTCCGAGGTGACGCGCGTGGCGCGCGAGGTCGGCACCGAAGGCAAGCTCGGCGGCCAGGCCCAGGTGCCCGAGGTGACTGGCGTCTGGAAGGATCTGACCGAGAGCGTCAACTCGATGGCGAACAACTTGACCAACCAGGTTCGCAACATCGCCGAGGTGACGATCGCAGTTGCCAATGGCGACTTGTCCAAGAAGATCACCGTCGACGTCCGCGGCGAGATCCTTCAGCTCAAGGAAGCCATCAACACGATGGTGGACCAGCTCCGCTCCTTCGCCTCCGAAGTGACGCGCGTGGCGCGCGAGGTCGGCACCGACGGCAAGCTCGGCGGCCAGGCGATCGTGCCCGGCGTCGCCGGCACCTGGAAGGATCTCACCGACTCCGTGAACGCGATGTGCGGCAACCTGACCGCGCAGGTCCGCAACATCGCCAACGTCACCACCGCCGTGGCGCGCGGCGACTTGTCCCGCAAGATCACGGTGGACGTGCGCGGCGAAATCCTGGAGCTGAAGGACACCATCAACACCATGGTGGACCAGCTCAACTCCTTCGCCTCCGAAGTGACGCGCGTCGCACGCGAGGTCGGCACGGAAGGCAAACTCGGCGGCCAGGCCCAGGTGCCCGGTGTGGCCGGCACCTGGAAGGACCTCACCGACAACGTCAATTTCATGGCGTCGAACCTGACCGCGCAGGTCCGCAACATCGCCGACGTCGCCACCGCCATCGCCGGCGGCGACCTCTCCAAGAAGATCACCGTGAACGTGTCCGGCGAGATCCTTCAGCTGAAGGAAACGCTCAACACAATGGTCGACCAGCTCAACGCCTTCGCCGGCGAAGTCACGCGCGTCGCCCGCGAGGTCGGTACCGAGGGCCGGCTCGGCGGTCAGGCCAACGTGCTCGGCGTCGCCGGCACCTGGAAGGACCTCACGGAAAGCGTCAACTCGATGGCGTCGAACCTGACCGCACAGGTCCGCAACATCGCCGAGGTGACGACGGCGGTCGCCGGCGGCGACTTGTCGAAGAAGATCACCGTGGACGTGCGCGGCGAGATCCTCGAGCTGAAAGACACCATCAACACCATGGTGGACCAGCTCAACGCCTTCGCCGGCGAAGTCACGCGCGTCGCCCGCGAGGTCGGCACCGAAGGCAAGCTCGGCGGCCAGGCCCAGGTGCGCGGCGTCGCCGGCACCTGGAAAGATTTGACGGACAGCGTCAACTCGATGGCCTCGAACCTGACGGGGCAGGTCCGCAACATCGCCGAAGTCGCCACCGCCGTGGCCAAGGGCGACCTGTCGAAGAAGATCACCGTGAACGTGTCGGGCGAGATCCTTCAGCTGAAGGAAACGCTCAACACAATGGTCGACCAGCTCAACGCCTTCGCCGGCGAAGTCACGCGCGTCGCCCGCGAGGTCGGCACCGAAGGCAAGCTCGGCGGCCAGGCCGAGGTGCCCGGCGTCGCCGGCACCTGGAAGGACCTCACCGACAGCGTCAACTCGATGGCCGGTAACCTCACCGCCCAGGTCCGCAACATCGCCGAGGTCGCAACCGCGATCGCCGGCGGCGACCTCTCGCGCAAGATCACGGTGGACGTGCGCGGCGAGATCCTTCAGCTCAAGGACACGCTGAATACGATGGTCGACCAGCTCAACCGCTTCGCGGGCGAGGTGACGCGCGTGGCGCGCGAGGTCGGCACCGAGGGCCGGCTCGGCGGCCAGGCCAACGTGCCCGGCGTCGCCGGCACCTGGAAGGATCTCACCGACAGCGTGAACTCGATGGCGGGCAACCTCACCGCCCAGGTCCGCAACATCGCCGAGGTCACCACCGCCGTGGCGCGCGGCGACCTCTCGCGCAAGATCACCGTGGACGTGCGCGGCGAAATCCTCGAGCTGAAGAACACCATCAACACCATGGTGGACCAGCTCAACGGCTTTGCCGGCGAAGTGACACGCGTCGCGCGCGAGGTCGGCACCGAAGGCAAGCTCGGCGGCCAGGCCGAGGTGCCCGGCGTCGCCGGCACCTGGAAGGACCTCACCGACAACGTCAACTTCATGGCCTCGAACCTGACGGCCCAGGTCCGCAACATCGCCGAGGTCGCGACCGCGATCGCCGGCGGCGACCTGTCGAAGAAGATCACGGTGGACGTGCGCGGCGAGATCCTGCTGCTCAAGGACACCCTGAACACCATGGTCGAGCAGCTCCGCTCCTTCGCCGCCGAAGTGACGCGCGTGGCGCGCGAGGTCGGCACCGAGGGCCGGCTCGGCGGTCAGGCCGTCGTGCCCGGCGTCGGCGGCACCTGGAAGGACCTCACCGACAACGTCAACCTCCTGGCTGCGAACCTCACCACGCAGGTCCGCAACATCGCCGAAGTGACCACGGCCGTGGCCCGCGGCGACCTGTCGCGCAAGATCACCGTCGACGTGAAGGGGGAAATCCTCGAGCTGAAGAACACCATCAACACCATGGTGGACCAGCTCAACGCCTTCGCCGGTGAAGTCACCCGCGTCGCGCGCGAGGTCGGCACCGAAGGCAAGCTCGGCGGTCAGGCCGCGGTGCCCGGCGTTGCCGGCACCTGGAAGGACCTCACCGACACCGTCAATCTGATGGCTGCGAACCTGACCGAGCAGGTGCGCGGCATCGTCAAGGTGGTGACCGCGGTCGCCAACGGCGACCTCAAGCAGAACCTGACGATGAAATCGCGGGGCGAGGTGGCGGCGCTCGCCGACACCATCAACAACATGACCGAGACGCTCGCGACCTTCGCCGATCAGGTGACATCGGTGGCGCGCGAGGTCGGCGTCGAGGGCCGCCTCGGCGGCCAGGCCAACGTGCCCGGTGCGGCCGGCACCTGGAAGGACCTCACCGGCAACGTCAACCTCCTGGCGGCCAACCTCACCTCGCAGGTGCGCGCAATCGCGGAAGTGGCGACCGCCGTGACCAAGGGCGACCTGACGCGGTCGATCCAGGTCGACGCCCGCGGCGAAGTCGCGGAATTGAAAGACAACATCAACACGATGATCACGAACCTCCGTCTCACGACGGACGTGAACACCGAGCAGGACTGGCTGAAGACCAACCTCGCGAAATTCACCAACATGCTTCAGGGCCAGCGCGACCTCGCCACCGTCGGCCGGCTGCTGCTGACCGAACTGTCGCCGCTGGTGAACGCGCATACCGGCGTGATCTACCAGGTCGAGAACGAGGAGAATCCACAGCTCCTGCTGCTCGCCTCCTACGCCGGCGACGGCATCTACCCCTACCAGCGCGTACTGCCGTTCGGCGACGGCCTGATCGGCCAATGCGCGCTCGACAGGCGGCCGCGCGTGGTCGCGGATATTCCCTCCGACGTGGTGCCGATCAACTCGGCGCTGTTCCGCGTCGCCCCGAAGAACCTCGTGGTGCTGCCGGTGCTGTTCGAGGGCCAGGTCAAGGCCGTGATCGAGCTCGCCTCGCTGACCTCGTTCACGACCTCGCAAATGACCTTCCTGGAGCAGCTCACCGACTCCATCGGCATCGTGCTCAACTCGATCGAGGCGACGATGCAGACCGAAGGCCTGCTCAAGCAGTCGCAGCAGCTGGCCGGCGAGCTTCAGACCCAGCAGCGCGAATTGCAGCAGACCAACGACCAGCTCGAGCAGAAGGCGCAGCAGCTCGCCGAGCGCAACGTCGAGGTCGAGCGCAAGAACCAGGAGATCGAGCAGGCCCGCCGCGCGCTCGAGGAGAAGGCGACCGAGCTCGCGCTGACCTCGAAGTACAAGTCCGAATTCCTCGCCAATATGAGCCACGAGCTGCGCACGCCGCTGAACTCGATCCTGATCCTCGGACAGCAGCTCACCGACAACCCGGACGGCAACCTCTCGGCCAAGCAGGTCGAATTCGCCCGCACCATCCACGGCGCCGGCACCGACCTGCTCAACCTCATCAGCGACATTCTCGATCTCTCCAAGATCGAGTCCGGCACGGTGACGGTGGACGCCGAGGAAATCCTGACCGCGAACCTGCTCGAAACCGTCGGGCGGCCGTTCCGGCACGAGGCGGAAAACCGCAACCTGTCATTCAAAATCGACGTCGACCCGAACCTCGCGCGCAGCATCGTCACCGACTCCAAGCGCCTGCAACAGGTCCTGAAGAACCTGCTTTCCAACGCCTTCAAGTTCACCGCCGAAGGCGAAGTGCGCCTGAAGGTTGGCGGTGCGCTCGGGGGGTGGGGCACGGATCACCCGGTGCTGAACTCCGCGCCGGCCGTGATCGCGTTCGAGGTGTCGGATACCGGCATCGGCATTCCCCTGGAGAAGCAGAAGCTGATCTTCGAGGCCTTCCAGCAGGCCGACGCCGGCACCAGCCGCAAATACGGCGGCACCGGCCTTGGCCTCGCCATCAGCCGCGAGCTCGCCAGCCTGCTCGGCGGCGAAATCCATCTGCGCAGCGCACCGGGCAAGGGCTCGTCCTTCACCCTTTATCTGCCGTTGAAATATTCCGGCCCGACACTTGCGCCGCGCGCCACGCCACAGCAATACAGCCAGCCGCCGGCGCTGCAACCGACGGCGCCCGAGCAGCGCGTCATCGAGCAGCTTCCCGACGACCGCCTCAACCTCGAACCCGGCGACAGCATCCTCCTGATCGTCGAGGACGACCCGCATTACGCGCGCGTGCTGGTCGATCTCGCACGCGACAAGGGTTTCAAGGTGCTGGTCGCGGCCCGCGGTGCCGAGGCGCTGGAACTTGCCAAGCAATACCAGCCGAGAGCGGTCTCGCTCGACGTGTTCCTGCCGGACATGCTCGGCTGGACCGTGCTGAGCCAGCTCAAGCACAATCCGCTGACGCGCCACATCCCCGTGCAGATCATCACGCTCGACGAGGACCGCCAGCATGCACTGGCGCGCGGCGCCTTCTCCTTCGTCAACAAGCCGACGACGACCGAAGGGGTTTCGGCCGCGCTGACGCAGATCAAGGAATATGCGCGGCCGCGCCGCAAGCGGCTCTTGATCGTCGAGGACAACGAGGCCGAACAGCTCTCGATCCGCGAGCTCCTGCATCACGACGATATCGAGATCGTGACGACCGACACCGGCGCCGGCGCACTCTCGACGCTGCGCGAGGCGCCCTGCGACTGCGTGGTGCTGGACTTGAGATTGCCGGACATGAGCGGCTTCGAGGTGCTGGACCAGATCCGTCACGACGAAGCACTTTCGAACATTCCGGTCGTGGTGTTCACCGGCCGCGAGCTCTCGGCGGAGGAAGATGCCGAGCTCCACACCATGGCGCGCAGCATCGTGGTCAAGGGCGTGGAATCGCCGGAGCGCCTGCTCGACGAGACCGCGTTGTTCCTGCATCGCGTGATCACGGAGCTGCCGGTCGAGAAGCAGCGCATGCTGGAGAAGCTGAACAGTTCCGACGAGGACCTGATCGGCAAGACCGCGCTGCTCGTCGACGACGACGCCCGCAACATCTTCGCGTTGTCGAGCGTGCTGGAACGGCGCGGCATGAAGGTGCTGACGGCGACCACCGGCCGCGAGGCGGTAACGCTGGTCGAGTCCAATCCGGAAATCGCCATCGTCCTGATGGACATCATGATGCCTCAGATGGATGGATATCAGACCATCGGCGTGATCCGCGAGAACCCGGCCTTCTTGCGCCTGCCGATCATCGCGCTGACCGCCAAGGCGATGAAGGGCGACCGCGAGAAATGCCTGGAGGCCGGCGCGTCCGACTACCTCGCCAAGCCCGTCAACACCGATCAATTGCTGCTTGCGATCCGCATGTGGCTGCACCGCTGAGCTGGATGCGCGAATGGACCACGAAAAGGTCAACATCCTCCTCGTCGACGACCAGCCGGCCAAGCTGCTCGCCTATGAGGTGATCTTGAAGGAACTCGGCGAGAACCTCGTGATCGCCTCGTCCGGCCGCGAGGCGCTGGAGGTTCTGCTCAAGACCGAGATCGCGGTGATCCTGGTCGACGTCTGCATGCCCGAGCTCGACGGCTTCGAGCTTGCGGCGATGATCCGGGAGCATCCGCGTTTCCAGAAGACGGCGATGATCTTCATCTCGGCCATTCAGGTGAGCGACATCGATCGGTTGCGCGGCTATGAGATGGGCGCGGTCGACTATGTTCCGGTGCCGGTCGTGCCGGAGGTGCTGCGCGCCAAAGTCAAGGTGTTTGCCGAGCTGTACCGGAAGACCCGCGAGCTCGAACGGCTGAACCACGATCTCGAAGACCGTGTCCGTGCACGCACCGCGGAATTGGAGAACTCCACGGCGAAGCTGCGCGAGAGCGAAGAGCGTCGCAGCATGGCGATCGCCGCCGGCAAGATGGGATCATGGGACTGGGACTGGGTCAGCGGCGACTGGATGTGGGACGAGGGGCAGTATCGCATCTTTGGCGTGAGCCCGGAGAGCTTCGAGGTCAATCCGGCCAACGTTCAGGCACTGTTGCATCCCGATGACGTCGACCAATTGCGCAAGGCGATCGCCGAATTCAGCAAGGGCACACGCGCCTATGAGACGGAATTCCGCATTGTGCGGCCCGACGGCGATGTGCGCTGGTGTGTCGGCACGGCTGCCGCCACCGCCGACAATAGCGGCCGCGTGGTGCGCGTGAGCGGTGTCACCGTGGACATCACCGAGCGCAAACGTGCCGAGGAGCGGCAAAATCTGCTGGCGCGGGAAGTCGATCATCGCGCCAAGAATGCGCTGGCGCTGGCGCAATCGATCGTGCGTCTCACCCGTGCCGACGAGGTCAAGGCCTACGTCAACGCCGTCGAGGGACGCATCAACGCGCTGGCGCGCGTGCATACGATCCTGTCGCTGTCGAGCTGGCAGGGCGCCGAACTCTCGAAGCTGATCGACGAGGAGCTCGCGCCCTACTCGCTCGGCGGCCAGATCAAGCTGGCGGGGCCCGAGGTTCAGTTGCTGCCGGCAACCGCCCAGACGCTGGCGCTCGCGCTGCACGAGCTTTTCACCAACTCGGCCAAGTATGGCGCGCTCTCGACGCGGTCGGGCCGGCTCATGATCGGCTGGCAGGTCGAGGAGGATCACCTCACACTGATCTGGGAGGAATCCGGCGGTCCGCTGGTGAGGACGCCGAAATCTCGCGGCTTCGGCACGCGGAGCCTGCTTGCGAGCGTCGAGTCCCAGCTCGGCGGAAAGGCGCAATTCGATTGGCGCGCCGAGGGCCTGTTGTGCCGCCTGGAAGTGCCGTTGACCCGGAAGACCCCAACCGGCGCCGCGCACGGCAAGTTCGAGGGCACCACCTCCCTCGCGCTCCAGCGCGCGTCGGGTTAACCCGACGCGGCGACCTTCATGCGCCGCACCGGCCGAGGTTCATGGGCGATGCGCCCTTCGAGCCAGGCTTCCGTTTGCGCGAGATCGCGTAACGCCATCGCGTAGCGGCGGGCCGCGCTTCGCTCGGCACCGCGCGGCAGCTTGCGCGCCTTGCGCAGCATGTCGGCGGCCGCGTTTCGATAGGCCAGCGAGCGATAGAGAAAGACAACCTTACCCATATCGAATGTTCCCGTGTTGACGGGCTCCATGGTCGCAAGGTGGGCATGAACGTCGGATGAAGCCCGACGTGACAAATCGTTCATGCCGATGGAACCCGCAATCGCCGGCTGCGTTGCATGCAAGATCGAGGGCGGTTCCATGGGCGCGAAAAAGTCGCCGAAAAAGTCGCCAAGGCTGATCTCTCCTTCCGGCATCATCACGCTCTTGACGCACGCGATGATGGGCGCGGCGATCGGCCTCGCCTTCGGTCTCGTGCTCATTCTGTCCAACCCGGCGGTGGCAAATTTGCTGAACCATGGCGGAGATTCGGCCGCGGCCGTTTTCGTCGTCACGCTGGTGACGACGTTCGCGATCGGCGCGATGCTCACGGGCATCGTGTTCATCATCGCCGAGGACAAGGAATTTTGAAGCGCGCGTGAAACCCGCGAGGCTGCTTTGCCGGGAACTCCTGCGGCGAATGGCAGTTGGCTGCCTGCGTCATTTTAACTCAGGGAGTTCCTGCGCATGAAGACGACCAAGCTCGCCCTCGCCGTGATGTTGGCAACCGGCCTCGCCGCCGCCCCGTTCGCCGCACAGGCGAAGTCGCACAAGGCGAAACATGAATCCTCGACGTCGTCCTCGCAGACGACGGGCGCCAACACGAAATCCAAGGGCGCCGATCCTTCCGGTCAGGGCGGCTCCGGTCCCGGCTCCGATCAGGGCGGCACCATGACGAACAAGGGTACTGGCAACACCAAGTAGACTCGCCGCCGTTCATCGAAGGCCCCGTGATCGCGGGGCCTTCTTGCTTTGCTGTTCGATACAATCCTTCTCACGCCACATCGTCGGCGCACGCCTTTAGCTGCGCCGGATGTCGGCGATGTTCGGGCCGCCTGCGGAGTTTGTCTTCACGAGATGGTCGAGCCGCGCCCGCTTGCGCGCGATCAGAAGCTGGGCCGCAGCGTCGTCGAGACCCTCACGCTGCAATTGCCGGATCGCGGACCCCAGCTCCAGGATCTCGGCGCGCAGTCTCAAGATCCGGTACGTGTCCGGGTCTTCCTCCACGGCACGCTCCCAAATGTCTCAGCGACGCACGATTGCGCGCACGGGATCAGCGGCTTTCTTGAGGGAACGAAGACGTACACGATCGCGAACATCCGGCAGGACATCACCACCGCCAGCCGCCTTCCATTCGCCGATCAGCAGATTGATTTTCCGGCGCAGATCCATCTGCGCCAGGGCCTTTTCTGTGCAGTCGCGATCGCGGTCGACGAGCTCGCGCACGGACGCCTCGACATCGGCCATTTCCAGCCTCAAGGCACTGATCTTACGTCGAATTTCATTAATTCTGTTGTCCATGGCTTGTTAGAACAAAATAAGAACATATAGTCAAGTCACGATTTCAGCACGGAGAGGCCAGATGCAGGTTCAAGGTAAATACGACGCCAGGGTTTTCCTCGCGGAGCAGATGACGCGGGCACAAGGCCTGAGGTTGAAGCGGCTCAGCGAGGAGGCCTTTCAGCCCACGCAATATGATCGGGGTCTGTCCTTCACTGAAGCTGCGCGCCGCATCCAGGCGCTCGAGGCGGAGATCGAACTGGCGAATTCCTTCTAGCCAGGCTGCGTCGCGCATCCGGACGTTGCGGGCGCGCCTTCGGAACCATGCCTGTGTCGAATGGTTTTCTCCCGGCCAAGGGAGAATCTGAATGGCACGCAAGGCAAAGAAGCGCCGTTACTCGCGCAGCGCCGGGAGCGATGTCGAAAGCGAAATGCGGCGCTACAAGAAGGGCACGGCCAAGAGCGGCCGCGGTGGTCGCGGCGGACGCGTGAAGAGCCGCAAGCAGGCGATCGCAATCGGCCTGTCGAAGGCGCGCAAGAAAGGCAAGAAGGTCCCGAAAAAGGCCTCGAAGAAAACTGCCAAGAAGAAGACGGCCAAGAGAGCAGCCAAGAAAAAGTCCAAGCGCAAATCCGCCAAGCGGTAGTGGCAATCGGCGCTAGATCATGCTGCCCGGCATGAAGCAGCGGATCGAGATGCCAAATGCGGTCTTCACCGGCCACACCATGGTGCGACCGGCGCGGTTCGGCTCGGTGATGACGGCTTCATCGGGCACATCGACCCACTGCCCATCGAGGCGTACGCGATAGTGCCCGTCATGCGATTCCCAATCGGGATCGGAGACGGCAAATCCGTCGGCATCCGAGCAGCACGGGCCGAGATGGCTGCGCAGACTGTCGAACCAGGGCTTGAGCGGCGAATCGGCGTAGCGGCCGTCATCACGCCCCAGGGCGCTTCCAGCCGACAGTACGAGCGGCGCCACGAGCAGCGCACATCTCAGCGAGAGCTTCAATCGATCCATGTCGGCACCGATCAAATACGAACCGCCGGCCGGTTCCACAAAACGGCCGGACGTCCGAAGTTCCACTCTAGCAGCTCGCCTTGGCGTCTTCATTGCCGCCAAGGCGACACGCGATTTCGAACTCTGACGAGCGAACGCGGCTTTTTCGGACGAACCCGTCACCAATGCTGCCGTTAACGAGAATGTTATCGGCGGGCTGTTGGTATCCCGGATGCAAACGAGAAAAGGCGGCCCGAAGGCCGCCCTTTTGGATTTGCGCTGGTGGAGCTCGACTTACGCGAGCGGCACCGCGACGAACCGGGTCGCGTCCGCGCTTCTGACCTGCAACAGCACGCTGTTCTTGCCGGACGATTTCGCCTGCGCCAGCTCGGCGCGGACGTCGCCGACATTGGCGACGGGCTTGCCGCCGACATTGAGGATGACGTCGC
Organism: Bradyrhizobium sp. CCBAU 45394; assembly: GCF_028128655.1. Lineage (NCBI taxonomy): Bacteria > Pseudomonadati > Pseudomonadota > Alphaproteobacteria > Hyphomicrobiales > Nitrobacteraceae > Bradyrhizobium > Bradyrhizobium sp. CCBAU 45394. Next base: position 234,794 of record NZ_LBIX01000177.1, on the reverse strand, counting down.
CGGTCTGGATGCCGCGCTGCGCCGCCGGCCCTTGCGGATCGACCTCGGTGACGACGACGCCCTTCTGGCCGGCGCCCTGCACGTCGCCGGCCGGCGCCAGGCTGAGCCCGAGGCGCGGCGTGCCGGGCTGCACCTTGCCATCGTCGGCCTTGCCTTGAGCCTGCCGCTCGTTCGGCAGCTCGCCGAGCGCGAGGGTCACCGTCTTGCTCGCGCCCTTGTGGAAGACGTCGAGCTTCACGGACGTGCCCGGCGCCAGCGTGGCGACGGTGCGGGCGAGATCGCGGGAGTCCTTGATCGCGGTGCCGTTGACGGCGGTGATGACGTCGCCCGCCTCGATGCCGGCCTTTGCCGCCGGGCTATTGTCCTGCGGATTGTCGACGATCGCGCCGCGCGCCTCCTTCAGGCCGAGGCTGTCGGCGATCTCTGATGTCACCGGCTGCACCTGCACGCCGAGCCAGCCGCGGGTGACCGCACCCTTGTCCTTCAACTGCGCGACGACGAGCTTTGCGGTCGTGGCCGGAATGTCGAAGCCGATGCCGACCGAACCGCCCGACGGCGAGAAGATCGCAGTGTTCACGCCTATCACGTTGCCGCTCATGTCGAAGGCCGGGCCGCCGGAATTGCCCTTGTTGATGGGCGCGTCGATCTGGATGAAGTCGTCATAGGGGCCGTTGCCGATGTCGCGGCCGCTCGCCGAGACGATGCCGGCGGTCACGGTGCCGCCGAGGCCGAAGGGATTGCCGACCGCGACCACCCAGTCGCCGATCCGCGGCTTCTGGTCGGAGAACTTGACGAAGGGAAAGTCCTTCTTGCCATCGACCTTGATCAGCGCGAGATCGGTCTTCGGATCGGTGCCGACCACCTTCGCGGTGTAGCTCGTCCCGTCGTCCATGGTGACCTGCACGGACTCGGCGTGGTCGACGACGTGGTTATTGGTCACGGCATAGCCGTCGGCTGAGATGAAGAAGCCGGAGCCTTCGCCCGTGACCATCTGGTGACGCTGGCGCGGCATGCCGTTCATGCCACCCGGAAGGCGGAAGCCGAACTGCCGCGAGAACTGGTCGAACGGCGCGTCCTCGTCGGAATCCATCCGGTTCTGTTGCAGCATCGCGCTCTTGTCGTTGTCCTGGTCGATCCTGACCCGCACCGAGATGACGGCAGGTTTGACCCTGGCGACGAGGTCGCCGAAGCCCGGCGGAGTCGCAGCGCTTTCCGCGGCCTGGGCCGGCGCGATGAAGGAGGTCACGCCGAGCGGCGAAGAGCCGGGAGATGCCGCCAGCACAGCCACGCCAAGCGCGGCCACGGTGCCGAGCAGCGCGAGCCGGCGCGGCTTCAAGATCCTGCGGGACGTGGTGATGTCGGAATTGACGCGGTCATTCATGTCGAAATGTCCATGTTGGGTCAGGTGTCGCCTTGCACGCAACATGGCCGCCGCGACCTTACGGCGTCCCGTCCGCGCGATTAAATCTTGGCAAAGGTGGTGCGGTCAGCGGCCGGGTCAAAAATCGGGGCTGCACATTTGATGCAGCTCAACGCCGCCCCTTCGCGCGGTGAAAGACTGCGGCCACCGAATGATGTCCATCGGAGGCGCGCCATGTACAAAGATATTCTCGTCCACGTCCCGACCGAGCGCCCGATGCGTCCCGTGATCGACGGCTCGATCTCGCTCGCGGCGCATTTCAACGCCCATCTCGACGCGGTCGCGGTCGGCTATGTCGCAACCAGCGCGGCTTATGTCATGGAGGGCGGGGCCGCCGTGGCGGCCGTGTTCGAACTGGAACGCGAGCGGGCAGTTGAGCGGGCCGAGGCCGCGCTCGCGGTGTTCGGAAGCGAAGCGGCGAACGCCGGCATTTCCTACACGTGCCGCCCGATCGGCGCGATTCCGGCGGACGCGGCCGGCTCGCTCGGCGAGATGGCGCGACTGCACGATCTCAGCATCGTACTTCAGCCGAATCCGGAGCAAGGCTCGTTCGACAACGACCTGCCGCGCGAGATTCTGTTCCACGCGGGCGGCCCCGTGCTGTTCCTGCCTTACACCTTCCGTGGCGCCTTCAAGGCGAACCGGATCGGCATCTGCTGGGACGGCAGCCGGCTCGCCGCCCGCGCGATGCGCGACGCCGCACCGTTCCTGGCCCGCGCCGAAGAGATCGTGATCATCACGATCAACGAAGCCGACACGGTGCCCGGCGAAGTGTCGGCAGGCAATCTGGCAAGACATCTCGGCCGGCGCGGGCTCTCGACCCGCACGGTCGGCCTGTCAGCGACCCGCTCCGAGATTCAGCCGACCATCCTGTCGCTGGCGGCCGACGAGAGCCTCGATCTCCTGGTGATGGGCGGCTACGGCCATTCGCGATTGCAGGAGCGCGTTCTCGGCGGCGTCACCCGCGCCATGCTGGAAGCCATGACGGTGCCGACGCTGATGTCGCACTGACCGAAGCCGGCCCGACGCTCTCAAGCCGCAGCGGGGGTCTCCCATCCAGCGGTTGCGGTGGCGTCCTCGTCGCGTTGCACATTGCACGCATCGAAATGCGCCTTCAGCGCGAGCTCGGCGAGGTATTCGAAATGTTCGGCCTGGCCGAGGAGTTCCCAGTTCTGGAGCGGCCGATAGGCCGCCTGCTGGCGACAGAGGGACGCAAGCGCCCGGTAGCGACGTACGTTCTCCATGAGAATCTCCCTCTCGGTCACACCCGGCTTATTTCTCCGGTTTGCGTCAGGGGCATTGCACTTGTGCGAAACATTTTCTGCGCAATGCCGGTCGGTCTCGGGAATGTTAACCTGTGCTGCAACGCGGCCGCTTTGCTTTGGCGCAAACTTTACAATTGTTTGGCGATTGTTCTTGGCACGGCTCAATGCCGACCCAGCCACAAAGTTACGGCATGTGTGAGGCAAAGCACAGCCGGACGTCCCTATCGCGCGTATAAATTTTTGCGTATGGCCGCAAACAAGGTAACGGCGGTACACCAAGGCTACGCTATCAACGCAGCCTGCGACTTTGGAGCCGCGCGGGCATGGAACCGGCGGCTCATTTCGTTTCTGGCGGCGATGGCTAGGCGTAGAGGCGGCGTTCCACGGTCACGCCGACCAGGTCGAGATAGCGTTCGATCAGGTCGGGACGGCCGACGAGATAGCCCTGCATCTCCTCGCAGGCCTCGCGCGTCAGGAAGGCGCGCTGCGCCTCCGTCTCCACCCCTTCAGCGATGACCGGAATATTCAGCGCGTGCGCGAGGCTCAGGACCGCGCGGACGATCTCGGCCGATTGCGGCGTCGCCTCGAGGTTGGAGATGAAGCTGCGATCGATCTTGATCTTGTCGAACGGAAACGACTGGAGATAGGACAGCGAGGAGTAGCCGGTGCCGAAATCGTCCATCGCAATGCGGATGCCGAGAGCCTTCAACCGCCGCAGCAGGTTGAGCGCGCGGGCAAAATCGCCGATCAGCACGCCCTCGGTGATCTCGACCTCGAGCCGCGTCGGCGCAAGCCCCGTCTCCAGCAGGATCTGGTGGATCGAGCGCTCGAGGTCGCCGGCCTGGACCTGGACCGGTGACAAATTGACCGCGACCTGCAGCGGCCGCGGCCAGGATGCCGCCTCGCGGCAAGCCTCGCGCAGAACCCATTCGCCAATCTGGACGATCAGCCCGTTCTCCTCGGCGAGCGGAATGAACCGGTCCGGCGGCACGAAGCCCCGCGTCGGGTGATTCCAGCGCAGCAGCGCCTCGAAGCCGATGACCTCGCCATCCATCCGCGCCTGCGGCTGGAAGTGGACGAGGAACTGGTTCTGCTCCAGCGCCTGACGCAGATCGTGCTGCAACAGCCTGCGATCGCGCAGTTCCTGGTCCGTCTCGGATTCGAAGAAGCGGACCCTGGCCCTGCCCTCGCGCTTGGCGCGATAGAGCGCGGAATCGGCGTTGGCGAGCAGCGTCGCGGCATCCACGCCGTCATCGGGATAAACGGCGATGCCGACGCTGACGCCGACCTGGGAGAGATAGTCGTCGATCTCGAGCTCCTTGCCTATGACCTCGACCAGGCGCTCGGCGAGCGTCAGCATATCCTCGCGGCGGGCGTTGTCCGGCATCAGGATCATGAACTCGTCGCCGCCGATGCGGGCGACGAAAGCGCCGTCGGCTTCCGCGGCAAGGCGATCCGCCGCCGCCCGCATCAGCATGTCGCCGACGGGATGGCCGAACACGTCGTTGACCTCCTTGAAGCGATCGAGATCGAGGCTGAGCACCGCAAAACTGGTCAACGCCTCCTGCGCCAGCTCCAGCCGTTCGTCCAGCTCCGCGTTGAAGGCGCTGCGGTTCGGCAGGTCGGTCAAGGCATCATGATGGGCAAGATGACTGATGCGTGCCTGGCTCGCGAGCTGCTCGGTGACGTCCTCGATCACACCGACCACGTATTGAGGCGTACCGTTCCCATCCCTGATCAGCAGCTTGCGTGAATTGACGACGCGATCGTGACCGTTGACACCAACTTCGAGCAGATGCCCCTCCAGGAACATCGGCTCGCCGGTGTCCACGACCCGGCGATCCTGTTCGCTGACGACGCGGGCGACGTCGGCCGGGAAAATCTCTTCGGGCGTCCTCCCCAGCATCTGCTCACGCGGCAGGCCGTAATAGTCCTCGCCGGCACGGTTGAGCAGAATGTAGCGGGAATCCTTCGCGCATTTCGCAAACACGGCAATCGGGATGTTTTCGACGATGGTGTCGAGGAACTCCCGGGTCCGCAGTAGATCTTGCTCGTCCTCATCGTGCGTGTGCGCACTTGCGTCGATGACCCGCTGGCGGTCGCGTTCGTTCGCCTCATAGGCCGCACTGACGAGCTCGCCCAGCTTGACGACATCGACCTGTCCGGTCGCTCCGGTGGCACAGCGAAGCTGCTCGGCGAACAAGCGATGCATGCTCATGCCATCGCCCCACGCCGCGTGCGGGCCTCATGCCCGCAAATGTCTTCGATCCGCATCCCCGCGCTCTCTCGCGTTCCTGAACCGCAGATTGAGACACCTAGCATTGCGCGGGCGTTAATCGAACGTTCGCCTCGGACGCGGTGGTTACCCCGGCCTGAAGGAATCCGATCGCCTTATGCGGCAGTTCCGTGGAACCCCGGAGGAAAGTGGCACGCGTTGGCACAACCGGCACCCGGAGTGCACGGCTCCCGTAGTCTACCGGAGGCGCGCGCTTTCGCCGGCGCGCATCGGCTGCACCGAAATATCCTGCAGCTTTGGAACCCAGCCGGCCTCGGCGGCGACGCGAATGGCCGCGATGTTGCCGGCGTAGTCGGCGCTGCTCTTGCCGCGGAACACCGCGGAACCCGCTACGAGCGTATCGGCACCCGCGGCGGCTACAGCAGCTGCGTTCTCGCGCGTGATGCCGCCATCGACCTCGAGCCGGATCGGCCGGTCGCCGATCATGGTTCGAATGCGCTTGATCTTTTCAAGCTGAGACTCGAGGAAGGACTGGCCGCCAAAGCCCGGATTGACCGTCATCACCAACACCAGATCGATACGGTCGAGCACGTATTCGATCGCGCTTTCCGATGTCGCCGGGCACAGGCTGACGCCGGCCTTTTTCCCGAGCGCACGGACCGCCTGCAGTGTGCGGTCGAGATGCGGGCCCGCTTCGGCATGAACGGTGATGACATCGGCCCCGGCCTTCGCGAACGCCTCGAGATAAGGATCGACCGGCGCGATCATGAGATGCACGTCGAAGACCTTCTTCGTCACCGGCCGGATCGCCTTGATGACGTCGGCGCCGAAGCTGATGTTCGGGACGAAATGTCCGTCCATGACATCGCAATGGATCCAGTCGGCGCCGGCCGCGTCGATGGCCGCGATCTCCTCGCCGAGACGGGCGAAGTCTGCAGCCAGGATCGAGGGGGCGATAAGAATCTCGCTGGTCATGGCTTTGCACTCCGCACGTCGGCCCCGCCGCTGAAGACGCGGCTCGCCAGCACGTCCACGGGGTCGATGGTTTCGAGGTCGGAAATGTCGAGCACCCGGTCGAGATCGGACACCAGGCGATCGGCCTGCCGCAACCGCATGCGATCGACGGCATTGCGGATCGAGCGGGCGTTGGAGAAGAACGGCTGGGTCCGCCGCAGCGCGATGTATTTCTCAAAGGCCTCGCGCGCGGCCGCCGAGAAGCGATAGCCGCGCTCCTTCAGCATCAGCTCGGCAATGACGAGCAGCTCGGCTTCCGCATAGTCCGGAAACTCGACGTGGTGGGCGATGCGCGAACGGAAGCCGGGATTGGAGGCGAAGAAGCTGGTCATCCGCTCGCCATAGCCGGCGAGGATCACGACGAGATCCTCGCGCTGGTTCTCCATCACCTGAAGCAGGATCTCGATCGCCTCCTGGCCGTAGTCGCGCTCATTGTCCGGCCGGTGCAGATAATAGGCTTCGTCGATGAACAGCACGCCGCCCATCGCCTTCTTCAAGATCTCCTTCGTCTTCGGCGCGGTGTGCCCGATATACTGGCCGACGAGGTCGTCTCGCGTCACCGAGATCACCTGACCGCGCCGCACGAAACCGAGTCCGTGCAGGATCTTCGCCATGCGCAGCGCCACGGTGGTCTTGCCGGTGCCGGGATTGCCGGTGAACGACATGTGCAGCGTCGGCGGTGCGGAGGCGAGGCCCGCACGCTGCCGGATGCGCTCGATCAGCAGAAGCGAAGCGATCTGGCGCACACGGTTCTTGACCGGCCGGAGGCCGACCAGCTCCTGCTCGAGCTGCTGCAGCGTATCCGTGATCCCGGCCGCTTCGGCTTCCTTGCGGAGATCGAAATTGGTCTCGCCGCCTTCGGCGGCCGTCGCATGGGGCACGTCAAGCATCGGCACCTCGAAGAAAAGAGCTTCGCCGCGGGGAGGCGGCGAAGCAGTGGTCCGCCAAGGAAACGGAGCAGGGAGAGCTCCGCGCGGAAACGGATGATCAGGACAAGTGTGCGGGCGCCTTTCGCACGGTGGTGTAGCGGATCGCGCGTCCCCCCACTTCCTGGCGCACCAGCTCGAATTCGGCTTCCTGCGGCGGCCGGTTGACGAGGAAGGAGATTCGCACCGACTCCCAGCCAGGGCTGGAATCGAAGCCGCTGATGCGGATGTAGCGGTCGCCATACACCCTGCGGCACTCCGCGAGCTCCATCATCACGCCGGCGGCGTCCTGGAGGTCGAACATCGGCAGGCCCCACATCTCCCAATAGGTGTTGCGGGGATGCGGATCGTCAGTGAACTCGATGTTCACCGCCCAGCCCTTGGCGAGGCAATACTGCACCTGCTTATAGATCTGGTCGTCGGTCAGATCGGGCAGGAACGAGAAGCAGCCCTGGGTCAGTTTCATTTCTCATCTCCTCAAACGGTTTCCAGCGCCGTCGGCACGAAGTCCGGCGTGTCGGTGGACTGGTAGTTGAAGGTCACGTCCTTCCAGACCTCGAGCGCGGACTTGAGCGGCGTGCAGGTCTGGGCTGCCCTGGCCAGGATCTCCGGGCCTTCGTGGACGTAGTCGCGCCCCTCGTTGCGGGCGAGGATCATCGCTTCCAGCGCCACGCGGTTGGCGATCGCGCCGGCCGCAATCCCCATGGGATGGCCGATCGTGCCACCGCCGAATTGCAGCACGACGTCTTCGCCCAACAGATCGAGCAGCTGGTGCATCTGGCCGGCATGGATGCCGCCGGAGGCCACCGGCATCATCTTGTTCAGGCTCGCCCAGGACTGGTCGAAGAACAGGCCGTGCTCGAGCTTGGTCGGGTTGAAATCCTCGCGGCAGACATCGTAGTAGCCACGCGTGGTGTTGGGATCGCCTTCGAGCTTGCCGACCACCGTGCCGGCATGGATGTGATCGACGCCGGCGAGCCGCATCCATTTGGCGATGACACGGAACGACACGCCATGGCTCTTCTGCCGCGTATAGGTCGAGTGGCCGGCGCGATGCAGATGCAGGATCATGTCGTTGCGCCGGGCCCACTTGGCCATCGACTGGATCGCGGTGTAGCCGATCACGAGGTCGATCATGACGATGCAGGAGCCGAGCTCCTTGGCGAACTCTGCGCGCTCGTACATGTCCTCCATCGTCCCTGCGGTGATGTTCAGGTAGGTGCCTTTCACCTCGCCGGAAGCGGCCTGCGCACGATTCACCGCCTCCATGCAATAGAGGAAGCGATCGCGCCAATGCATGAAGGGCTGCGAGTTGATGTTCTCGTCGTCCTTGGTGAAGTCGAGCCCGCCCTTCAGCGCCTCGTAGACCACGCGGCCATAGTTGCGCCCCGAAAGCCCGAGCTTCGGCTTCACGGTTGCGCCGAGCAGCGGCCGGCCGAACTTGTCGAGTCGCTCGCGCTCGACCACGATGCCGGTCGCCGGCCCCTGGAACGTCTTCACATAGGCGACGGGGAAACGCATGTCCTCGAGCCGCAGCGCCTTCAACGGCTTGAAGCCGAACACGTTGCCGATGATCGAGGCCGAGAGGTTGGCGATCGAGCCCGGCTCGAACAGGTCGAGGTCGTAGGCGATGTAGGCGAAATACGAGCCCGGCGTGCCCGGCACCGGATCGACGCGATAGCATTTCGCGCGATATTTCTCCGCGGCCGTCAGGCGATCCGTCCACACCACCGTCCAGGTCGCGGTCGAGGACTCGCCGGCAACCGCAGCGGACGCCTCGATCGGATCGACGCCCTCCTGCGGCGTGACGCGGAACAGCGCGATGACGTCGGTGTCCTTTGGCGTGTAGTCGGGCTCCCAATAGCCCATGCGCTTGTATTCCATGACGCCCGAGCGATAACGCTCCTTGCCGCGAACCGTGCCGGTATGTGCGTTCATGACTCTCTCCTGTTCTTCTCTCTCTGAATGACTAGGCGGCGACTGACTCTCGGGCATCGACGCGCGGATCGAGCTCGCCGGCGCGATAACGCCGCGCCATCTCGCTCAAGGGAACGACCTTGATCCTGCCGGCGTGGCCCGCGGTGCCGAACTGCTCGAAGCGCTCGCGACAGAGGTCGCGCATCGCGTCCATCGCGGGTTTGAGGAATTTTCGCGGATCGAACTCATTGCGACTTTGCGCCGCGACCTTGCGGAACACGGCAGTCATCGCCAGGCGGCAGTCGGTGTCGATATTGACCTTGCGCACACCGCTCTTGATGCCGCGCACGATCTCCTCGACCGGCACGCCCCAGGTCTGCGGCATCTCGCCGCCGAACTGGTTGAACATGTCCTGGAGCGGCTGCGGCACCGAGGACGAGCCGTGCATGACGAGATGCGTGTTCGGCAGCCGGCGGTGAATCTCCTCGACCACCCGCATCGCCAGGATATCGCCATCGGGCTTGCGGCTGAACTTGTAGGCGCCGTGCGAGGTACCCATCGCGATGGCGAGCGCGTCCACTTTGGTGGCGCGGACGAAATCGACGGCCTGGTCGGGATCGGTCAGCAACTGGTCGTGGCTGACCTTGCCCTCGACGCCGTGACCATCCTCCTGCTCGCCGCCGCCATGCTCGAGCGAGCCGAGCACGCCGAGCTCGCCTTCGACCGAGGCGCCGACCCAATGGGCCAGATCGACGACGCGGCGGGTGATCGCGACATTGTAGTCGTAGTCGGCCGCGGTCTTGGCGTCGGCTTTCAGCGAACCGTCCATCATCACCGAGGTGAAGCCGTGCGCGATGGCGGACGCGCAGGTCGCCTCGTCATTGCCGTGGTCCTGGTGCATGCAGAGCGGGATGTCCGGGTAGGTCCGCTCCAGCGCGTCGATCATGTGCGAAAGCATGAGATCGCCGGCATAGCTGCGCGCGCCGCGCGAGGCCTGGATGATCACGGGCGCATCGACCTCGGCGGCCGCCTGCATGATCGCGATGCCCTGCTCCATGTTGTTGATGTTGAACGCCGGCACCGCGTAGCCGTGGCTGGCGGCGTGATCGAGCAGTTGGCGAAGGGTGATACGGGCCAAGGGTCGTCCTCCTTATTGGCTCTTGCGGGCGATCGCCCGGCGGGCCGCTTCCGCAATGCTTTGCGGGGTGATGCCGAATTCGCGATACAGCACCGGCGCCGGCGCCGAAGCGCCGAAGCCGCGCATGCCGACGAATTCACCGTCGGCGCCGATCCAGCGCGGCCAGTCGCCGAGCACGGCCGCCTCGATCCCGACGCGCGGCGCGGTGCCGAGCACGGTGGCGCGATAATCCTCCGGCTGCTCCTCGAACAGCGCGAGGCAGGGCGCCGAGACGACGGCCGCGCGAATGTGCTCGGTCGCGAGCAGGCGGGCGGCTTCCAGCGCGATCGAGACTTCCGAGCCGGTCGCCATCAGCGTCACATCGCGGCCGCCGTCCGGCGAGACCACGAGATAGGCACCGCGCGCGACTCGGTTTCTGCCGCGCGCATCGCTGCGGAACGTCGGCAAGGCTTGCCGCGACAGGCAGAGCACGGAGGGACGATGCTCCGCCGCTAGGGCGCAGTCCCAGGCCTCGAGCGTCTCCACCGCGTCGGCCGGGCGGAACACCAGGAGGTTCGGGATCACGCGCAGCGCGGCGAGATGCTCGACCGGCTGGTGCGTCGGGCCGTCCTCTCCGAGACCGATGGAGTCGTGCGTCATCACGTGGATGACGCGCAGCCGCATCAAGGCGGCAAGGCGGATCGCCGGCCGGCTATAGTCGGAGAACGCCAGGAACGTGCCGCCATAGGGAATGAAGCCGCCGTGCAGCGCGAGGCCGTTCATCGCGGCCGCCATGCCGTGCTCGCGGATGCCATAGTGGATATAGTCGCCGGCGAAGGCGCCGCGCGTGACCGGAGTCTGCGGCTTGGCATGGGTCAGGTTCGAATGGGTCAGGTCCGCCGAGCCGCCGACGAGGCCCGGAATTGTCCCGGCGATGCCGTCGAGCACCTGTTGCGAGGCCTGCCGCGTCGCGAGCTTCGGCCGCTCGCTCGCAAAGCGTTCGCGTAACTTCGCCGCGGCCAGCGCATAGGCGGCCGGCAGAGCGACGACTTTGCCTTCGACGAACAAATCGCGCTGCTCGGGCGTCGCACTCTCGTAACGATCGAGCCAGGCGAGACGTTCGACCTGCCCGCGCTGTCCGATCATGCGCCACGCCTTGAGGATCGGGATCGGCACCACGAACGGCTGATAATCCCAGCCGAGCGTTCGGCGCGCCGCCGCCGTCTGCTCGGTGCCGAGCGGCGCGCCATGGGCCTTCTCGGTGCCCTGCCGGTCCGGGGCGCCATAACCGATGACGGTGCGGCAGGCGATCAGCGACGGTTTTGCGGTCTCGCGCTCTTCGGCGATCGCCTGCGCAACGGCTTCGGGATCGTGCCCATCGACGCGGCGCACCGACCAGCCGGAGGCGGCGAAGCGCGCGAGCTGGTCGTCCGATGTCGCAAGCGACGTCGGCCCGTCGATGGAGATGCCGTTGTCGTCGAACAGCACGATCAGGCGGCCAAGCTGGAGATGGCCGGCAAGCGAGATCGCCTCCTGGCTGATGCCTTCCATCAGGCAGCCGTCACCTGCGATGACATAGGTGAAGTGGTCAACGAGCCCATCGCCATACCGCGCATTGGCCATGCGCTCGGCGAGCGCCATGCCGACGGCAGTGGCAATGCCCTGCCCCAGCGGCCCCGTCGTGGTCTCGACGCCCGGCGTGTGGCCATACTCGGGATGGCCCGGCGTCTTCGAACCCCATTGCCGGAACGCTTTGATGTCATCGAGGCTGACAGCGCCGCCGGTGAGATGGAGCAGCGCATAAAGCAGCATCGAGCCGTGGCCCGCCGACAGCACGAAGCGATCGCGGTCCGGCCAGCTCGGGTGCGCCGAGTCGAACTTCAGGAAACGCGAGAACAACACGGTCGCGACATCGGCCATGCCCATTGGCAGGCCGGGATGGCCGGACTGCGATGTCTCGATGGCATCGATCGCGAGGAAGCGGACGGCGTTGGCGAGATCGTTATGCGCGACAGCCGTAACGTCGGCTTCGGCATGGACGGAGATGTTCATCGAATTCTCCCCTTGTTCACTTCAGGTTTCGCTTGCGCTCGATCAGCTGCATGATCAGCGGCGTCAGGATCAGCTGCATCGCGAGATCAAGCTTGGCGCCGGGACACACGATCGAATTCGCGCGCGACATCCAGCTGTGCGGCAGCATCGAGAGCAGATAGGGAAAGTCGATGCCGCGCGGGTTCTTGAAGCGGATCACGACCATCGATTCGTCCGGCGTCGGAATCCAGCGCGCGACGAACGGATTGGAGGTGTCCACGGTCGGCACGCGCTGGAAATTGATGTCGGTCTCGGTGAATTGCGGACAGATGTAGTGGATGTAATCCGGCATCCGCCGCAGGATGGTGTCGGTGACGGCCTCGGTCGAATAGCCCCGCGCGCTGCGATCGCGGTGCAGCTTCTGGATCCATTCGAGATTGATGACCGGCACGACGCCGATCTTGAGGTCGGCATAACGCGCGACGTTGACCTTGTCGGTGACGACGGCGCCGTGCAGGCCTTCGTAGAACAGCAGGTCCGAATTCTCCGGCAGCCGCTCCCATTCCGTGAAGGTGCCGGGAGGCGTGCCGTGCAGCGCAGATTCCTCGGCATCGTGCACATAGTGTCGCGTCACCGCCGTGCCGGTCTCGCCGTAGTCGCGGAAGGCACGCTCCAGCTCCTCGAACAGATTGGTCTCGGGGCTGAAATGGCTGAAATGCCTGTTGCCGCGCTCGGCCTCCTTCGCCATCTGCGTGCGCATCTCGGCGCGGTCGTAGCGATGGAAGGCGTCGCCCTCGATGTAGACGGCATTGACCTTCTCGCGGAAGAATATCTGCTCGAAGGTCTTCTTGACCGAGGTGGTGCCCGCGCCGGAGGAGCCGGTGATGGAGATGATCGGATGCTTCCTGGACATGGGACGCCTCGCTTACAGCCGGAAGAAGCCGCGCCGCGCGAACAGCGGCGCTGAGATGCTGGCAACCAGCAGCGGATCGCAATGCAGCTCCTCGACTCGCCGCACCTCGTTGCTCGAGCCCATAATCAGCGGCACGCGCTGGTGCAGGCTTTGCGCTGACAGGTCGAGGATGCGCTCGCGCCCGGTCGTGGCCGAGCCGCCGGCCTGCTCGATGATGTAGGCCATCGGATGCGCCTCGTAGGTGAGGCGCAGGCGGCCGTCGCCATAGCCGGGCCGCGCGTCCGAGGGATAGAGGAACACGCCGCCGCGGGTGAGGATGCGATAGGCCTCCGCGACCAGCGAACCGACCCAGCGCATGTTGAAATCGTGATTGGCGGGGCCTTCGACGCCGGCGAGGCATTCGTCGATGAAGGCACGCACCGGAGGATCCCAATGCCGGCGATTCGACGCGTTGATCGCGAACTCCTCGCCCGCCTCGGAGATCTGGATGGCGCTGCGCGCGAGGCGAAAGCAGCCGGCCTTGCGGTCGAGCGTGAAGATGTCGACGCCGTCGCCGAGCGTCAGCACCAGCGAGGTCTGCGGACCGTAGGTGACGAAGCCCGCCGCGAGCTGCGCCGAGCCGCGCTGATGGAAGGCGAGCGCGAGATCGTCGGGCGCGGGCAGGATCGAGAAGATCGTGCCCACGGTCATGTTGATGTCGATGTTGGAGGAGCCGTCGAGCGGATCGATCGCGACGCAGATCCTGGCCGCGCGGTCGCCGATCTGCGGCTCGCGCATCTCCTCCGACGCCAGCGCTGCGATCGGCAGCTTGCCGAGACAGCGGCGCAGGATCGCGTCCGCCTGCACGTCGAGATCGCGCTGGACGTCGCCGTCGCTGTTGCGGCCCGTGGTCAGGCCCGAGGCGTCCGCAAGATCGCCGGCGCCGATGAGGTCGGCGATCTCGATCGCCGCCGCCGCGATGGCATCGACCGCGGTCGCCACCGCCAGCGCGTGGAGTGCGGTCTCCGAGTACCGTTGAAGGTGGTCGTCCAGCCTGAGTTGCCCGGTCATCTGCGTCCATCCCCTGGCCGGCGCCGCATCCATTTCCCTCCCCGGTGGAGGTCGATGCGGTCGGTCCCGGCATGAGGAGATTGACAGGGGAGGCTTAATAAGGAAAATTTCTATTCATAATGAGCGCCAAAGAATTTTCTTATAATGGCCCCAGCCATGCGGCGGCCCAGCTCCGGCATCTGACGATCCGGCAGCTTCGCTCGCTCGCGGCGCTTTCGGCCAAGGGCAGCGTGACGGCGGCCTCCGGCCATCTCGGCCTGACGCAGCCGGCTGTGACCCAGCAGTTGCGCCAGCTTCAGGACCTCGCCGGCCTGCCTTTGGTGCAGCGGACCGGCGACGGCATGCTGCTGACGGAAGCCGGCAAGGAGGTTCTGGCGCTCGCCGAGCGCGTCGAGGCCGCGATCATGGACTGCCAGGGCGCGCTCGACCTGCTCGCGGGGCGAACCGGCGGCACCGTGCATCTCGGCGCGGTCTCGACCGCGAAGTATTTCGTCCCGCATGCGATCGCGGCTTTCACCAAGCGGTACCCGAAGATCGAGATCAGGCTCACCATCGGCAATCGCGAGGAGATCCGCGAGGCCATGCACGGCTACGACCTCGATTTCGCGGTGATGGGTCGGCCACCGGCCGACGTCAGCGTCGACGTCCGTCAGCTCGGACGCAATCCGCACATCATCGTCGCTCGCAAGGGGCACTGGCTGGAGAAGGATTCCGGCCTCAGCCTGACCGACCTCGTGCACGAGACCTTCCTGACCCGCGAGCCGGGTTCGGGCACGCGCACGCTCATGGAGGGCATGTTCCAGAAGTCGGATCTCGAGCCGGTCATCGGCATGGAGATGAGCAGCAACGAGACCATCAAGCAGGCGGTGATCGCCGGGCTCGGCATCGCCTTCATCTCGGCCCACACCGTGGCGCACGAGCTTGCCGAGGGCCGCTTGATCGTGCTCGACGTCGCCGGCCTGCCGATCGTGCGGCAATGGTACGTGATCCGCCGCAGCGACAAGGTGCTGCTGCCGCCGGCACAGGCGATGTTCGACTTTCTGGGCTCGGAAGGGTCGAACTATCTGCCCGACGTGCCCGAGTTCGGCGAGCGCTAGCTCGCCGATGCTCAGCCCATCAGCTTCATTGCGATCGTCGCCGCGAGGATGACGATGATCTGAAGCAGGCGCTCTGTCGTGAAGATACGGTTGAAGGTGGTCATCGCTCGCCCCCGGCCGACGTGAAGGAGATCCGGGCGACTGGCTATCATGTGCGGGCGCCGGGGTAACCCCGTAGTCGCCACGGGTTCCGCTGCCGAATGAAGCCAGCGATCGCCGATGTTCGTCGCCGGTCTGCTTGCGGCGATGGTTAACGATCAGGCCGCGCGCGGAGCGGCGTGATCCATGTGCGTGGCGAAATAGGCTTCCAGCTCCGACAGCGCCCGCGCTTCCCAATCCCTCGCCTGCTCCAGCAGCGACCAGCTCTGGCCCGGGCGGAATGCAGCAGTCTGGCGATAGAGCGATGCGATGCCGCGATAGCGGCGCACGTTCTCCAAGATGGCGTTCCCGTTGATCTGGCCGTTCATGTCCGAAAACTCCCTCGTCATTCCCGGGGGAGAAATTGCGGCCAAATCTTTTTCGAAAAGTTAGCGGCGCGCGGCAAGCTGGCGAATGGTTGCCGGACTGTTGCGCGCGCGCAACGTGGGCGCGAGCGCATCGCCGATTTATTGCGAATTCGTTGCCGCGCTCTCGCCCGAACGCTTCAGCCCGCCGCGGTTGACGATCGTCATCGTCTCCCGGCAGAGATCGGCAAGGCCGATCAGGAGCACGGCGAGGAGGCAGAACAGGTTGATGGAATCGGTGTTTGCGCTGGTCAGCGCATTGAACTCGAAGAAGGGCGGCATGAACGCCCACCACACCAGCGGAATGGTGAGCAACGCGGCGAACGCCGCCGCCGGCGCGCCCGCGACAAGTCCGAGCACGAACAGGCCAGGCAGGAACGCCGCGAAATAGAGTTTTGCGCCGAGCGCGACGCAGATGCCCTGAAACACCGCCGATAGTCCGACGACGACCAATCCCAGCAGAAACGCCTGCCACGACCATGGCCGTACCCACGGTACGCCAAACAGCCCCGCACGCCTCATCAGCCTCCCCCTGCCGCCCGTTAACCGGGCCCGCTTGCGACCAAAGTACTACAGCGGCAGGGAAATCGCGAGGCGGAAAACGCATGCCCGGGCGTTTGGTAAACGCCGCATCGCACCATCCCGCCGCTACTCCGTGGCCGCATAGAGCAGGCCCGCGACGGGCAGAGCGAGGCCGATTCCCGATGCGAGCGCCCAGCCGCCTTGCGCGAAGGCCCAGGCGCCGACCGCGGAGCCGGCCGCGCCGGCCGCGAAGAACGTCGCCATGTAGAGGCCGTTGAGGCGGCTGCGATGCTCGTGCCCGAGCGCGAAGATGGCGCGGAAGCCGAGCACCACGTTGCCCTGGACGCCGATATCGATGGCGATCGCGGCCACGACCAGGCAGGCGAGGTTCAGCATCGAGCCGGCCGCGCCGATATAGGTCACCAGGAAGCCCGCGGCCGCCAGCAACATCGCAATCAGCGTCGCGATGCGGCTATGGCCGCGATCGGCGAGCCTCCCCGCGATTGGCGCGGCGAACACGCCGGCGACACCGGCCAGCGCGAACAGCGCGATGCCGCGCTGGGAGAAGCCGAACTCGGAGGCGAGCTGGAGTGGCGCGACCGTCCAGAACAGGGTGAAGCAACCGAACAGGCTCGCCTGGTAGAGTGCGCGCCGCCGGAGCAGCGGCATGGTGCGCACCAGATGCGGCATCGACAGCAGCAGCGTGCCGTAATGCATGCGCGCCACCGGCTTGCGCGTCGGCAGCACCATCCAGAGCACGGCTGCGAGCACGATCATCAGCGCCGCGGAGGCGAAGAACACCGCATGCCATGACGAGGCCGCCGTGACGAAGCTCGACACCGGGCGCGCCAGCATGATGCCGAGCATCAGGCCGGTCGAGACGTTGCCGACGACGCGGCCGCGGATGGCCTCCGGCGCCAGATGCGCCGCATAAGGAATGATGATCTGCACCGCGACCGAGCCGAGCCCGATGAACAGCGCGGCGATCAGGAACGGCAGGGCGTGCGTCGCGAACGCGGCTGCGAGCAGCGCCACGGCGCCGAGCGTGATGACGGAGCAAATCAACGTACGGTTCTCGACGAGATCGCCGAGCGGCACGATGAAGAGCAGCCCGGTGCCGTAGCCGATCTGCGTCATGGTGACGATCAGCCCGGCGGCGGCGTGCGACAGGCCCAGCGCGGCGCTGATCGGGGCGATCAGCGGCTGGGCATAGTAGATGTTGGCGGCGACCATGCCACAGGCCGCGGCAAGCACGAAGGTCAGGCGCTGCGACACCGCATCCGGTTCGGGCGCGGTCTCGATGGTGGCATTCATCGTCATTTACACGGTCTCCAGAGATTGGGAACGATCATTCCCTAATATGACAAGAATTCAGGCGAGCAGCTTCATCGCGACGCCGACGAGGCGCGTCCCGTCGAGCGGCAGGCGCGCCTTGCCGACGACGCGCATTCCTTGCGTGATGCAGATCATCAGCCGCGCGGTGTCGTCGGCCGCTACATGGCGGGGAATCGAGCCGTCGGCCTGCCCCTCGCGAATGAGGCCGGCGATGAAGTTCTCGTTGGTCGCGAGCTGCGCATTGACGCGGGCGCGGACCGTAGGATCGACCGCGGAGAGCTCGACCGCGCTGCCGACCACGATGCAGCCGCGGCGCCCCTCGCTGCCCTGGGAGTGCTCGACATAGGACAGCAGCACATGGCGCAGCCGCTCGCGGCCGTTCGCACCGCGCGCGGCTGCGGTGCGGGTCTGCTCCCGGCGCACCGTGGCGTAGCGCTCGAAGGCGGCAAGGAACACGGCGTGCTTGTCGCGAAACGCCTTGTAGACGCTGCCGGTGGCAAGCCGCATGGCGGCAGTGAGGTCACCGATCGAGGTGGCATGATAGCCGCGCTCGCAAAACACCCGCACCGCCCCGTCCAGGGCGGTGTCCATGTCAAACTCCCGGGGACGACCGGGTGGTTGAGCAATGGCTTGCGATCGGCGGGCGGATTTTTGCATTGCGGGATAATAGGGAATGATTGTTTCCTAATCAAGACACCTGGTTGTGATTGCTGGGGTGAGGCGTGGGCTGGCCGGTTTGCAGGGACTGCGCTGCTGGTCCCGTCATCCCCGCGCAACGGCGAAGCCGTTGTCGCCGGAGGTGCGAGCGACGGGACGCGGCGCGTCCCATGGGGAGCCTCGAAGGATGAGCGGCCACAATGCAGCCGGGCCGTCGCCCTTCGAGGCTTGCTCTGCAGCGCTGCGCGCAGCAGCGCGCGCACCTCAGGGTGACGGTCATAAATTTGAGCCCGCATCATCGATTTTGAGATTCTCAAACAGAGGACACAGCTCCGCATCCTCGCGGCTTAATTCGCCCGAGCTTTGCTTGATCGCTCCACCCTCTCAATCGAGAGGGCGCAGGGAAGGCCGGGTGCCCGACGGCACCCGCGGTCTTCTGCGCGAAAGCACGCGCAGAGAAACCGCACAGTAGCATACAGGTGTAGCCAATCACTCGGCCTTCCCTGCGTAGTGGTTGGACGGCTTATGCCGTGCTCTCCCGGGAGCCGAGTTCGTTCTGGCCTCCCTCACCCCAGCGAAATTCACCGGCGCCGCGCCGGTTGACGCGACTGCCGCATCCGCCAAGGCTTGACCGTAGCAACGACGGCCAGGACCACACGGTTTTGCCGTACGCACGGCCCGCCATTTCGCCGCAGTTTTCCCAGCCCTGTCGACGGAGCCGGAAACTTACAGACGAGACGAACCTGACAGCGCCGCTCATCCAGCACGAAGTTCTGGGCTCACGGAGAGCAATCCGCCCTGCCCTTGGCCTCGCACCCGACGCTGCCGCGTCCACCGCAAGCCCGGCTCGCGAAACGTGACGACACAAGATCGCCCCTCAAGGATGAGCCGGGATGGGCGACACGTACGCCATTTCCGAATTTCGGTAAAGTGGAATATTTTAGCGAAGGCGGGTTGACAGCCCATGCAGGTGTTTTGCCCGTCGAACGACTGGGCTGTGGGCATATTGGGAATGGGCTTTCACGTCAGCCGTCGTCCTGGCGAAAGCCAGGACCCATACCGCGAGGTTTATCGATTTTAGGCAGTATTAGTCCCGCCCAACCAGTCTTCGCCAAACTTCTCCCTGTGGTAATGGGTCCTGGCTTTCGCCAGGACGACGCGGAAGAGACGGAAACGCAAGACAACGGGCGGGAGCATCACCCCTTCGTCGGCACTTGTGTCCCATCCGCCATTGTCGTCACGCCCCTGCGTTCGACGATCATCCCGTAGGCGCGGGGCTGGCGGTGGACGTCGAAATTGAAGGTGGTGCGCTTGTAGGAGTT
The DNA here is from genome assembly GCF_028128655.1 of Bradyrhizobium sp. CCBAU 45394. Taxonomy (NCBI): domain Bacteria; kingdom Pseudomonadati; phylum Pseudomonadota; class Alphaproteobacteria; order Hyphomicrobiales; family Nitrobacteraceae; genus Bradyrhizobium; species Bradyrhizobium sp. CCBAU 45394. The sequence goes on along the minus strand of NZ_LBIX01000177.1, from coordinate 215,469 downwards.
GCAGAGATCGAGGTCGCAGCGCGCCAGCGCGATTTCGTCGCCCTTGGTCGTGCACGCCGCGACGATCTCACCCGAAGGTGCGATGATGCAGCTGCCGCCGATGTGGTCGACGCCCTCCTCGATGCCGGCCTTGGCGACGCCGACCACGAAGGTGCCGTTCTGGTAGGCGCCGGCCTGCATGACGAGGTGATTGTGGAACAGCGAGAGATCGTCGTGCTCGGGCGCAGGCGGATTGTGCACCGGCGTGTTGTAGCCGATCATCACCATCTCGACGCCCTGCAGGCCCATCACGCGATAGGTCTCGCTCCAGCGGCGGTCGTTGCAGATCGCCATTCCCATCACGCCGCCGAAGGCATTGGTCACGCCAAAGCCGCTGCCGGGCTCGAAGTAACGCTTTTCCAGATGCTGAAATTCACGCCATGGCTCGTGCTCGGCATGGCCGGGCAAATGAACCTTGCGGTATTTCGCGACGATCGCACCGCTCTTGTCCACCAGAATGGAGGTGTTGTAGCGCCTGGTGACGCCGGCCTCGACCGTCAGCTCGGCATAGCCGAGGCAAAACCCGATGCCGATCTCGCGGGCGAGGTCGAACAGCGCTCGCGTCTGCGCTCCCGGCATTTCGCGCTCGAAGAAGGCGTCGATCTCCGCCTGGTCCTCGAAATACCAGCGCGGAAAGAACGTGGTCAGGGCGAGCTCGGGATAGACGATCAGGTCGCAGCCGTTGGCCCGCGCCTGGCGCATCAACGCCATCAGCCGCGCCACGACCTCGGTCCTGGTCTCAGCTCGGGCAATCGGGCCAAGCTGGCCGGCCGCGATAGTCACAAATCTCGCCACGCGTCGTTCCTTTGTTCTCTTTCGGAATCACGTCGAGGCAGACCCTAACGCGCGATGCGTCACGCGCACAGCCTCGCTGTCCGGCACGATGCCCAACGACAAGGCAGGCCTTCGCCCTCGGCCGGCGCGCTGGCACTCTCCTTGCTGCTCTTCCGCCAATCCCTCAGACCCGCAGTGGGCCTGTTTCATAGTGAGGCGATCATATGCAGCCGACGTCCCGTTTCGAAGCGACTATCCCGACACAGCTCCACGCCCTGATCTCCGATCTGCGTTGGCGCGCGCAATTGCTCGACGCCGACATTCTGGAGGAAGAGCGGAAGGCCGGAATCTCCGATCCAAAGAATCTCGCCTACCCGATACTCGCGCAGAACCTGAGAGCCCGGCGCGACAACCTTCAGGTGAGCATCGCGATCCTGGAAAGCCGCATTGAAAAGCGATCAACCGACTGGCCGCACGCCGCCTGACGCGAACAGTGCCGGGCCCGACCAGGCACGCGACGGCATATGCAGGAGGGCGCGGGCTATGGGCGGTAGCACTGTCCGCGCCGGTCGACGAGCAGGAACGCGCGTTGCCCTTTTGCAACGGTTCCCCACGGTCTGAAGCTGGACAAAAGAAACTCCCATTCCAGCCACGAACCCCGCTCACAACGCCGTGAGACTACAGGGGAACTACGATGCGTGCACAACGCGTTTGGAAAGTGAACGGGGCCGCCAGCATCGGGCAGCTCCAATCCAGACTGGACGATCTGAACAAGCGTCTCAGTCAGCTCGAAAGCCAGCATCCTGAGAGCTGGAAGGTCGAAGAGCTGAGATCAAGCGCACTCAGCCTGTCGCGCGAGATCGACGACATCCGCTGCGCCGAGGCGACGGCGGCATTGAGCGAATTGCTGCGGAAGTAGGCGGGATGGCGGCGATTCGCGGCGGGGCGTTGGGAACCAACATCCGCCGCCGCCATTGCCATGCAGAGCATGGAGCAAAATCATGACCAGGCACCTGACGCGAGCCCATCTCGCGCGCGGCGTGGCCGGCGCGGTTTCCACGCTGGTCCTGTGCGCGACGATGGTATTCACCATCGCGCACCACTTCGCGCTGTGAGGGCTTTCGCATGACGTCCGAGCCCGAGGAGTCGGTGCGGTTGCAAGGTTTTGGCGAGATGACGTTGCGCACGGCGATCGCGACGCTGATGGCGCTCGCGCCGCGCGAGCGATCGGAGGCCGCCATCTTCCGCGTCCGCGACGGTTCGCGTCTGGCCGCGAGCGAGATCGCCGACCTCGCGTCGGATTGGGGCATGACGCCGATAGCCGAAGTCAGGTCTCCAAGGCTGGTCCCGGAGCAGCACTGGCCGGACATCGTCCGCAGCATGGTGCGCGAGGCGCCGCTGCCGTCGCTGATGGTGGCGTTCCTGGTGGGCGTGCTGGTGGCGCGGCGGTAGCGAGCATCATCGAGAAGTGCTGTGCGTCGACAGCCTGCTCCAGATCCCGATTGCCTCGAGCGTGTAGCTGTCCTTTATCTCGCGCGACAGGATTTTCGACCAGATCATATCGGCCGACATCAACAGAGTTCGGGTAATGACCTCGCGGATCTCGGGAGATCGCTCCCGGCGGCCGACGACCGAGGCGTGCACGATGTGGACCTCGTTGTCCATCAGGCCGGTATCCGTCAAGACGGTTCCGATCAGCCGCGGCTCGGCACCGAGATAGCCGGTCTCCTCCTCCAACTCCTTCAAGGCATTGGCCTCCAACCCGATCCCCGGCTCGGCAAATCCGCGCGGCAGCTCCAGCATGAGCCGTCCGAGTGCATGACGCTCCTGCTCGACCATCACGATGTCGCCGACATTCCCAAGCTTCGGGTCGGCAACCGTGGCCACCACCACGACATTGTGCCCACCCAGCAGTTGACCGCGCGAGACGATCCGAAAATAAGGATGGACGATCGTGGCCGGGCCTTCGCCCACCTCGACCAGATCGACAAGCACGAGCACGTAGTCGTTGGAGAAGGTAAGCCCGAGCGCGACACCATGCTCGCGCGCGTAGCTCTCCAGGCGGGCACGGTCGAGCACGAGCCGCCGATATCGGCGCGGCTCGAAGAGCCGGGGGTATTCGGCGAGCGCCTCGAAATAGGCCTCGATGCCGGCTGCTGGATCGAGCATCATTTCCCCTGGTCAGCGATAAAGATTGATACGGGCCTGCCGCTGCCACCAGCTGGCCAGTGAACCACATCACGGTCGAGCCGCTTCTTGTCGTTTTGGCGGCAATGCCTTGCCCGCCGCCCGCCTTCCCGCGCGTCGCGCCGCAATTCAATCGTCCCGATCCTTGACCTCAAGTCCGCCGCCCTGCTGGTCGGGACGCAATTGATCGCCCGTCGGCGCAATCTCGGTCCCCTCGAACGACAGCCGGCTACGAACCTCCCGAGCGATCTTTGCGGCGGTTTCCGCCCAGATTTTACCCTGAAAGACCGGCTGCTTGATTTCATACTTCAACCCGCCTCCCTCGAGATAGACGACCGCGTGAGCGACGAGAGGCACCATCCCTCGCGACAGCGAGTGTTCGCTGACCGGATCCTCGGGCAGATGAGGCAAGCCAAACGCGTGGCCGGCTTCCGAGGCGACCATTTCGAAAATGCCCAACGCACTCAGTCGAACCTCCCAACGCTCAGTGGCTTCGCGGAGGCGACTGTCGCGCTGGATCTGGCCTAAACGCTCGACGACGTTGCCCAGCGAGCCGGAGACGCGCCGAATGGACTCCAGGGGATCCTGAACAAACTTCTGCTCCGACATCGGCCGCTTGTTGTCCGGCAGATTCTCGACAGCGATCTGATGATGCAACGCCCATATCGGATCGTTCCGGACTGCCACGATGTCGTCCAGGCTCACCGAACCAATGTCGGTCAATTGAACGGCTTTACTGGCGATGTCCAGACCGACCCCGGCGACAGCCATCATGAGATCCTGCAACTCCTTCTCGTCCACCTCCTTGATACCCTCCGTGAGCTCCTTGATCTCCTGCAAACACTCACGGCTGGTCGACCCCTGGGACGTAACAACATAGCGGTTGAGAACATCCGGCAAATTGACGTTGTACTTGAGGTCCGCGAGCGCCTTGATCTGCATGGCCAGCGGCTTCTTGAGATCAAAAACCAGGTGGTCCTTGTGCAGGCCGCCGACGCAGACGAACTCGTGATAGATTTCCTTGCGTTTGACCGGGCGGCCGGTCTCGTCCTGCACCCGATTGGCAAAGTCGCGCATATTCTTGAGCATCTGCCTGATGCTCTCGTCATCGAATGTCGAAAGCGAGAAGTCGTTGCGAAGCAGATCAGGCCTGAGATCGTCGATCGTCTTGAAGAAACCTCCAAAGCGCTTGGAAATGTGATCGGTGATCAGGGTCCCGTTTCGCTTGTCGTCCCAACTCAATCGCAGCTTGTTGGTACCCTTCGCCTCGGCCTTGACCCAGTAGTCCTCGACATCGCGGGACAGGTCCGTGCCCTTGAAGTCCGAGAGCTGCCGCTCGTCGTAGAGGAATGGGATGATTGCGCGTTCCTGCACGAGTCTTTCGAACGACTCCGCCTCCGAATCTCCGCCGAGATAGAGCTCCTTGACCGCCTCATTGTGGAGAAGGTACGCGCGATTGACCACCACCGAACGCAGCGTGAGCAGCGCCTTGAAGAACTCCATCTTCATCGCCGGCTGTATCCGCTTGGCGTAGTCGGAAAGCGGCTTTTCACTTTCTGCAGCTTCCTGGGCGATATCCGGCGGGGCACACTGATCGTCAAGGCATTGGGCAATGCCGGAAAGCTGGTCCAAATTGTTGGGGGTCAATTCCATGGCGCAATGCCTTAAGAAGAAAAAAAACAATGCGTAATGTGTATTACAAAATGAATGCGAGCTTAAGTTGAACTTTTCGGCAGCCGAAGAAGCCGGAGCGAACCCTGCTCCAACGACACCATTCGCGTTCGTGAACCTTGCGACGCGCTTCACGCCATCAAGGCGCTGGCCGGCGGGACGAGCTTTGCGAGCCATGCCGCGCGCACAGACGGCCCTGCTTGGGCCAAATCGGCCGTGGACCCGCCCCGAAAATCGTTGCAAAAAGGCGCTCCCGAGGCGCCGGCAGCCGGTCCGCCAAGCCTCTGGAAAACGGTAACTTTTGAAAGAATGGTCGGAGTGGCAGGATTCGAACCTGCGACCCCTGCGTCCCGAACGCAGTGCTCTACCGGGCTGAGCCACACTCCGACAAGAGGCCGGCTTATAGCGTCGGGTTTGGCGCACCGCAAGCGGCCGAGTTGAGGAATTTTATCCCTGTGAAAACGGGTCTTGAAACGCTGATTTTACCGGCTGGCGATGCCGCCGCCAGGGCCGCCGCCCGGACGCTTGCCGCCGGGGGGCTGGTCGCGTTTCCGACCGAGACGGTCTACGGGCTCGGCGCGGACGCCGCCAATGCCACCGCGATCGCCCATCTCTATGCCGCCAAGGGGCGGCCGGCCTTCAATCCACTGATCGCCCATGTCGCCGACATTACCGCCGCGCAGTCCATTGGCCGGTTCGACGCGCGCGCCTTGAAGCTGGCGGAGGCGTTCTGGCCGGGGCCGCTGACGCTGGTGGTGCCGAAGACGGACGGCTGCCCGGTGGCGGATCTCGCCACCGCGGGCCTCGACACCGTCGCGATCCGGATTCCCGCCCACCCGGTGGCGCAGGCGATCCTGCGCGCTTTTGGCGGGGCCGTGGTGGCGCCGTCCGCCAACATCTCCGGCCACGTCTCGCCGACGCTGGCCGCCCATGTCGAGAGCGACCTTTCCGGGCGAATCGACCTGATCGTCGACGGCGGGCCGGTCGCGGTCGGCGTCGAATCCACCATTGTCGGCTGCCTCAATGCGCCGATGCTGCTCCGGCCCGGCGGACTGTCGCGCGAGCGGATCGAGGCCGTGCTCGGCGCGGCCCTGGCGCGGCCGCCGGCCGAGGCCGGGAGCGACGACAGCCAGCCGCTGGCGCCGGGCATGCTGGCCTCGCATTACGCGCCGCGCGCCAATGTGCGGCTCAATGCGCGCGAGGTGGCGCCGGGCGAGGCGCTGCTGGCGTTCGGGCCTTCACGCCTGCCCGGCCTTGACGCCGCAGCGGCCGTCATGAATTTGTCGCCCACCGCTGATCTCGATGAAGCCGCCGCCAATCTGTTCGGCTATCTTCGGGCGCTCGATGCGAAGGGGCCACGGGTGATCGCGGTGATGACGATCCCCGAAGACGATCTGGGCGAAGCGATCAATGACCGGCTGCGCCGGGCTGCGGTGGCGAGATAGCGCATGATCCGGAAAAGTGTGAAGCGGTTTTCCGATAAGATCATGTGCAAGAGATAAGAGCGAAGTAGAGACGAGACAATGAATATCAACAAGCCTGCCACTCCTCCGCTTGCGCCCGAGCTGATCGAACAATTCCGCAAGATCGTCGGCGAGCGCCACGCGATCACGGATGCGGCCGACATCGAGGCCTATGTCACCGAGGAGCGCAATCTGTTCCACGGCCGCTCGCCGCTGGTGCTGCGTCCGGGCTCGACCGCTGAAGTCTCCGAAATCTGCAAGCTCGCCTCCGTGCACAAAATCGCGCTGGTGCCGCAGGGCGGCAACACCGGGCTCGTCGGCGGCCAGACCCCGCACAATGGCGAGGTCGTGGTGTCGCTGCGTCGGCTGGACAAGATCCGCGAGGTCGATACCGCCTCCAACACCATGACTTGCGAGGCCGGCGTGGTGCTGCAGATCGCGCAGCAGAAGGCATCCGACGTGGACCGACTGTTTCCGCTCTCGCTCGGCGCGGAAGGAAGCTGCACCATCGGCGGCAATCTCTCGACCAATGCCGGCGGCACCGCCGCGCTCGCCTATGGCGTCGCGCGCGAGATGGCGCTGGGGCTGGAGGTCGTGCTCGCGGACGGGCGCGTGCTCAACGTGCTGTCGAAGCTGAAGAAGGACAACACCGGCTACAATCTGCACAACCTCTTCATCGGTGCGGAAGGCACGCTCGGCATCATCACGGCGGCGACGCTGAAGCTGTTTCCGAAGCCGCGGGCGGTCGAGACCGCCTTCGTCGGGCTGAAGTCGCCGGCCGCGGCGCTCAAGCTGCTGACGATCGCGCAGGGCGAAGCCGCCAATGCGCTGACGAGCTTCGAGCTGCTGTCGGAGATGGCGGTCGACTTCTCGGTCCGCCACGGCATCGACGTGCGCGATCCGCTTGCAGAGAAGCATCCCTGGTACGTGCTGATGGAATTGTCTTCGCCGGGCGACGATGCCCGCACGCCGCTGGAAACGATCCTGACCCGCGCGATGGAGGAGGAGATCGTCGACGACGCCGTGATCGCGGCCAACCTCAGCCAGCGCAACGGCTTCTGGAAGCTGCGGGAGGAGATGTCGTCGGCGCAGAAGCCGGAGGGCGGCTCGATCAAGCACGACATCTCGGTGCCCGTCGCCGCAGTGCCCGCCTTCATCGACGAAGCCAATGCCGCGGTGGTGAAGCTGATCCCCGGCGCGCGGCCGGTGCCGTTCGGCCATCTCGGCGACGGCAACCTGCACTACAATATCAGCCAGCCGATCGGCGCCGACACCGCGGACTACCTGGCGCGCTGGCACGAGATGAACGCGGTGGTGTTCGAGATCGTGCTGCGCATGGGCGGCTCGATCTCGGCCGAGCACGGCATCGGCGTGCTCAAGCGCGACGAGCTGCCCGAGGTGAAGGACAAGACCGCGATCGAGCTGATGCGCGCCATCAAGGCGATGCTCGACCCGCTCGGCATCATGAATCCGGGGAAGGTGCTGTGAGCGTGTCCCTCACGATCGATGCGATCAGCGACGCCGACGTCGAGCCGGTCGTCGCGCTGTGGCAGCGCTGCGGCCTGACGCGGCCCTGGAACGACCCGCATGCCGACATCGCGCTGGCGCGGCGGCGCGACAACTCGACCGTGCTGATCGGCCGTGAGTCCGGCGCGATCGTCGCCACCGTGATGGTCGGCCATGACGGCCACCGCGGCTGGGTCTATTACGTCGCCGTCGACCCCGATGGCCGCAAGCGCGGTTTTGGCCGGGTGATCATGGCGGCGGCCGAGGACTGGCTGCGCCAGGCCGGCATCGCCAAGCTCCAGCTCCTGGTCCGCCGCGAGAACGCGCAGGCCAACGCGTTCTACCAGTCGCTGGGCTTCGAGGAATCCACCTCGTTGATGTTCCAGAAGTGGCTCGACGACCGCGCTTCGACTCCCTAGCTCCCGGAAAACAGCCATGACCATTTCCGACCGCGTCCGCATCAAGGACGTTCGTGTGCTCTCGGACAACTGGACTCCCCTGAAGAGCACGACGTTCGAGTATCGGCGCGCCAACGGCGAATGGCAGACGCAGCACCGGGAAACCTATGAGCGCGACAACGCCGCCGCCGTGCTGCCCTACAATCGCGCGCGGCGCACCGTGATCCTGGTGCGCCAGTTCCGCCTGCCGGTGTTCATCCGCGGCTACGACGATCTCCTGATCGAGACCGCAGCCGGCGTGCTGGACGATGCCTCTCCCGAGGTACGCATCCGCGCCGAGGCCGAGGAGGAAACCGGCTATCGCCTGCACCACGTCCACAAGGTGTTCGAGGCTTTCATGAGCCCGGGCGCGGTGACTGAGAAGCTGCACTTCTTCGTCGCCGAATACGAACCGGAGATGCGCGTCAGCGACGGCGGGGGCCTCGAGCACGAGGGCGAGGACATCGAGGTGCTGGAGCTCGGCATCGACGAGGCGCTGGCGATGATCGCCGACGGACGCATCATCGACGCCAAGGCGATCATGCTGCTGCAATATGCGGCGCTGCATGTCTTTAGATAATTCGCGAGCCGTCTTCTTCCCTTCTCCCCTTGTGGGAGAAGGTGGCGCGAAGCGCCGGATGAGGGGTTTGCCTCCGCAAATTCGAATGAGAGTTGGACTCGCGGAGAGAACCCCTCACCCGTCTCGCCGCTATCGCGGCGAGCCACCCTCTCCCACAAGGGGAGAGGGGAGACGGCGCAAGCGGCTCTCCTATGCAAGCAATTCTGGCCTGCGCCGCCCCTCCCCCTGTTGAGCTCACAGCCGACTATCTCTAGTCTGGCTCTCAACAAGAACCAGGAGACGCGCCCATGTCCGCTTCGCGCGACGACGAATTCGGCTTTGCGCCCGACTACGACTCCCCCGTCCCCTACATGCAGGGCACCCGCGACTATTACGCGGCGATCGGCTACACCACGCCGTACCGCTGGGCACATCATGTCGAGGCGCCGTTCCAGCCGCTGAAGAAACCGCTTTCACAATCGCGCGTCACCATCATCACCACGGCTGCGCCGTACGATCCCACCAAGGGCGACCAGGGGCCGGGCGCAGCGTACAATGGCAGCGCGAAATTCTACCAGGTCTATGACGGCGACACGTCGAAAGCGCACGATTTGCGCATCTCGCACATCGGCTACGACCGCAAGCACACCTCGGCGACCGACAGCGGCACCTGGTTTCCGCTGCCGCAGCTGTTGAAGGCATCCGCCGCGGGCCGGATCGGTGAAGTGGCCCCGCGCTTCTTCGGCGCACCGACCAACCGCAGCCATCGCGTCACGCTCGACACCGACGCGCCGGAGATTCTGGCGCGCTGCCTTGCCGACAAGGTCGATGTCGCGGTGCTGGTGCCGAACTGCCCGGTCTGCCACCAGACCACCGCGCTGGTGGCGCGGCATCTGGAGCGGAACGGCATTCCGACCGTGATCATGGGCTGCGCCAAGGACATCATCGAGCACGCCGCCGTGCCGCGCTTCCTGTTCTCCGACTTCCCGCTCGGCAATTCCGCCGGCAAGCCGCACGACATCACCTCGCAGGCGCAAACGCTCGAGCTCGCACTCAGGCTGCTCGAGACCGCGAGCGGTCCGCAGACGACGATGCAGTCGCCGCTGCGCTGGAGCGAGGACGCCTCCTGGAAGCTCGACTACAACAATGTCGCGCAGCTCTCGCCTGAAGAGCTTGCGCGCCGCCGCGCCGAATTCGACAAGCAGAAGGAGATCGCGCGCGGCAACCGCGCCGCCTGACGTCCTCCGACAACCAAAACAAAAAGGGAGAGCGACGTGACGCGACCGTTCGAGGGCGTAAAGATCCTGGATTTCACGCAAGTGCTGGCCGGCCCCTATGCGAGCTACCAGCTCGCGCTGCTGGGGGCCGACGTCATCAAGGTCGAGCGGCGCGAGGGTGAGGACATGCGCCGCACGCCGCTCAGCCGCGAATGGGCCGAGCGCGGGCTGGCGCCGGCGTTCCAGGCCATCAACGGCAACAAGCGCAGCCTGACGCTCGATTTGCAGAAGCCAGATGCGATCGCCATCGTGAAGAAGCTTGCCGCCCAGGTCGACGTCGTCATGGAAAACTTTCGCCCGGGCGTGATGGACAAGCTCGGCATCGGCTATGAGGCGCTGTCCGCGATCAATCCAAAGCTGATCTATTGCGCCGTCTCAGGCTTCGGCCAGACCGGCCCGGACCGCCTGCGGCCCGGCTATGACGGCAAGATGCAGGCGCTGTCAGGCATCATGGCGATCACCGGCCACCCTGAAACGGGGCCGACGCGCGCGGGCTTTGCGGTCTGCGACGTGCTCTCGGGCGCCACGGCCGCGTTCGGCGTATCGAGCGCGCTGTACCAGCGCGACCGCACCGGCAAGGGGCAGCTCATCGACGTCTCCATGCTGGAAGCGACGCTGGCGTTTCTCTCGGGGCAGATCGCGGACTGGTCGGTCGCCGGCCATCGCCAGCAGCTCTCGGGCAACCAGGCGGTGAGCCGCCGGACCACCGCGAACCTGTTCAAATGCGGCGACGGCCACATCCTGCTCGCCGTCAACAACGAGAAACAGTACCGCGCGCTGATGAGCACGCTCGGCCGCGAGGATACGCTGTCCGATCCGCGCTTCGCCGACTGGTTCGCACGCAACGAGAACGAGCCGGCCCTGCGCGCCATCATCGAAGAGGCGCTCGCGAAAAAGCCGGCGCGCGAGTGGGAGACAATTCTCGAAGACGCCGGCGCGCCCTGCGCCAGCATCTGGAAGGTCGAGGAAGTGATCGATCATCCGCAAGTGAAGGCACGCGCTGCGATCCAGGAGCTGGATACGCCCTATGGCCGCCTGCGTTTTGCCGGCAGCGGATTCAAGCTCGCGCATGGCGGCGGCAAGCTGGACCGGATGGCGCCGGAGCTGGGCGCGGATACCGACGCGGTGCTCGGCGAGCTGGGCTTCGATGCGGCGGAGATCGCGACGCTGCGGGCGCGGGAGATTGTGTGACTCTCCAGCAAAAAACTCCGCTGTCGTCCCGGACAAGCGTCAGCGCAGATCCGGGACGACAACGGAGTGAATGGCGCCAGCTTGGCTAAAACAACGACCCCTGCCCGTCATCGGATGACGCGGCCGCCGCCTTCCGCGCGACCCTCTTCGGCTTCGACGCCTCCAGCTCCGCCTCCATCTCCTCCGCGCTGATCGGCAAGAGCAGTTGCTCGTCGTCATTGGCGACGCGATTGACGCGGGTGGAGACCGGGTGCCAGGCGAATTCGCCGATGCGCGGGGCGATCATCAGCGGCAGGATCGCGTCAACCTCGTCGCCGCGAACGTCGAGCCAGCGCTCGAAATCGCGCGGGCTGATGGTGACGGGCACGCGGTCATGCAGCGCGGCGAGATCCTTGCTGGCCGCCGCGGTGACGATCGCGACCGTGTCGAGCTCCTCGCCGTTCGGCCCGGCCCAGGTCTCGAACACCGCGGCAAAGCCGAGCGGCGCGCCGTCGGCCCGATGGATGAAGAACGGCTGCTTGCGGCCATCCACCGCCTTCCATTCGTAGTACCCGTCGGCCGGGATCAGGCCGCGCCGCCGGCGAATCGCGCGTTTGAAGGCGGGCTTTTCCAGCACCGTCTCCGAGCGGGCGTTGATCAGGAGCGTAAAGCCTTTGGGATCCTTGACCCAGCCCGGCAGCAGCCCCCAGCGCATCAGGCGGAAATGGCGCGCGCCGTTCTCGACCAGCACGACCGGAATCGGTTGCGTCGGGGCGACATTGTACCGGGGCGGGAAATTCGGCTGCTCGACATAGCCGAACAGTTGCCGCAAAGCCGCGGGGGCCGAAGTTATGACGAAGCGTCCACACATCCTTGGGCGTCTATATAGGGTCCGTTCAGGTCCTTTTAACCCCGAACGTTAACACTGCGGCGAATGAGCTCAATGGCCTCCCAACCCGCGCGGACGCATGTACAGACGGGCCCCGAGGCAGCGGCCTGGGCCGAACGGCTGCGCGTGGCCAACATCAACCCGCGGACCGGGCTTGCCACCGACTATCTCAACCATTTCAATGAAGCGGTGATGCTGCTCGAAATGGTCCCGGATATGCCGGAATGCGCCGAAGACTTTCTGACCTGGTCGCCGCTGTCCTATGCCGAGCATTTCACGGCGTCGAACTTCAAGGCACGCGACCTCGCCGTCGAAGCCTATGAGAAGGCCGATCCCAACGTGCGCGCCCAGTTCGACCACCTCACCGACACGATGACCTCGATTCTCACCGCGGTCGGCTCGGCCATGCGCGAGGTCGAGAAGGACACCACCCGCGTCCGCCTGGCCGAGCAGGCCACCCTCTGGGTCAAGCCGCTGATCGCTGCCTGCGGCGGCATCATCAATGGCGGGGCGGAAGCCGACGTCGACACCATCATGGCAAACTGAGCCGTGTCTGCGGTCGTCCAGCCCACCCATCCCCAGATTGCGGTCAGCGCCGCGATTTTTCGTGATGGCAAGGTGCTTCTCACCCGCCGCGCCCGCTCGCCCGCCAAGGGGTTCTATTCGCTGCCCGGCGGCCGGGTCGAGTTCGGCGAATCGCTGCACCAGGCCCTGGTGCGCGAGGTGAACGAGGAGACCGGGCTCGCCATCGAGATCATTGGCCTTGCCGGCTGGCGCGAGGTGCTGCCGGCCACGGCCGGCGCCGGCCACTACCTGATCATGTCCTTTGCCGCCCGCTGGGCGGCCCGGGAGCCGGTTTTGAACGACGAGCTCGACGACTACCGCTGGATCGCCCCCGATGCCCTGGCGAGCCTCGGCGACCTCAAGCTGACCGGGGGGCTGGAGGAGGTCATTCAGTCCGCCCACCGGTTGATCGGGACATAGTCGGCGCGGCAAACGCCGCTGCACCTCTCCCGCTTGCGGGAGAGGTCGGAGCGAAGCGACGGGTGAGGGATCTTTCCTCTTGGGGATTATCGCCCGCGGAGACACCCCCTCCCCACCCCTCCCCCGCAAGCGGGAGAGGGAGCGCACGTTCGCTGCGCCCCTAACGTTGCCTTGCGCCCGCCGCCCTGAGGGGGCATACACCCCGCCGATGTCCACGCGATTTCTGGCCATTTTTGCCCTGATCCTCGCCTGCGCCTCGGTGCCCACGAGGGCCCAGGACGTGGCGGCGCCGTTTGACGCCGATTTGCAGCGGCTGGCGGAGATCCTCGGCGGCCTGCACTATCTGCGCGGCATTTGCGGGTCCAACGAGGGCAACAAATGGCGCAGCGAGATGCAGGCGCTGATCGATGCCGAAACCCCCTCCGGAGAGCGCCGCACCCGCATGATCGCCGCCTTCAACCGCGGCTATAACGGCTTCCAGCAGACCTACCGGAGCTGCACGCCGGCCGCCACCGTCGCGATCCGCCGCTACATCGAGGAAGGCTCGAAGATCTCGCGCGATCTCACGGCGCGCTACGCGAACTGATCTCGCCGTCATTCCGGGGCGCGCGTAGCGCGAGCCCGGAATGACGGCGACGGGAACCCTGTCATCGTCTTTGTTCACAGCCATTAACCGTTCTTAAAGATGTGGCCTAGCGGGCGTTAATGCGCGTGCTACACCACTCGCACAGCGCATCGCCGTGGATCGCGCCCCAGCCCTGATCGAGTTTCATGAGCCAGCCGATTTCCTACGCCCCCGCCCGCGCGCCGCTGCCCGACCACGAGCAGAAACAGGCCGCACTGAGCTATCTCAACGAGGCCTGGGCCGAGGCGCGCCATGACGGCGTCGACGGCGACTGCCTGGCGCAGGCGAGCCTGTTTGCGGCCTTTGCCGAGCTCGTCGGCACCTATGGCGAGGACGCGGTAGCGAAGTTCGTCGAGGGCTTTCCCGGCCGGATCCGCAACGGCGAATTCTCCGTCGACATCTCCCGGCAGTAAGCGCCTTTTCGAAAATGACCCCGCCACGCGGGCGGGGCCAGTTGACGGATGAATGACTTGGCGAACGGGATCTGGTGAACAGGTTCGCGAAGTCTGCTGCGTTTATCGCACGGAAGCCCGCTCCCCCGGACAAGCATTAGTCTCGCGATGACCGGGAGATATTCCCGCCACGATTGGGAATGCACTCCCGCCTCCCTCACGGCTCGACCTTGAGCGTCGCTTTCATGTTGGGATGATAGCGGCAGTAATAGTCGACCGCTCCCACCTTCTTCAGAACGAACGTCGCCGATTTCTCGGGCTGCAACGTCACGTCGAAATCGCCGTTCTTCGCGGTGGCGGTGTGGGCGAAGACGTCCTTGTTGACCCACCTGATGGTGTCCCCGACCTTCGCCGACACCTCAGTCGGTGAGATCACGAGATTCTCCATCGTGATCTCGATGGTCGCCGCGTGCGCCGGGACGGCCATCGGCAGGAAGATGATCGCAAGCGCGATCGAAGCGAGGCGTCCCGGCTTCATCCCACGCTCCCTATTTCAGCTCGGCCGCGACGTGCTCGGCGTGCTGCTGATGGCCCTGGAAAATCTTCAGGCCGGTCTGCAACAGGCTCTTCAGCTCCGCATTGTTCGCCGACGGAATCAGCTGGGTCTCCAGCGCACCATTGACCGCCTTGTGGTAGGCGACCTCGTTGACGACATAGGCCTTGTCGAAGGCCGCGCCGCTCAGCTTGTCGAGCTCAGCCAGCTTGTCACTCGCCTGCTTCGACAGCGCCTTGCTGGTGTCGTTGTCCTCGGGCGTGACGTTCAGCTTCTTGACCAGCGCGAGCGCCTGCTTGTTGACGGCCTCGTGGTCGCGCAGCATGTCCTCGGCAAACGCCTTGACGTCCTTGTTCTGCGCCTTTTTCTGCGCCTGCTTGGCGGCGTTGATGTCGATCACGCCCGCGGTATAGGCGATATGGGCGATCTGCGGATCGGTCGGCTTGTCGGCTGCGCCGGCGCCTTGCAGCAGCGCGGGGCTCGACAACAAGATTGCTGCGGCGAAAGCCGCGCTCCGTCGAATGAACATGGTTTGACACTCCTGTGCTGCCGGACGGGGTCCGCCGGCGCGTTGCTTCACAGGTGTTGGATGGGAATTTCGCGCAAGCGTTCCCGAAAAACTTCAGCCGCCGACGCCGAGCCGCTTCAGCACCGACACGGTCAGGCGCTCGCAGCGCCAGCCCGCGAACGGGAACGCATCCATCATCACCGGACCGATCTCCTTCTCGACGTTCTCACGCAGCATGGTGCGGGCGCGGTGCAACCGCGTCTTCACGGTTTCGGGCTTCACGCCGAGCAGATCGGCGGTCTCCTCGATGTTCATGCCCTCCATGACGCGTGCGACGAAGACCATGCGGAAGACATCCGGCAACTCGTCGATTGCGCGTTCGACGACGCGCTGGATTTCACGTTGGGCCATGGTCCTTTCCGGATCGCCTGCGGGTGAGACGGGAAATTTGATGATCTGCGCCTCGAGCGCGGCTTCGGGCACCGAGCCGAGCTCGACATGGGGCCTGGCACTTCGCGCCCGGCCGAGCGCTTCGTTGATGGCGATGCGCGACAGCCAGGTCGACAACCCGGATTCCCCGCGAAAGCCATCGAGATGGGTAAAGGCGCGGACATAGGTTTCCTGCACCACATCTTCGGCTTCGCTGTCGCTGCGCAGAATGCCGCGCGCGAGGCGGTAGAGCCTGCGGTTGTTGGCCTGCATGATCTCGCGGAGCGCGGACTCGTCGCGGCCTCGCGCACGATCGACCAGTTCCGCCTCCGAGGCCCTGAATTCTGAAGTCTTGGCGCCGGCGGACAGGCCGGCTGCGGTCCGTTGCATTGCGGTCACCTGCTTGTCTCCATTGGTTCCAGACATTGGATGCTGGCCCAAGGGAAAGGTTCCCAACTTTCTTACCTTCCCCTAGTCGGTCTCGATCGGCAGCGACGGATCCCTCGCCCATTCGCCCATCGAGGCGTCGTAAAGCGTCAGCTTGTCGAAGCCGAGCTGCGTCAGCAGCAACAGGTCGATCGTCGCCGAGATGCCACCGCCGCAATAACAGATCACGCTCTTGTCACGCGTAACGCCCTGGGCGGCGAATTTCGCTTCGGCATCCGCAAGGCTCGTCAGCGTCTTGTCCGCATTAGTGAGCGTTGCGGCTGATACGTTGACGCTGCCGGGAACTCGGCCGGGCCGGCCGTAGCGGCTCGGCTCGAGGCCGCGATGAAACTGCGGCCCGAGCGCATTGACGATCACGGTCGCGGGATCGCCGATCCGCGCCTTCACGACATTCTTGTCGACGAAGAAGCCCGCGCGCGGTGTGGCCTTGAAGGTCGTGGCGGGGTAGCCCTGCGGTGTGCCGGTCTCGACCGGTCGCCCCTCTTCCTTCCATTTGTCGAAACCGCCGTCGAGCACAAGCGCGTCGACGCCGAGCGAGCGCAGCATCCACCAGAACCGCGTCGCCCACATCATCGTGCCGATGCTGTAGAGCACGATGGTCTTGGACGCATCGAGGCCGTGGCGGCCGAAGGCGGCTTCGAGTTGGGCCACACCGGGCATCATGAAGAACTGCTGCGCGGAGGCGTCGGAGAACTCGCCCTGAAGATCGAGGAAATCGGCGCCGGGGATGTGGCCCGCCGCGAAGGTCTTGTCGCCGGGCACCGCGCGATACGGCACGTCGCTGCCTGGCGGCACCGGTTCGTTGTAGGTCGTGCAGTCGTAGAGGTGTAAGGCGGGATCGCCGAGGATGGCGGCGAGTTGTTCGGTGGAGATGAGGGGTGCCGGTTGGGGCATGCGATGACCTCTCCAACGTCGTCCTGGCGAAAGCCAGGACCCATTACCACAGCACTATATGGCTGCGGGCAGATCTGGCCACCAGTCTTCGCAACAATATCCGGTCGGGGTTATGGGTCCTGGCTTTCGCCAGGACGACACCGAGTCTGAGGCACGCACCGTGCCGCGGCGCGCCAAGGCCTACGCCTTCAGCGTCTCCAGAAACCGCACCGGCTCGCCTTGCGATGGCGTCACCAGCTCGCCCTGCCACATCACGCGGCGGCCGCGGATGAAGGTGCCGACGGGCCAACCCGTGACGCGAACGCCGTCGTAAGGGGTCCAGCCGGCCTTGGATGCCACCCATTTGTTGGTGATGGTTTCGCTGCGCTTCAAGTCGACGACGGTGAAATCGGCGTCGTAACCGGCCGCGATGCGGCCCTTGCAGGCCATGTTGTAGAGGCGCGCGGGGCCGGCGCTGGTGAGATCGACAAACCGCGCCAGCGACAGGCGGCCGGCGTTGACGTGATCGAGCATGAGCGGCACCAGCGTCTGCACGCCGGTCATGCCCGAGGGCGAAGCGGGATAGGTCTTCTGCTTTTCTTCCAGCGTATGCGGGGCGTGATCGGAGCCGAGCACGTCGATGATGCCCTGCTCGATGCCGCGCCAGATGCCGGCGCGGTGATCGGCCCCGCGCACCGGCGGGTTCATCTGCGCCAGCGTGCCGAGCCGCTCGTAGCATTCGGGCGCGACCAGCGTGAGATGATGCGGCGTCGCCTCGCAGGATGCGACGTCCTTGTGGTCGCGCAAGAACTCGATCTCTTCCTTGGTCGAGATGTGCAGCACGTGGATGCGCTTGCCCGTCTCATGCGCGAGCTTGACCAGGCGCTGCGTCGCCATCAGCGCCGCGGTCTCGTCGCGCCAGACCGGATGCGAGCGCGGATCGCCCTCGATGCGCAGCGGCTTGCGCTCGTTGAGGCGGTATTCGTCCTCGGCGTGGAACGCGGCGCGGCGGCGGATCACCTGGAAGATGCGGCGCAGGCTCTCGTCGTCCTCCACCAGCAGCGCGCCGGTCGAGGAGCCGATGAACACTTTGACGCCCGCGCAGCCGGGCGCGCGCTCCAGCACCGGCAGGTCCTGCACGTTCTCGCGGGTGCCGCCGATGAAGAAGGCGAAGTCGCAGTGCATACGATGATGGGCGCGCTTCACCTTGTCGGTGAAGCTGGCCTCGGTCACGGTCAAGGGCGACGTGTTCGGCATCTCGAACACGGCGGTGACGCCGCCCATCACGGCGCTGCGCGAGCCGGTCTCGAGGTCTTCCTTCTGCTCCAGCCCGGGCTCGCGAAAATGCACCTGCGTGTCCATCACGCCGGGCAGGATGTGCAGGCCCTTGCAGTCGATCACCTCGGCGGCGGAGGCTTGCGACAGCGCGCCGATCTCGGCGATGCGGCCGCCCGCAATGCCGATGTCGCGCAGGCCTTCGCCGTCCTGGTTGACGACAGTGCCGCCCCTGAGGATCACATCGAAACGCTGGGTCATGGCTGAAGGCCCCTCTCATCCCCAAGCGCAGGGCTCGAGGTCTTGTCGTTTATGCGCTGCGGGCTTACGTTCCGGAGCAACATGTCGCAAGAGATTTTCTCATGAAATCAGCGTTTCTTCCCGACCGGGGCGTGGTCAAGGTCGCGGGCGAGGATGCGCGCAACTTCCTCAACGGCCTCGTCACGACCGACCTCGACAGGCTGAAGCCGGGCCTGGGGCGATTCGGCGCGCTGCTGACGCCGCAGGGCAAGATCATCGTCGATTTCCTGATCACGGAGGTGCCGGCCGGCCATGGCGGCGGGTTCCTGATCGACTGCCCCAAAGCGCTGGCCGAGGGCCTCGCGACCAAGCTGAAATTCTACAAGCTGCGCGCCAAGGTCACCGTGGAAAACCTCTCCGACGATCTCGGCGTGCTCGCCGCCTGGGACGGCGCGCTCGCGGCCCAGCCGGACCTTGCCTTCGCCGATCCGCGCCATGACGGGCTCGGCTACCGCATCCTGATCCCCGAGGATCTCAAGCAGAAGCTGTCCGACCTCATCGGCGCCGAGCTGGTCGACGCGGCCGCCTATGAGGCACATCGCATCGCGCTTGGCGTGCCGCGCGGCGGGCTCGACTTCATGTACAGCGATGCGTTCCCGCACGAGACCAATATGGACCGCCTCGCCGGCGTCGATTTCGACAAGGGTTGCTATGTCGGCCAGGAGGTCGTCTCGCGCATGCAGCATCGCGGCACCGCGCGCACCCGCAGCGTCAAGGTGCTGCTCGATGGACCCTCGCCCGAGATTGGTGCTGCCATTCTCGCCGGCGACAAGCCGGTCGGCACCATTGGCTCTTCTGCCGACGGCAAGGGCATCGCGCTGGTGCGCATCGACCGCGTCGCCGACGCGCTCGATGCCGGCCAGCCGCTCACGGCCGGCGGACTTGCCTTGACGCTCGCCGAACCTGAAGTCGTACGCATTCCAGCCAAGCAGCCCACCGCATGAGCCGCGCCCCTCGCCTGCATCCCGACGGCCTGACCCGCTGCCCCTGGCCCGGCGAAGATCCGCTCTATGTCGCCTATCACGACACCGAGTGGGGCGTGCCTGAATATGACGACCGCGCACTGTACGAGAAGCTGATCCTCGATGGCTTCCAGGCCGGCCTGTCCTGGATCACGATTTTGCGCAAGCGCGACAATTTCCGCAAGGCCTTCGACGATTTCCAGCCGGAGAAGATCGCGCGCTACAATGCCAAGAAGGTGCACGCGCTGATGAACGATGCCGGCATCGTGCGCAACCGCGCCAAGATCGACGGCGCGATCCTGAGTGCGAAGTCCTATCTGGACATCATGGAGAAGGGGCCGGGCTTCTCGAAGCTGCTGTGGGACTTCATGGACGGAAGGCCCAAGGTCAACAACTTCAAGACCACGGCGAGCGTGCCGGCCTCCACGCCGCTGTCGGTGCAGATCTCCAAGGAGCTGTCCTCGCGCGGCTTCAAGTTCGTCGGCCCGACCATCGTCTACGCCTTCATGCAGGCGACCGGCATGGTCAACGACCATCTCGTCGACTGCCATTGTCACGCAAGCTGCGGCAAGACGCAGCGCAAGCCGCGCCTCAAGGTCAAATGAGCGCGAAGAAGTCGGCACGCGGCGCGGAGTCCCGCGCCTGGCAGCGCATGCTGTCGGGCCGGCGGCTCGATCTGCTCGATCCCTCTCCGCTCGACATCGAGATCGCCGACATCGCGCATGGGCTGGCGCGCGTGGCGCGCTGGAACGGGCAGACGACAGGCGCGCACATCTTCTCGGTCGCGCAGCACACGCTGCTGGTGGAGACCGTGATGCGGCACGAAACGCCGCGCGTGGACCAGCGCGTGCGGCTCGCAGCCCTGCTGCACGACGCGCCCGAATACGTGATCGGCGACATGATCTCGCCGTTCAAGGCCGTGCTCGACGGCCACTACAAGGCGGTCGAGAAGCGCCTGCTCGGCGCCATCCACATCCGCTTCGGCCTGCCGCCGGTGCTGCCCGACGAGATCACGCTGGCCATCAAGGCCGCCGATCGCGGCGCGGCTTATCTGGAAGCGACCGAGCTTGCCGGCTTCAGCGATGCCGAGGCGAGGCGCCTGTTCGGCAAGGATCCCGGCCTGCCCGACAGCGTCCGGCGCGACTATCTCACGCCCTGGACGGCGGCGCGGGCCGAGAAGCAGTTCCTGGAGCGGTTTGGCGCGGTGTTTGCGTAGCATCATCCCTTCGTAGGGTGGGCAAAGCGAAACGTGCCCACCAAACAAGGCGAGATGAGCGCAGTTGCGAAATGGAGGGCACAGCGCGATGCGCCTTTGCCCACCCTACAGCCGCGGCTATAATCAACGAAAAGGTCCGCCATGATCCACGTCTGTTCCCTCGCCGCGCTTCCCGAAACCGTCCGCCTCACCGGGGCCAGCCACGTGCTGACCGTGATGGCCAATGTCGAGCAGGTGGCGCGGCCGGTGTCGGTGCTGCCGGCCAACCATCTCAAGGTGTCGATGGACGACATCACCGAGGAGATGGACGGCTTTGTCGCGCCGTCGGAGGCCCATATCGACCAGGTGCTGAACTTCGTGCGCCGCTGGGAACGCAGCGCGCCGCTGGTGGTGCATTGCTACGCCGGCATCAGCCGCTCCACCGCGAGCGCCTTCGCCGCGGCCTGCGCCCTCAATCCGCATCGCGACGAGATCGAGATCGCGAAGAAGATCCGCGCGGCCTCGCCGATCGCATCGCCGAACCGGCGCATCGTCGGCCTCGCCGACCGCGCGCTGGGACGCGAGGGCCGCATGCTGCGCGCGCTCGACGAGATGGGCCCGGGCGCGATGATGGTCGAAGGTCGCCCCTTCGTGATCGAGCTCGAATGACAGCAGCGAAGTCAGCCGCATGAGCGAGACGCTGCTGACGCCGATCGAGATCGGCCTGACCGCCGCGATCGTCGCGATCGAAGACCATGAACCACTGATCCTCACCGCGCGCGGCAGCGACGGCCTGGCGGGCCTGCCGTTCGGCCCGTTCGATGCGCTGAGCCATCGGACCTTCGAGATCGGCCTGCGCGCCTGGGTCGAGGAGCAGGCGGGCTTGCGGCTCGGCTATGTCGAGCAGCTCTATACGTTCGGCGATCGCGGCCGTCATGCGGAGGCCGGCGACACCGGCGCGCATATGGTGTCGATCGGATATCTCGCACTCACCCGCGCCGTCGACGGCGAACTCGCAGCAACCGGGGCGAGCTTCGAGCCGTGGTATCGCTTTCTCCCCTGGGAGGACTGGCGCGAGGAGCCGCCGGCGATCATCGCCCGCGACATCATCCCGGCGCTGACGACATGGGCGGAACAGGAGACGCCGGAGACGACGCGCGCATTGCCGCGCAGGGACCGCGTGCGGTTCTATTTCGGCCTCGATGGCGCGCCCTGGGACGAGGAGCGCGTGCTCGACCGCTACGAGCTGCTCTATGAGGCCGGGCTGATCGAGGAGGCGCGGCGCGACGGCCGACCTGCGGCATTAGCACGCAAGGCGCTTCCCGCACTCGGCACCTCCATGCGGTTCGATCATCGCCGGATCCTCGCCACCGCGATCGCGCGGCTGCGCGCAAAACTGAAGTATCGTCCTGTGGTCTTTGAACTTTTGCCCGCCGAGTTCACACTCACCGAATTGCAGCATACGGTGGAGGCGATCTCCGGCCGGCACCTGCACAAGCAGAATTTCCGCCGCCTGGTCGAAACGGAAGCCCTGGTCGAACCGACCGGCGTGATGTCGACACAGACTGGCGGACGGCCGGCGGCGCTCTACCGCTTCCGCCGCGACGTGCTCCAGGAGCGGCCCGCGCCGGGCTTGCGCATGCGCTCCCGGCGCTAGATACGACATTTGCGCGATCGGCCCCTGCCCGCCGGTTGCCTGGAGGCTTCATGTTCGACGGCCCGTTTGACGTCTTTGCGCTGATCATTGCGATCATCGCCTTCCTGATCGCGATCAAGGCCTCCAACCAGGCGGCCGAGCTGCGCCGCCGGCTGAGCTCGCTCGAAGAGATGGTTTACGCGCAACGGCGGGTGCAGCCGCCGCCGCTGATGCCCGCACCGGTGCAGGCTGAAGCGCCCGCGACAACTCCGGCCGAGCCACCGCCGCTCGCGCCCGAGGCCGAGGCGCCGCCGCCGCTCGTCACCGAAGTGGCTGCGCCGCCACCGCTCGAAGCGGGCACCGGAGCCGATGCACCGCCTCCGCTGCCGGCGCCGGCGCTTGATATTAGAGAGCCTGGCTTCGAGGAGCGTCTCGGCACGCGCTGGGTGGTGTGGATCGGCGGCCTTGCGCTCGCGCTCGGCGGCTTCTTCATGGTGCGCTATTCGATCGAGGCCGGCCTCGTCGGCCCCGGCGTGCGCGTGTTCCTCGGCGGCCTGTTCGCAGCCGCGCTGCTCGGCGCCGGCGAATGGTCGCGGCGCAAGGAGAGCATCTCCAACATCGCGGCGCTGCCGATCGCCAATATTCCCGCGATCCTCACCGCGGCCGGCACGGCCGTGGCGTTCGCGACCATCTATGCCGCCTACGCGCTCTATGGCTTCCTCGTGCCTGCGACCGCCTTCGTGCTGCTCGGCCTCGTCGCACTCGGCACGCTTGCCGCCGCCCTGCTGCACGGGCCCGCGCTCGCCGGCCTCGGCGTGGTCGGCGCGTTCGTGACCCCGCTCCTCGTCTCCAGCGGCAAGCCGGACTATTGGGCGCTCTACATCTATCTTGCGATCGTCACCGCCGCGAGCTTCGGCCTTGCCCGCATCCGGCTGTGGCGCTGGCTTGCGGTGACCACGATCGCCTTCGCTGTGCTCTGGATCTTCCCGGGTCTGGACACCAGTGACGTGCAGGTCGCGCCGCACGCCTTCCATGCGATCGCGGGATTCGTGCTGGCTGCGCTGCTCGTCGTCTGCGGCTTCATGTTCGGGCCCAGCATCGAGGACGGCGAAATCGAGCCGGTGTCGTCGAGCTCGCTCGGCGCCTATCTGTTCGGCGCGATGCTGATCGTGCTGTCGAGCGCGCATGCGGATCTGGCGCTGATCGCCTTCACGCTTCTCGTCGGTGCGACGCTGTTCGTCGCCTGGCGCGCGCCGGCAGCGACCGGCGCGCTGGGCGCGGCCGCGGCGACCGTCTTCATCGTGTTCGCCGAGTGGGCGGTGCGCGCCAATCCCGACATGCTGGTGCTGCCCGGCGGCCCCTTGCCCGGCATCGGACCGGTCGCGACCGACAGCTCTGTGACGCTGCATCTGGTGATGGCTGCGATCTTCGCCGCCGGCTTCGGCATGGCCGGCTTTTTCGCGCAGGGCCGCTCGAACTCGGCGATCATTCCGGTGGTGTGGTCGGCGGCGGGTGTCGCCACGCCAATTGCGATCCTCGTTGCGCTTTATGCGCGCATTGCCCATCTGGATCGCTCGATCCCGTTCGCGATCCTCGCGGTGCTGCTTGCCGCCGCCTTTGGCGCCGCCACCGAAGCGCTTGCGCGCCGCGAAGATCGGCCGGGGGCTGCGACCTCCGTCGCGCTGTTCGCGACCGGCACGCTCGGCGCGCTGGCGCTGGCGCTGACCTTCGCGCTCGAGAAGGGCTGGCTCACGATTGCACTGGCGCTGATGTCGCTCGGCACCGCCTGGATCTCGCTGCAGCGCCCGATCCCGGTCCTGCGCCGGCTCGCGGCCATTTTCGCCGCGATCGTCACCGCGCGCATCGTCTATGATCCGCGCATCGTCGGCGATGCCGTCGGCACGACGCCGATCTTCAATTGGCTGCTATGGGGCTACGGCCTGCCGGCGGCCTCGTTCTGGGGCGCGAGCATCTTCCTGCGCCGCCGCGCTGACGACGCGCCGCTGCGCGTGGTGGAAGCCGCCGCGATCCTGTTCACCGCGCTGCTCGCCTTCATGGAGATCCGGCACTTTGCGACTGGAGGCCAGATGACGTCTGCGCCGTCGCTGCTCGAATGCGCGCTGCAAGTCTGCGTCGCGTTCGCCATGGCGATCGGGCTGGAACGGCTGAGGCTGCGCAGCCGCAGTATCGTGCACAATGTCGGCGCGGTGGTGCTCACGGCCATCGGCGGGCTCATCAGCGTGTTCGGCCTACTGATCCTGGAGAACCCGCTGCTGTGGCATATCGACGTCGGCGGCGCCGTGTTCAACCTGCTGCTGCTCGGCTACGCGCTGCCGGCGGTGCTGATGCTGCTGCTGTCCTATGCGGTGGTCGGCGAGCGTGGCAAGGCCTATGCCAACACCATCGCTGGCGGCGCGCTCGTGTTCGCGCTCGCCTATGTCACGCTGGAGATCCGCCGCTTCTATCACGGCCCGATCCTGTCCAGCGGCGAGACGACGGGGGCAGAGCAATACACCTACTCGATCGGCTGGCTCGCCTTCGGCGTGGTGCTGCTCGGCGTCGGCATCCTCGTCAACTCGGAGCGCGCGCGGCTTGCATCCGCCGCCGTCATCGCGCTGACGATCCTGAAGGCCTTCGTGATCGACATGTCGACGCTGACAGGCGTTTACCGCGCGCTGTCGTTCATGTGCCTCGGCGTCGTGCTGGTCGCGATCGGATGGCTCTACCAGCGCATCCTGTTCCGGCGGCAGGCTCCGCCGCCGGCTCCACAGACGGGAAGTTGAAGATCAGGCCGCGCGGACCGAATCCAGGAACTGCGCGACCTCGACCTTGAGGCGCGTGCTGTCGGTCGCCAGCGATTTCGCCGCCGACAGCACTTCGGTCGAGGCCTCGCCGGTCTCGATCGCACCGCGCTGCACGTCGGTGATGTTCGCCGAGACCTCCTGCGTGCCGACCGAGGCCTGCTGGACGTTGCGCGAGATCTCCTGCGTGGCGGCGCCCTGCTCCTCGACCGCCGCGGCGATCGCCGCGGACACTTCGGACAGCCGCTCGATGGTGCCGCCGATCTCCTGGATGGCGCTGACGGATTCCTGCGTTGCCGCCTGGATCCCCGAAACCTGGGCCCCGATCTCGCCGGTCGCCTTCGCGGTCTGCTCGGCCAATGCCTTGACCTCGGAGGCGACGACCGCAAAGCCGCGGCCGGCCTCGCCGGCGCGCGCCGCCTCGATGGTCGCGTTCAGCGCCAGCAAATTGGTCTGGCCTGCGATCGTGTTGATGAGCTCGACGACGTCGCCGATGCGGGAGGCGGCCTGCGACAGCGCGTTGACGCGCTCGTTGGTCCGCGCCGCCTGCTCGACGGCTTCCGCCGCCATCCGCGCCGAATCCTGCACGCGGCGGCTGATCTCGGTGATCGAGGACGACAGCTCCTCCGATGCGGAGGCCACGGCCTGGACGTTGGTGGAGGCTTCCTCGGAGGCTGCCGCCACGACGGTCGCGAGCTCCTGCCCACGCCGCGCGGTGCTGGTCAACGTCGACGCCGACGCCTCGAGCTCGGTCGAGGCCGAGGAGACGGTGCCGACGACTTCGCCGATCATGGCTTCGAACTTGCGGGTAATGGCATCGACACGGCGGCCGCGCTCGATCTTGGCTTCGGCGTCGGCGGCGGCGGCCTCGTCGGCAGCCTTCTTGGCGATCAGCGCTTCCTTGAATATCTGGAGCGCATCCGCCATCGAGCCGATCTCGGTCTTCTCGCCGCGATGCGGCACCTCGGCCGAAAGGTCGCCCTCGCCGAGCGACTGCATCGGACGGATGATCGAGGCAATGCCACGCGAAACGTCGCGCACGAGATAATAGGCGGCGGCGATCGCAATCACGACCGAGAACACGATGATGCCGACCAGCACGCGGAAGATCATGGCGTAGCTGTCGGCCGCCTGCTTGGTCTCCAGCTCTGCACCCCGGTTGTTGAGCTCGATGCCCTTCTGGAGCAACGGATCGGCCGCCTGGGCCATCTTGGCGACCTTGGTCTGCAACAGCTCGTTGGCCTCGGTCGGGAAACGACCGACGCTCTTGCGCGACAGCGCCATCACGTCCTGCACGCCGTTCAGATACTCGGCCCACGCCTTGGTCCATTGCCCGTAGAGCGAGCGCTCCTCGGCGGTCGTGATCAGCGGCTCGTAGACCTTGCGCGTCTGGTCGATGCGCCCCTGCAGCGAGGCGAGGCGCTTCTCGGCCGCATCCTTGCCTTCCGCGCTGTCCTGCATCAGATGCAGACGGAGCGCGACGCGCAGCTCATTGATGTCGGCGCGAAGCGAACCGAGCGCGCGCACGCTCGGCAGCCAGCTCTCCGCGATCTCGACCGTATGCGCATTGATGTTCTGCATGGTGCCGATCGCGGTCACGCCGACGCCGGCGAGTGACAGCACGAGGACCGACAACACGGCCAGAAGCTTGAAGACGATCGACAACTTCGACATCACGACAAATCCCGATGATACCCGGCAACGCGTGAATCACCTGCGCCGCAATCGTCGCGACGGACGACAGGGCGGAAGTCAATTCATCGATGCTGGCTGGTTCTTATCCCATGAGATTGCGCCTAATAGTCGCAAACAGGCGTTAACAGGAACCTACGTAAAATTACGGGACCGCCCGCGTCGTCGTTATTTTCCCTGCAACTATCTGTTGCGGCAGCACTGATATCTCGTGTTGCGATGCGGTCGACGCAGCACAACATCGAACGGAGCGCCGTCACGCCGCCCGCACCGACTCCAGGAAGCGCGCGACCTCGCTCTTCAGCCGGTTGCTCTCCTGAGACAGCGAATGCGCGGCCGAATGCACCTGCGCCGAGGCGGCTCCGGTCTCGCCGGCACCGCGCTGGACGTCGGCGATATTCGCCGAGACTTCGGAGGTGCCGTGCGCGGCATGCTGGATGTTGCGGGAGATCTCCTGCGTCGCGGCGCCCTGCTCCTCCACCGCGGCCGCGATGGTCGACGAGATCTCCGACATCCGCGCGATGGTGTCGCCGATCTCCTTGATCGCGCCGACGGAGTCGTCCGTCGCGGCCTGGATCGCACCGATGTGCTGGCCGATCTCGCCCGTGGCCTTCGCGGTCTGCTCGGCGAGCGCCTTCACTTCGGTTGCGACCACCGCAAAGCCCTTGCCGGCCTCGCCCGCCCGCGCCGCCTCGATCGTCGCGTTGAGCGCCAGCAGGTTGGTCTGGGCGGCGATGGTGTTGATCAGCTCCACCACGTCGCCGATCCGGGAGGCCGCCTTGGTCAATTCGGCGACGCGCGCATTGGTGCGCTGGGCCTGCCCGACCGCGACGTCGGCGACGCGCGCCGATTCCTGCACCTGGCGGCTGATCTCGGAGATCGAGGAGGTCATCTCCTCGCTCGCGGATGACACCGACTGCACGTTGGCGGACGCCTCCTCCGAGGCCGCCGCCACGGCGGTGGCAAGCCCGTTGCCGCGCTCGGCGGCCTGCGTCAGCGTGTTGGAAGACGCCTCGAGCTCGGTTGCCGCCGACGACACGATCTCGATGATCTCGCCGACCGCGCCTTCGAACCTGTCGGCGAGCCGCTGCATGTCGGCCTTGCGCTGTTCGCGCCCGCGCGCGTCCGCTTCCGCCTGTTCGGCGCGCAGCCGCTCGGCTTCCGCCATGTTGGTCCTGAACACCTCGACCGCACCGGCCATCTCGCCGATCTCGTCCCTGCGGCCGACGCCGGGAACGGAAATCGAGAGCTCGCCGCGCGCAAGCCGGGTCATCGCACCGATCATCGCACCGAGTGCCTTCGAGATCGAGCGTCCCAGCAGGAAGCCGACGGCGGCAAGCACGATGACGGTGACGCCGAAGGCGACGACCATCCAAAGACGCACGGCCTCGCGCGTGGCAGCTTCGGCGGCGTCCGCCCGCCTGGACATCGCATCGACCGCGGTCCGCACCTCCGCCATGACAGGCTCGACCTCGCGGAAGGTCTTCATCATGCTGGCGTCAAGGGCCGCGCTCTGCTGCGCGGTCTCGGCCCAGGCCGTGAACTCGGACTGGTATTTCTGGAGCTTGGCCATGATGTCGTTCATCGCCGCCGTCGGGATTGCGACGACCTCTATCGCCTTGGAGAATTCAACCGCGGCCTTCTTCACCTCGGCGATGTACTTGGGGTCGCGCCGTAGCATGAAGTCCTTCTCGTGCCGGCGCATCATCAGCATCCAGGTCGTCGTCCTGGGATCGTCGATCTCCTTCAGCTTGGCCTCGATGTCGTGCACCGCGGCGCGGAGCGAACCGGACAGGCCGACCGTCTCGTTCAGACCGAGCCTGGTCTCGGCGGCCACCAATGCGCCGAAGTCCGACGCGTATCGCTTGAAGCCGTCCTGGGCCTGCTTCATCTTGTCGGACAGCACGCTCATGCCGCCCGCCGCCATCAGCCGCTGCACCTCATCGAAATCGCGGTTGATCGGCCCGATCAGCTCGGCATGCGCCTTGGCGTAGCTCTCGGCCCGGCGCTGCAAGAAGTTCTTCTCGTTGCGGCGTGCCTCCAGCATCTCGATCGAGAGCTGCTTGTCGAGATCGGCGATCGCGCGGGCACGATTGGCAATGTCGCGCGATGCGTCCTGGGAAAGGCTGCCGATCTCGTAGATCGCGCCGAAGGCGACGAGACCCAACAGTCCGAACAGTCCGATCGCCATGACCTTGTGGGTGAGGCGAATGGAAAAGCCACTCATGCAATGTGCTCCAAGACGATTGATACGCAATGCAGGGAGGGCGGCTGGGCGCGCGGAATATTGCGGAGATGATGCCTGCATCGCTTTTCCGGAAGGTTAACCGTGCAGCTCTTCTGATCGCGCATCCAGCCGCGAACGCATGCGAACACCGTGCACCTTCGCGCGACGGTTGCAGCCGTCGGGTGACCAGTGAGGACGGCCGCCCTCAGGCGGCGCGCACCGTCTCCAGGAATCTGCCGACCTCGAGCTTAAGGCGATTGCTGTCGCCGGACAGCATCTGCGCGGCGGACAGCACCTGCGAGGAGGCCGATCCGGTCTCGCTCGCGCCACGCTGCACGTCCGTAATATTGGACGAGACCTGATGTGTGCCTTGCGCGGCCTGCTGCACATTGCGGGAGATCTCCTGCGTCGCCGCGCCCTGCTCCTCCACGGCCGCTGCGATGGTCGAGGAAATCTCCGACAGCTTCTCGATGGTGTCGCTGATGTCCCTGATCGCGCCGACCGAATGCTCGGTCGCGGTCTGGATACTGGCGATCTGCTGGCCAATCTCGCCCGTCGCCTTCGCGGTCTGCTCGGCGAGCGCCTTGACCTCGGAGGCAACGACAGCGAAGCCGCGGCCGGCTTCACCGGCGCGCGCCGCCTCGATCGTGGCATTGAGTGCCAGGAGGTTGGTCTGGCCCGCGATGGTGTTGATCAGCTCGACGACGTCACCGATCCGCGTCGCCGCCTTGGACAGCTCGCTGACGCGCTCGGTCGTGGTGCGGGCCTGGCCGACGGCCTCGCTCGCCACGCGCGCGGATTCCTGCACCTGCCGGCTGATCTCGGTGATCGAGGACGACAGTTCCTCCGTCGCGGACGCCACCGACTGCACGTTGGTGGAAGCTTCCTCCGAGGCTGCTGCAACCACGGTGGTGAGCTGCTGCGTGCGTTCGGCGGTCGAGGTCAGCGTCGTCGCGGATGCCTCGAGCTCGGTCGAGGCCGACGACACCGTGCCGACGATCTCACCGACGGCGCCTTCAAAGCTGTCGGCGAGCCTGCGCATCTCGGCCTTGCGCTGCTCGGCCGCGATCTGATCCTGCCGCATCTTGGCCTCCGCTTCCTCGCGCGCCTTCTGCTCGGATACGATCTTGAATTTCTCGACGGCACCGGCGACCTCGCCAACCTCGTCCTTGCGGCCGAGGCCTGGCAGCACCACGGAAAAGTCGCCGCCGGCGAGCTTCTCCATCGCGGCCGTGAGTGCGCGCATCGGCCGCGCAATGCTGAAGACGGAGAAGATGCAGGCACCGATCAGAACCAGCGCGACCAGCACGCCGGTGACGAGCGACGTCCGCGCAACCGACGCGGCTTCGGCCTCTGCCTCGGTGCGCGTCTCGACGCTCCTCTGCTTGGCGAAGTCGGTGATCTGATTGGCCAGCTCGGAGATCTCTTCGTTGATCGGCGCCAGCGTCCCCTTGCGGATGCGATCGACCTCGGCAACGAGCTTTGCGAGTTGCGCCGCCGCTTCGCCGTCCTTCTTCCCATCGAGCGCAAGCTCCTGCTTGCGGATGGCTTCGATCTGCAGCTCACCCTTGCCGAATTCGCCGATCAGCACGGTCAGGCGATCGATCCGCTTGCGATTTTCCGCCGAGCGCGAGAGCTTGGCCATTTCGCCGGAGTATTTCAGGGCCGCCGTCTGCCGGTCGTTGAAATAGGTGACCGCCTTCTGCATCTCGGCGGGCGAGGACGAGGTCAGGATGTCGCGAATGCCGATTTGCATCCCTCGCACCGAGGCCTTCGCTTCCGCGGCGTTTTGCGCGATCGTCTGCTGTCCCGATACTCCGTTGCCGAGCCTCTGAACCTCGGTGCTGCCGCTCATCTGGAGGAAGATCATCAGCGCGACGAGCCCGATTGTCAGCGCGGAGGTGATGGCGAGCTTGGTGCCGATTCGCAGATTCTGAATGACCATCATCGAACTTTTCCCCGGGATACGCATTGCAGCGACGAAGCGCGTGAACATCCCGGGAAGGCTAACCGGCAGGTTACTCATTAACGTTAAGCGGGGCCCTCGCGTCTTAGGTAGAAGTACGGAAAACGCAGCTTAAATCTGTGGACTTCCACACGTTTCACGCGCAGCGAAATGAAGCTTCTCGGATTTGCATGCTTCGCGTTCGTTAACGCCCGCGCCGTCATTCGCGGCGGTGTCAGTTCACCGTCTCCCCGACGAGGCTGATGCGAAACACCGGTTTCTTGTTCTCGTCGAGCAGCTCCATGCACCACTCGGCGTTCGGTTTCAGGGTGCGCGAGATGCCGCCGAGCAGATTGGCGCAGACCTCGGTCATCTCGGTCCACGCGGCCGCGCGATCCTCGAACTCATACGGCTGATCGGCGGCGCCGGAATAGCGACCGGTACTGATGCGGAAGAAGTACAGCGACATCGTTGAACCCTTTTATCGGGCCGCGCCCCCCGGCCGTACGCAAACTGGGACGCGAACAGCTACCAACGCATGAAAGCCGCCGTCCGTATGACTACGGCGCGGCGGCTTCGTGTTCGATGGACGTCTTCAACGAGAAAGTGCGCGGACGGTCCCGCGCAGCCGCTCACTGGGTCGAGCGGCGCAGCTCCAGCGGGCCTTCGTTCTTCGCGGGCTCCGGTTTGCTTTCCGATTTCACCGGCTCGAGCCGGCTGCTCTCGACACGCGGGGTCTCGACGCGCGCGGCGACCTCGGTGTTCGGCGTAGCGACCGACCCCGTGTGCTCCGAAGAGCGCAGCGAGCGCGGCCGCGCGACGGCGCGCGCCATCAGCATCTGGTTGCCGCCCTGGTGGTGGAAGTCGCAATAGGCGAAGCCCATGCCCGACACCGAGCCGCGGAAGCTGCGATCGTCGGTCTTTTCCAGGTTGAAACAGGGCTCGAACGGAATGCCCTTGATCGAGGCGCAGACGTTCTGGCCACGGATCTGGAGCGTGTTGCCGGGCAGGCGGAGATGGCGGACCGGGCCCGCGCCCGAGAACTGCACGGCGCCGGCGGCGCCGAGGTCATCCAGGATTCGGCCCGCGCCGCGGGTGCCGTCGAAACAGGTGAAGGCGAACACCTTGCCGGCGACGAAGCGACGTGCCTCGTCGGCGTTCATGCCTCCAGCAATGGCCGGCGCAATCGTCGCCGCAGCCGTGACAGCCCCCAACACAATACGCGCAAGCATGCTCAACTCCGAACCGACCCCCGCAGCGGGCGATGCCTTATCTCTTTACCCGCTGCTTACCATACTAACCATGGCGACATTGAAGCAGCTTGGTTGGTAAAGTCTGAACGCCGTTAGACAATTTTTACCACGATCCGGCCGCGGACCTGGCCGGACAGGATTTTCGCGCCCCATTCGGAAACCTCGGCGAGCGGAATTTCGTGAGTAATTTCAGATAGTTTAGACCGGTCCAGATCGGACGCCAGACGCTGCCATGCGGCCTTCCTGGGCTCGATCGGGCACATCACGGAATCGATGCCGAGAAGGCACACTCCGCGCAAAATGAAAGGTGCGACAGAAGACGGCAGGTCCATGCCGGCGGCAAGGCCGCACGCCGCGATCGCGCCGCCGTACTTCGTCATCGACAGGAGGTTGGCCAGCGTGGTCGAGCCGACGCTGTCGACACCACCCGCCCAGCGTTCCTTGGCGAGGGGCTTGGCCGGCGCCGACAATTCGTTGCGGTCGATGATCTCGGCGGCGCCGAGGTGCTTCAGGTAATCCGCTTCCGAGGTGCGGCCGGTCGAGGCGATGACGTGATAGCCGAGCTTGGACAGCACGGCGGTCGCGACCGAGCCGACGCCGCCGGCCGCGCCCGTCACCACCACGGGGCCGCTCTTCGGCGACAGGCCGTGCTTCTCCAGCGCCAGCACTGAGAGCATTGCGGTGAAGCCGGCAGTGCCGATCGCCATGGCGTCGCGCGCCGACAGGCCCTGCGGCAGGGCGACCAGCCAGTCGCCCTTCACCCGCGCTTTCTCGGCATAGGCGCCGAGATGGGTCTCACCCATGCCCCAGCCGGTGCAGACGACCTTGTCGCCGGCCTTCCACTGCGGATGCGAGGACTGCTCGACCGTGCCGGCGAAGTCGATGCCGGCGATCATCGGGAAGCGGCGCACCACCGGCGCCTTGCCGGTGAGCGCAAGGCCATCCTTGTAGTTCAGCGTCGACCATTCCACGCGGACGGTGACGTCGCCCTCCATCAACTCGGCTTCGTCGAACTGCGCAAGCTGCGCGGTGGTACCCTTGTCAGCCTTGTCGATCCGGATCGCCTTGAACGTTGCCACAGCTGAACTCCCTGACTTGTTTGACCGGGATGTTTAGCCGATCAGGCAGGCTGCGCAACCGCTCTCGCGACGGGTTTCTCCACGATCGGAAGATTGATCAGCGCCGAGAGCACGCCGAACAGGATCGAGAGCCACCAGATCGGCGTGTAGGAACCGAACCGCTCGAACACGATGCCGCCGAGCCAGACGCCGAGGAAGCCCCCGACCTGATGGCTGACGAAGGCGAAGCCATAGAGCGTCGCGAGCCAGCGCGTGCCGAACATCAGCGCGACCAGCGCCGAGGTCGGCGGCACCGTCGACAGCCAGGTCAGGCCGGAGATCGCACCGAACGCGATCGCCGAGAACGGCGTGATCGGGAACGAGATGAAGGCCAGCGTCGCAAGCGCGCGGGTGAAATAGATGGTCGAGAGGATGTAGCGCTTGGGCAGCGAGTTCTGGAGATAACCGACGCTGAGCGATCCCATGATGTTGAACAGGCCGATCGCCGCGATCACCCAGCCGCCGGTTTGTGTCGAGATGCCGCGATCGACCAGGAACGCCGGCAGATGCACCGTGATGAAAGCAAGCTGGAAGCCGCAGGTGAAGAAGCCGAGCACCAACAGCACATAGGAGCGGTGGCCAAAGGCTTCCGCGAGCGCCTTCATGAAGGTCTGCTCATCCGCAGGCGCCGCGCTTGCCGTGCTTGCGACCGGCGGCGTCGAGAGCGCCAGCGACAGCGGAATGATCAGCAGCATCAGGAAGCCGAACACAGTGAGCGCCTGCTGCCAGCCGAAATTGTCGATCAGCGCGACGCCGATCGGCGCGAACAGGAACTGACCGAACGAGCCCGCCGCAGTACCGGCGCCGAGCGCCAGGCCGCGCTTCTCGGGCGGCAACAGCTTGCTGAACGCCGACAGCACCAGGTTGAACGAGCAGCCGGCAAGACCAAAGCCGACCATCACGCCCGCCCCTAAGTTCAGCGACAGCGGCGTCGAGGAGTAGCGCATCAGGAGCAGGCCGCCGGCATAGAGCAGCGCGCCGACGCACATCACCCGGAACAGGCCGAATCGATCGGCGACCGCGCCGGCGACCGGCTGGCCCAATCCCCACAACAGGTTCTGCACGGCGATGGCGAGGCCGAACACGTCACGCCCCCAGGCGAACTCATGGCTCATCGGCTGCACGAAGAAGCCGAGCGCCGAGCGCGGGCCGAAGCCGAGCATGCCGATGGCGCAGCCGCAGAGGATGATGATTGCCGGCGTGCGCCAGGTGGAGGAACGCGAGACCGGACCGAGTTCGCCCACTTGTGTCGACATGGTGTTCCTCATCTTGTCGTTGGCGGATCCGAAATAGGCAGCCACAGGTCAGTCGTTTAATGCAAATGCATGAACATCCCAAGTCAAAAATGATTGCGTTCTCCGAAGGGCTGCCGCGCGAGCATTGCGTTTCAACCAGACCTGGTCCGGCGCCGCGGAGCGCGACTTGACGGGAATGTGTGCGAGCAGACCTAGCAACTCCCGGCCATGCGTGATATCTTTGATTTACTCAGATTGAGCATATTAGGGCGATGACGACGTGCGACCCGGCCTCTCGGCCGGATTTCTCGGGCACCGAATATACTCACATTGAGCATAATAACACGAGCGGGAGGCTTTGATGCCGATCACTGGACTTTACGGCCCCGACGACTTTGCCAACCGGCCGCAGGGCCAAGCCACGAACCAGATCACGCCCTTCCCACGCGCCGCGCCGGCGCGAACGGGATCGATACTGCCGATGCCCTCGCTGGAATGGACTGACGAGGTCGAGCGCGCCACCGCGCCGCTCTATGAGCGCGTGAAGCACGTGATCCCGCCGATCGAGTGGCCGCTGATGGCGCCGACCATCAAGGCGATCAACGAGCTGAAGCAGGCGCGCGGCGCAGTGATCCTTGCGCACAATTACCAGGCCCCGGAGATCTTCCACTGCGTTGCCGACATCGGCGGCGACTCGCTCCAGCTCGCCGTCCAAGCCACCAAGGTGAAGGCCGGCATCATCGTCCAGTGCGGCGTGCACTTCATGGCGGAGACCTCGAAACTGCTCAACCCGGACAAGACGGTGCTGATTCCGGATTCGCGTGCCGGCTGCTCGCTTGCCGCCAGCGTCACCGGCGCCGACGTTCGTCTGCTCCGCGAGAAATTTCCCGGCGTTCCTGTCGTCGCCTATGTCAACACCTCGGCGGAGGTGAAAGCCGAGGTGGACATCTGCTGCACCTCGTCGAACGCGGTGCAGGTGGTCGAGAGCCTGAATGCGCCAAGCGTGATCTTCCTTCCCGACCGCTATCTCGCGACCTACGTGGCCTCGAAGACCGACGTGAAGATCATCGCCTGGAAGGGCGCCTGCGAGGTGCACGAGCGCTTCACCGGCGGGGAGCTCCGCGAGCTGCGCGAGGCCGATCCCTCCGTGCAGATCATCGCCCATCCCGAATGCCCGCCTGACGTGCTGGCGGAGGCCGACTTCACCGGCTCGACCGCGCACATGATCAACTGGGTCCGCGCAAAGCGGCCGCGGCGGCTCGTGATGATCACCGAGTGCTCGATGGCCGACAATGTGCGCGCCGAACTGCCTGACGTGGAGATGCTCCGCCCCTGCAATCTCTGCCCGCACATGAAGCGCATCACGCTCGCCAACATCCTGGAGAGCCTGCTGACGCTGCGCGAGGAGGTGACGATCGATCCCGCGCTTGCAGAGCGCGCGCGACGCTCGGTCGAGCGGATGATCAATCTGAAGAATTGAGCATCAAACAGCAGCAACACCCACAGTGTCGTCCCGGCGAAGGCCGGGACCCATAACCACAGGAAGGTGTGGTTGCAGAGAACGACGTCAAGCAGCTTAGCCAAACAACTACTGCTGCGGAGTATGGGTCCCGGCCTTCGCCGGGACGACGGTTGAGAGCTTGGAGAAAGCCATGACAACAAACAACATCCGCAACCTCACTCGCAGCACCGACGATGTCGTCATCGTCGGCGGCGGGCTCGCCGGTCTCTTTTGTGCGCTGAAGCTCGCGCCGCGGCCGGTGACGCTGATCTCGGCGGCACCGCTCGGACAGGGCGCCTCATCGGCATGGGCGCAAGGCGGCATCGCCGCGGCGGTGGCCGAGGGCGATACTCCGGAAGCACATGCCGCAGATACGGTTGCCGTCGGCGGCGGCCTCGTCGACGAGGCGGTCGCGCTCGGGATCGCCCGCGAGGCCGCACCGCGCATCCATGACCTGCTCGCCTATGGCGTGCCGTTCGATCGCGACCTCGAAGGCAGGCTCGCGGTGGGGCGGGAAGCTGCGCATTCGGCGCGCCGCATCGTGCATGTGCGCGGCGACGGTGCGGGCGCAGCGATCATCGCGGCGCTGGGCGAGGCCGCGCGCCGGACGCCGTCGATCCGGCTGATCGAGGGTTTCGTCGCCGAAGCGCTGTTGACGGAAGACGGCGCCGTCTCCGGCCTTCAGCTGCGCGAGGCCGGCAATCCTGCCGCCCCGCCGGTCCTGCTCGCCTCACGCGCGGTGGTGCTCGCGACCGGCGGCCTCGGCCATCTCTATGCAGTCACCACCAATCCGATTGAAGCAAGCGGATCGGGCCTTGCGATCGCCGCGCGCGCCGGCGCCCTGATCGCCGATCCTGAATTCGTGCAGTTCCACCCCACCGCCATCATGGTCGGCCGCGATCCGGCACCGCTGGCGACGGAGGCGCTGCGCGGCGAAGGGGCGACGCTGATCAACGCCGATGGCGAGCGTTTCATGCTGACGCGTCATCCGCTCGCCGAGCTCGCGCCGCGCGACATCGTGGCCCGCGGCGTGTTCACCGAGATCGCGGCCGGGCGCGGCGCGTTCCTCGACGCACGGCAGGCGCTGGGCGCACGCTTCGCCGACAAATTCCCGACCGTGCATGCGAGCTGCATCGCCGCCGGCATCGATCCCGCCACGCAGGCCATCCCGATCGCGCCCGCCGCGCACTACCACATGGGCGGCATCGCGGTGGATGGGCGCGGCCGCAGCTCGATCGACGGGCTATGGGCCGGCGGCGAAGTGTCCTCCACCGGTGCGCATGGCGCGAACCGCCTCGCCTCGAATTCGCTGCTGGAGGCCGTGGTCTACGCCGCACGCATCGCCGACGACATCGCCGGCCGCGCCATCCCCTCGGCTGCCCGCCTTCCCGACGCATTGGTGGCGCCGCGCGGCGGCGCACCGGATGCCGCGGTCGTGAAGCGGCTGCGCGCGACGATGAGCGCGCATGTCGGCGTGATCCGTCACGGTGACGGTCTTGCGGAGGCCGTGCACAGCTTCGCTGCGCTCGAACGTGACGCAGCGAGCATCGCTGTCCGCAACATGGCGACAACAGCCCTGCTCGTCGCCGCTGCGGCCTGGACGCGGTGCGAGAGCCGCGGCGCGCATTTCCGCTCCGATCATCCGGCTGATCTCCCCGCGCAGGCGAAGAGAACGATGACCACCCTCGCAGCAGCGCGCGAGGTCGCAGAAAACCTCACCGAACGCCCAATGCCGCGCACCGCGCAACCCATGATCGCCTGACGGAGTCCTTTATGATCACCCCGACATCCCTGCTCTATCCCGACGCCTTCCTCTCGCCGCTCGCGATCGACGAGGCCGTGCACCGCGCGCTCGACGAGGATCTCGGCCGCGCCGGCGACATCACCTCGCTCGCGACGATCCCGGAGGCGACAACAGCAAAGGCGATCCTGGTCGCGCGCCAGTCCGGCGTGATCGCCGGCCTGCCGCTGGCGCTGGCGACGCTGCAAAAGCTGTCGCCGGACATCGAGGTGCGCGCGCATGTCCGCGACGCCGCGCGCGTGGCGCGCGGGCAGCTCGTGCTGACGATCTCCGGTCCCGCGCGCGCCATTCTCACCGCGGAGCGGACCGCGCTGAACTTCGTCGGTCGGCTGTCGGGCGTCGCGACGCTGACGGCGGACTATGTCGCGCGCACCGAAGGCACCAGGATGCGGATCTGCTGCACGCGAAAAACCACGCCGGGCTTGCGCGCACTGGAGAAATACGCGGTGCGCTGCGGCGGCGGCTTCAACCACCGCTTCGGCCTCGACGACGCGATCCTGATCAAGGACAACCACATCGCGGTCGCCGGCGGCATCCGCCCCGTGCTGGAGCGCGCACGCGCCCACGCCGGCCATCTCGTCAAGATCGAGATCGAGGTCGATACGCTGGCGCAGCTGCGCGAGGTGCTGGACACGGGGATGGCTGACGCCGTGCTGCTCGACAACATGGACCTTGCGACGCTGCGTGAGGCGGTGCGGATGAGCGAGGGACGGCTCAAGCTGGAAGCATCCGGCGGCGTCACGCTGGACTCGATCGCCGCAATCGCAGCGACCGGCGTCGACTACGCCTCGTCCGGCGCGCTGACGCATTCGGCGCCGAATTTCGATTGTGCACTGGATATCGAGGCGTGATTTCTTTGCCTCTCCCCGCTTGCGGGGAGAGGCCGGAATTCGCGCTGAAAGCGCGGATTCCGGGTGAGGGGGAGTCTCCGCGAGTCTAACTCTCACCGTCCCCGTGGAGAGTCCCCCTCACCCCAACCCTCTCCCCGCAAGCGGGGCGAGGGAGCACGGCTGCGCTTGCGGCGACAGCCGTAAGCTATCTCAGCGCCGCTCGCTCACACCCATCTCGGCGGAGCTCTTGGCTTCCTGCGTGAGTTCGGCGGAGAGTGCGGCGGTCTGGGCCGGAGAGCCCCAGCTCGGTTCCTCGCTGCCGTCGCCCCAGGCGCGCGGGCGATAGAAGGTGTGCACGCCGGTCTTGTACATCTTCTTCATCTCGGCGACCCAGGACGGGCGCACCCAATAGGCGTGGTAATGCGTGGACTTGCCGACCTCGGGCAGCCAGATCTGGCCGTCGAGCATCGCTTTCGCGATCTTCTTGGCGCGCTCCCACATCTCGGGCTCGCGGATCACGTCGGGATTGTTGTCGCAGGCAAAGGTGAACTGGCAGGCGAAATGGCGGTGCTTGTTCTGATAGACTGCTCCGCACACCGTGTCGGGATATTTGCCGGAGAACACGCGGTTCATCACGACCTGCGCGACCGCCATCTGGCCGCGCACGGCCTCGCCGCGGGACTCGAAGTAGACCGCTTCCGCGAGGCACTTCTCGGATTTCGCGCGCGACTTGTCGTCGAGTGCGAGCCGCTCCGCCGGCGACCTGACGCGCTGGTTGTCGGCGTTGACCTCGCCCTTCGGCGCGACGCTCTCGCCGCTCTCGATGTCCTTGGCGATCTCTTCCGACGGCGGCGTCAGCGAGGCCGTCACCTTCATGTCGGGGTCGGGCATCACGATCAGCGGCTCGGCGCCGGGCTGCCAGCTCTCGATGCTCTCGAGATTGCCGCCGAGCGAGGAACTGCCGAAGAACAGGTTCGCGGTCTTGATGCTGAAGGGATCGCGCGCAGGCGCGGCGGGCGCTGTGGCCCGCTTCAGCGCCTCCAGCGGCTGAACCGCGAACGAGCGCGCAAGGTCGCTGGCCTTCGGCGGATTGGCATATTGCGGCAACGGCGGCGCGCGAAGCGCTTCCTGGAGCTCGGGGTCGAGCGCGGCTGCGGACTCCGGCGACATCGCTTGCGGCAACGCGGCGGTCTTGGCGCCGAACACCGAGCTGTTCGACGTCGCGGGATCTTCCTGCGCGGGGGCTGCGGTCGGTGCGGCAGCGTCGGGAGACGTCGTCGGTGGTACGATAGCGAGGCGATCACCCTTCATGGAGCGATCGACCTTGGGAAAGTCGGCGGCCTGGTAGCGCGGCGGCGCCCGAAGCGCCGGATTGCGGCTGATCGCGCCGGTGACGTCACGGCCATCGAGGCTGGCGAGGCGAACCATCGCGCTCTGCGGAACCGAGGTGCCGATGGGGCGGGAAAAACTGTAGGTGGCGAGCTGGATCGAGGACGCCGCGGAATACACCTGCTTCTGCCAACGCTCGGCGACGCCGGGCTGACGCGCCAGCAGCGAGGCAATATCCTGATAGCCGGTCTCTCTCGGCATCAATGCGAAGATGCAGAGACCGATGCCGAAGGACGCGAACCGCGCGCCCTTCGGATGGTTACGCAACACTGACATCGATACGCTCACGCTACGCTAACGCCAAACAAATCGAACCGCAGTACATCCGTGCAATTCGATCTTTTTCTTAAGTATCCAATTTAGGTTGCCGGGGCGTTAATCGGCGTTGCGCGCGCGGCACACTCAAGCGATTGCAGGTGTTTTCACGGGGCAATGATGCGCCTTGGTAAATGCCGCCTCACGTGAAGCGGTAAACATCTGGTCAACGCAAATGGTGAAGGAACTCTTGCGCGCACGTATCATTACGGGACGCGCGACGAGTTCCCGGTGTTGGCGTTTGCACACAGCGCTTCCACACCACAGCAGTCATGCCCCGCGGGCGATGACACCGAGAGTGTGGCGGCATGCGCGTTCAACAGTCTCGTCATTGCGAGCGGAGCGAAGCAATCCAGACTGCCGCCGCGGAGGGATTCTGGATTGCTTCGCTGCGCTCGCAATGACGGCGTGGCAAGAGTGCCGCTCAAAATGAAAGAGGCGGGGTTGGGCCCCGCCTCTTCGCATTCAACATTTCAAATCGCCTTACGCCTGGCTCGCGACCGCCTTGCCGAGTGCGGCTTGCGCCGCGGCGAGGCGGGCGATCGGCACGCGGTAGGGCGAGCAGGAGACGTAGTCGAGGCCGATATTGTGGCAGAAGGCGACGGAAGCGGGATCGCCGCCATGCTCGCCGCAGATGCCGACCTTGAGCTTCGGGCGGGTCTTGCGGCCGCGCGCGACGCCGATCTTGACCAGTTCGCCGACGCCCTCCTGATCGAGCGCGACGAAGGGATCGATCGGAAGGATGCCCTTGGACACGTAGGTGCCGAGGAAGCTCGCGGCATCGTCGCGGCTGATGCCGTAGGTGGTCTGCGTCAGATCGTTGGTGCCGAACGAGAAGAACTCGGCGCTCTCCGCGATCTCGGCCGCGAGCAGACAGGCGCGCGGCAGCTCGATCATGGTGCCGACCTGATAGGCGAGCTTGGTGTTGGTGTCGCGCATCACGGCCTGTGCGGTGGCGTCGATGCGCGCCTTGACGAGGTCGAGCTCCATCTTGGTGGCGATCAGCGGCACCATCACCTCGAGGCCCACGGCCTTGCCGGTGCGCTTCTCGGCCTCGACCGCGGCCTCGAAGATCGCGCGCGCCTGCATCTCGGCGATCTCGGGGTAAGCGATCGCGATACGGCAGCCGCGGAAGCCGAGCATCGGGTTGAACTCCGAGAGCTCGCGCGCGCGGTCGGCCAGGCGCCGCGGGTCGGTGTTCATGGCACGCGCCACTTCCTCGACCTCGGCATGGGTATGCGGCAGGAACTCATGGAGGGGAGGATCCAAAAGCCGGATCGTGACGGGCAGGCCCTTCATGATCTCGAACAGCTCGACGAAGTCGGCACGCTGCATCGGCAGCAGCTTGGCGAGCGCTGCGCGGCGTGACTGCTCGTCCTCCGAGAGGATCATCTCGCGCACCGTGCGGATGCGGGTCTCCTCGAAGAACATGTGCTCGGTGCGGCACAGGCCGATGCCTTCCGCGCCGAACTTGATCGCGGTGCGGGCGTCGTCCGGCGTATCTCCGTTGACGCGAACGCCGATCTTGCGGACCTGGTCGGCCCACTTCATCAGCGTGCCGAACTCGCCGGACAGCTCCGGCTCGATCATCGGCATGCGGCCGGCGAGCACCTGGCCGAGCGAGCCGTCGATGGTGATGACGTCGCCGGTCTTGAAGGTGCGCGAGCCGATGCTCATGGTGCCGCGGCCGTAGTCGACGCGGATGGTGCCGCAGCCGGAGACGCAGGGCTTGCCCATGCCGCGCGCGACCACGGCCGCATGCGAGGTCATGCCGCCGCGGGTGGTGAGGATGCCTTCGGCGGCGTGCATGCCGTGGATGTCCTCGGGGCTGGTCTCGATGCGGACCAGAATCACTTTGCGCCCGTCGGCCTGGAGCTTGGCCGCTTCGTCCGAGGAGAACACGATCTCGCCGGAAGCCGCGCCGGGCGACGCCGGCAGGCCGGTCGCGATCACGTCGCGCTTGGCGTTGGGATCGATGGTCGGATGCAGCAGCTGGTCGAGCGAAGCCGGATCGATCCGCGTCACCGCTTCCTTCTTGGTGATCAGGCCCTCATTGGCGAGCTCGACCGCGATGCGCAGCGCCGCCTTGGCGGTGCGCTTGCCGCCGCGGGTCTGCAGCATCCACAGCTTGCCCTGCTCGACCGTGAACTCCATGTCCTGCATGTCGCGGTAGTGC
Organism: Bradyrhizobium sp. CCBAU 45394; assembly: GCF_028128655.1. NCBI lineage: Bacteria > Pseudomonadati > Pseudomonadota > Alphaproteobacteria > Hyphomicrobiales > Nitrobacteraceae > Bradyrhizobium > Bradyrhizobium sp. CCBAU 45394. The sequence goes on along the minus strand of NZ_LBIX01000177.1, from coordinate 173,035 downwards.
TTCTCGAGCAGCGTGTAGATCCGCGTCAGCTCCTTGAAGGCCTCGGGCATCGCCGCTTCCATCGACGCCTTGTCCGAGCCGGATTCCTTCCGCGCCTCTTCGGTGATGTCCTGCGGCGTGCGGATGCCCGCCACCACGTCCTCGCCCTGCGCGTTGATCAGGAACTCGCCGTAGAGCTTGCTCTCGCCGGTCGAGGGGTTGCGCGTGAAGGCGACGCCGGTCGCCGACGTCTCGCCCATGTTGCCGAACACCATGGCCTGCACGTTGACCGCGGTGCCCCAGGATTCCGGAATGTCGTGCAGCTTGCGATAGGTCACCGCGCGTGCGTTCATCCAGGATGAAAACACCGCTCCAATCGCGCCCCAGAGCTGGTCGTGCGGATCCTGCGGGAAATTCTTCCCGGTCTCGCGCGCGACCGCGTCCTTGTACTTGCCGACCAGCTCGACCCAGTCCTCAGCCGACAGGTCGGTGTCGAGCGTGTAGCCTTGGCTGTCCTTGAAGGTGTCGAGGATTTCCTCGAAATGATGATGTTCGAAACCGAGCACCACGTCGGAATACATGGTGATGAAGCGGCGGTAGCTGTCATAGGCGAAGCGGCGGTCGCCGGACAGTTCCGAGAGCGCTTCCACGGTCTCGTCGTTGAGGCCGAGATTGAGCACGGTGTCCATCATGCCCGGCATCGAAGCGCGCGCGCCGGAGCGCACGGAGACGAGCAGCGGGTTCTTGGTGTCGCCGAACACCTTGCCGGTCAACTTGCCGACATGGTCGAGCGCCTTCTCAACCTGCGACTGCAACTCCTTCGGATAGGTCTTGCCGTGTGCGTAGAAGTAGGTGCAGACCGAGGTCGGGATGGTGAAGCCGGGAGGCACCGGCAGGCCGAGATTGGCCATCTCGGCGAGGTTGGCGCCCTTGCCGCCGAGCAGGTCGCGCATCTCCGTCCGGCCCTCGGCCTTGCCGTCGCCGAACGTGAACACCCATTTGCCGGCCTTGGCCGCAGCTGGCGCGACTTTGCTCGGTGCCGGCTTCAGAGCGATCTTGGCGGCGGCCTTCGGCGCAACCGGCTTGGTCGCAGCCTTTGAAACCGCCTTGGCGGCGGGCTTCGCAGCCGGCTTGGCCGCGGGCTTGGCAATCGGCTTCGGGGCGCTCTTGGAAAGCGCCTTGCGAGCCGCCGGCGCGGCTTTCGCCTTGACGGAGGACTTTGATTTCGCTGGTATTTTCTTAGGCTTCGAGGCGGCTTTGGCCATAGCTTGCACACAACCTGCGAGAGGAAAGGGAAATCGCGCGCCTTACACCACTTTGGGCAGGCCCGCGCAAGTCGAAGAGTTCCGGAAAATGAAGGCCTAGAGATGGAGCCACTTCAACAATCCGAGCCCTATCGCACCATTTATGATGAGAAAGATCGCGACGATGAGGTTGAGAAGCCGCGGCATGATCAGGATGAGCACGCCCGCAATCAACGACAGGATCGGCGAAATGTGGGCGACAGTGATGTGCATGAATTATCTTTCCGTGGTGGTGGGGCGAATCGCGGGCGGATCATAGCGGACCCGGTTCCGCGGGTAGAGACGCACTAGGGGTCGCACGAGTTCCCGCCTTCGCGAAAACTGCCCAAAAATGCCGCGAATGCGGCAAGGCATTTTCCGGAACATCGCGCGCGTCGCAGCATTGGCAACCGGTCGCGCCACTGGCGCCGGCTGAAATCATGTCGAAGGAGTTGCCCATGCGGAACAGGATTCTCGCTCTCGCAGCGCTTGGCGTCGCGCTCGGTGCGCCGATTGCGGCACAGGCGCAAACAGGCATTACGGTTGGACGCGCGCCCGTCGTGGTCGACGGCGGCCCGACGATTGCGGTCGAGCAGCGGCCAGCCTTCCGCGACTATGTCATCGAACAACGCGTTCCGGCCTTTCGCATCCCGGATCGCGTAGTGGTCGGCGCCACCTTACCCGAGAGCGGCGTCACCTATTATGACGTGCCGCAACGTTTCGGCGCCACCACCTATCGCTACACCGTCGTGAACGGCGAGACCGTGCTGGTCGAGCCGCGCTCGCGGCGCATCGTCGAGGTGCTGGACTAGATCCTCGACGGACACGTTCCTTTCGAGCGAACCGGTATCCACTTCGCTCGAAAACGCATCGTTCAACTCGATGTCCGGCGCGTCAAATCAGGCTGACGCGTGCAGTGTTAGAATCGGACATCAGGCCCCGCCCGGTTTCCCCCGCCGGGTGGGGCTTTTTTGCGCTTCGTCATTCCGGGGCGCGCCATTTGGTGCGAGCCCGGAATCCATTTCTCTGCATCACGCGCGGCACGATGGATTCCGGGTTCGCGCTTCGCGCGCCCCGGAATGACAGTAGTGTTTGCCGCTCGGCCGCGCCTCAATCCTGGATCTTCGAGAAGTCCGCGACCGCACGCGTGGCGCTGCGGATCTCGTTCAGCAGCTTCAGGCGGTTCTCGCGCACCTTTGGATCATCGTCATTGACGCGGACCTTGTCGAAGAACGCGTCGACCGGCGGGCGCAGCTTCGCCATCGCGCTCATCGCGGCGGCAAAGTCCTCCTTCGCGACGGCGGTGCTGGCTTCCGCCTGCACCTCGCCGATCGCCCTGGCCAGCGCCTTCTCCTCGCCGAGGCTGTAGAGCGCAGCATCGGGCGCACCGTCGAACGTGCGCTTGTCCTTCTTCTCCTCGATCGAGAGGATGTTGCTGGCGCGCTTGGTGCCGGCCAGCAGGTTCTTGCCGTCGTCGGATTCGAGGAATTTGCCGAGCGCATCGACGCGGCGAACGATCATCAGCAGGTCGTCCTGGCCACCGAGGGCGAACACGGCGTCAACGAGATCGTGCCGCGCGCCCTGCTCGCGGAGCTGGACTTTCAGACGGTCGGCGAAGAAGGTAAGCAGGTCACCCGGAAGCTTCTGCGCATCGGCTGGCTTCACCGACAAGCCGGCGAGTGCGGACGCAGCCACCTTCATGAGCGACAGCCGCAACGTGTTCTCGGCAATCAACCGGATCACACCCAACGCCGCGCGACGCAGCGCATACGGGTCCTTGCTGCCCGTCGGCTTCTCGTCGATGGCCCAGAATCCGACGAGGGTGTCGAGCTTGTCGGCGAGTGCCACCGCGACGCTGACCGGGTCGGTCGGCACGCGATCGGCGGGGCCCTGCGGCTTGTAGTGCTCCTCGCACGCCGCCGCGACGGAGGCATCCTCGCCCTGGGCCAGCGCGTAGTACTTGCCCATCAGGCCCTGCACCTCCGGGAATTCGCCGACGACTTCGGTCAGCAAATCCGCCTTCGCCAGATGCGCGGCACGCGCCGTCTTGGCAACATCGGCGCCGACAAGCGGCGCGATCTCGGCGGCGAGCCGCTCGATGCGCGTGATGCGCGCGGCTTGCGTCCCGAGTTTCTCGTGGAACACGATCTGCTCGAACTTCGGCAGGCGGTCCTCGAGCTTGGTTTTGAGGTCCGTCTCGTAGAAGAACTTCGCATCGGAAAGCCGCGCGCGGATGACGCGCTCGTTGCCGGCGATGATGGTCTTGCCGCCATCCGTCGCCTCAATGTTGGCGACCAGGATGAACTTGTTGGCGAGCTTGCCCGTCTTGGCATCGCTCACGACAAAGCACTTCTGGTTGTTGCGAATGGTGGCGCGGATCACTTCCGCGGGGGTCGCCAGAAATTCCTGTTCGAACGAACCCATCAGCACGACCGGCCATTCGACGAGGCCGGCGACCTCGTCCAGCAGGTTCTGGTCCTCGACAAGCTCGAAACCTTGCGCAAATGCAAGCTGCTTGGCGTCGGTGAGGATCGCGTCCTTGCGGCGCTCCGGATCGAGCACGACCTTCGCATCCAGCAGCTTCGCCTCGTAATCCTCGAAGCGGCGCACATTGATCGCGGCGGGTGCCAGGAAGCGATGACCGTAGGTGGTCTGGCCGGCTTCGATGCCGTCCACCGCGAATTTCACGACATCGGGCTCTTCGGTCTCGAGCCCAAACGTCGCGGTGATCGCGTGCAGCGGACGCACCCAGTTGAGTGAGCCCGGCTTGCCCGAACGCGCGCCCCAGCGCATCGATTTCGGCCAGGGGAAGGTACGGATGATGACGGGCAGGATCTCCGCAAGCACGTCGATCGCGTCGCGGCCGGGTTTTTCGATCAGCGCGATGTAGAAGTCGCCCTTCGGATCGCGCTGGATCTTGGCCTCGTCCAGCGACTTCAAACCAGTCGCTTTCAGAAAGCCCTGCACGGCCGCATCGGGCGCGCCCATTTTCGGTCCGCGGCGTTCGGTCTTCAGGTCGGGCTGGCGCGCAGGGACTCCGTGCACGGTGAGCGCAAGGCGGCGCGGCGTCGCGAAGGCTTTCGCACCCTCGTAGACGAGGCCTTCGGCGACCAGCTTGTCGGTGACCATGCGGCGCAGATCGTCGGCCGCCTTCGCCTGCATGCGCGCGGGGATTTCTTCCGAGAACAGTTCAAGCAAAAGATCGGGCATCAGGCCGCTCCGCCCGCTTCAGTATGGATCCAGGCCTCGCCGCAGGCCTTTGCCAGCTCGCGGACGCGAAGAATGTAGCTCTGCCGCTCCGTCACGGAGATCACGCCGCGCGCGTCGAGCAGGTTGAAGACATGGCTCGCCTTGATGCACTGGTCATAGGCCGGCAGCGCCATCAGGTGCTCTTTCCGGTTGCCCTCGCGCCAGCCCGCGTCGAGATATTTCCGGCAGGCCGCTTCCGCCATCTTGAACTGCTCGAACAGCATCGCGGTGTCGGCAACTTCGAAGTTGTGCTTCGAATATTCCCGCTCGGCCTGGAGGAAGACGTCGCCATAGGTGACCTTGGCGTCGCCGTCGCGGCCGTTGAAATTGAGGTCGTAGACGCGGTCGACGCCCTGCACATACATCGCGAGGCGCTCGAGCCCGTAGGTGAGCTCACCCGCGACCGGCGCGCATTCGAAGCCCGCGACCTGCTGGAAGTAGGTGAACTGGGAGACTTCCATGCCGTCGCACCAGCATTCCCAGCCAAGGCCCCAGGCGCCCAGCGTCGGGCTCTCCCAATCATCCTCGACGAAGCGGATGTCGTGCACGGCGGAATCGATGCCGATCGCGGCGAGCGATTTCAGGTACAGCTCCTGAAGGTTCGGCGGCGACGGCTTCATGATCACCTGGAATTGGTAATAGTGCTGCATCCGGTTCGGGTTCTCGCCGTAGCGGCCGTCCTTGGGCCGGCGCGAGGGCTGCACATAGGCGGCGTTCCAGGGTTTTGGCCCGAGCGCGCGCAGGGTGGTCGCCGGATGGAAGGTACCCGCGCCCATCTCCATGTCGTAGGGCTGCAGGATCACGCAGCCCTGCTCGGCCCAGAACCGCTGGAGCGCGAGGATGAAGCCCTGGAACGAGCGTTCCGGGCGCATATGGGCGGGCAAGGAGGCGTCCATCGTCAGATCAGGCTCTCGCGGGGGGTTTTGAATCGCGCGGGACCGTATCGACGGCAGGGATGGGAATCAAGGCAAAGGGGGTGGAAATGGCCGTCATTCCGGGGCGCCCGAAGGGCGAACCCGGAAGCTCGAGATTCCGGGTTCGGTCCTGCGGACCGCCCCGGAATGACGCCGTGTGGAAGGTGCAGCTAACCCGGGCGATACGCCCCGGTCACGGGGTCACGCTTCAGCGTCTGGATGTCCCCCATATGGGCGGCCTCGGCGACGCGCGCGAGGCGCATCTCCTCCAGCTCCTGGTTGATCCGAACAGCGGTCTTGTAGGCCCAGCGGACCACGGCAAGCCCGCCCAAGACGCCCGCGAAAGCGACGAACGGCGGCATCGGTCGATCCTTGTCTAGTGCTCAGCCCCCACGCACATTCTTGCGCAGACCGGGCCGCGCCGCAATTGGCCCGGCTTCAAGTCTCCTTGGGACCAAATGGCGCGGAAGACCGCGCCCTAGAACCCGAATTTCGCCCAAATCGCCCGCGTTTCGACCGCCGAGATCAGCTCGTCCGGCAGCCCGGCCATTGATTCCAGGGCCGAAAGCTGGCCTGCGCCGGGCGATTTGCGCCCCAGAAGGCCGGACAGCAGCCCGGTCGGCTGCGCGATCACGGGGGTGAGAACCTTCTCGCCATAGCGGGCACGAAGAGTTGAGCGGAGATCGCCGATGCCGTCGGCCAGCCCCAGCGCGATCGAACTCGCGCCGGCCCAGTATTCGCCGGTGAACAAGGTGTCGTCCTCGCCCTTGAGCCGCGCGCCGCGGCTCTCCTTCACCAGCGCAATGAAGATCTGGTGGATCTCGCGCTGGAGCGCCTTGAGCTTGGCGACGTCGTCGGGGTTTTCGGGCAGGAACGGATCGAGCATCGCCTTGTGCGCGCCGGCGGTATAGAGCCTCCGCTCGATGCCGAGCCGCTTGATCGCGTCCTGGAAACCGAAGCTGCCGCCGACCACGCCGATCGAGCCGAGGATCGAGGACGGATCGCAGAAGATCTCGTCGCCCGCACAGGCGATCATGTAGCCGCCCGAGGCCGCGACGTCCTCGACGAACACCAGCACCGGCAGCTTCTTCTCCGCCGCGAGCTGCTTGATGCGCAGATAGATCTGGCGCGACTGCACCGGCGAGCCGCCGGGCGAATTGATCACCAGCGCCACCGCCTTGGCGTTCCGCATCGAGAAGGCCCGCTCCAGCACCCGCGCGACGCCTGCGAGCGTCATGCCCGGGCGCAGCGGCGTCACCGCACCGATCACGCCTGACAGCCGCACCACCGGCACCACCGCCGTGCCCGGGCGGAAGCGCGCCGGCAGATATTGCATGAGCTTGTCGGCCAGGCCGGAACTCTCACGATCGTTCAATTGTTCGGCCATGCCGTTACCTCTGTTTAACCAATTTTTATCACGCGACTGTCATTGAAAGTGCCTGGAACGTGTTTTGCAGAATTCCCGTCGGGAAGCTGCAATGAAGCAGCGGAGGAAACGCCATGAAGATCTATCTGCTGTTGATGCTGATCGGTGCGCTTTTCACGGCGATTCGCTTTACGTCCCCGCAAGAACAGCAGTCGGAATCGCTGCCGCAGTAGGCCGTCACAGCTCCGCCAGCGGCAAGACTGCCCTTCCCTCCAGAATATCCGTCACCTCTTTTTTAGGCACGTGTGACTCTTCGTTAAGCATGAGGCCCGGCAGCAGGCGCGTCGGCGCCCTGCCGCCTTTGATCGCGCGCACCAGCACGCGGATCGCGGGCCGTCCCGCTTCGCCATGAACCGGCAGGATCGCAAGGCTGCCGAAGCCGCGTGACAGCGCTGCCAAAATCTCGGCGATTCCATCCGCGCGCCAGATCAACGTCAGCACACCGTTCGACCGGAGGATACGCCGCGCTGCATGCACCCACGCATGCAGCGTCTCCTCCGTCGCCACATGCGCGGTATGGCGCGCCTGGTCCGGCGAGCCGCGATGGCGCACCGGATCGTTGAAGGGCGGGTTCATCAGCACACTATCGACGCTGTCGGGCACGAGCCCATGTGCCACGAAAGCCTGCGCATCGGCCGTGACGTCGAGCACGATCGTCTCGGCGGCAATCGCGTTCGCCGCCGCATTGGCGCGCGCGAGCTCCGCCAGTTCCGGATCGATCTCGACCAGGCTGAGCCTGATCCCCGCCACGCGCCGGCCAAGCGCCAGCCCGGCCGTGCCGATGCCGGCGCCGAGATCGACCACGCGGTCGCCCGCTCTCGCCTCCGTCGCCGCCGCGAGCAGGATGGCGTCATGCCCGGCGCGATGCCCGGACCGCTTCTGCTTCAGCCGCAACTGGCCGCCGAGAAAGGCGTCCTCGGTGATGTCGGCCTCAATCATCGCCGCGCAGTTCGTGGCTGAGCCCCGCCTCGGTCAGGAGCTGCCGGGCCTCCTGGGCGTCGTCCTCATGGACCAGGATCCGCCGCGGCAAAATGCCGAGCGAGCCCTCGATGATGCTCATGTTCTGGTCCAGCACCAGATGATGGATATTGGCGCCGTCGAGCAGCGCGCCGATCGCCGACACCAGCACCATATCGTTGGTCCGAACCAGTTCACGCAAAACGCAGGTCTCCTGCCTGAAAGGGGTTAAGCGGCAAATGTCAATGGTTCCGCGGCACTTGCCGCGTCCGCCTCCAGTTTCTATTGTATTTCCATCAGAATAGCCCTTCCGGGGCAAATATTGGAGACCGGCGTGGCCGTCATCGTACCTTTCGAAACTCCCGGCGCGTCGATCGAAGAGCTGGTTGCCCTTGTCGCCGGTGACATGGAGCGCGTCAACGCCACGATCCTGTCGCGGACCGGTTCCGACGTAACCATGATCCCGGAGGTCGCCAACCATCTGATCTCCTCCGGGGGCAAACGCCTGCGACCGATGCTGACGCTCGCCATGGCGAACCTTGCCGGCTACACCGGCGACGGCCACATCAAGCTGGCGGCCTCCGTCGAGTTCATGCACACCGCCACCCTGCTCCATGACGACGTCGTGGACGAGAGCGAGATGCGCCGCGGCAAGCTGTCGGCGCGCATGCTCTGGGGCAACGAGGCGAGCGTGCTGGTCGGCGACTTCCTGCTCGGCCAGGCGTTCCGCATGATGGTCGAGGTCGGCTCGCTCCGCGCGCTTGACATTCTTTCCGCGGCGGCCGCCACCATCGCCGAGGGCGAGGTGATGCAGCTTGCGGCCGCCAAGAACACCGCGACCACCGAGGACGAATATCTCGCCGTGATCCGCGGCAAGACCGCCGAGCTGTTCGCCGCCGCCTGCGAGGTCGGCCCCGTGATCGCGAACCGCCCGAAGGCGGAACAGACCGCCTGCCGCTCGGTCGGCATGAATCTCGGCATCGCCTTCCAGCTCGTCGATGACGTGCTCGACTATGGCGGCAAGAGCGCCAAGCTCGGCAAGAACACCGGCGACGATTTCCGCGAGGGCAAGATCACGCTGCCGGTCGTGCTCGCCTTCCGCCGCGGCAACGACACCGAGCGCGCCTTCTGGATCAAGGCGCTGGAGCGCGGCGAGATCGGCGATTCCGACCTCGACCACGCCATCGGCCTGATGAACAAGCACCGCGCGCTCGAGGACACGCTGAGCCGCGCCCAGCACTACGGCGCAATGGCGGTGGACGCCCTGGCGCTGTTCCCGTCGTCGCCGATGAAGAGCGCGCTGGAGCAGGTCGTGGCGTTCTGCCTGGCACGGTCGCATTGAGCGCTGCGGCTTAGCGTACTCTCCGATTCTGCTAACACCGTCATCCCCGCGCAACGGCAAGGCCGTTGTCGCTGGAGGTGCGAGTGATGGGGCGCGAGAAGCGCGCCATCGGGAGCCTCGAAGGATGAACGGCCGAGATGCAGCCGGGCCGGCGCCCTTCGAGGCTCGCCCAGCGACGCTGCTGCGTCGCTCGCCTCGCACCTCAGCGTGACGGTCATAAGTATGGGCCCACTGCATCAACACCGTCATTGCGAGCGCGGTGAGGCAATCCAGAATCCCTCCGCGGAAACAGATTGGATTGCTTCGCTGCGCTCGCAATGACGGAGCAAGGCGCGCGGGCGTTTCTCTTCAACTGGCATTTTACTCAGAGACATAAGTTCGCTTTCTCACAACGTTTTAGCAACGCCCTTGCCATGCCTAGTTACTTGCATTTTGCAAGTTACTATCCTATCCTCCCGCCATGCAGCCCAAATCCCCCTCCATCCTGGAATGCCCGGTGGGCCGCGCCGTGGAGACGGTCGGCGAATGGTGGAGCATTTTGATCCTGCGGGATGCGTTCCAGGGCGCGACGAAGTTCGACGAGTTCTCGCAAAATCTCGGGATCGCGCCGAACATCCTGTCGCGGCGTCTCGCCCATCTCACCGCGTCAGGCATGTTCGTCCGCCGCCGTTACAGCGAGCGGCCACCGCGTTACGAATATGTGCTGACGGACAAGGCGCGGGATTTCTTCCCCGTGGTCGCCGCGCTGCTCGCCTGGGGCAACAGGCATCTCGCACCGAAGGGCGAAGCCATTCTGCTGGCGAGCCGGGCCGATCGTCGACCGTTCGACCCGGTCGTGGTCGATGCCGCCGACATGCAGCCGATCACGCTCGACAATGCGGTCATCATCGCTGGGCCGGGCGCCAGCCGCGGGATGCGCAAACGGCTCGCTTCGCTCAAGGCCATGAACCCGGCCATTGCGCCGGCTGGAGATTGACATGCGTCGTATCGTCGTGACGGGAATGGGCGCGGTGTCGCCGCTCGCCTGCGGTGTCGAGCTGTCCTGGCGCCGGCTGCTCGCCGGCCAAAGCGGGCTGCGTCCCCTGCCCGAATGGGCGCAGGCGCTCCCCGCACGCATCGCGGGCCTCGTGCCCGACAAGGCCGGCGATGCGGACGGCGGCTTCGATCCCGCGCAGGCCGCCGCGCCGAAAGACCAGCGCAAGATGGACCGCTTCATCCTGTTTGCGCTGCTCGCCACCGCCGAGGCGGTCGCGCAGGCCAAATGGACGCCGCAGGATGCGAGCGCGCTGGAACGGACCGCGACGGTCATCGGCTCCGGCGTCGGCGGCTTTCCGGCGATGGCGGAGGCGGTGCGCATCACCGAGCAGCGCGGCGTGCGCCGGCTCTCGCCATTCACGATCCCCTCGTTCCTCGCCAATCTCGCCGCCGGCCACGTCTCGATCAAATACGGCTACAAGGGACCGCTGGGAACGCCGGTCACGGCCTGCGCCGCCGGCGTCCAGGCGATCGGCGATGCCGCACGCATGATCCGCGCCGGCGAGGCCGACGTTGCGATCTGCGGCGGCGCGGAGGCCTGCATCGACATCGTCAGCCTCGGCGGCTTCGCCGCGGCGCGCGCGCTGTCGAGCTCCTTCAACGAGGAGCCGAGGCGCGCCTCGCGCCCGTTCGATCGCGACCGCGACGGCTTCGTCATGGGCGAAGGCGCCGGCATCCTGGTGATCGAGACGCTCGAGCATGCGCTGGCGCGCGGCGCGACACCGATCGCGGAGATCGTCGGATACGGCACGACGGCGGACGCCTACCACATGACGTCGGGGCCGCCCGATGGCGACGGCGCGCGCCGCGCCATGGAGATCGCACTGCGGCAGGCGCGGCTTGAGCCCGGCGAATTGCAGCATTTGAACGCGCATGCGACGTCGACGCCCGCCGGTGACGAAAGCGAGCTTGGCGCGATCGGCGCGCTGTTCGGCCGTAGCCGCAGCATCGCGGTGAGCGCGACCAAATCGGCCACCGGCCATCTGCTCGGCGCCGCCGGCGGGCTGGAGGCGATCTTCACCGTGCTCGCCTTGCGCGACCAGGTCGCGCCGCCGACGCTCAATTTCGAGAACCCCGACGCGAGCGCTGATGGCATCGACATCGTCTCAGGTAGCGCGCGGCCGATGCCGATGCGGCACGCCATCTCCAACGGATTTGGCTTCGGCGGGGTGAATGCCAGCGTGATCTTCCGCCGGATGGACTAAACGACGGGCCTTGCAATCGTCCCAAGCATCGCTACGACAGCAGGATGACCGACACGAATTTCTGGCTGTTCCTTGCCGCGGCGTCTCTCATTGCCGCCATTCCCGGCCCCGGCATTTTCTACGTCGCGGCGCGGACCTTGTCCGAGGGGCGCGGCAGCGGCTTTGCCTCGACCGCAGGCACGGCGCTGGGCGGGCTGGTTCATGTCGTCGCCGGCAGTCTCGGCATCTCCGCCATCATTCTCGCCAGCGCCGAGCTGTTTGGCGCCGTCAAATTCGTCGGCGCGCTCTATCTGGTCTGGCTCGGCATCAAGACGTTTCGTAGCGCCGGCCGCGCACTGTCACTGGAGAGCGAGCCCGTCGGCGACAGGCGCGCGTTCCGCGACGGCGTGCTGGTCGAGGCGCTGAACCCGAAGACCGCGGCGTTCTTCCTCGCCTTCATTCCGCAATTCCTCGATCCCATGGGATCGAACCCCACGCTGCAATTCATCGTGCTCGGCGCGATCTCGGTGACGCTGAACACGCTCGCCGATGTCGTCGTGGTGCTGATGGCGTCCGCGACGCGCACGCAACTGATCGGACGGCCGCACCTGATGCGGCGCCTCACCCAGGGCTCCGGCGTCTTCATCGCGGGCCTCGGACTCTCGCTCGCGCTGGCGCGGCGGCCGGCAAATGGCTAGCGCCCCGCAAAGCCGCTTCTATGAATCGCACGGCCTGCGGCTGCATTATGCCGATTGGGGCAACGCGGGCGCGCCGCCCCTCATCCTGGTCCACGGCGGCCGCGATCATTGCCGCAGCTGGGACGTCATCGCCAGATCGCTGCAACCGCATTATCACGTGCTGGCGCCCGACCTGCGCGGCCACGGCGATTCCGACTGGACCAAGGGCGGCAGCTACGCGCTGACGGAATATGTGTACGATCTCGCCCAGCTCGTCCGCGGCGTCGCAGCGCCTCAAGTGACTCTCGTCGGCCATTCGATGGGCGGCATGGTGAGCCTGATCTTTACAGGATCGTTCCCCGAGCAGGTCGCGAAGCTGGTCGTGCTCGACGGCGTGACCATGTTGCCGGACGCGCCGAAGCCGCCGGCGCACGAGCGCATCGGCAAATGGGTCGGCCAACTCGACAAGCTGCACGACCGCACGCCGCGCCGCTATTCGACCCTCGCGGATGCCGCAGCGCAGATGGTGCTTCACAACAGACGGCTCTCCCGCGACCTCGCGCTGCATCTTGCAACGCACGGCGCGCGGCAGAACGAGGACGGCACCTATAGCTGGAAGTTCGATCCCTACCAGCGCGCCTCTGCGCCGCACCGGCTCTGGCCGGACGATCACGTCGAACTCTGGTCGCGCATCGCCTGCCCGACGCTGCTGCTGAATGCCGGCGAAAGCTTTCTGGCCGGCGCGAAGGCAGCAGGCCTGGAGCGCTACTTCCCGCAGGCGCGTGTCGAGACCATCGCCGGCGCGGGGCACTGGCTGCAGCATGACAAGCCGCAGGAGGTGTTGGGTGAGATCCGGCGGTTTCTCGGGCTGGCCGAGGACGGCGCAGGTTAGCTCCACTGCCGCAGGGTGGGCAAAGCGAAGCGTGCCCACCACTTCGATCGCGTCACCTGGATGCATGGTGGGCACGGCGCTATCGCGCCTTTGCCCACCCTACGGCAGTCCTTTGTGTGGCACGCTACATCCACGTCATTTCGAGCGCAGCGAAGCAATCCAGACTGTCACCACCGCGGGATTCTGGATTGCGCCGCTGCGCTCGCAATGACGGACAAACAAATCTAGCTCAACGTCCCCGCGTGCACCCACCAGCCGGGGTGATCGCGCCGGATCTTTTCCGCGGCAGCATGGGCCTCGGCCGGCGCGCCATAGATCGCAAAGCAGGTCGCGCCCGAGCCGGACATGCGGGCGAGCTTGACGCCGGCGGAGTCGCGTAGCGCCTCCAGCACCTCGCCGATGACAGGTTCGATACGCATCGCGGGGGCCTCGAGGTCGTTGGCGACGGTTTCGAGAACCTCGACCCAGTCGGCAATCGAGGCGCCCTCCTCCGGCCAGGCCGGGGCTCCGAGGACGGAGGTGGCGCCGACCAGCAGCTCGCCGTTGCGCAGGCCCAGCGCCTGGAACACGTCCTTGGTCGCGACCGGCACGCGCGGATTGACCATCACGCAGGGCATGCTCGGCAGCGCCAGCGGCAACAACTGCTCGCCGACGCCGGTCATGTCGCAGGCGCGCGAATACAGGCACACCGGCACGTCGGCGCCGGTCGCGAGCGCGACCTTCTGGAGGCGGGGATCATCGAGCGACAGGTTGTTGAGACGCGCCAGCAGCCGCAGCGCTGCCGCTGCATCCGCCGAGCCGCCGCCGATGCCGGCCGCGACGGGCAGCACCTTGTCGAGCGCAAAGGCGCCCAGCTTCAGGTTCGGCACGGCCTCGGCCAGAAGTTTTGCGGCCTTGAACACGAGATTGTCGGACGTCTCGCCGCAAGCCGCGGCCAGCGGTCCCGTGGTGGCTAGCTTCAGCTCGCCGCCTGGCTCCAGCGTGAGCCGGTCGGCGCAATCGGCAAACGCCACCACGCTTTCGAGATCATGATAGCCGTCGGCACGACGGCCGACCACGCGAAGGCTCAGATTGACCTTCGCGCGCCCCTCTTCAATCAACGCCGGCATCGGCGACACGCCCCCAACTTCACTCAGCTTAGCCGCCCTTGCCGTCGTCCTTCTTCTTCTCCGCCTGCGCGGCCGAAGAGTTCGAATTGTCCTCGGTGAGGCCGTTGGCGATCTTGGCCTCGATCTTCGGAAGCTCATCCGGCTCGGGCTTGAGATCGCGGGCGTGCGACCACTGGAATTTGGCTTCCAGCGTGCGGCCGACGCGCCAATAGGCATCGCCAAGGTGATCGTTGATGGTGGGATCCTCGGGCTTGAGATCGATCGCGCGCTCGAGGTTCTTCACCGCCTCTTCGTAGTTGCCGATGCGGTAGTAAGCCCAGCCGAGCGAGTCGACGATGTAGCCGTCGTCGGGACGCTGCTCGACGGCGCGCTTGATCATCTTCATGCCTTCGTCGAGGTTCACGCCCTGGTCGATCCAGGAATAGCCGAGATAGTTGAGGACATGCGGCTGGTCGGGCTGCAGCTCGAGCGCCTTCTTCATGTCGGCTTCGGCCTTGGCCCACTGCTTGGAGCGCTCCTCGCAGATGCCGCGATAATAGTACCAGACGCTGTTGGCCTTGTCGTTGCCGGCCGGCAGCACGTCGACGCCCTGCGAATAGGTCGCGCCGCAGTCGCCGAACTTCTTGCGGCCGCGCTCGATGTTGCCGAGCGCCATGATGGCTTCGAGATCCTTGGAATCCTCTGACGTGACGCCCTTGAGGATCTTGATCGCCTCATCGGTGCGGTCGGCGGAATCCAGATCGATGGCGAGCTGGATCTGCGCGTTGCGCTTCAGCGGCGAGGTCGACGGCACGCGCTCATAGACCTTGATCGCCATCTGCGGCCGCTTCACCGATTCATAGAGATCGGCGAGCGAGAGCAGCGCCAGCGGATGGGTCGGCTGGAGGTAGAGCGAGAGCTGGAGATAGACCAGTGCCAGATCCTCGCCGCCGCGGCGGGTCAGCGTGGCGCCGATGCCGTAGAGGGCCTCGGCAGCGCCGGCCTGCGCGGAATCGACCAGCGGCGGCAGCTTCTTGCCGGCCTTGGTGTCGCGCAGCCCTTCCACGATCAGCGGATGGCGGGCGAGCTTCTTGTCGAAGGCCTGGTAGACGGTGGTCGCGGCGGCCGCATCCTTGTTGCGCGACAGCCAGCGCGCATAGGCCTCGGTGACGCGCAGCATGGAATCGTCGAGCTTGTAGGCGCGCTCGAAGCGCGTGCCGGCGTCCTTCTCCTTGCCGGCGAGTTCGAGGATCATGCCGGCGTGGAGATCCTTGAACAGCGGATACCATTCCGGACCGGCGAGCTTGTCGATGGTGGCGACAGCACCCTTGGAATCGCCGGCGCCATAGGCCGCCCAGCCCGACAGCAGCGTGGCGACGAGATCGGTGATGGGGCCGCGGATCGACTGGTTGATGTTGGTCTGCGCAGTCGCGTATTTCTTCATCTTGAGATCGTGCACACCGACGACGAGGCGCGCGACGCGGTTGGTCTTGTCGATGGTGAGGACACGCTCGGCGAGCTTGACCGCTTCGTCGATGTCGCCGTCGGCGACCGAGGAGATGAAGGCACGGTCGAGCAGCTCGTTGTTCTTCGGATCGGTGCGGAGCGCCGAGCGGTAGAATGCGGCGGCCGAGGTTGCGTCGCGCTCGACGCTGGCGTGGCGGGCGGCGAGATAGCTGCCGGAGGTCGTGAGCGACTTCAGATCGTTCCGGGTCGGAAACTGCGCCGCCGTATCGGACGGATGATCCGGCGTCTGCGCCAGGACCCTGCCGGGGACCGTCGCGATCGCTGTGCCCATGAGGGCGATGGCGGCGACAGTCCAGCGGTTGAAACGATTTGAAAGCATCAGGGCTCGCCTTGAGTTGGTAGTGCCTGGGTTTGCAGCAGAAAGCCGTCTCGCATGCGAACGCGGCCGGTGGCATCGGGACCCGGAACCGTCAGGTCGGACAATGCCGCTTTTGGCGGTTTACCGCAAGGATTCGGACCGGGCGATCGCCTCCGAACGCCCCAAATCGGACAAGAGCGCCCCAAGACGCCGCCACTATGGCCTTATCGTGGCCGCGACAGGTGGCCGCGGCCCGGTTCTCACGCGAACGTGCGGCAGATCACCCTTTGTGACCAGATCCGCGCTGATTGGCCCGCCCTACATCGCCTCGTAGTTCGGACCGCCGCCGCCCTCCGGCGGAACCCAGGTGATGTTGCCGTTGGGGTCCTTCACGTCGCAGGTTTTGCAGTGAACGCAGTTCTGGGCGTTGATCTGGTAGCGCGGGCTCGCCCCCTCCTCCACCCACTCGTAGACGCCGGCCGGGCAATAGCGATTCGAGGGACCGGCGAACACGTCGTGCTCGGAGGTCTTCTGGAGGTTCATGTCGGCAACCCGGAGATGGACCGGCTGGTCCTCCTCGTGATTGGTGTTGGACAGGAATACCGACGACAGCTTGTCGAACGAGATCTTGCCGTCCGGCTTCGGGTAGTTCCTCGGCGCGTGGCTCTTGGCCGGATCGAGCGTCGCGCGATCGGGCTTGGAATGCGACTGGGTACCGAACAGCGAGGCGCCGAACAGCGTGTTGCACCACATGTCGAGTCCGCCGAGCGCGACGCCGAGCACGGTGCCAAACTTCGACCACAGCGGTTTGACGTTGCGGACCAGAAAGAGGTCCTTGCCCACGGAGGAGGAACGCCACGCGTTCTCGTACTCGACGATCTCGTCATTGGCGCGATCGGCCGCAAGCGCTGCTGCGACATGCTCGGCGGCCAGCATGCCGGTGCCCATCGCATTGTGCACGCCCTTGATGCGCGGGACGTTGACGAAGCCGGCCGCGCAGCCGATCAGCGCGCCGCCGGGGAAGCTCAGTTTCGGCACTGACTGATAGCCGCCCTCGGTGATGGCGCGCGCGCCATAGGCGAGCCGCTTGCCGCCTTCGAAGGTGCCGCGGATCGACGGATGGGTCTTGAAGCGCTGGAACTCGTCGAACGGCGACAAATAGGGATCGTCGTAGTTCAGATGCACGACGAAGCCGACGGCGACGAGATTGTCGTCGTAGTGATAGAGGAACGAACCACCGCCGGTCTTCAGGTCGAGCGGCCAGCCGAATGAATGCTGGATCATACCCTTCTGGTGCTTGGCGGGATCGATCTGCCAGACTTCCTTCAACCCGATACCGAACTTCGCCGGCTCGCTCTTGGCGTCGAGCGCGAACTTCGCAATCAGCTGCTTGGTCAGGCTGCCTCGGGCGCCTTCGGCGAACAGCGTGTATTTGCCGAGCAATTCCATGCCGCGGGTAAAGGAGTCCTTCGGCTTGCCGTCGCGGCCGATGCCCATGTCGCCGGTGGCGATACCCCTGACCTTGCCCTCCTCGTCATAGAGCACCTCGGCCGCGGCGAAGCCCGGATAGATCTCGACGCCGAGCGCCTCGGCCTTGCGCGCCAGCCAGCGGCAGACATTGCCGAGCGAACCGATGTAGCAGTGATGGTTGTCCATCAGGGGCGGCATCATGAAGTTCGGCAGCTTGATCGCGCCGCCGCCCGTCATCCAGTAGAAGCGGTCGTCCTTCACCTGCGTCTTCAGCGGACAGTCGGAATCCTCGCGCCAGTCGGGAACAAGCTTGTCGAGCCCGGCCGGATCGATCACGGCGCCGGAGAGAATATGCGCGCCGACCTCGGAGCCCTTCTCCACCACGACGACGTTGAGATCGGCGTTGAGCTGCTTCAGCCGGATCGCGGCCGACAGGCCCGAGGGGCCGGCGCCGACGATGACGACGTCGAATTCCATGGATTCGCGCGGGGGAAGTTCTTCGGTGCTCATCTGATCTCAGCCCTTGAGACGGTCCTCGGTCGTTTGCGCCCTCTTGTTTCCGATTTTTCCGGATAGGACAACCACGGAAATGCGTTCCGGTGGGATGCATGGCGCCCCAAACTGATATAAAAGTCTGACTTTCGCATGATCCCCGAACCCGCCCCCACCGTCCGAGAGCTTCTCGCCTTCTATCTGGAGGCCGGTGTCGACTGCGCGCTCGCGGAGGAGCCGATAGACCGCCTGGCGGAAATGGACGCCCCGCCGCCGGTCCCGCGCGCAGCAGCGCCGGTCGAGGCGCCGCGGCCGGTCGCCGCGCCCGCGGTGATCCGCGGCGAGGCCGCACCCGCGCCCGACGTCGCGATCGCCTCGGCACGCGAGGCTGCGCGCACCGCGCCGACGCTCGAGGCACTACGCGAGCTGATGCAGGGCTTCGAGGGCTGCGCGCTGAAGCACACCGCAACAAGGCTGGTGTTCGCCGACGGCAATCCGCAGGCGCGCATCATGTTCGTCGGCGAGGCGCCGGGCCGCGACGAGGACATCGAGGGACTGCCGTTCGTCGGGCGCAGCGGCAAGCTGCTCGATCTGATGATAGGGGCCATAGGCCTCAACCGCACCACGGCCTACATCGCCAACGTGATTCCGTGGCGGCCGCCCGGCAACCGCACGCCGACGCCGCAGGAAACGCAAGTGTGCCTGCCCTTCATCCAGCGCCAGATCGAGCTGGTGAACCCCGACGTGCTGGTGACGCTCGGCAATCCCTCGACGCAGACGCTGCTCGGAACGCGCGAAGGCATCATGCGCACCCGCGGCCGCTGGTTCGACTACGAGACCGCTGGGCGCACCATCCGCGCGCTGCCGACCTTCCACCCGGCCTATCTGCTCCGCTCGCCGTCCTACAAGCGGCTGGCCTGGCAGGATCTGCGGGCGATCGCGAAGGTGCTGGGGCAAGGCACGGTGTAACCACACACACCGTCATTCCGGGGCTCGCGAAGCGAGAGCCCGGAATCCATCGAGCGGCAGAGTTGGTGGATGAATGGATTCCGGGTTCGCGGCTTTGCCGCGCCCCGGAATGACGGGTTAGGCCCCCTTCGGCCGCACGATGGCCCAGCCGATGCGCAGCAGCTGCTGGCGGCCGGTCACCAGCCATTCGAAGGCGCGCGGCACTTCCGGCACTATGCCGGGAAAGCGCTTGAGGATGTCCGGCGGCGGCGTGCCCGCGGTGTCGGCGGCGCGCCAGACCACGACGCCGCCGGTCTCGCTGAACTTGGCCTGATTGATCCACGGCGTGCGCGCGGGCTCGGCATCGATGAACAGATGTGGGCGGCCGGAATGCAGCGCGATCAGGCTCGCAAGCTGGGTCTCGCCGGCCACCGCACGCAGGCGATGGTTGGTGCGGCGGGCAAAGCTGTCATCGAAAAAATCCGAGATCGCACGCGCCGGCATCGAGGTCGCGATCTCATTGGCGCCGGTCCAGGGTAGGAACAGGACGGCGAGCACGACGCCGGCGGCGGGCGCCACGACGGCGGCGGCCCACACCGTCCGCAGCATCCGCGCGCGGCGCATCGCGATGAGATCGCCGGCACCCACCACCACGGCCAGCCCCGACATCACCAGTACCACGCCGGCACCGCCGACGACGGACTCGAGCCCGAACAGGCCGGAGATCAGCACCGCACCGAGCGCCGGCGCCAGCGCGAAGAAATAGACGAAGTTGCGCGCCAGCGGCTCGACCGGCGGGCGGTAGATGATCGGCGCCTCCTCGCCCTTGGCGAGGAACAGGCCGGTGTTGAGGAAAGTCAGCGCCGGGATCGCCGCCGCGCCAAGCACGAGCCCGCCGAGCAGCCAGGCCGCGTGGATCGCGCGGGTGCTCAGCTCGGCGACCGCAGGCAGGGCCGGCAGGACCAGCGTCTCGGCGCGCATCAGCCAGACGGCATAGGGCAGCGCGAGCACGGCGACGACGATCAGCGCGAACAGCGGATCGAGCGCGCGCAGCGTGCGGCGGCCGCCGGCGGTCGCAAACGCGAAGACGACGAGCAGCAGGAGCAGGAAGACCGCCGCGGGCGTCGTCAGCAGCAAAAGCCCGGCCTCGATCGACCAGGCGAACCAGGCGTTGCCGCGGCGCTGGCCGATGATCTGCCAGGAATGCAGCAGCAGCAGCGCCCACAGCGGTCGCGCCAGCACCAGCGGGCCGAAGTCGAGCGCGGGCGAGGAGAAGGCCAGCACCGTCATCGTCAGCAGCACGGCCAGCACCGCCTGCTGCGAGCCGACCACGGCGCGGGAGAGATGGTAGAGCGCGATGAAGGTCGCGATCTCGCAGACCTCGGCCAGCACATAGACGCCGAACATGTGGCCGCCCGCGGCGCGATAGGCGATGTCGGCGAGCCAGACCGGCAGCGGCGGGCCGAGATCGGTGCCGACCTGGTATTCCCTGCCGAAGGCCAGGAGGGTCGCAAGGGTGCCGGGCGGGCTGCGATAGAACGCCAGCGCCACGAACAGCCACATCGCGGCCTGGAGCAGCACGACGATCCACACGATCAGCCGCGGCCGGGCGCGAATGAGCTCGATGACCAGGGAGGTAAACCGCATGCAACGCCCGAAAGATGCAGCCAACCCGTCCAGCCGGCCCTATTCGCTCACGAGTGTTTTGATAAAGGGCGCTACGCGTTGTGGCAACGACCGTCTGCTCGTCATGCCCGGGCTTGTCCCGGGCATCCACGTTCTTCGTACCTCGGCAAAGACGTGGATGGCCGAGACATAGGCGAGCGGAAGCGACGCCATTCTTCGGACGGCTAGGCCCGGCCATGACGATGTGGAGGTTGCGGGACTAAACCCTAGAGATTCGCCGACGCGTCGATCTCAACGCTTGCTTCCACCCGCACCTCGACCTCGGTCGCCGCGAACAAGTCGCGCACCGGCTCGACTGTCCAGGGCATGTGCTTGGCGCGGGCGGCGGCGACGGGGGCGAAGAAGCTGCGGTGGTGGACGGTCGGGCCGAGGCGGTTCAGCGCGTCGAGATGCTCGGGGACGCCGTAGCCCTTGTGCTGCTCGAAGCCATAGCCCGGGCAGTCCTGCGCCAGCGCGCACATCAGCCGGTCGCGCGTCACCTTGGCGACAATGGACGCCGCCGCGATCGACAGGACGATACCGTCGCCGCCGATCACGGCCTCGCAGTCGCATTCCGTATCGAGCCGGTCGCGGCCGTCGACGAAGACGTGGCGGGGCGCCTCGGGCAGCGCCACCACGGCGCGCTTCAGCGCCCACAGCGAGGCGCGCAGGATGTTGTCGCGGTCGATCCGCGCGGGCGAGGCGACCGCGACCGAGACCTGCGCGGTGGCGCAGATCTTGTCGAACAGCTTTTCGCGCTGCTCCGCCGTCAGGCGCTTGGAATCGTCGATACCGCGTGGAATGCGGTCGGGGTCGAGAATCACTGCGGCCGCCACCACGGGACCGGCGAGCGGCCCGCGGCCGGCCTCGTCGCAGCCCGCAACCGGCCAGATGCCGCGCTTGATCAGCGCGCGCTCGCGGCGGAAGCTCGGCGGCGCGACGGCAATGACGCCTTTCGGGCCCGCGCTCTTGCCGGTCGAAGGCTTGGCCGCCGAGGCCTTTCCAGCCTTTGCAGGTGCAGCCTTCCTCGCAGCGTCCTTGCTGGGCGCAGCTTTGGCCGACGTCTTGGCGGATTTATCCCGAATCATGGCGGGGATCGTGCGCAAGCGGCCCTGCTTGCGCAACCGGGAACCCCTCGCAATTCCCGTTATTCAGGCGAGCCGCCTACTCGGCCAGATGCACCCGCCGGTCCTCACCGACCTCGATGCCCGGCGCGACCACGACCTCCCAGGGATGGCCGTCGGGGTCGGCGAAATAGCCGGAATAACCGCCATAGTCGGTCTCGTGCGCCGCTTTCAGCAGCGCGGCGCCCTTGTCGACAGCGAAGGCCAGCACCGCATCGACCTCCTCGCGCGTGGCGCAGTTCCAGGCGAGCGTGATGCCGCGGAAGGTCGTCGGCCTGGGCTTATCCGGCAAGGCCGCGTCGGCCGCGAGCTGGTCCCAGTGAAACAGGGCAAGCACCGGACCGCCGGTATCGTAGAAGGCGACGGCCTCGCCGGTCGCCTTCAGCCGGCGCGAAAAGCCCAGCGCATCATAGAACGCGATGCTGGCGCGAATGTCGCTCACACCCAGCGTGATGACCGTGAGCCGCGGCACCGGGGGCGGCAGTTCCTTACTCATGACACACCTCGTTCGCCTCGGCTCCTAGAACAGGCTGAGCTGATCGCCGTTCCGCTTCGGCCGCGCGAAGTGATCCATCGTCAGTTTTGCGCGACGCTTGTTGAGCCCCAGCCTGTCGCAGGCGATCTCGAAGCGGCGGCCGATGGTCCAGGCCATCGGGCCGGTGCCCTTCATGCGCTCGCCCCATTTCGCGTCGTAGTCGCGGCCGCCGCGCATGTCGCGGATCAGCGTGAAGACGTGGCGATAGCGGTCCGGATAGTTCGCCATCAGCCATTCGCGGAAGAGGTCGCGCACCTCCAGCGGCAGCCGCAGCAGCACGTAGGAGGCTTCCTTGACGCCGGCATGGGCGGCCGCATCGAGAATTCGCTCGATCTCGGAATCGTTCAGCGCGGGAATCACTGGCGCGACCATCACGGTGGTGGGAATGCCGGCATCGGAGAGCTGCTTCAGCGCCTCCAGCCGCTTCGGCGGCGTCGAGGCCCGCGGCTCCATGGTGCGCGCCAGCTTTGGATCGAGCGAAGTCACCGAGATCGCGACCTTGGCGAGGTTGCGCTTGGCCATGCGCGAGAGAATGTCGATGTCACGCACCACCAGCGCCGATTTGGTGACGATGCCGACGGGATGACCAGCGCGCTCCAGCGCCTCCAGGATGCCGCGCATGATTTTTCGCTCGCGCTCGATCGGCTGATAGGGATCGGTGTTGGTGCCGATCGCGATCATCCGCGGCTCATAGCCTGCTGCTGCGAGCTCCTTCTCGAGCAGCGCCGGGGCCTCCGGCTTGACGAACAGTTTGGACTCGAAGTCGAGCCCGGGCGACAGGCCGAGATAGGCATGGGTCGGCCGCGCGAAACAGTAGACGCAGCCGTGCTCGCAGCCGCGATAGGGGTTGATCGAGCGGTCGAAGCCGATATCGGGGGAATCGTTGCGGGTGATCACCTTGCGCGAGGTGTCGACCGCGACCGTGGTCTTGAATGGCGGCAGCTCTTCCAGGCTCTGCCAGCCGTCGTCGAAGGCGACGCGCGCCTCGGCCTCATAGCGGCCGCTGGCGTTGGACTGCGCGCCCCGCCCCCGCCTGCGCTGCTTGTCGATGGCGACAGCGAGCTCGGGGAAATCAGAAGGCGCACCCGCCGGCTCGGAGGGCGCCGTGACCGGCGGGTGCTTGAGAGCATGAGAGGATGCTGGACTCATGAAGCCAAGATAGCACGCCAAAGGAACAAATCAAGAACAAGAACAAAAAACGTGAAAACAACCCCATGCACAGTAGAGGCGCCCAAACTTCGGGCGCCTGCCTTTGACCTCACGCAACATCGCCGTCACCACGATCTCGTTTGATGCCGCGAAGGATCGATCGCGCCGGAACTCGGTTGGTGACGATCCCGGGTGAAGGTCGGCAGGAACATGACAAATCAACAACAATCGGCCGCCGCGAGCAGCGACCTCGATCTCCTCGATCGCTACTGGCGCGCCGCCAACTACCTCTCTGTCGGGCAGATCTACCTGCTCGACAACCCCCTGCTGCGCGAACCGCTGCGGGCCGAGCACATCAAGCCGCGTTTGCTCGGCCATTGGGGCACGACGCCCGGCTTGAACTTCATCTACGCCCATCTCAACCGCGTCATCCGCGCGCTGGACCTCAACGTGCTCTATGTCTGCGGTCCCGGCCATGGTGGCCCGGGCATGGTCGCCAACACTTATCTCGAAGGCAGCTACAGCGAGATCTATCCTAACATCGCGCGCGATGCGGACGGATTGCGCAAGCTATTCCGGCAGTTCTCCTTCCCCGGCGGCATCCCGAGCCACGCCGCGCCGGAGACGCCCGGCTCGATCCACGAAGGCGGCGAGCTCGGCTACGCGCTGGTGCACGCCTATGGCGCGGCGCTCGACAATCCCGACCTGGTCGTCGCCTGCGTCGTCGGCGACGGCGAGGCCGAAACCGGCCCGCTCGCGGCGTCCTGGCACTCCAACAAGTTCCTGAATCCGGCGCATGACGGCGCGGTGCTGCCGATCCTGCACCTCAACGGTTACAAGATTGCCAACCCGACCGTGCTCGGACGAATGTCTGACAGCGAGATCCGCGATCTGTTCCGCGGGTTCGGCCACGAGACCCTGTTCGTCGAGGGCGACGATCCCAAATTGATGCACCGGATCATGGCGGATGCGCTCGACGTCGCATTCGCCAGCATCCGCTCGATCCAGCAGCACGCCCGCGACGGGCGCAAAAACGTCGAGCGGCCACGCTGGCCGATGATCGTGCTGCGCAGCCCGAAGGGCTGGACCGGTCCGAAGGAAGTCGACGGCAAGAAGGTCGAAGGTTTTTGGCGCGCGCATCAGGTGCCGGTCGCAAGCTGCCGCGAGAACCCTGCGCATCTGAAGGTGCTCGAAGACTGGATGCGCAGCTACGAGCCGGAGAAACTGTTCGACGCGAGCGGCGCGCTCGTCCCCGAGCTCCAGGCGCTGGCACCCGAGGGCAATCGCCGCATGGGCGCCAATCCGCATGCCAATGGCGGATTGCTGAAGAAGGAGCTGAAGCTGCCGGACTTCCGCAGCTTTGCCGTCGAAGTGCCGCAGCCCGGCGCCGTCACGGGGGAAGCGACGCGCGAGCTCGGCAAATTTTTGCGCGACGTCATCCGCCTCAACGCGCAAGAGCGCAACTTTCGCATCATGGGTCCGGACGAGACGGCGTCAAACCGGCTCGATGCGGTGTTCGAGACGACCGAACGTGTCTGGATGGAGCCGATCGAGCCTTACGACGTGCATCTTGCGCGGGACGGCCGCGTGATGGAGGTGTTGAGCGAGCATCTCTGCCAGGGCTGGTTGGAGGGCTATCTGCTCACCGGACGCCACGGCTTCTTCTCCTGCTACGAGGCCTTCATCCACATCGTGGATTCCATGTTCAACCAGCACGCCAAATGGCTGAAGGTGACGCGGCACCTGCCGTGGCGGCGGCCGATCGCCTCGCTCAATTATCTGTTGACCTCGCATGTCTGGCGCCAGGACCATAACGGCTTCAGCCATCAGGACCCCGGCTTCGTCGACCTCGTCGCCAACAAGAAGGCCGACATCGTTCGCATCTACTTCCCGCCCGATGCCAACACGCTGCTGTGGATCGCCGATCATTGCCTGCGGACGTACAACCGCATCAACGTGATCGTCGCCGGCAAGCAGCCGGCGCCGCAATGGCTGTCGATGCAGGACGCCGCCACGCATTGCGATGTCGGCATCGGCATCTGGACCTGGGCGGGCACGGAAGACGCGGGTGGCGAGCCCGATGTGGTGATGGCCTGTGCCGGCGACGTGCCGACATTGGAGACGCTTGCCGCCGTCGACCTGCTGCGCAAGGCGCTGCCGGATCTGAAGATCCGCGTCGTCAACGTCGTCGACCTGATGACGCTGCAGCCGCAGGACCAGCATCCGCACGGCCTGTCCGACCGCGACTTCGACAGCCTGTTCACGCGCGACAAGCCGGTGATCTTCGCCTATCACGGCTATCCCCATCTGATCCACCGGCTGACCTATAACCGCACCAACCATGCCGGCCTGCATGTGCGCGGCTTCGCCGAGGAAGGCACCACGACGACGCCGTTCGACATGGTCGTGCTCAACGAGCTCGACCGCTACCACCTTGCGATCGAGGCGATCGAACGCGTGCCGGGTCTTGCGACCAGGGCCGCGCAGGTGAAGCAGCAGCTCCGCGACAAGCTGATCGAGCACTCACGTTACGTGCGCGAGCACGGCGAGGACATGCCCGAGATCCGCGACTGGGTCTGGCCGGGCAAGCCGGGCTGACGCCATGCCGGCGCCAGAGGCGGTTCTCGTCCTCAACTCGGGCTCGTCGAGCATCAAGTTCGGCCTGTTCGAGATCTCGACAGCAGAGCCCGCGCTGCTCTGCAAGGGCCTGCTCGACGAGCACGAGGCCAGGCCCCGGCTCGTCGTGAAAGGCGCTGCGGGCGAAGACCTGTTCGAGAAGCGGCGGGACGAGGCCGATGCCGACGGCGGCCACCTGTTCGCCGACGCGCTCGCCTTCATCGACGACCGGTTCGGCCAAGACAGCTTGCGCGCAGTCGGCCACCGTATCGTCCACGGCGGGCCGGATCATTCAGGCCCGGTCGAATTGACGGACGATATCACCGCGAAGCTGGAGGCCCTGACGCCGCTGGCGCCGCTGCACCAGCCGCGCTGCCTCGCGCCGGTCCGCACCCTCTCCGCGATCCGTCCCGCGCTGACCCAGATCGCCTGCTTCGACACCGCCTTCCATCACGGACTTGCACCGCCTGCGAGCCGCTTTGCGATTCCGAGGCGCTTCGAGCAGCGCGGCGTCAGGCGCTACGGCTTTCACGGGCTGTCGTTCGAATATGTCGCGGGCCGCCTCGCCGGAATCGCGCCGCAGCTCGTTGCGAAGCGCACCGTCATCGCGCATCTCGGCAATGGCGCAAGTCTCTGCGCACTCCGCAACGGCCGCAGCGTCGACACCACGATGGGACTGACGCCGCTCGACGGCCTCGTGATGGGCACGCGAAGCGGCACGATCGACCCCGGCGTGCTGCTCTATCTGCAGCAGCACGAGGGGATGTCGGTCGAAGACGTCCAGCACCTGCTCTATCACGAGTCGGGCCTGCTCGGCGTCTCCGGCATGTCCGCGGACATGCGCACGCTGCTTGCGAGCCGCGAGGCTGCGGCACGGGACGCGATCGATCTCTTCACCTTCCGTGCGGCGCAGGAGATCGCGATGATGGCGACCACGCTTCAGGGGCTGGACTGTCTGGTCTTCACCGGCGGCATCGGCGAGCATGCCAGCGAGATCCGCAGCGCGATCGGCGAGCGTCTCGCCTGGCTCGGCGTCCGCATCGATGCAGCGGCGAATGACGAGGGACGCGAGCGGATCGGCGCCGGCGACAGTGCGGTGGACATTTTCATCATTCCCACCAACGAAGAGATCGCGATCGCGCGCCATTGCGCCGCGCTGCTGCGCGAACGACACGCTGCGTGACGGTTTTATGAATGATCTGACGCAATGAGGCCGTCGCAACTTCGCGGCATAAGGACGGCATCAACCGTTGCGCGGACAGACCATGAAAACCCAGATCATCGAAGAACTCGGACAGGGCGACATCCTGTTGCCCGCGCTGGTGGCGGAAGGGCTTGCCGCCAATGACCGCATCAAAGTGCGGATGAGTGCGCTCCAGGCGGCGGCTCGGCATGCGCAAGATCCCGATCGTCCCGCCAGCGAGCTTGCGGTCGAGAGTCACGCCGCCGGCATTGCACCAGCCGCGATCGCAACGCTGATCGGCGGCGCCCATCTGGTCGGACCGTCCCGGCTCGCGGCGCCGAACCTCGCCAAGCTGATGAAGGAGATCCAGGACGACGCTGCGGCCATGATCCGCGCCGTCAGCGCCGGCGCGCCGTCGGACGGCGACAAGGCGAACGCGCGGCTGACGGCCGTCCGAAGCGCGGGTCTGCTCGATGCCACCAATGAAATCGATCTTTCCCGCATTGCGCGCCTGACCGGCGTTGCCGAGACGGCCGGCGACAGCCTCCATCGGCTGGTGATGGATCTGCACAAGGCGCTGAACAAGCTTGCGGCGAACTGTTCGGAGGAAACGCTCGACGGTGCCCATGTGTTCGGACTGCACGGCGAAGATCGCGGCGCGGTGGAGGCCTTCATGAAGGGTCTGAACCAGACGCGAAGGCTGAAGTTCAACCACCCCGGTCTCGACACCATGGCGACCCGCTCGGGCGGCCGGCTGCTGATCCAGAACGACATCGGCACCACGGACGCCCATGTGGTGGTGATCGCGGTCAAGAAGAACGCGGTCACTGTCACCTACACCGACGTACATCTGGCGCGGGCAAAATTCTTCATCTCGCTGTTCGACAAGTTCGAGGCGAGTTGGAGCGGGCTCGACCGCCACACCGCCGCAGGCCTCGGCGAAGACCATTCATTCTATCTCGTCACCGGCCAGTATCAGCCGGCTCACGCCGCGGATCGCAACGAATTCCTCGCGGCCGTGGGCGCCGCGCTGGTGTTCCTGATCGACTGGAACAAGGCGCGCAAGCTGCTGCGGACCTGGGTTGCCAAGGACGACGCCACACGAATCCTGGAATGGGCGGCGCGACAGCGGATCGGCCATCGCGGCTTTCTCGAGCTCGGCGGCAACGAGCTGTTGGGGTCGGCGGTGCGCAACGCCGCCCCCGCGCGCATCGGCTTCGGCGAGCGGCTCGACCAGGCGCTCGGCCGCGCCGCGGCGATCGATTTTCTGAAGGCGGCACTGCGCGCCTCCACCGAGGCGCTGCTCGCAGGTCGCTCCGTCAGGACGGTCCGCGACCAGATCGAAGCCGACCTGGTGCGGCATCTGGAGCGCGTTGACGGCACCCTGCTCGCCGCGGTGCTGCGCCAGATCGGGCTTGCCCATGATCTCGTTGCGGCGATCTCCCGCCATATTGCGACGCTTCGGGCCGGCCAGCCGGCCGATCGCAAGCTGCTGGCGGTACGCTGCGGCGCGATCGAACAGAAGGCCGATCGCATTGCGCTCGAAACGCGCAAGGAAGTCGACCGGCTCAACGCCCGGCCAACGATCGCCCAGTTGATCGATCGCGCCGAAGAGGCCGTCGACGAACTGGAGCAGGCGGCCTTCATCGCCTCGCTGATGCCTGAGCGAACTGATCCGTCGCTGCTGGCCGCACTCGCCGAACTCTGTGTGGTGGCGATGACCGCGACAGAGGTCGCGGCCAGCGGCGTCGCCGCGGCCACCGACGTGCCGGAAGGGCGGCGCGCCGATTCCGAGGATGCGCTGTCCGCCGTGACCCGTCTGATCGATGCCGAACATGCCGCGGACGGCCACGAGCGTGCGACGACCGCGCTGGTCTTCGGCGGCGGCTTCGACGTCGCGACCTCGCTCTCGGTGCTCGAGCTTGCCCGCGCCATCGAGCGCGCCACCGACCGTTTCGCCGGCTTCGGGCATCTGTTGCGCCGGCACATCATGATCGATCTCGCAGCCTAGGGGGAAGCACCATGCATATCGTGCGTATCGGCGCCGAGGCGACCGAACTGCGTCCCGCCGAGGAGATCGGCGCCAAGGCCGCCAACCTCGCCCGGATGGCGGCACTGGGCCTGCCGGTGCCGCCGGCTTTCGTGCTGCCGGTCAAGCTCTGCGCCGACATCATCGCGGGGCACGCGCATGCGGAGCGTCATCTGAGCGACGGGCTCAAGGAAGGAATTGCCTTCCTGGAGAGCGCGACCGGAAGGCGGTTCGGCGACCGGCGGCTGCCGCTGCTGGTCTCGGTGCGCTCGGGCGCCGCCCGATCGATGCCGGGCATGCTCGACACCGTGCTCAATGTCGGCTGCACGTCGGATGCCGTGCACGGCCTGATCCGTGCGACCGGCCGGCCGCGGCTCGCCTGGGACTGCCGGCGGCGCTTCCTGGAGAGTTTTGGCGAGACCGTGCTCGGGCTGGACGCCGCCGCATTCGCGGCCCGCATCTCGGAACTGGTCGAGGCCGAAGGTGCCGAGAACGATCGCGCGCTCGACAGCGAAGCGCTGGAGCGGCTTGCCGGCGACGAACAGGCGCTGGTCGAGGATCACGCCGATGGCTGGCTCGAGGATGCGGTCGCGCAGCTCGAAGCCGCGGCGCAAGCCGTCTACCGGTCCTGGACGAGCGAGCGGGCGAAGACCTATCGGAAACTCCAGCAACTCGAAGGGCTCCAGGGCACCGCCGTCACGGTGCAGGCGATGGTGTTCGGCAATGGCGGGCTGGCATCGGGTGCCGGCGTGGCCTTCTCGCGCGATCCTTCGACCGGCGCACCGCGCCCGATGATCGATCTCGTGCTCGATGCGCAGGGCGAGGACGTCGTGTCCGGGCGCCGCTCCCCCGACGCCGAGGATGCGATCGTGCGCGCACTGCCGCGGACCGAAGCCGAGCTTGTCGATATCCTGAAGCGGCTCGAGCGTGAATTTTGCGACGTGCAGGACGTCGAGTTCACCGTCGAGGATGGCAGGCTGTGGATCCTCCAGACGCGCGCGGCCAAGCGAACGCCGCGTGCGGCGGTCAGGATCGCGATCGACCTCGTGCATGAGGGGCTGATCACGCAGGACGAGGCGCTGGAGCGGATCGCCGGGATCGACCTCGCCTCGCTCGCCGCGACCGCACTGGTCTGCGCGGGCGAGCCGGCGGCGATCGGCATCGGCGCGTCCGGGGGCATCGGCGTCGGCCGCGCGGTCTTCGACGCCGAAAGCGCCCAGCGCCTGTCGGCCACAGGCGATCCGGTCATCCTGCTGCGTCCCGATACCAGCACCGCGGACGTCGCAGGCTTCGCGGTGGCGGCCGGCATCGTCACGGCGGTCGGCGCGCGGACCTCGCATGCGGCGCTGGTGGCGCGGCAGATGGGCAAGCCCTGCGTGGTCGGCTGTCACGCGCTGAAGATCGATCCTGTCTCGCGGCAGGCCCAGCTTGCCGACGCGACATTGTCGGAGGGCGACTGGATCACGATCGAGGGCGATGCGGGACAACTCTATCTCGGACGCTGCCGCACGGTGGAGACGCGCCCCGACGCCGAACTCGCCGAGATCGCGAAATGGCAATCGCAGGCCGGCGACCTCGATCCGCCGGCACGCGCCGCCGCGGCTCAGTGAATGCCGGCGAAGATCTGGATACACCCGATCGCGACCTCGATCAGGATCAGCACCACCACGGCGATCTCGAGACGCAACGAGCGCTCGGTGTCGATGATGTCGGTCAGCGCATTGGCGGTCTCGGACACGGCGGTGAGCTTGCGCTCGAGCGTGTCGAGGCGCTCCTTCAATTCGTACTCGTCTTCGAGACGGGCATAGAGCCGGTCGAGCTCGGGCTTCTCCCAGAGCACGTCGGGCTTCTCGGCGACGGCGACGCGGCCGGCGACGCGCTGCTGCACCAGCAGCGCGTTGCCGATCAGTTGCAGAATGGCCCTGCGCCGGCGCGGCGTGCGGCCGCGCTCGGCGAGCTCGCGCGCGAACGGCTCGATGACGTCGAACACGGCCGCGACACGCCGTTCGTCGCGCGCCAGCGACGTGCTCTTGGCGAGCGCGTCGGCAACCAGAAGCAACCGGTCGTCGGAGAATTTGGCGAGGCAGATCGGCCCGCCCGGCTGGATCACCTCGGCGTTCTCGTCGTTGCAGAGCTGCGCCTGCGCGGTCTCTTCCTCATAGGGGCTGAGCTCGCCGATCACGCGCGGCTTCAGGCTGTCGATCAGCACCTTCTCCTCCGAAGGCAACAGGCCGATCAGCACCACGACGCCGTAGCGGAAGATCACGGCAAGGCCGGCATGGACGCGGAAGGCGGCCGGCGTCGACGACACCAGCGCGCCGAGCTCGAGGCCCGAAGCATTGATGCGGTCGCCCAGCATCAGCGCCCGGATCCGCAAGGTCGGCGCGGCGGCCGGCCTGGGAGATGTCGACGGCGCGCTAACAGCAAGTTGATCGGCAGTCATACGAAGCCCTCTTCAGCACAATGGATTGCCTGCTTTTCCCGTTCCCGGGCGTCGTTCCACTCGCATCCTCCTCTCGTAGGATTGCGATCCGCCTGCGTGGCGCGCAATATCGGAACGAAACTCCGGGTTAATACGGTCAAGACAAAGCTGCGCCGAAATATTCAGCAACATTGCCGTCCCGCGCGGGACATCTTTGGATGCGATGGCTCTGGCAGTTTACCATCGAACGGCGGAGCCCCGCCGAAAAGTTGCACTCGGCATTGCCGCGTGTTTATGACAACATCATAACAAGTTACGCTTCTCCCGAAGTGCGGACATCGAAGCCTCAACCATGCTGAGCGTCATCATTCCGACCGAGGGCGTCGAGCAGACGGCGGTCGCAACTCTGGCCGCGCTGGTCCCCGGCGCCGCCGCGGGCATCGTCCGGGAAGTGCTCCTGGTCGACGGCACCCGCAACGGCGTCATCGAGCGCGTGGCCGACGTCGCCGGCTGCCGTTTCATCGGCTTCGAGGGATCCTCGCAGGGCGCGGCGCTGGCCGCCGGTGCGCTCCAGGCCCGGTCGGCCTGGCTGATGTTCCTGCCCGCAGGCGCGGTGCTGGAAACCGGCTGGATCGAGGAGACCACCCAATTCATCCAGGCCGTCGCGAGCAGCGGCCGGGACCGCGCGGCGGTGTTCCGCTACGCCCGCTCGCCCTACGCCGACACCGGATTCCGCGACATGCTCCGCGCCGTGGCCCGCAAGCTGGTCGGCCCGCTCGGCGATCAGGGACTTTTGATCGCGCGTGACCATTACGACCGGATCGGCGGCTACCCGCCCCAGGCCCGCCGCTCCGAGGCGCGGCTGCTGCGCCGGCTCGGCCGCTCGTCCCGGACCATGCTGCGCAGCCGGATCGTCATGGTCGGCTAAAGCCACCTTTTATACTCACTCTTGATGCTTGCCAACGTCAAATAATTGTTTGACAATGGCAAATATTGAGGTGACCCATGCCATCAAGCCCTCTGCCATCAAGCTCGTCGTCATCAAGCGCTGCGGCCGGACAGGTCGCCGACGACCAGGTTCAGGCGGTCCGCGCCTTCAACCGCTTCTACACCCACAAGCTCGGCGTTCTCGACCAGCAGCTCCTGAAGAGCCCGTTCTCGCTGAGCGAGGCCCGCGTGCTCTACGAGCTCGCCCATGGAGGCGTGCAATCGGCCAAGGAGATCGGCATCGCGCTCGGGCTCGACGCCGGCTATCTCAGCCGCATCGTGCAGAATTTCGACGAGAGCGGCCTGATCGCCCGCAAGCCACTTGCCAGCGACCGCCGGCAGGTTCAGCTCAGCCTGACCGCAAAGGGCCGCCAGGCCTTCGCCAAGCTGGAGCGCTCGTCCCAGGAGGACGTCGCCGCGATGCTGCGGCCGCTGCCGGACGAGGAGCGCAGGCGGCTCACCGGAGCGATGGAGACGATCGAGCGGCTGCTCGCTTTGCCGCGCGCGCCGGCGCCGCGCGCGATCCTGCGCGATCCCCGCCCCGGCGACATGGGCTGGGTGGTGCAGAGCCACGGCGCGCTCTATGCTGGCGAATACGGCTTCGATTCCGGCTTCGAGGCGCTGGTGGCCGAGATTGTCGCCAAATACATGACCTCCTACGATGCCTCGCGCGAGCGCTGCTGGATCGCCGACATCGAGGGCCGCCCGGTCGGCTCGGTGTTCCTGGTGAAGGCCAGCGACGACGTCGCCAAGCTGCGGCTGCTGCTGCTCGACCCCGCCGCACGCGGACAGGGTCTCGGCCAGCGGCTGGTCGCCGAATGCGTCTCGTTCGCACGGGCCTGCGGCTATCGGCGGATGACACTGTGGACGCAGAGCAATCTCACAGCCGCGCGAAAGATCTATCAGGATGCCGGCTTCAAGCTGGTCGCCACCGAGCCGCACCGCAGCTTCGGCCAGAACCTCGTCGGCGAAACCTGGGAGCGCGATCTCTGATGCACCAGCGGCACCAATCCGCGCACCGCATCACCGGAGAGCTCGTCGATCTCTACAAGCGCCGGGCGCGACGCCTGCACGCGGAGGCGTGCCGGCAGATGTGGCTGATGGTGTGGAGTTCGCTGACCAGCAAATTCTAGTCGAGAACGAGTGTCGCAAAGAGCGAGATGCGCATCGCTATGCCCTCGCCCCTTGTGGGAGAGGGCAGCGACGCCGGTAGACGCGGGCTCAGATGGGTGAGGGGTATGTCTCCACGAGCACAGGTCTCCGCGGAGGGAACCCCTCATCCGGCGCTTCGCGCCACCTTCTCCCACAAGGGGGAGAAGGGAAGAAAGCGTCAACGCCGGCAACTACGCCGTCGCGCCTTGCGCCTTCGGCCGGCGCAGATGCTCGTCGAGGCGCGGCATGATCTCGACGAAATTGCAGGGGCGCGTGCGGTAGTCGAGCTGAGCGGCGAGAATGCCGTCCCAGCCGTCGCGGCAGGCGCCGGGAGAGCCGGGCAGGCAGAAGATGTATGTTGCCCCGGCAACGCCCGCGGTGGCGCGGCTCTGGATCGTCGAGGTGCCGATCTTGGCGTGGCTCAGCATGTGGAATGCGATCGAGAAACCGTCCATGCGTTTCTCGAACAAGGGCTCGATCGCCTCCGGCGTGACGTCGCGCCCGGTGAAGCCGGTGCCGCCGGTGGTGATGACGACGTCGACGCCGCTATCTGCAATCCAGCGGCGGATGACGGCGCGGATCGCCTCGACGTCGTCGGTGACGATCTCGCGCGCGGCAAGATGATGGCCCGCGTCGGTGAGGCGGTCGGCCAGCGTCTGGCCGGACTTGTCGTCGGCGAGCGCGCGCGTGTCGGAGACGGTCAGCACCGCGATGTTGAGCGGGATGAACTGTTTTGCTTCGTCGATCGAGGCCACGACTTCACTCCTGTTTCCCCGGCCACCGCCGTCATCCCCGGACGAACGCATTTGCGTTCGCTCTGGAGGTGCGCGCTTTTGCGGCGCAAGCGCACCGCAAGGGCGCACCTCGAAGGATAGGCCGGGAGCTCGCCATCCTTCGAGGCTCGCCGAAGAGGCGAGCACCTCAGGATGACGCCACTACTCCTGCATTCCCGGATGCGCAATTGGGCATCATAGTTCGTGCTGCGCTACGTCCGGGGCACGAAGTCCAGTGTACTACGACCCGCCGCCGAACGTGTTGCAGGCCTGGACCGTGCCCTGCTGGTAGCCGGTCATGAACCATTGCTTGCGCTGCGCGGCCGAGCCATGGGTGAAGGAATCGGGCACGACGCGTCCGGTGGCCTGACGCTGGAGCGTGTCGTCGCCGATCGCACTGGCCGTGGTCAGCGCGGCGTCGATATCGCCGGCTTCCAGGAAGTTCGGACGCTTCTTCGCCTCGCGGTTGACCCAGACGCCGGACAGACAGTCCGCCTGCAACTCCACCTTGACCTGGAGCGCGTTGGCCTCAGCCTTGCTGCCGGCCTGCTGCTGAAGCCGCGTCACGCGCGGAATGATGCCGAGCAGGTTCTGGATGTGGTGGCCGGCCTCATGCGCGATGATGTAGGCGGTGGTGAAATTGCAAGCCGACTTGCCGGAGCAGCCGCGGAAGCGCGTCTCGACCTCGCGGAAGAAGCCGGTGTCGAGGAAGATGGTGCGATCCGGCGGACAGTAGAACGGACCCATCGCCGACTGCGCCATGCCGCAGCGGCCGCCATTGGTGGCGTTGCGGAACAGCACGATCTTCGGACCGGTGTAGGACTGGCCGCTGGCCTGGAAGATCTCGCTCCAGCGGTCGTCGATCTCGCCGAGGATGCCGGAGATCATGCTGCCCATCTCGTCGGTCGGCGCGCCGCGCTTGGCCGACGTCGACTGGCGATCGGTCTGGTAGCTCGGCGCCTGGCCGCCGCCGGTGAGGATCTCGGCGCCGCCGATCAGGATGCGCGGATCGATGCCGAAGGCGTAGCCGATCAGGCCGAGCACGATGATGGTGCCGATGCCGAGCCCGCCGCCGCCCATGGGCAGGCCGAACCCGCCGCCTCCGCCGCCGCCAAACCCGCCGCCGCCTTCGTCGCGACGATCCTCGATGTCGTCGCTGCGGCGGAAATCATCGTAGCGCATGGCGGGCTTCCCTTAAGTCCTTGATGGCGTCAATTGGGCGCAAATGCGACAAAGCTCAACGCGCCACATACGTAAAATTTCCGTTGCCTTTATCAATATCCCGCTCGGCAATTATTGCCTAGTGCGACAGCATGCCGATGCCAGCAATTTTTTCCGAGGGTTGAGCAATTTTTTCCGAGAGAAATTTGGAGTCGTTTCGCAGCTCCAGCGGCTCCCGCAGCGCGAAGAAACGAGAAATACACTGTAAAACTCGGCGAATGCGAACAGCGAACCACGCACGACGCGCGATGCGAGGCCTGCACACGAAAGCGGCGGATTAAGTCGATTTTTACTTTGCCCCTTCAATGTAACGGTCAGTCGGTTGTTTGGTCCCGCGTCGCCGACAGCGTCGCCTGAGTCAGAGTTCTTGAGTCATGGTAGAGTCGCGTCGCGGGGCGTCTGCAAGGGCGCCCCGCACAAATTTTGAGTCTTCGTCGCATCGCATCATCCTCGGTGATTGCGTCGCCGAGATGTCGAAGCTTCAGGCTGGTTCGGTCGATCTGGTGTTCGCAGATCCGCCGTACAATCTCCAGCTCAAGGGCGATCTGAAGCGCCCCGACGAATCCCATGTCGATGCCGTCAACGACGACTGGGACAAGTTCGATTCATTCTCCGCCTATGACGATTTCACCCGCGCCTGGCTGCTTGCCGCCCGCCGCGCGATGAAGCCGTCGGCGACGATCTGGGTGATCGGCTCCTATCACAACATCTTCCGCGTCGGCGCGATCATGCAGGACCTCGGCTTCTGGCTCCTGAACGACATCGTCTGGCGCAAGACCAACCCGATGCCGAACTTCCGCGGCCGCCGCTTCACCAACGCGCACGAGACCATGATCTGGGCCGCGCGCGACGAGAAGGCCAAGGGCTACACCTTCAACTACGAAGCGCTGAAGGCCGCCAACGAGGACGTGCAGGCACGTTCCGACTGGCTGATCCCGCTCTGCACCGGCGAGGAGCGCCTCAAGGGCGCCGACGGCAAGAAAGTGCATCCGACGCAGAAGCCGGAAGGCCTGCTCGCGCGCGTGCTGCTGTCGTCATCGAAGCCCGGCGATCTCGTGATCGACCCCTTCAACGGCACCGGCACCACCGGCGCCGTCGCCAAACGTCTCGGCCGCTCCTATATCGGCTTCGAGCGCGACAAGACCTACGCCAAGGCCGCCGAGGCCCGCATCGCCGCGGTCGAGCCGCTGCCGGAGGCAAGCCTTGCCCCGTTCATGACCGCGCGCGAGGCGCCGCGGGTCGCGTTCTCCGAGCTGATCGAGCGCGGCATGATCATGCCCGGCACGAAGCTGTTCGACGCCAAGAAGAAGCTCGGCGCCCTGGTCCGCGCCGACGGCGCCATCATGTTCGGCGACAAGGTCGGCTCGATCCACCGCATCGGCGCGGTGGCGCAGGGCGCGCAGGCCTGCAACGGCTGGACCTTCTGGCATGTCGAGACCAAGAAGGGTCTCAAGCTGATCGACGAGCTCCGCGCCGAGATCCGCTCCGGCATGGCGGCGGAGTAGTCCTCCCTCTCCTCCGTCATTCCGGGGCCCGCGAAGCGAGAACCCGGAATCCATCGAACCCAAGCACACGCCGCCCAATGGACTCTCAGATGCGCAATTGCGCATCATAGCTCGCGCCAAGAGGCGCGCCCCGGAGTGGCAGCGGTGGTTGAAAGCCAGCGGAACCAGGACTAGATTCGACCGATCAGCCCCGTCCTGACCGGTTGGCTCTCATGCGACGACAGTCCGAGACCTTGCTGCTGGTGCCGCTGCTGCCGATCTTCCTGCTCGGCATGTTTCCGATGTTCCTGATCGCGCTGCTGGGATTTTTCGGCCTCGCTCTGTTCGGCGTGCTCGTGGTCTGCGTCGGGCTCGCCAGCAGCAACGAGGCGCACGACGACTTCAATCACGACGTCATCGTGCACGGCTACTCGCGCGGATCGGAGCGATCGGCACGGGCCTCCGACATGCATCTTGCCGCGCGGCTCGGGCTGCGGCTGGAAGCCGTCGGCGCCGGGATGATTATTACGGCGGCGATCGGCCTTTGTTACGCCGGCTGATCTGCGCGGCGCGCAGGTACCGCCCGGCAAACTCGCCGGTTGCCCTCCCCGACGAGCTTCAGGCAAGACAGGCCGGCCCCGCGGCAATGACGCTGCGTTCACTCTCGGCAAGAAACACTGGGGAGATGTGTGATGCTCAAATTCTACTTCAACGGTTCGCCGAACCCGACCAAGGTCGCGCTTTATCTCGAAGAGTCCGGCCTTCCTTTTGAGCCGGTGAAGATCGACACCCGCAAGGGCGAGCAGTTCACGCCGGATTTCCTCAAGATCAATCCGAACGGCAAGGTGCCGGCGATCGACGACGGCGGCACGATCGTGTTCGATTCGAACGCCATCCTGCTCTATCTCGCCGAGAAGACCGGAAAATTCCTGCCCACCGCCTCGTTGCGCGGCGAGACGCTGTCATGGCTGATGTTCATCGCCACCGGCGTCGGCCCGTATTCGGGCCAGGCCGTGCACTTCAAGCATTTCGCGCCGAAGGACCAGAACCACGACTACGCCCATAACCGCTATCAGTACGAGACCGATCGCCACTACAAGATTCTCGACGGCCACCTCAAAGACCACCGCTACATGGTCGGCGACAGCTATTCGATCGTCGACATGGCGCTGTGGGGCTGGGCGCGGATGGTGCCATTCAAGCTCGGCGACGACGCCTTTGCACGATATCCGAACGTAAAGCGCCTGGTCGACGAGATCTCGGCGCGCCCTGCGGCTGTGCGCGCGATCGGGCTGAAGGACAAGTTCACCTTCAAGGCCGAGATGGACGACGAAGCGCGCGCCAACATGTTCAAGCACATGATGACCAAGGTCGCCTGATCGCGCCACGCCTTCAACCCGGGTCCACGCGCCTGCGCGTGGACCTTTGCTTTTGAAATGCCCGCGCCGATCAGGCGGCGTGGACCGAGTTCAAGAATCTCGCGACCTCCTGCTTCAGCCGGTTGCTGTCGGCCGACAGCGAGCGCGCCGCCGAGAGCACCTGCGAGGAGGCCGAACCGGTCTCGGAGGCGCCGCGCTGCACGTCGCCGATATTGGTCGAGACGCGCTGGGTGCCGTGAGCCGCCTGCTGGACGTTGCGGGAGATTTCCTGCGTCGCCGCGCCCTGCTGTTCGACGGCCGCGGCAACCGTCGAGGAGATTTCCGACAGCCGCTCGATGGTGCCGCTGATCTCCCTGATGGCGCCGACGGATTGCTCGGTAGCGGCCTGGATGTTGGAAATCTGCTGGCCGATCTCACCGGTGGCCTTCGCGGTCTGCTCGGCCAGCGCCTTGACCTCGGAGGCAACCACGGCAAAGCCGCGGCCGGCCTCGCCCGCGCGCGCCGCCTCGATGGTGGCGTTCAGCGCCAGCAGATTGGTCTGGCCCGCGATGGTGCTGATCAGCTCGACCACGTCGCCGATGCGGGCGGCGGCCTTGGAGAGCTCGCCGACCCGGTCGTTGGTCCTGCTCGCCTGCCCCACCGCCTCGCTGGCGATGCGGGCGGATTCCTGCACCTGGCGGGCGATCTCGCCGACAGAGGAGGAGAGCTCTTCGGTCGCGGAGGCAACCGCCTGTACGTTGGCCGAGGCCTCTTGAGAGGCGCTGGCGACCTCCGTGGACAGGTCCTGGGCCCGCGAGGCGGTCGTGGTCAACGTGCCGGCTGAGGCCTCCAACTCGTTCGATGCCGACGACACGGTGTCGACGATCTCGCCGACCGCACGTTCGAACTGATTGGCCAGGTTTCTCATGTCGGCCTTGCGGCCCTCGGCCTGCCGCGCCTCGACCTCGACCTGCTCGTGACGCAGGCGCTCGGTCTCGACCATGCTCTCCTTGAACACCTGGATCGCCTTGGCCATGTCTCCGATCTCGTCGCGATTGCCACGGCCCGGAATCTCGACCTTGAGATCGCCACCGGCGAGGGCTCCCATCGCCCGGGTCATCGTGGTCAGCGGTCCGACGATGCTGCGCGCGATCAGGAAGGCGACGAGGCTGCCGAACAGGATCGCAAGGCCGCCGGCGACTTCCTGGATCCAGGTCGTATTGGCAATGACGCCATCGGCGGCCGCGCGCGACTTCTGGTAGTCGGCCTTCAATCCGGTCTCCGCCACCTTGAGCTTGTCGACGCTTTCGCCGATCAGGGGAGCGATACTGTTGCGGTAGATTTCATCGGCCTGGAGGATGGCGGCGGAGGTCGTCTCGAACGCCGCCTTGTAGGCCGAAAGCGAGCTCTTGATCGGTCCGAACGCGACCTTGACCTCGTTCGGCAGACCGGCCCCCTCCAGTGACTTGAGCGCTTGCTGCGCCCGATCGACATTGGTCCTGAAGGTCGCCGGCCCCTTTGCGTCCCGGACGGCGAGGAAGCGCCAGTTTGCAACACGAACCAGCAGGATCTTGGATTCGAGATCGGCGACGGGGGCGGTCACGCTGGTATCGCCGGTTTCACGCGCGGCGTCGACGAGCTTGCCGGTGTTGGCGGTCAGCTCATCGCCGCCGGCGAGCAGAACAGCCTTGCCTTTCGCCGTCTCGTTGACCGCAGCGCCCATGCGCTCGCGCAGGGACTTCATCTTTTCGACGTCACCGATCAGGCCATTGTAGATCTTGAGCCGCTCCTCGGAGACCGTCGACTTGGCCGCGTCCTTCAGCAGCTCCACCGTCGCCCCCTCCCGCTCCGCAGCCTCCTTGAAGGCCGGCTCGTTGGCGTCATAGATGTAGCGGAGATTGGCGCGCCGCAGCGCCTGGAGGTTGATCGAGATTTCCTGGACGCGGGCCGTGTTGTCCGAGAGTGCGGATAGCCGCGCCATCTGGCCCTGGACCGCCCACAAATTCCAGATCGCGACCGCGGCCATGATCAAGCCCACGACAACGAGAACCGAAAATCCGGCGTAGAGACGCCCCCGGATTCTGAAATGCAAGCTCGGCATCTTCACCGTCCATCCATAGCAAGAGAGATGGAGCAACCGAACGACTCCCCGACGTCGCAGCGGCCCCCCGCCCAGCCGCAATCACCTTTCGGAGATTCGCGCTGCACCGCGACACCATGAAGAATACTTCTTAATTCAATGCTGCATTTGCCACGCGTCGACTACGGAGGATCGCACGAAAGATGCCGTGGTGATGGCAGGCGCCGCCAGTTCTGCGATCATCTGAACAGGAAAGTGGCAATCGAATTTGTCCGGCGCGGCTTGCGCCAGGATGCGGCGCGAGTCACACGCCCGATTGTATCGACGAATTTATCCGGGCCTCGAGCAACTTCCGGCACGCCACCATCGCAGGTCCACGCGCCTGCGCGTGGACCTTTGCTTTTGAAACGCCCGCGCCGATCAGGCGGCGTGGACCGAGTTCAGGAACCTGGCGACCTCCTGCTTCAGCCGGTTGCTGTCGGCTGACAGCGAGCGCGCCGCCGAGAGCAC
This sequence comes from Bradyrhizobium sp. CCBAU 45394, assembly GCF_028128655.1. Lineage (NCBI taxonomy): Bacteria > Pseudomonadati > Pseudomonadota > Alphaproteobacteria > Hyphomicrobiales > Nitrobacteraceae > Bradyrhizobium > Bradyrhizobium sp. CCBAU 45394. Next base: position 131,986 of record NZ_LBIX01000177.1, on the reverse strand, counting down.
CTGCGAGGAGGCCGAACCGGTCTCGGAGGCACCGCGCTGCACGTCGCCGATATTGGTGGAAACGCGCTGGGTGCCGTGGGCCGCCTGCTGGACGTTGCGGGAGATCTCCTGCGTCGCCGCGCCCTGCTGCTCCACGGCGGCCGCGACCGTCGAGGAAATCTCCGACAGCCGCTCGATGGTGCCGCTGATCTCCCTGATGGCGCCGACGGATTGCTCGGTAGCGGCCTGGATGTTGGAAATCTGCTGGCCGATCTCACCGGTGGCCTTCGCGGTCTGCTCGGCCAGCGCCTTGACCTCGGAGGCAACCACGGCAAAGCCGCGGCCGGCCTCGCCCGCGCGCGCCGCCTCGATGGTGGCGTTCAGCGCCAGCAGATTGGTCTGGCCCGCGATGGTGCTGATCAGCTCGACCACGTCGCCGATGCGGGCGGCGGCCTTGGAGAGCTCGCCGACCCGGTCGTTGGTCCTGCTCGCCTGCCCCACCGCCTCGCTGGCGATGCGGGCGGATTCCTGCACCTGGCGGGCGATCTCCGAAACCGAGGAGGACAGCTCCTCGGTCGCGGAGGCAACCGCCTGTACGTTGGCCGAGGCCTCTTGTGAGGCGCTGGCGACTTCCGTGGACAGGTCCTGGGCCCGCGAGGCGGTCGTGGTCAACGTGCCGGCCGAGGCCTCCAACTCGTTCGATGCCGACGACACGGTGTCGACGATCTCGCCGACCGCCTGCTCGAACTGGTCGGCGAGCCGGACCATGTCTTTCTTGCGGCCCTCGGCCTGCCGCGCCTCGACCTCCACCTGCTCCGCGCGCATGCGCTCGGTGTCGACCATGTTGTTCTTGAACACCTCGATCGCCTTGGCCATGTCGCCGATCTCGTCGGTCTTGCCGCGGCCGGGAATCTCGACCTCGAGATTGCCACCGGCGAGCAGCCCCATCGCGCGCGTCATCGAGGTCAGGGGACCGACGATGCTGCGGGCGATCAGGAAGGCGACGATCAACCCGAACAGAACGGCGAGGCCGCCCGCGATCGCCTGCACGGACGTCGTGCCCTCGATCACGGCTTCGGCGGTGGTACGCGAATCCTTGTAGTCCTTCTTCAGGGTGGTTTCGGCGACCTTGAGCTTGCCGATGCTCTCGACGATGAGCGGGGCGAGGTTCTTGTGATAGATCTCGTCGGCCTGGAGCATCGCGGCCGACGTCGTCTCGAACGCGGATTTGTAGATTCCGAGCGAGGTCTTCACCGGCGCGAGCGTGGCGCGCAATTCCGTCGCCTGCGGGCTCTTTTCGAGCGCCGTGAGCCGCTGCATGGCCCTGTCGACATTCGTCCTGAAGTTGGCCGGCCCCTTGGTGTCGCGCAAGGCCAAGAAACGCCAGTTCGCGATCTGGACGAGAAGGAGCCTGGATTCGAGGTCCGCAACGAGGGCCGCGGTGTCTTCGTCAACGGCTGCGCGCGCCGTATCGACCAGCTTGCCCATCTTGACGGTCAGTTCGTCGCCGCTCGGCAACAGCGTCGCCTTGCCGGTTCGCGCCTCGTTGACGGCGTCGCCGAGATTGTCACGCAGGCTCCGCATCCTGGCGATGTCGGTGATGAGATCTTCGTAGAGCTTGCGCCGCTCCTCGGAGGCCGTCCCCTGCGCTCCGACCTTCAACAGCTCGGTCGCCGCGGCTTCCCGTTCAGAAGCTTCCTTCATCGCAGGTTCGCTGGCGTCGTAGATGTAGCGCAGATTGGCCCGCTGGATCGCCTGGAGATGGGTCGAGATCTCCAGAACCCGCGCCGTGCTGTCCGAGAACGCCGAGAGTTTTGCGACCTGATCCTGCACGGCCCGCAAGTTCCAGATGGCGACCACCGCCATCACGAGACCGACCGCCACCAAGGCCATGAAGCCTGCGTACAGGCGTCCCCTGATCCGCAAACGAAATTTCGGCATTCCCACTGTCCACCCAGATGCATGTGAATTCGAGCGGCCGAACGTCCGGCGATCGTCACCGGCCACCCTGGCAGCCGTGGGTCGTTGCTCGGCGACCCACGCTGCACCGCGACACAATGGGGGACACTCGTTAATTGAACCTTCTAATCCTTCGCGCGTGCGCGCGAAGGATCGCAGCAGAACTGCTGATTTTATCGGCAGTTGCGCAAGGTTTTGGCGCAAGGCCCGCAGGCGCATGCAGATCGCTGCATGGAGCGTCCCGATGGACGTTCGTCAGGCCGCCCCTGCGTCATTTTGCCAAGCGCGTTCTCGACCGCTTCCAGCGGGGGCGAGGCAACGCCTTCCGATCTTAACTTCGCCGGCGGGGCTTATGCAGCTCGTACGCAATCTCCGACCGGGTCATCCCGCAGTCCTGCAGCTCCCGCTCGGTCATGGCAGCGAGCTGGCACCGGGCCCGGGACCGCTCCCGCCGGACCCGCATGATCTCCACCAGCGTCCGCCAGGCCCGCACGACCATTGACGGCCGTAACGGACCGGGTCGGTCGGTCGGCGCGACGTCGTTCAATCCGGTCAGCTCGCGGCCCTCGCGGGTGTTTGCGGAAACGGGCCGAGCGCCTTCTCGGTCAGGACCGAGTCGCAATATTCCCGGATCTCCTTGATCCTGCCGCCCTCCAGGCGAAACACCAGGCAGTAATCGTTGTCGTAGCGCACGCCTTCCGGCGTGACGTTGTCGCCCTTGGCTTCGACCACGACGATGTCGCCATCGGCGATAAAGCGGTGGGCAACGGTGCGCGTCCGGTCGCGCAGGCGGGTGCGCACATAGCCGTGCAGATCGTTGAGGATCGCTTCCTTGCCGGTGAAGGTGCGCGACCAGGAATACTGGCCGGTCACGACCCATCTGGCATCGTCGGCGAGGCTTGCGGCGAACAGGGCGCGGTCGCGCGCGCCCGGATCGGGGTTGGCGGCGGCGGCGAAAATATCCTGCATCAGTTTCTTGTTGGCGGCAGCGCTCATGGCGGCATCTCCGTGTGGTGGCGTCGTGGAGATCATCGTCCGCCGATCAGCATTCTTCAAATCGATAGCCAATATGATATCTATTCGCCTCATGAATTTGAATTCGCTTGACCTGAACCTCTTGACCGCACTCGACGCGCTGCTGCGCGAAGCCAATGTCAGCCGCGCGGCCATGAGGATCGGCCTGTCACAGCCGGCGACGAGCCACGCGTTGCAACGCCTGCGCGACATCTTCGGCGACCCGCTGCTGGTGCGCACCGGCGCGCGCATGGAGCTGACGCCGCGGGCACAGGCCCTGCGCGCGCCGCTGGCACAGGCGCTCGATCAGGTGCGCGGGCTGTTCGTGCCGGATGAATTCGACGCCGCGCGCAGCGAACGGCAATTCCGCCTGATGATGCCGGACCTCGCGGTCGAGCTGTTGATGCCGCCCTTGATGGAGAAAGTGACGCGGGCCGCTCCCAACGTTCGCGTCGATGTCGTGCCGTGGCGGGGGCCTGCGATCTTCCACGCCGAGTTCGCCCGCACCATCGACCTCGTGATCTCGATCGGCAACGCCTTCAAGGGATTTCACCGCCAGCTGCTCTACACCGACAGCGACGCGCTGGCGGTGCGGCGCGGCCATCCCATGGGAACCAAGCTGAAGCGGCGCGAAACGTTCCTCGCCGCGCGCCATGTCGGCGTGATCATCCGGGGCAATAGTGAGGATCTGATCGACACCTGGCTGCGAGCCAAGGGCATCGAGCGGCACATTGCACTCGTCGTGTCAGGCTATCTCGAAGCGCTGCACGTCGCCGCCCGCACCGACCTTGTCGCCTTCGTGCCGCGCCGGCTGATCGCGGCGCTGTCGAGGCAGCTCGGCCTCGTCACCGTGACCCCACCGCTCGACCCCGGCATCGACGAGCAGTTCATGTTCTATCCGACCCGCGCGCAGATGGATTCCGGCTCGATCTGGCTGCGGCGGCTGATGCTGGAGACGGGACGGGAGTTGGAGAAGCGGAGGGCTTCGTCGTAGGGTGGGCAAAGCGAAGCGTGCCCACCAATTCTTTCATGACGTGGAAATGGTGGGCACGGCGCTTCGCGCCGTTGCCCACCCTACAAGAACCTTACGCCTTCTGCGCGTCCATCACCTTGCGCACGGCAGGCCGTTCCGACATCCGCTTGAAATGATCGGCGATCTTCGGCGTGGCGTTGATGTCGACGCTGTCGCCTTCGAGCCAGGTCGACAGGGTGTAAAGATAGGGATCGCAGATCGTGAACTGATCGCCCATCACCCACGGCCCCCTAAACATCTTCTGCTCGATCAGGGCGAAGCAGGCGCCCATGGTCTTCGGCACCATCGCCTTCATGTCGGCGAACGAGCTCTCCTGTGTCGCCCAGCGCGCGCCGCGCATCTTGTGCGCATGGTTGATGTGCACGGTCGAGCAGAGATAGGAATTGAACGACTGCACTTGGGCGAAGTCGAAGGGATCGTCGAGCGGCGCGAGCTTCGCCTTGGGAAAGGTCTGCGCGATATAGGCCAGCATCGCCGGCGTCTCGGTCAGGACGCCGCGGTCGGTCACCAGCGCGGGCACGCGGCCCTTCGGGTTGATGGCGAGATAGTCCGGGCTGTTCTGCTGATTGTCCTTGAAGCTCAGCCGTTCAGCCGTGTAGTCGGCGCCGGCCTCCTCCAGGGTGATGTAGGTGGCGAGCGCGCAGGTGCCGGTGGCGTAGTAGAGCTTGAGCATGTCGGACCTCATGGGAAAATTGGAAATTAACGACTGTCGGCCCCGAGGTCCATAGCACGACATCCTCTTCGCAGTTGCCCACATCCGCCCGCCTGTGCCAAGACGCCCGCAATCGGAGGGGCTTTGTCATGACGGTACTCATCGCCGGCGGCGGCATCGGCGGGCTGACGCTTGCGCTCAGCCTGCACGGAATCGGCGTTCCCGTAAAAGTGTTCGAGAGCGTCGCGGAGCTGAAACCACTCGGCGTCGGCATCAACGTGCTGCCGCATGCCGTGCGCGAGCTGACCGAGCTCGGGCTGATCGACAAGCTCGATGCCAGCGGCGTGCGCACAAGCGAGCTCGCCTACTTCTCCAAGCACGGCAAGCCGATCTGGAGTGAGCCGCGCGGGCTGGAGGCCGGCTACAAATGGCCGCAATTCTCGATCCATCGCGGCACGCTGCAGCAGCTCCTGCTCGACACCGCAATCGAGCGGCTCGGCCGCGACAGCATCCTCACCAGCCATCATCTGACCGGCTGGACCGAGACAGCGGACGGCGTCCGCGCCGATTTTATCGACAAGGCGACCGGCAAGGCCGCAGGCACCTACGAAGGCGCGATCATGATCGCCGCCGACGGCATCCATTCCGCCGCACGAGAAAAGCTCTATCCCGATGAAGGCCCGCCGATCTGGAACGGCCGCATCCTCTGGCGCGGCGTGACGCCGGCAAAGGCATTCCTCACCGGCCGCACCATGATCATGGCCGGGCACGAGATCCTGAAATTCGTCTGCTATCCGATCAGCAAGGTGCCGGATGCGGCGGGCAACCATCTGATCAACTGGGTCGCTGAGCGCCACATGCCGCCGACCTACCAGTGGCGACGCGAGGACTATAACCGCACCGCGCGGCTGGAGGAGTTCTTGCCGTGGTTCGAGAGCTGGCAGTTCGACTGGCTCGACGTGCCCGGCCTGATCCGGAACTGCCCGCACGCCTACGAATATCCGCTGGTGGACCGCGATCCGGTGTCACAGTGGACGTTCGGCCGCGTCACGCTGATGGGGGATGCCGCGCATCCGATGTACCCGATCGGATCGAACGGCGCCTCGCAGGCGATCCTCGATGCCCGCGTCATCACCCGCGAGATCCTGGCGCATGGCCCGACGCAGGCAGCGCTGCTCGCCTACGAGGCCGAGCGGAGGCCGGCGACCACCGACCTCGTCCTGCTCAACCGCAAGAACGGACCCGAGCAGGTGATGCAACTGGTCGAAGAGCGCGCGCCCGACGGCTTTGAGGTCGTCACCGACGTGCTGTCGCAGCACGAGCTGGAAGACATCGCCGCCAACTACAAGCGCGTCGCGGGGTTCCAGGTCGAGGCGCTGAATGCCAAGCCGCCGATCGTGCCGCGGCGCGCCGATGCGAGAGGCGCGAGCACCTAGGTCGTTGCTTCACACTCCGCAATGCCGTTGACGGCGCGAGTTAGGTGGAGCGACGACCGCCCAAGGTTGACGACATGCGCTTAAGCTTATTGATGGCACGGATAGCGTAACCGAGCCCGACGGGATTGGTCTGGCGCAGGAAGGCGACCTTTTTCACATAGTCTTCGATGTGCCATTTGGCGTGCGCGCCCTCGCGGAAGAAGACAACGTCGCCGACACCGTAGCGCTTCGGTGGCATGCCATCGCTCTCGATCACCGTTGATCCTTCAAGGATCATGATCGTCTCGTCGAGATCGTAGTACCAGTTGAACTTGCCCATGGTGCAGGACCAGATCAGGGTCGTGGCGGTGCCGCACGCGCTGGTTGACAGCAGGTGCGAGCGCGCTTCCGGGTTTCCTTCAATGATCCAGGATGGCTCAATCGGGGACGGTTTCAGATCGACGTTGCAATGACCGGTCTCAATAAGCGCAAGCGGCATAACTCACCTCAATGCCTCAAATAGAGCGCGCCTTGACAATCATCCCGTTCAGGTTTGTGAAATTTTTATCGGGGGCACTAACATTCAAAGTTTCCACGAAAAATATGAATTGGTCAATTTGCCGCAAGTCACGTCGATGACGCCTCGACCGTCGCGATTCGCCTGCGGATTGCACGTATCCACCTGTTTTCTCTGCGGGCTGCGACAATATGCGCGAGTCAAATGCTCGCGTTGCTAGAGCCGACAACGAGCCGCACGCTCATTGCGTGCGCAAGGAATTCGCGAGCAAATTCTGCGATTGCACGCGCGGGTAGATCTCTGTCCGCTTCCGCGCTGCGCGAGGCATCCCCTCCTATTCGAGCAGAATGGGCCCGCCGCACCTGGTCAGCGAACCACTCTCGCCGCTTCCAGCAGCCGCTCGCTCGCGGTCGCGGTGGCAAGCACGGTGCCGTCCTCGGTCATCAGCCTGGCCTCGACGAAGGCAATGGTCTTGCCGAGTTGCGTCACCGTCGCCTCGCCGATGATCGGGCCGGGCTTTGCGGGGCTCAGGAAGTTCACGGTCATGCTGATGGTGGTGGTGTAGAGCCGGCCCTCGCTCATCACCAGCACGGCCGGGCCCATGGTGTCGTCGAGCATGGCCGAGAGCATGCCGCCCTGGATGAAGCCCGCCGGATTGCAGAATTCGGGCTTGCCCTCGAAGCCGAGCTTGATCCAGCCCTCCTCCGGACGGGCATCGAGCAGGCGCCATCCCAGCAGCTCGGCACAGGGCGGCCTGGGAAAGTTGTCGAGCGCGGTCTTGACCATTGGGGAGCCTCCGTGTCGCCCCCTGTTAACGCGGCCCTGCTGCCAGCGTGGTGTCAGGAGGATGGGGCCGGCGGGAGGCGCAATCCGTGCGCGATCACCTTGCGCATGACGTTGGGCAGCGCTTCGCCGGCCAGCGTCGCGATCGGCACCCAGCGCATGCCCGCGGGTGCCCGCGTGCGAGCTTCTGCCTTGGCGGTATAGACCACCAGTTCCAGCGGAAAATGCGTGAAGACGTGGGTGACGACGCCCACCCTGCGCTGCCAGCGCGACAGGCCCTTCAGCGCGGGCGCCTGCTGCTTCGCCGTCGCGTCCTCCTGACCGGCGAGCCAGTCCGAGCCCGGCACCTCCGTCATGCCCCCGAGCAGGCCCTTTTCGGGCCGGCTGCGGACCAGCAGTTCGTCGCCGCGCGTCACGACGAAGGCAGCGCCGCGCCGCAGCGTCCCGCTCTTCTTCGGCGCCTTGCGCGGAAAACTCTCCTGCGTGCCTTGCACGCGAGCGATGCAATCATCGTTCAGCGGACACAGCGAGCAGGCCGGCTTCTTCGGCGTGCAAATCGAAGAGCCGAGATCCATCAATGCCTGTGCGCTATCACCGGCGCGGGAGTCGGCAAGGAGCGTCGCCGCCAGTTGCTGGATCAGCGGTTTTGATTGCGGCAGCTCCTCCTCGACCGCGAACAGGCGCGACACCACCCGCTCGATATTGCCGTCGACCGGCATGGTGCGGCGATCGAAGGCGATCGCGGCGATCGCAGCCGCGGTGTAAGGCCCGATGCCCGGCAACGCGCGCAGCCCCTCCTCCGTGTCGGGAAAGACGCCGCCATGCTCGCGCGTCACCGCGACCGCGCAGGCATGGAGATTGCGCGCACGGGAGTAATAGCCGAGCCCCGCCCACATCCGCAGCACGTCGTCCTGCGAAGCCCGCCCCAGCGCGGTGACATCAGGCCAGCGCGCGACGAATTTTTCGAAGTAAGGGCCGACCGCCTTTACCGTGGTCTGCTGGAGCATGATCTCGGACAACCACACGCGGTAAGGGTCCGATGCCTCACCCGACGCCGCCCGCCACGGCAGGCGGCGGCGGTGGCGGTCGTACCAGGCGAGCAGCGCCAAGGGGCGCGATGCGGTCTCCGGCTGACTGGGTTCCGATTTCGCCTTCAGGGCGGATTTGGGGCTCATGCTCCCACTGTAACGACAACGCACCGACCTCTCCACGCCATGCCCGCGCTTGTCGCGGGCATCCACGTCTTTCTTCGCAAGAGAACGTGGATGGCCGGGACGAACCCGCCATGACGGCGAAGAGCCTGTGGCTCTCACGCCGCAGTGCTATAAGGGTCCATGTCCAAATTCCCACCCAAGCCGGGCCCCATCAGCGCCAAGCCGCTCTCGCTGCTGCTCAACGACGTCTTTGCCGAGGCGTACGCCAAACAGGGCTTTGCCGCGCGCGAGTTGGTGACGCGGTGGGCGCAGATTGCCGGGGCGGAGATCGCGGCGCATGCCGAGCCCCTCAAGATGCAATGGCCGCGACCGGTCGAGGGCCAGCCGCAGGAGCCGGCCACGCTGGTGCTGCGGGTCGAGGGGCCGATGGCGCTGGAGATCCAGCATTCCGCGGATGTGATCCTGGAACGGGTCAACCGCTTCTTCGGCTGGAGCGCGGTCGGCAAGCTCGCCTTCCGCCAGGCCCCCCTGTCGCGCGCCAAGCGGCCGGTCCGGCCGGGCCCGCCGGACCCCAAGAGTGTCGCCAAGGTGGAGGAGACCCTCGGGGACATCGAAGATGAACAGCTCAAGTCTGCGCTGGCGCGGCTCGGGGCGGCCATCAAGCGAAATTGAGCCTCATTTCGCGGTCAATCTGGACCCGTTCCCGCGGCCCGCCATTGCCTCAAACGACGTTTCAAGCTAGCGACAGGCCGCCCAAATGGGAACTTCGGGCAAGACCACGCCAATCCGGGAGCCGACCTTGATCATCACCCGCCGCGCCTTCACCACGATGCTGTCGCTGACCGGGCTTGCCGCGGTCGCCGGGTTCTCCCCATTGCGGTTCATCTCCGACGCCATGGCGCAGGCCGCCGGTGACGTGGCCAAGCCCGTGTCGCTGCCCGACATGGCGCTCGGCCCGAAGGACGCCGCCGTCACCATCACCGAATTCGCCTCGATGACCTGCCCGCATTGCGCGGCCTTCAACGAGCAGGTGTTCCCCAAGATCAAGGCGGAATACATCGACACCGGCAAGGTGCGTTACGTCTTCCGCGAGTTCCCGCTCGACATCAAAGCCGCCGCCGGCTCGATGCTGTCGCGCTGCATCGCCAATGGCGATGCGCCGAAATACTTCGCTGTCACCGACATGCTGTTCCGGCAGCAGAACGACTGGGTGATGAAGAACACCACCGAGACCCTGACGCGGATCGGCAAGCAGGCCGGCCTCACCCAGCAGCAGGTCGAAGCCTGCCTGAAGGACCAGGCGCTGCTCGACAAGATCGCCGCCGACCAGAAATACGCCAGCGACGTTTTGAAGGTGGATTCGACGCCGACCTTCTTTATCAACGGCGAGAAGATCAAGGGCGAGGCCTCGTTCGAGGAATTCGCCAAGAAGATCAATCCGCTGCTGAAGAGCTGATTCTTCGCCCTCAACGCCTGATTCGCATCTCGAAAGCCGTATCATTCCCGGGATAAATCCCTTGGGAAAAGCGGCTTTCGCCGGTTGCCCTCGCGGCGCACCGCGGCCATTGTCCAGCCGCATGAGGCGCCTCGCGCGACTCGCCCGGATAGCGACATTGCCTTCCATGGTATTGTCCCGGCAGGGGGATTCGCGCCTGCCAACAGAGATGCGTGCTTATGAAAATCACCCGCCTGCGCCTTCACGGCTTCAAGTCCTTCGTTGAGCCCACGGACTTCGTCATCGAGCCCGGCCTGACCGGCGTGGTCGGACCCAACGGTTGCGGCAAGTCGAATCTCGTCGAAGCGCTGCGCTGGGCGATGGGTGAGACCTCGTACAAATCGCTGCGCGCCGCCGACATGGACGCGGTGATCTTCGCCGGATCCGGCAACCGTCCGGCGCGCAACCACGCCGAAGTGACGATGACGATCGACAACGCCGATCGCACCGCGCCGGCGGCGATGAACGACAGCCAGCTTCTGGAGATCTCCCGCCGCATCGAGCGCGAGGCCGGCTCGGTCTATCGCATCAACGGCCGCGACGTGCGCGCCCGCGACGTGCAGATCCTGTTCGCCGACGCCGCCACCGGCGCGCGCTCGCCCGCCCTCGTCCACCAGGGCAAGATCGGCGAGATCATCCAGGCCAAGCCGGAGCAGCGCCGCCGCGTGCTGGAAGACGCCGCCGGTGTCGCGGGTCTCCATGCCCGCCGCCACGAAGCCGAGCTGCGGCTGAAGGCCGCCGAAACCAACCTCACCCGCGTCGAGGACGTGATCGGCCAGCTCTCCGGCCAGATGGAAGGCCTGAAGAAGCAGGCCCGCCAGGCCGTGCGCTATCGCGAGGTCGCCGCCAAGGTCCGCAAGGCCGAAGCCACCCTGTTCCATCTGCGCTGGATCGGCGCCCATGCCGACGTCAACGAATCCGGCCAGACCCACGATCTTGCCGTGCGCGAGATGGCCGAGCGCACCCAGCACCAGGCCGAAGCCGCCCGCATCCAGGCGATCCGCGCCGCCGAGATGCCGGCGCTGCGCGATGCCGAGGCGCGCGCCGCGGCCGGGCTCCAGCGCCTGACCAATGCCCGCGAACTGCTCGACCGCGAGGAAGAGCGCGCCAAGGAGCGCGTCGCCGAGCTCGAACGCCGCCTCGCCCAGTTCGAAGGCGACATCTCCCGTGCTCAGCAACAAACCATGGACGCCGACGTCGCGCTCCAGCGCCTCGACAGCGAAGACGCCGAGCTGAAGGAAGAGATCAAGTCGCGCGTCGAGAAGCGCTCCGGCGTCGACGAGCGCGTCGGCGAAGCCGAGGCGGTGCTGACCGAAACCGAGCAGCAGTTCGCCGAGCTCACCACGGCGCTCGCCGACCTCACCGCCAAGCGCAACCAGCTCGAAGCCAATGTCCGCACCCACCGCGACAAGCTCGCCCGGCTCGACCAGGAGATCGCGAATGTCACCGCCGAGGAGCAGAAGCTTGCCGATGAAACGGGCGGCTTCGGCGACCTCGACGAGCTGACCGCGACGGTCGAGACCGCCGAGCAGACGCTGGCGGCCTCGGAGGCCGCGGCGCAGGCGAGCGAAGCCGCGCACGTCGCCGCGCGGCAGACGCTGGAATCCTCGCGCTCGCCGCTGAACGAAGCCGACAAGCGCGTGCAGCGGCTCGAGACCGAGGCGCGCACGATCTCCAAGATCGTCAACGGCGAAACCAAGAACCTGTGGCCGCCGATCATCGACGGCATCACCGTCGACAAGGGGTTTGAAAAGGCCATCGGCGCCGCGCTCGGCGACGATCTCGATGCGCCGATCGACCCGTCGGCGCCGATGCGCTGGACCAATGTCGGCGAGACCGACGGCGATCCGGAGCTGCCCGAAGGCGTGGTGCCGCTCGCGAACCATGTGCAGGCCCCGGCCGAGCTGGCCCGCCGCCTGGCGCAGATCGGCGTGGTGCCGCGCGAGCGCGGCGCCGAGCTGGTCTCGCAGCTCAAGACCGGCCAGCGGCTGGTCTCGCCCGAGGGCGACGTCTGGCGCTGGGACGGCTTCGTCGCGGCGGCCCATGCCCCGACCGGCGCCGCACGCCGCCTTGCCGAGCGCGCCCGCCTCGTCGACATCGAGAACGAGCTGGAGCAGGCCCGCATCGACGCGCAGATCAAGCGCCAGGCGCTGGAGAATGCCGAGTCCGAACTGCAGATTGCGGCCAGCACCGAAGGCGCGAGCCGCGAAGCCTGGCGCGCCGCGCAGCGCGAGCTGAACGTCGCGCGCGAGCGCCATGCCACGGCCGAGCGCGAGATCAGCCGCCACGCCGCGCGCAAGGCGACGCTGTCGGAAGCGCACAGCCGTCTCGCCGCCGACCGCGCCGAGGCCGAAGCCGCCTACGAATACGCCGAGGCCGGCATCAGCGAGCTGCCGTCGAGCGAAGACACCGAGACTCGTCTCGCCGCCGTCCGCAGCGACATCGAAGCCCATCGCCGCATGGCCGCCCAGGTCCGCGCCGAGGCGCAGGCGCTGGCGCGCGAGGCCGAGCTGGCCGACCGCCGCGTGCAGGCAATCCTCGCCGAGCGCACCGAGTGGCAGAACCGCAAGGAGAGCGCGGCCTCCCACATCGACACCATCCAGGCCCGCATCGCCGAACTCACGATCGAGCGCAGCGAGCTCGAAAACGCCCCCGCCGTGTTCGCAGAGAAGCGCAGCGCGCTGATCACCGAGATCGAATACGCGGAAAACGACCGCCGCATGGCCGCCGACGCGCTCGCCACCGCGGAAAGCGCGATGGCGGAGACCGACCGCGTCGCGAAGCTGACGCTCGAGGCGCTCTCCAGCTCCCGCGAGGCCACCGCCCGCGCCGAGGAGCGCATGGAAGGCGCGCGGCGCCGGCTCGAGGACATCGAGCGCGAGATCCGCGACATGCTGGAGGTCGAGCCGCAGGCCGTCGCCGGCCTTGCCGAGATCGAGCCCGGCGCGGAGCTGCCGCCGCTGCACGACATCGAGGAAGACCTCGAAAAGATGCGCCGCGACCGCGAGCGCCTCGGCGCAGTCAACCTGCGCGCCGAGGAAGAGCTGCGCGAGGTCGAGACCCAGCACACCGGCCTCGTCACCGAGCGCGACGACCTCGTCGAAGCCATCAAGCGGCTGCGCCAGGGCATCCAGAGCCTCAACAAGGAAGCGCGCGAGCGCCTCCTGACCTCGTTCGAGGTCGTCAACAACCACTTCAAGCGCCTGTTCGTCGAGCTGTTCGGCGGCGGCGAGGCCGCACTGCACCTGATCGAGAGCGACGACCCGCTGGAGGCCGGCCTCGAAATCATCGCCAAGCCCCCGGGCAAGAAGCCGCAGACACTGTCGCTGCTCTCGGGCGGCGAGCAGGCACTGACCGCGATGGCGCTGATCTTCGCCGTGTTCCTCACCAATCCTTCGCCGATCTGCGTGCTGGACGAAGTCGACGCACCGCTCGACGACCACAACGTCGAACGGTACTGCAACCTGCTGCACGAGATGACCGGCTCGACCGACACGCGCTTCATCATCATCACGCACAACCCGATCACGATGGCGCGGATGAACCGCCTGTTCGGCGTCACCATGGCCGAGCGCGGCGTCTCGCAACTCGTGTCGGTGAGCCTCTCAGAGGCGGTGGACATTCTCGACCAGAACGTGGCGTGACGTTTTTGGCCGTCATTCCGGGGCGCTGCGCAGCATCGAACCCGGAATCTCGCGCCACCATCTCTAGATTCCGGGTTCGCGCTACGCGCGCCCCGGAATGACGGCGAATGAAAATGGTCTCGCCCACGCTTCCCGCTGAGCTAAAGGCCGCCCTCGACGGCAAGCTCCAGGGCTTTTCGCGCAGCGACGCCGCGCAGCGATCCCAGAAAATCTCGAACACCTATCGCGCCGGCGGCGGCTCCGGCACGATCAAGTCGGAGGCCGATGCGCTCGCCTACGCGCTCGCGCGCATGCCGGCCACCTACGCGGCGGTGGCGGCGAGCCTGAATGCGCTGACCGAGATCGCGCCGGACTTCGCCCCGGAGACGCTGCTCGACGTCGGCGCAGGTCCAGGCACCGCAAGCTGGGCCGCCGCAGAGGCGTTTCCCTCGCTGCAGGACTTCACCCTGCTCGACGCCAACGCCACCCTGAGCCGGCTTGCCCTCGAACTCGCGCATGACAGCACGCGTCTGGCGGACTGCCGCTATTTGCCCGGCGATGCCGGCGGCAACCTTGCCGAGGTCTCGCCAGCCGATCTCGTCGTCGCGAGCTACATCATCGGCGAGCTCGGTGAGGCCGATCAACGCAAACTCGCGGAAACGATGTGGGCGAAAGCGCGCCATGCGCTGGTCGTGATCGAGCCCGGCACGCCGGCCGGCTACGCGCGCATCCTCGCGCTGCGCCAGCAGGTGATCGCAGCCGGCGCTTACGTCGCCGCGCCCTGCCCGCACGAAAGGCCCTGCCCGCTGATTGCGCCCGACTGGTGCCATTTCTCCCAGCGCCTGCCGCGCTCCCAGGCCCACCGCCAGATCAAGGGCGCCGACGTGCCGTTCGAGGACGAGCGCTTCATCTACGTCGCCCTGACCCGCACGCCGCCCGCGACGCGCGCCGCCCGCGTGCTGGCGCCGCCGGATGTCGGCAAGGCCGAAATCACGGCGAAGCTTTGCACCGAGCAAAGCGTTGAACTCGCCAAGATCCCCCGCCGCGACAAGGCCGCCTATGCAAGTGCCCGGCGCTGGCGCTGGGGCGACACCGTCATTGCCGAAAGTTAACCTCGATCGGCGGTTTTGCCTTGAACTCGGATGGTTCCTGATCCGACCAAGTCTTACCTCCCCTCCGCGCCGGGGCTCTCGCCCTGCGCCATTTTGGTCTAGGCTGCGCCCGCCTTAAATCCCCTTCAGGAGTTCTCCATGTCGACCGGCTGGATCGTTCTCGGCGTCATCGTCGTCCTCGTGTTCTTGGCCTTCAGCGCCTACAACCGCCTGGTGGCGCTGGGCCAGCGCGTCGGCCAGGCCTTTGCCGATATCGACGTGCAGCTCAAGCAGCGCCACGACCTGGTCCCGAACCTGGTCGAGACGGTGAAGGGCTACGCCTCGCATGAGCGCGGCACGCTCGACGACGTCATCAAGGCGCGCAATTCGGCGATGTCGGCGCAAGGCCCGGCGCAGGTGTCCGCCGCCGAGAACCAGCTCTCCGGCGCGCTCGGCCGGCTGATCGCGCTGTCGGAGGCCTATCCCGACCTCAAGGCCAACGCCAACTTCCAGCAGCTCGCCAGCGAGCTCTCCGACCTCGAGAACAAGATCGCGGCGAGCCGCCGCTTCTTCAACAGCGCGGTCCAGGAATACAACACCGGCATCCAGCAGATGCCCGCAGCGTTGTTCGCCGGCATGTTCGGCTTCACCAAGAAGGACTTCTTCGATCTCGGCGCCAGCCGCACCGAGGTCGAGGCCGCGCCGCAGGTGAAGTTCTGATTGTCGCGTGACCGGTTTCTCATCTTTGTCGTTCCGGGGCGCGTCGAAGACGCGAACCCGGAACCTCGCCTGAGACACTAAGCTCTGGATTCCGGGTTCAGGCCTGCGGCCTGCCCCGGAATGACGGGAGCTAACGGAAGCAGCCATGGCCGCGTATGGTCTCTACACGCACATCGCCTCGAACAAGTTACGTTCGATGCTGCTGCTCGCCGGCCTGTTCGCGCTGGTCTATGTGCTGGTCTATGCCGGCGCGCTGGTCGCCGAAGTCGTCATCAACGGCAATGAGACCGTCGCCTTCTACCTGAGCCACGCCTTCCTAGACCTGAAAGTCGCCGCGCCGGTTGCGACGGTCGTGACGGCGGTCTGGGTCGTGATCGCCTATTTCTTCCACCAGTCGATGATCGATGCCGTGACCGGCGGACACGACGTCACCCGGAAGGAGGAGCCGCGGCTCTACAATCTGCTCGAAAACCTCTGCATCTCGCGCGGCATCACCATGCCGAAGCTGAAGATCATGGAAAGCCCGGCGCTGAACGCGTTCGCGACCGGCCTCAACCCGCGGCAATATTCGATCACCGTCACCACCGGCCTCCTCAACGCCCTGAACGACAAGGAGATCGAGGCGGTACTGGGCCACGAGCTGACCCACATCAAGAACGGCGACGTGCAGCTCATGGTGGTCGCCGTCATCATCGCCGGCGTGGTCGGCTTCTTCGGCGAATTGTTCTTCCGCCTGTTCACGAATTTGAGCTGGAACTCCGGCGGCTCTTGGTCCTCGGGTTCGTCGTCGTCGCGGTCGTCCTCGTCGTCGAGCGACAGCAAGAACTCGGGGGGCGGCGCCGTGATCGTCATCATCATCGCGGTCGTGCTGATCGTGGTGGCCTGGCTGATGTCGCAGGTGGTGAAGCTGGCGCTGTCGCGCTCGCGCGAATATCTCGCCGACGCCGGCTCCGTCGAGCTGACGAAAGACCCTGACGCCATGATCTCGGCGCTACGCAAGATCGAGAACCGCGGCGAGCTGCCGGGCGCGACCTCGGCGGTGATGGAGCTCTGCGTCGACAATCCGCGCGAGGGTTTTGCCGATCTGTTTGCGACCCACCCGTCGGTGCAGTCCCGGGTCGACGCGCTGGTCAAGTTCGCTGGCGGCCATGATCCAGGTCCGCTGCCGGACCCGACCGACGAGACGGAACAGCCCGAGGCGCAGGGAGCCCCGCAGGACGCCCCGCCGCCGCTGTCGCAGCGACCATGGGGCGACGCAGCCGGCCCGGCCAATCCGCCGCCCGTACCAGCGCCCAGCCCCTCCGGAACCACGGCCGGCAACCCGATCGGGAATCCCATGGGGCCCTGGGGCCGCCATTAAGCGCGCGCCCATGGCCAGTTTCACGGCAATCTGGAAAAACCTCGGGAATTGCCGCAACCGGGGCCTGCGGAATTGAATTCTCCCTTGTTTCTGCCATGTTCGCGCCCAACAGCAGACTCGGGACATCGATTTGGGGCCCGGCCGATTGCGACCTCGCGATCGGGGGCGCGCGTTAGGGGACAGCAATGGCAAAGCCGGCAGTGGTTGTGGTGGGCGCGGACAAGGGCGGGGTCGGCAAGACCACGGTATCGCGCACCCTGCTCGATTATTTTTCCGCCAACAACGTGCCGACCCGCGCCTTCGACACGGAATCCCCGCGCGGAACGCTGAAGCGCTTCCATCCTGGCATCACCGAGATCGTCGACATGACGACGACGGCCGATCAGATGAAGATCTTCGATACGCTCAACGCGACCAGCCCGTCGGTCACAGTGATCGACGTCCGCGCCGGCCTGCTCTCCCCGGCGCTCGCCTCGCTGCGCGACATCGGTTTCCTCGACGCCGCCAAGGCCGGGCAGATCACCTTCGCGGTGTTCCACATCCTCGGCCCCTCGATCGCCTCGCTGGACGAAATCGCCGAGACCGCGAATTTCATGACCGGCGCAAAATATTTCCTGGTCAAGAACTTCATCAACGACACCCAGTTCTTCCAGTGGGACCAGGCGACCTATAATTCCTACTTCCACCGCATCAAGGACGCCACCGAGCTGACCATCCCCAAGCTCAACGAAATGGCCTATGAGCAGGTCGAGGTCTCCTCCGTCCCGTTCCTGAAATTCGTCGCCAACAAGGGCATCAACGACGAGGCCGCCAACTACTCCTTCGTGCTGCGCGGCTATGTCCGGCACTGGCTGGCCAATGTCTGGAGCGAGTTCGACCGCATCCGCCTGACCGACATCGTCGGTTCAAAGCCCGGCGCCCGCAGCAGCGAAAAATAGTTGCGGAGTCCGGGCTGATACGGCTGGATTGGGCGGCGAGTTCGCTCAGATAATAGTTCGTGATGCCCGCGACACCCGTCTACATCATCTGCTCGCCCCGCCCGCAGGTCGGCAAGACGCTGCTGGCGCGGCTGTTGAGCGAGTTCCTGCTGCTCAAGAACGGCAACGTCGCGGCCTTCGACGTCAACCTGAAGGAGCCGTCGCTGCTCGACTATCTGCCGAAGATCACGGAGACCGCCGACGTGATCGACACCTACGGCAAGATGCAGCTGATGGACCGCGTCATCGTCGATGACGGGATTGCCAAGGTGATCGACCTCGGCTTCCACGCCTTCGACGAGTTCTTCAAGATGGCCGACGAGATCGGCCTCTTGAAGGAGGCGGCCCGCCGCCACGTCGCACCACAGATCCTGTTCGTGGCCGACACCGACCGCGTCTCGGCCCGCGCCCATGAGATGCTGCGCGAGCAGATCCCGCGGATGAACCTGATCACGGTGGACAACGAATACGTCGTCCGCGGCGAGCTGCCCGCCGCGATGGCAGGCGGCCGGCTGTTCCGCCTCCCCGCCCTGCCCGGCTTCCTCAAGACCTATATCGACCGGCTCAACTTCTCCTTCACCGGCTACCTGCGCCAGGAGAAGGACGCCTCGACCGAGCTGCACCAGTGGACCCGGCGCAACTACCTCGCCTTTCGCGAGCTCGAGCTCAGCCTGATCCTGCAGCGGTCGTAGAGCACTCGGCCGGCGAACTCGGTGTTCACCTCTCCCCAGCGGGGAGAGGTCGGATTGCTATGGCGCGCAATTGCGCGCCTGAGCAAGCCGGGTGAGGGGCCGCGGCGATCAGTGAGACCCAGACCCCTCACCCGGATCGCATCTTCGATGCGATCCGACCTCTCCCGTAGGCGAGAGGTGAAGCCCGTCCTCGGCCTGCACCGACCAGAATTTACCCGGGCGATATCCTGCGCCCGCCGTCGCTCAATGCCCCTCGAACGTCATCAGCGTGCGCACCGGCACGTCCATGGCGCGCAGCTTGGCGGCGCCGCCGAGCTCGGGCAGGTCGATGATGAAGCAGGCGGCGACGACATTGGCGCCGATCTGGCGCAGCAGCTTCACCGCGCCTTCCGCGGTGCCGCCGGTGGCGATGAGGTCGTCGACCAGGATGACGCGCTCGCCGGGCTGGATGGCGTCGACATGCATCTCCATCTCGTCGATGCCGTATTCGAGCGAATAGGCGATGCGCACGGTGGTGTGCGGCAGCTTGCCTTTCTTGCGGATCGGCACGAAGCCGGCGGAGAGCTGGTGCGCCACCGCGCCGCCGATGATGAAGCCCCGCGCCTCCATGCCGGCGACCTTGTCGATCTTGTTGCCGGCCCAGGGGTTCACGAGCTCGTCCACGGCGCGGCGGAATGCGCGCGCATCCGCGAGCAGGGTCGTGATGTCGCGGAACATAATCCCCGGCTTGGGATAGTCGGGGATGGTGCGAACGCTCGCCTTCAGATCGTGGTCAAAGGTCATTTGTATCCCATGTTAGCTGTCATTCCGGGGCGGCTCGAAGAGCCGAACCTCAGGTGCGCAATTGCGCACCGGGGAATCTCGAGATTCCGGGTCTGGTGCTTACGCGCCATCCCGGAATGACGAGCATGAAACATGCACTCAATTCGCCCCAGCATCCAGCCGGAACGCATTCTCGACAATACGTAGTCCCACCTCGCCGCCGAGCGACATCAGCGACTCCGGGTGGAATTGCACGCCCGCGACCGGCAGGGTCTTGTGCTCCAGCGCCATGGCGACGCCGTCCTCGGTGCTGGCGGTGACGGACAAAACCTCCGGCATGCTGTCGCGCTCGACATAGAGCGAGTGATAGCGGCCGATCACGATCTCGTTCGGCAGATTGCGCATCAGGCGGCCGCCCCGCACCTGCACCCGCGAGGGCCGACCGTGGGCGGGATGCGTGAGCTGGCCGAGCTCGCCGCCAAAATATTCGCCGATCGCCTGCACGCCGAGGCAGACGCCGAACACCGGCAGCTTGTTCTCCAGCGCCGCATCGATCGTCTTCTTGATCCCGAAATCTTCGGGCCTGCCCGGGCCGGGCGACAGCACCAGCAAATCCCACCTCTTCTGCTTGAGCATGTCGAGCGCATGCACATAGCGGACCACGGTGACGCTGGCGCCGACCTGGCGGAAATAGTCGGCGAGCATGTGCACGAAGCTGTCGTCGTGGTCGATCAGCAGCACCCGCTTGCCGCTTCCGGTCGCATCGGGCGCGAAGGTCGAGAGCGGCTTTGGCGGATCGCCGCGCAGCGCCTGGAACAGCGCCGCAGCCTTGACCTGGCATTCGCGGTCCTCGGCAGCGGGATCGGAATCGAACAGGCAGGTGGCGCCGACGCGCACCTCGGCGAGACCATCCTTCATGCGGATGGTGCGGATGGTGAGGCCGGTATTGATGCTGCCGTCAAAATTCACCGCGCCGATCGCACCCGCATACCAGCGCCGCGGCGACCGCTCGTGATCCTCGACGAACTGCATCGCCCAGAGCTTCGGCGCACCTGTCACGGTGACGGCCCAGGCGTGGGTGAGGAAGGCATCGAGCGCGTCGAAGCCGGGACGCAGCATGCCCTCGACGTGGTCGACGGTGTGGAACAGTTTTGAGTAGGTCTCGATCTGCCGGCGCGCCAGCACCTTGATGGTGCCGGGGACGCAGACGCGCGCCTTGTCGTTGCGATCGACGTCGGTGCACATGTTGAGCTCGAACTCGTCCTTCTCCGAATTCAGGAGCTGGCGGATCTGCTCGGCATCGCCGATCGCATCGGTGCCGCGCGCGATGGTGCCCGAGATCGGGCAGGTCTCGACGCGGCGGCCGTCCGAACGCACGAACATCTCGGGCGAGGCGGAGACGAGAAACTCGCCGTCGCCGAGATTCATCAGCGCGCCGTAGGGCGACGGGTTGATGACGCAGAGGCGCTGGAAGACTTCCGCCGGCGAACGATCGCAGGGCTCGGCGAACAGCTGGCCCGGCACGGCCTCGAACAGATCGCCGCGGGCAAAGGCCGCGCGCGCGGTCTCGACGGTGGCCTGGTATTCGCCGGGCGCATGATCGGCAAAGCCCTGGCGCGGTGTCTTCATGTACGGGCTGTCGGCGGTCTCGCGCGGCAGGCCCTCGGTGGATCTGCCCTTCCACGTGAAGTCGTAGCTGAGCACGACGCCGCGGCCGGTGGCGCGGTCATAGGCCAGCAGGCGATCGGGAACGTAGAGCACGATGTCGCGCTGGTCGCTCTCGCGCGCGCGCTTCTGCACGAGATCCTCGATCTGGAACACGAGATCGTAGGCGAAGGCGCCGAACAGGCCGAGCAGCCCGTCGTCATTGGCGGAGAAGGCGGCGACGAGGTCGCGCACCAGCGACACCACGCTGGCGCGCCGGGTGCGTTGGTCTTCCTCGACCGGGGCATCGCCGCGGATGATGTGGCCGGCGAGGCGCGAAGCGGTCTTCTCCGAGATCACCACGCAGGGCTCGCGCAGGACGTCGGCAAGGAAGGCGATCAGGACCTGGCCGCGCTCGTTCAGCGCTTCCAGCTTGAAATCGACGCCCGTGGTCTCGAGCTTGAGCGGCGGATCGGAGAAGCCGAGGTCAAAACTCTCGTAGCGGCCCGGCACGGTCGTGCCCGACGACAGCACCACGCCGCGGCGTCGGTCGAGCAGGTTGACGAGATCGTCGAGCCGGCTCGCGCCGCCGGTAAACTGCTCCGCCACGCGCGTGATCGCGAGACCCGCGCGGGTCACGTAATCGCTTCTGGCCGGGAGGGCAAAGACTGTCCTGTTCATGTCGTCCTCTTACGAAACTTGCCGAGGGAACGCCACACAGGACAAACGATCAGGCCGCCGCACTGCGTGGGCGACCTTCGACGATTTTGGGAAAAGAAATCGCACCGGCCACCTCTTAGGAGGTGCGCCACCAAAGACGGGCTGGGCGGACGGCGGTGCTCATGGGCGGATACTCACCATGGCGCGGGGACGGCGTCAAGGGCGGCCGGGCGGCCTCGATCACCAAAATGGCGCGGATCGCGTTGCGGCTTATGCCTGGATCTCCAGGCTGTCGCGCCCCACAGCCGCCTCCGCGGCATGTCGTTCGATTTCCGCCCGCGTGACCGTGAGCGCGGGCTTGCCGCCAGGTCCGATCACGTTGGCACGGTCGCCCAAGGTTTCAATCAAAACGCAGGTCTTTCCTGTGACCGCATACCATGCCGCCCGGTCGTCGCTCACGTCCAACGCCGTGATCATCGCGGTCGGATCCAGACCCGACTTCCGCAACAGCAGGTCGATGGCTTCGGCTGCAAGGTTTTGCTCGGCGATCCTCGAGAAATTCCGGATCGCGTCAGCCCCCACAACAGATAGCCGCCCGCCCACCAGTGATGGCGGAAAGCTCTTCAAAATTTCATGCATTTCCGCAGGCTTCGGGCTCTGGCTGCCCGGGCCGTACTCATAAAGTTGTCCACCCGCATCCTCATAAACGCAGAGTCGCGCGCCCTTATCTGTCTTAACGCCGAAGGCCATGCATTGCTGCCCTTCCACCTCCATACTGCTTCCTGCAAGAACCATGAGCTTGAGCTCTGGCTCGGGCGCCACCGCCCCGCATGCGGCGGCGACCGTGATTTGCAAGCGGTCAGTCATCTGGAAGCGGATCTGGCGAACGCCTCGCCAGATCCGTCGCTGCGACAGATGCGGATTAAGTTGCGCAAGCCGCTGGATTTCGGATGCGTATTGCTGCTTGGCTACGGCGCGCAATTCGGGCCAGCTCGCGATCCACCGGGCTGCCAGCTGCGTCATTGGTTGCTGTCGTTCGGCCTCATAGAAGCGACGGTCAAGCGCATCGAGCGGCGCGGCGCGCTCCCCGAAGCCGTTTTGCAGTGCAGCCTCGCCGGGATTGGCTTTCACCCAGTCCATCATTTCCTGCAGGATCTGGTGTTGCGCGGCCGCTCCCATAGCCTTCAGTCCAGCGAGCGCATCGCCAGATGTCGTCGGCAGCATCGCAACGCCCGTGTTACCGATGAACTGACTGTGACCGCCGTTGTTGACCTGAGCGAGATAGTAGTCGGCGTGATAGGCCTGCATGGCCACAGCCGGCAGTTCACGTCCCTTGTAGACGCCGACGCGTTGAATTTCATTGACGTAGTAGACCACCGCCTCGGTCAGGTAGTCAGCCTTCTCAGGTGCTTGAGCCGCCTCCAGCGCATCGAGAGACACGACAACTGTTGTTAACCGGCTTCCTTCGATCATTACGCCTCCCACGTTCACCATGGCGAAACGCCATGCAACTACGGCTTATAGTTGCAAAAGGCAATTGCAGTCGTGGTCCAGCAAGAGACGTTAGTTGGCTCGCGCCGCAGGCCGCCCCCGTTACCCCAGATGCTTCCGGAAGAACTCCGTCGCCCTGCCCCAGGCGAGCTCGGCGGCTTCGCGGTCGTGCACGGCCTGGCGCTGCTCGTTGACGAAGGCGTGCTCGGCGTCATAGCGGAACAGCTCCAGCGACTTGCCGGCGGCCTTCATGGCCTTTTCGAAGCCGTTGACCAGCTCCGGCGTGCACCAATCGTCCTTGTTGGCGAAATGGGCCTGGAGCGGAATCTTGACGTCGGCGGGCTTGGCCGCCTGCTCCGGCGGAATGCCGTAGAACACGACGCCGGCCGCGAGCTCCGGGATCTTGGTCGCGCCGATGATGGTGACGGCGCCGCCGAGGCAGAAGCCTGTCAGCCCGACCTTGGCGCCGTTGCGCGACAGATATTGCGTGGCGCCGCGCACGGTCTGCGTGGTGGCGTCCATGAAGTCGAGCGAGTTCATTTCCTTGTTGGCGCTCTCCATGTCGTGATACGGCACCACCTTGCCCTTGTAGAGGTCGGGCGCGAGCGCGTCGAAGCCGGCCAGCGCAAAGCGGTCGCACAGGCCCTTGATCTGGTCCGACAGCCCCCACCATTCCTGGATCACGACCACGCCCGGCGCGTTGCCGCGCGCGGCATTGGCGAGATAGCCCGATGCGTCCTTGCCGTCCGGGCGCTTGAAGGTGATGGCGGTTCCCATGGTGTCCTCCGGTGAGTTTCTGAGGGAGCGGTTGGCGGCATTTTGGCCGCTGGGGGCGCGCGGCGCAATCCACAGTCCCGTCATTCCGGGGCGCACGAAGTGCGAACCCGGAATCTCGAGATTCCGGGCTCGGTGCTTACGCATCGCCCCGGAATGACGGCAACAAAAAAGCCCCCTAGCGGGGGCCTTTTCATTCTCGTCTCACGCCGCTCAGTGCGAGTCGGCCCAGACCTTCTTCTTGGTGAAGTACATCAGGCCGGCGAAGATGATCAGGAACACGAACACCTGGAAGCCCAGGCGCTTGCGCGCTTCCATGTGCGGCTCGGCGGTCCACATCAGGAACGTGGTGACGTCCTTGGAATATTGCGCGACCGTGGCCGGCGAGCCGTCGTCATAGGTCACCTGGCCGTCGCTGAGCGGCTTCGGCATCTTGATGGCATGGCCCGGGAAGTACTTGTTGTAGTAGGAGCCCTCCGGAATGGTCACACCCTCCGGCACCTTCTCCTCAAAACCCTGGAGCACCGCCGAGACGTAGTCCGGGCCCTGCTCCTGGTACTGGGTGAAGAAGTCGAAGATGAACCAGGGGAAGCCGCGGCCGTAGGAGCGCGCCTTGGTGATCAGCGACAGGTCGGGCGGCGCCGCACCGCCGTTCGCCGCACGGGCTGCCTGCTCGTTCGGAAATGGCGAGGGGAAGTAGTCGGCCGGCCGGCCCGGGCGCTCGAACATGTCGCCGGCATCGTTCGGACCGTCCTTGATCTTGTAATCCGACGCGAACGCCGCCACCTGCGCCACCGAATAGCTGGGGCCGCCGGCTTCCGCGAGGTTGCGGAAGGCGATGTAGGACAGGCCGTGGCAGCTGGCGCAGACTTCCTTGTAGACCTTCAGGCCGCGCTGGAGCGCGCCGCGGTCGAACTTGCCGAAGGGACCGGCGAACGACCATTTGTTGCCCGGCGGCTTGTCGCTGCCTTCGTTGGCGCGCGCGTCCTGCAAGCTGCCGAGGAACAGCGCGCCGGCGGCGACGAGCGCGATGGCGACGGAGGCCACCGCCTTGCCGCCCTTGGCCAGGATCGCCTCCGAGATCGAGTTCGGCACCGGCCGCGGCGTCTCGATGCGCGAGAGCAGCGGCAGCACGATCAGGAAATAGGCGAAGTAGCAGACCGTCAGGACCCGGCCGGCGATCACGTAGATGCCTTCCGGCGGCTGCGCACCGAGATAGCCGAGCAGGATGCAGACCGCGACGAAGATCCAGAAGAACTGCTTGGCCAGCGGACGGTACTTCGACGACCTGGTCTTGGCGGCATCGAGCCAGGGCAGGAAGCACAGGATGATGATCGCCGAGAACATCCCGATCACGCCCGCGAGCTTGTTCGGGATCGAGCGCAGGATCGCGTAGAACGGCAGGTAATACCATTCCGGCACGATGTGCGGCGGCGTCACGCCCGGGTTCGCCGGAATGTAGTTGTCGGCGTCGCCGAGATAGTTCGGCATGTAGAAGATGAACCAGGCGTAGAGCAGCAGGAAGCAGGCGACACCGAACATGTCCTTGATGGTGGCATGCGGCGTGAACGGCACCGTGTCCTTTTCCGATTTCGGCTCGACGCCCTCAGGATTGTTCTGGCCGGCGACATGCAGCGCCCAGACGTGGAGCACGACGACGCCCGCGATCAGGAACGGCAGCAGATAATGCAGCGAGAAGAAGCGGTTCAGCGTCGGATTGCCGACCGAATAGCCGCCCCACAGCAGCGTCACGATGCTCTCGCCGAAATAGGGAATGGCGGAGAACAGGTTGGTGATGACGGTGGCCCCCCAGAAGCTCATCTGGCCCCAGGGGAGCACGTAGCCCATGAAGCCGGTCGCCATCATCAGGAGGTAGATGATGACGCCGAGGATCCACAGCACCTCACGCGGCTCCTTGTAGGAACCGTAATAGAGGCCGCGTAGCATGTGGACGTAGACCGCGAAGAAGAACATCGACGCGCCACAGGCATGCATGTTGCGCAGCAGCCAGCCGTAGTTGACGTCGCGGACGATCAGCTCGACCGACTTGAAGGCGAGATCGGCATGCGGCGTGTAGTGCATCGCCAGGATCACGCCGGTCAGGATCTGCATCCCCAGCATGAAGGAGAGGATGGCGCCGAACGTCCACCAGTAGTTCAGATTGCGCGGAGTGGGGTAGGCGACGAAGGAGGAGTGCATGAGGCCGAGGATCGGCAGGCGCCGCTCGATCCATTGCAGGGCCGGATTGCTCGGCTGGTAGTCGGATGGTCCGCTCATGATGCGATCCTGAGGAAATAATACGACGAGACGGCGCGAAGCTTCGGACGAGGGTCCGAAGCTCAGCCGATCTGGATTTTGGTGTCGGAAACGAACTGGTACGGCGGCACCGGCAGGTTCGCGGGCGCGGGCCCCTGACGGATGCGGCCGGACGAATCGTACTGCGAACCATGGCAGGGGCAGAAGAACCCGTCGTAGTTGCCCTCATGAGCGATCGGGATGCAGCCGAGATGGGTGCAGATACCGATCACGACCAGCCACTGCTCATGGCCGGACTTGACCCGGGCCTCGTCGCTCTGCGGATCGGGCAGGCTCGCCACGTTGACGGCGCGCGCCTCGTCGATCTGCTTCTTGGTGCGGTGGCTGATGTAGATCGGCTTGCCGCGCCAGAATACCTTGATGTCCTGGCCCTCGGCGATCGGGCTGAGATCGACCTCGATCGGCGCACCGGCCGCGATGGTCGAGGCATCAGGATTCATTTGGGAGATGAAGGGCCAGAGCGCAGCTGCGCCCCCTACTGCTGCAGCTGCCCCCGTTGCAACGAATAAGAAATCACGGCGTGTCGGATGGTCCGCCGAAGACGCTGTCGTCACGATTCCAACCCTTTCTTCTTATGCTACCGGTGGAACCGCTCCGGGGGCCCCCAAGGTCCCCAGAACTGGCTGCCGGCGCCCGCGACCCCCCGCGGCGGCAGAACTTCGCTTGTCCCCGCCAAAACAAGCGAAAACAGCAGTCCAGAATCGTTCTATTGGCACCCTTGCCGGGCGAGCGCAAGCCCGCTAACGGCGGGGAAGCGTGCAATGCACGAATTCCGCGGCCAGCGATGTTTTATTGAGACATTTCCGGCCCACAACCAACCCGCCGCCGCCCATGCAGATAGCGCTCTTCCAGCCCGACATCCCCCAGAACACCGGCACGATTCTCAGGCTCTGCGCCTGCCTGGGGCTGGCCGCCCACATCATCGAACCGGCAGGGTTCCCCGTCTCCGACCGGCATTTCCGCCGGGCGGGAATGGATTACCTCGACCAAGTCAGCATCACCCGCCATGTCTCCTGGCCGCAATTCGAGGAGTGGCGCGCGGCACAGGGCTGCCGGCTGCTGCTGTTCACCACGAAGGCCGCCACCGACTACCGCGATTTCCGTTACCAGACGTCGGACATCCTGCTATTCGGGCGCGAGAGCGCCGGCGTCACCGACGCGGTGGTCGAGGCCGCGGATGCGCGGCTGGTGATCCCGATCGCCCCGGGACTGCGGTCGCTCAATGTCGCCATGACCGCGGCGATGGCCGCAGGCGAGGCGCTGCGGCAGATCCGGAACCCGCAAGGTTGACATGTTGAGGAGAGACCATTGAGTTACGCGGTCAAGGAAATCTTCCTGACCCTGCAAGGCGAAGGCGCCCATGCCGGGCGCGCGTCCGTGTTCTGCCGCTTTGCCGGCTGCAATCTGTGGAGCGGACGCGAGGCCGACCGTCAGGACGCGACCTGCAAATTCTGCGACACCGATTTCGTCGGCACCGACGGCACGCTCGGCGGCCGCTACGCGTCGGCCGCGGAGCTCGCCGACACCATCGCGGCACAATGGACCGCCTCCAATGCCAACCGCTACGTGGTGCTCACCGGCGGCGAACCGCTGCTCCAGGTCGACGATGCGCTGATCGATGCGCTGCATGCGCGAGGCTTCGAGATCGGCGTCGAGACCAACGGCACGATTGCCGCACCGGATGGCCTCGACTGGATCTGCGTCAGCCCCAAGGGCGGCAGCGAGCTGGTGCTGCGCCGTGGCCACGAGTTGAAGCTGGTCTATCCGCAGGCCCTCGCCGCGCCGGAGACCTTCGAAGGCCTCGCCTTCGAGCGCTTCTCGCTGCAGCCGATGGACGGGCCCGAGGTTGCCGAGAACACCGCGCGCGCGATCGACTACTGCCTGCGCCATCCGCAATGGCGGCTCAGCGTGCAGACGCACAAATCGCTCGGCATCAGATAGGATTGGTTTTCGAACAGATGTGGGAATTGACGAAATCGTTCCGCTTCGAGGCGGCGCATTCACTGTCGGGAACGACGTTCGGCGCGGCCAGCGAAGAGATCCACGGCCACTCCTTCCGCGCCGAGGTGACTGTGCGCGGCACCCCGGACCCTGCGACCGGCATGGTGGTCGATCTCGGCCTCCTCCAGCGCGCCATCGAGGACGTGCGCTTGATGCTGGACCACAAGTTCCTCAACAAGATCGAGGCGCTGGGCAAGCCTACGCTGGAAAACCTCTCGCGCTTCGTCTGGGAGCGGCTGGCGCATATCGGCAAGCTCACCCGCGTCAGCATCCATCGCGACAGTTGCAACGAGAGCTGCACCTATTACGGTCCGCAAGGTTAGATTTCGTAGGGTGGGCAAAGCGTAGCGTGCCCACCAATCAAGACAAATGGTGATAGATGGTGGGCACGGCGCAAGGGCGCCTTTGCCCACCCTACGGCAGGTCCGTTCGGGAATTGAATATGGACGTTTCGACGATCGAAGACCGCAAGACGCGCGCCCGCGCCTGGTTCGAAGCTTTGCGCGACGACATCTGCGCGAGCTTCGAGCGGCTGGAGGACGACGCCCCGCAAGGCCTCTATCCGGGCGAGGCTGGCCGCTTCACGCGGACGCCCTGGCAGCGCACCGATCATAGCGGTGCGGCCGGCGGCGGCGGCGTGATGTCGATGATGTCGGGCCGGCTGTTCGAGAAGGTCGGCGTGCATTGCTCGACCGTGCACGGCGAGTTCGCGCCCGAGTTTCGAGCGCAGATTCCCGGCGCGGCGGACGATCCGCGGTTCTGGGCCTCCGGCATCTCGCTGATCGCGCATCTGCGCAACCCGCACGTGCCCGCCGTGCACATGAACACGCGCTTCGTCGTCACCACCAAGGCCTGGTTCGGCGGCGGCGCCGATCTGACGCCGGTGCTGGATCGCCGGCGCACGCAGGACGACGCCGACAGCATCGCCTTTCACGCTGCGATGAAAGAGGCCTGCGCGCAGCCGAACGGCGTTGCCGATTACGACAAGTACAAGAAATGGTGCGACGAGTATTTCTACCTGCCGCACCGGAAAGAGGCGCGCGGCATCGGCGGCATCTTCTATGACTGGCACGATAGCGGCGACTGGGACGCCGACCTCGCCTTCACCCAGGACGTCGGCCGCGCCTTCCTGAAGATCTATCCCGACATCGTGCGGCGCAATTTCGCGAGCGCCTGGACCGCTGCCGACCGCGAGGAGCAACTGATCCGGCGCGGCCGCTATGTCGAGTTCAACCTGCTCTACGACCGGGGCACCATCTTCGGGCTCAAGACCGGCGGCAATGTGGATTCGATCCTGTCGTCGCTGCCGCCGGAGGTGAAATGGCCATGACCATCGTGAGGCCCCTCCCCCGCGCCATGCTGATCGACATGGACGACACCATCCTGTCGGCTTATGGCCGGCCCGAGATCGCCTGGAACACGATCGCGAACGAGTTCGCCGAGGAGCTTGCGCCGCTGCCGCCGCGAGAAGTCGCGACCGCGGTCCTGGCTTTCGCGCGAAACTTCTGGGCCAATGCGGAAGCCGCCTGGCGGATGAAGCTCGCCGAGGCCCGGCACCTCACGGTCAAGGGCGGCTTCGCCGCGCTCGCGGCCGCCGGCCACCGCGCCCTGCCAGATGATCTCGCCGTCCGCCTCGCCGACCGCTTCACCGCCTATCGCGAGGAGGAGATGTTCGTCTTCCCCGGCGCGCACGAGGCGATCGACAAGTTGAAGGCGCTCGGCATCAAGCTCGCACTGGTGACCAACGGCGCCGCCGACACCCAGCGCGCCAAGGTCGAGCGCTTCGAGCTCGCGCACCGCTTCCACCACATCCAGATCGAGGGCGAGCACGGCTTCGGCAAGCCGGAGGAGCGCGCCTATCTGCACGCGATGGACGCGCTTGGCGTCGCCGCTGATGACACCTGGATGATCGGCGACAACCTCGAATGGGAAGTCGTGACGCCGCAGCGCCTCGGCATCTATTCGATCTGGATCGACGTGCATGGCGACGGCCTGCCCGAAGGCTCGGCCGTGAAGCCCGATCGCA
This sequence comes from Bradyrhizobium sp. CCBAU 45394, assembly GCF_028128655.1. Taxonomy (NCBI): domain Bacteria; kingdom Pseudomonadati; phylum Pseudomonadota; class Alphaproteobacteria; order Hyphomicrobiales; family Nitrobacteraceae; genus Bradyrhizobium; species Bradyrhizobium sp. CCBAU 45394. The sequence goes on along the minus strand of NZ_LBIX01000177.1, from coordinate 101,848 downwards.
TCATCCGCTCGCTGACCGAGCTGGTGCCGGACCGGTCGTAACCAGGGCGCGAAACAAAAACGCGAAAAACAACCCCATGCACAGTAGCCGGCTGCAGCAAAATCAACGACTTACGGATTTTACGAAACCGTTTGACCCGTCGGGCGAAACAGGCGCATGATGCCATCATCGCGGCGCATGGGACAGACAAGCCCCTGCGCAACCCATCGCGCAGGCGCCCTTGCCTCCGTCATGGTCCCGCTCCCGGCCTGAAGCTCCGTCGTCGGCGTTTCAGCAGCCTTGGCAGCGGATGCGCGCTGCCGCAGCACATCCACTGATCCCGCAGTCCGTGATCGGCGTGTCATGCCGGCTTGCTAGCCTCTCAAGTCAATCAACCCGAAAGGACCATCCATGGAACTGAAAGCCGGCGATATCGTCATGCTCAAATCCGGCGGCCAGCCGCTGACCGTCGCAGAAGTCAAAGGCGACGACGTGATCTGCCTCTGGATGGGCGTGGAAGGCGACCTGTTTCGCGAGACGCTGCCGCTCGCCGTGCTCGAACACCTGGAAGAGGTGGACGAGGATGAAGAAGAGGACGAGGACGACGAAGACGAGGAATAGGCGCGGCTAAGGCCGCGTCCTAGTTAGATCGGAGCGCTCGGCTCCGGAGCGTCTGATGTCCGCTTTTGCGCCAATCGCGGCGCAGGAGCGGACATCGCCACATGGTGCAGAAGGGCCACGACCAGACTTACGGACAGGTGCCATCTGATGCGTCGGGACTTATTGTTCTCATTGTTCTCACTAGTTGCGGGCGTAACTTCATCATCGGCACGCTTACACGAGGGCAACTGCTGCGCTAAGCGCGCAGCCGGCATCGCTGCGGCGAGCCCGCCGTCCGCGGATGCCTATAGAAAAAATGTCAGGAGCAAACGGGCTCCAGCGAATGATCGATGATGAGAAATCATGTCCGTCGCGTAGAGGAAAATACTCTAAGGTGTGCGGCGGATCTTGTAGAGAACGAAGCGCTCGGACCTGTCCAATTCCTTCAGCATGTCTGGCAGCGGGTTCGCCACGCCGGTGCCGAGCAGATAAAGATAGTTGTAATCTCGATACCAGGTGCGGATGAAGGCGGCGTCGTCGGACGCCGTCATCTGGCCTGCGGCGATTGCACTCAGCAGGCGTATCGGCACAGGCCCACCGTAGGGAATGGCGAGACGGCGGACCTCGGTCCGCGCCTGAACCGGCTGCTTGCCGGCCTCGGCGAATACGTTCGGCACGAAAGCATTGGCGTAATGCACCGCCAGGGTCGGCGCATAATACATTGGATACTGAGTGAGGTCCTTGAACGGTGGATCATCGCCCTCTCCGCTGGTCCCGATCAGTATCTTCGAACCACGATCAATCTTCTGAAAAGACCGAATGAAAGCTGAATAGTCTCCACGGTACGACAGCCAGACCACGAGCACGACGGCCAGATTGGCCAGCGTGATGCCGCCGACAATGGCGAGCGCGGCCATCGTCCATCGTCGGCTCGGCAGTGACAGCGAACAGAAGGCGGGAAGGATCAAAGCGGCCGCAGGAAGAACCCGAATATCCGCGAACGCCGTGCCGAATAGCCTTGGCGGGATCGCAAGGTAGAGGAGCGCGAAGCCAGTTGCGACCCAGATCCCGGCAGGCTGCAGCTTTAGCATGCCGCACCTTGCGGCGACGTATAACGCAGCCATTAGCACGAGCGCGCTCGCCCCCGAGACAGCCATGCTGTAGCCGTTCATGATAAAAAATGGCCAGAGCAGCTTGTAGTCAAAATACCAAGACGTGCCCTCGCTTCCGACAGAGCCCGCGGTCAGTCGCATGACGACCAACAGCGCCACGGCCGGTATTGCGAGCGTGACGAGCCGGAGCGCGGCGTCGCGGTAAGGCAGTTTCCGGTCGAAGGCGCGCCACAGCTCATAGAACCCGAGCGTCGCGCCATAGATCCCCAAGGAAAAGAAATGCGCCGCAAACAGCACCACCACGAAAGCTGTGTTGACGGCGAAACGTACCGGAGTTGGTTGCTCGGCGGCGAACAGATAAGCGGCGATGCCCCAAAGCGCGATGCCGAGAGCGCATTCGAAGTTGACGAATCCCCACGTGAACGGCAGGCAGTAGAGGAACAAGAGCGCCGCGAAGCCGGCGAGGTGAACGCGCCGCTTCACAACCCATTCGAGCGCAAGCGCGCCGCCGATGATCAACAACTGGCCGAAAAGAAGAAACAGCCGAGTCGCGTTCTCGGCGCCGATCAGCCGCGCCATTGGCGGGACCACCAAGTCCATCGCCAGATTGGGATAGAAGGCCCAGGCCGCCTGGTAATATGGATTGGCATTGGCGGTGCCCATTTGGCTCAGAAGATACATGCGGGCGAGGTGGTTGAGGTAATCGACCATCGCCGGAATGGGCGTGAGCAGCGTGGGGAGAAGCGACGCGATGGCGAGCAGGGCGAACACAGTGGTCGCGACCGATCGATCTGAGCGAGCACCGCGATCGATGAGATCTTCTGGGATCAGGAGAGCGGGTACATTCACGCGATTACTCCGGGTATTGAAACCCGGCAGGGTTGTTGTTTTCTTCTAGAACTAGTTGCGGTAGAGCCTCCTAATAATTCGTTAAACGGTTGAGCTATCGAGAAACAGCTACCAGCGGAAGAGTTTCCAATTTTGTTGGGTGAGTTCCGCTTCGGTCCAAGCCCGGACCTCCCATTCGTGACGCGCTATTGGCAAAATAAGCGACATAGAACAGGCGGATGGCGCACCATGCCTCCGGAGCTTGATCTAGCGCAAAGCGCTGAGGCGACTTGGGGCTAAGCTTTCAAGAGCTTCTCAATCGGTCACCTTGTGGATCGCACCAATGATCATTGAGCGCTTAAGCCAAGAGCACCGCAACATTGAGAAACTGCTCGCCATCCTCGAGCGGGAACTTGAGGTTTTCGACCGCGGCGACCGCCCCGACTATGAGGTTATTGGCGCGGTTATCAGCTACTTCGAACTTTACCCGGAGGTTTACCACCACCCTCAGGAAGACCTGGTCTTCGCCAAGTTGCAAATTCGCGATCCGGCTGCGGCTTCGAAGGTCGGTGATCTCGCCCGCGAACACCAGAAAGGGGCCGAACTCTTGCGCCGCGTCGCTCATGCGGTCGACAACGTTCTTGCCGACCGCGAACTGCTTCGGCAGGACGTGGATGCCATCGTTCGCGATTTCATCGAGCACGAGCGGCGCCACATCATGAAGGAAGATCGCGATTTCTTTCCCGCCGCCCTGAAGGCTCTCGAGCCTGAGGATTGGACGGAGATCGCCTCGGCCATGACCAATCCTGAGGATCCGCTGTTCAGCGAGGCCGCCGAAGAGACGTTCGACGCGTTACGGGCGCGCATCCTGCAGTTGGAACAGGAAGCCGAAGCCGAACGGCACTAGTCAAGCTCATCCGCATGCGCTGATTGGACTCAATGTCCCATCGCTGCCAGTCACTTCCGGCGTACCAGACGGGCCGGCCCGTCCACGAGTGTGGGGTTGGGCTTGGGGCCGTCCAATCGCGTACCGCCCTATTTTGTGCTACCTAGTCGAACAAAAGGTAGCAGGAGGAAGCCAACGATGACTGACGATCAAGTCAATCGCGTCGTTCAGCACCTTTGCGAGCAATTGCACCTGGCGCTCCGATTGAAGGACAGCGAGGCACATCCACCAAACGCCAAGGATATTGGATTTGATCCCGCCTCGGTAAGAACTGTCTTGCTGACCGGGTTACGTTCGGCGGGCGTCACGATCAACCACGAGGCAGCCGCGGCGGGCGAAGAGCCGCCGTGGTCCTGAACGCAAAACGCGAGACGGAAGCTGGCGCCGATATCTGAGTTGGGTCAAAAGCCGCCGATGGCGGTTATGCTTGGCGATTTCCGGTTTGGGCGCGAAACCTGACGTTCCTGGGCACACGCCCTGGCCCGTCTCGTCATTCCGGGGCGCGCGCCGCGCGAGCCCGGAATCCATCGGGCTGCAGCGTCGATGGATGAATGGATTCCGGGCTCGCGCCAAGAGGCGCGCCCCGGAATGACGACGGGGCCAATATCCGCGATCCAGACGCAAATGCCGCGAGGATCACCTACGCGACGAGCTGCCGCGCCGCCGCCGAGATCATCACCAGCCCGCCGGTGATCACCGCCGCATCTAGGATCGCGGTGTGGATGTGCACCGGCATCCGCTCGACGAACGCCTTGGCGAGGAATGCGCCGGGGATCGCGATCGCCCCGATCAGCAGTGCGAAGGCGAGCACCTGCGCATTCACGGCGCCGGCGAGGCCGAACACCGAGATCTTGATCAGGCCGGTGCCGAGCGAGATCATCGCATCGGTCGCGATCACGGCGGCGCCTTCGAGGCCCGCGGCCATCAAGAGCGAGAGCAGGATCACGCCGGAGCCCGAGGTGCCGCCGACCAGCACGCCGTAGCCGACCGAGCCTGCGGCAAGGCCGGTGTCGCCGATCCTGACCTGGCGGCGGCGGAGCACGCGGCGCAGCGGCACGCTCAGGATCAGCATGGAGCCGATCACGAGCGCGGCGCCCGCATTGGTGAGGCGCGTATAGCCGTAGGCGCCGAGCGCGGTCGTCAGCGCCGCGCAGGCCAGCACGATCAGCGCGCGGCGGCGGTCGGCATAGCGGACATAGGCGAGCGCACGGCTCGAATTGGTGAAGATCGCGGAGATCGCGATGATCGGCACCACGGGCTCGGCGCCGACGAGGGGCACCAGCACCAGCGGCATCAGCGCGCCGGTGCCGTAGCCGGCGAGACCACCGATGATCGAAGCAAACAACGCCATCAACGCGACCAGCAGAAGCTGAAGGATCGAGATGTCGGCGAAGCCCGATACGATGGTCACGTTTTCCGTTCGCGGCTGACGCGTGCCGCAGCTTGATCTGCGATGGAAGCGAGCGCGGCTTCCTCTAGTGGAAAATCCGCCGCAAGCCAAGCGTCCTCGGCGAGCGTCAACACATGTCCGAGCGCGGGCCCTTCCGCCATCCCGCGCGCGATGAAGTCGGCGGCGCGGAGCGGAAATTTCGGCGCAGTCCAGCGCTGCGGCAGCTCGGCGAGTTCGCGCCAGCGCGACGAATGCACGTCGCCCGCCGCCCGCGCCCAGCCGAGCAACACGCGATCGTGATAGCGCTCCGCACCGAGCCGGTAGAGCAGCCGCCGTGCATTGGCCTCGTCCTTGGCGGCAAACCGCCACCAGCGGTGCCCCATCGAATCCAGCGCCTTGGCCTCGGCATTGGAGAGCCGCAGGCGCGTGGCGACGCGCTTGGCGTCTTCCGTCACGGCCACCGTCAGCGCGGCCAGGCGCCGGGTGACGCTCGCCGGCAGGCCAAGCTCGCGCTCGATCGCGACCATGCTCGCCAGCGGCCCGGTATAGGCGACGCCGCCGATCAGCGCCTGCAGCAATCCGCCCTCGGCCATGGCCAGCACGGCGGCGGACGCACCGCCGGCCACCAGCAGCTTCAGCATCTCCATGCGCACCCGCTCGGCCGACAGGCTGGCAAGGCCCCCACGTCCCCGGATGCAGGCGAGATAGCCGTCGCGGTCGGGCTCGCCGGCGCCGAAGGCGGCGTGGATGCGGAAGAAGCGCAGGATGCGCAGATAATCCTCGGCGATGCGCTGGTCGGGGTCGCCGATGAAGCGCACGCGGCGCGCTCTGGCGTCCGCGATCCCGCCGACATGGTCGTACACGACACCGGTCGCATCGACCGACAGGCCGTTCATGGTGAAGTCGCGCCGCTCGGCATCCTTCACCCAGTCGCGGCCGAACGCGACCTTGGCCTTGCGGCCGAAGGTTTCGGTATCCTCGCGCAGGGTCGTGACTTCGTAGGGATGCCCGTCGATGACCAGCGTGACGGTGCCGTGGTCGATGCCGGTCGGCACGCTCTTGATGCCGGCGGCTTTGGCGCGCCGCACCACCTCCTCCGGCCGCGCCGTGGTCGCGATGTCGATGTCGCCGGGCACAAGACCGAGCAGCGCGTTGCGCACCGCGCCGCCGACCACCCGCGCCTCCTCGCCATCCGCATCGAGCAATTGCAGGACGCGCGCGGTGCCGCCGGAGATCAGCCATGGCGCATCGGCGAGGATCGGCTCCGCGCTCATCGGCAGGCCCCTATTTTTCCGTGCCCGGCACGAACTTGCCGTTCTCGATATGGGCGGGAACGTAGGTCGACTCCGGGCCGGCGCCGGAGAACTGCGCCAGGCCGATCAGACCCGCGATCACAAGCACGATCGCCATGAGGGCAAGGCGAGCGACGATGGTGACCGGCCAGGACGATTGCACGAACAGGCCGGACCGGCTGGCGGCCAGGAACAACGCATAGACGGCAAAGGGAACGAGGAAAATTCCGATCTCGGTCAGAACCGTCCGGATCATGATGAGTAGATCCGCTCATACAGCACACGCAGCATTCCGGCGGTTGCACCCCAGATGTAACGTTCCGCGAACGGCATCGCATAGTAGAAGCGCTCCATGCCGCGGAATTCCTTGCTGTGCATCTGGTGGTTCGCCGGATTCATCAGGAAGGATAGCGGCACCTCGAACGCATCATCAACCTCGGAATGGTTGATCGTGAGCGCAAAGCCGGGCCGGACCCTCGCGACCGTCGGCAGGATGCGGAAGCCGAAGGCGGTGCCGTAGAGATCGAGATAGCCGATCGGCTCGACGAAGTCTCTGGACAGCCCGACCTCCTCCTCGGCCTCGCGCAGTGCCGCATCGAGCGGCGAGGTGTCGGTCGCGTCGATCTTGCCGCCGGGAAAGGCGATCTGGCCGGCGTGGTCGTTGAGATGCGCCGAGCGCTGCGTCAGCAGGACGGTCGGCTCGGGATGGTCCACCACCGCGATCAGGACCGCCGCCGGCCGCACCGGCTGCTCGCGCGCGACGATTTCCAGCATCTTGTCGGTCCCGGGATCGCCCGAGGCCGGAATGATGTTCGGATCGTAGAGGCCGGGCGGCACGTCGAAGCCGAGCCTCGCCCTGGAACGGGTAAAGAAATCCGCAGCGCCAAGCGCGACGGGATCACTTTTCAGGATAGGCTTGTTCAAAGCGCGGCCCTCACCTCGTCCGCATCGGCCATGGCGAAGAATTCGCCGGCCGATTCGACGCCGAACATCGGCTGGCCATCGACCATCCGCTCCTCGCCCATGTCAACCAGATCGTAATAGAGCGCGCGGGTCACCTTGGCCCAGAGATCGGCGCGGACGTGCAGATAGGGCGTCAGCCCGCCGTCCACTGCCTGCTCGAAGCGCAGCCGGTGCGCGGCATCGCAGGTGACCCAGTCGTCGACATTGGTGCGGAAGCGCAGCACGCGATGGTTGTCCTCGCCGTCCTCTTGCATTTCGACCGCCATGAACGGCGCGTCGTCAACGCGGATGCCGACCTTCTCCACCGGCGTCACGAGGAAATGCTTGTCGCCCTCGCGCTTCAGGATGGTCGAGAACAGGCGGACCAGCGCGTGACGCCCGATTGGCGTCCCCATGTAGAACCAAGTACCATCGGACGCGATTCGGATATCGAGATCGCCGCAAAACGGCGGATTCCATAGATGCACCGGAGGCAGGCCCTTTTTGGCGCCTTCGGCACTGGCAGCACTCTTGGCGGCGGCAGTCAGCCCCTCAAGACCACGATCGGCGCTCTGCCCTTGGTTCGCCATGGTTTGCCCTGACTTTGTCCTTTGGCACGATTGGTGCAGGTCTACGCTGTCCATCGGCGAACGGTTCCACCCCGGATTAGTCCGGTGTGGAGGTCGCCACTTCGTGATGCCCTACATACCCTTAAGCCGATAAGGTGGGGATAGGTTAATTCAACGAATACATGGCCTTCCTGCAAGTCTAGCATAGGGGCCATGACTTGGTTTGACGTCTTCGCTTGAAGTGAAGATTTGATGCATCTGACCTGATGCGATGACATGACGACGCGAGCGAGCCGCGCGGCAGGCTGAAGGAGCTAACGGATGGCGGAGAGTGTCGAGAAACTCGAGGATGGAATCGTCCGCTCGGCCGAGCAGGTCTCGAGCCAGATTCGGGCGGCAAAGGACGCGATCGCGTCCGTCATCTTCGGCCAGGACCGCGTGATCGAGAACACGCTGGTCACCATCCTCTCCGGCGGCCATGCGCTGCTGATCGGCGTGCCGGGCCTTGCCAAGACCAAGCTGGTCGAGACGCTCGGCGTCACGCTCGGTCTCGACGCCAAGCGCATCCAGTTCACGCCCGATTTGATGCCGTCGGACATCCTCGGCGCCGAGGTGCTTGACGAGAGCACCGCGGGCAAGCGTTCCTTCCGCTTCATCGCAGGTCCGGTGTTCGCGCAGCTCCTGATGGCCGACGAGATCAACCGCGCCAGCCCGCGCACGCAGTCGGCGCTGCTCCAGGCGATGCAGGAGCAGCACATCACCGTTGCCGGCGCGCGGCACGATTTGCCGAAGCCGTTCCACGTGCTCGCGACCCAGAACCCGCTGGAGCAGGAAGGCACCTATCCGCTGCCCGAAGCGCAGCTCGACCGCTTCCTGATGGAAATCGACGTCGACTATCCCGATCGCGACGCCGAGCGCCGCATCCTGTTCGAGACCACCGGCGCCGAGGAGACGCTGGCGAAGGGATCGATGACCGCGGATGCGCTGATCACCGCGCAGCGGCTGATCCGGCGCCTGCCGGTCGGCGATTCCGTGGTCGAGGCGATCCTGTCGCTGGTGCGCTCGGCCCGTCCGGGTCCGGACAGCGGCGAGACCGGCAAGTTCATCGCCTGGGGCCCCGGCCCGCGCGCCAGCCAATCCCTGATGCTGGCGGTGCGCGCCCGTGCGCTGATCGATGGACGGCTCGCGCCCTCGGTCGACGACGTGCTCGACCTCGCCGAACCTATTCTGAAGCACCGCATGGCGCTGACCTTCCAGGCGCGCGCCGAGGGGCGCACGATTCCGGACGTGATCCGGCAGTTGAAAACACGGATCGGTTGATGGCCGCCGAGAACGGGCACACAGCGAAGGAGATCATCGCGATCCGACGTGCCGATGGCGAAAGCCGCACGCTCGCAGCTTCCTTGCCGCGCCTGGTGCTCGAAGCCCGCCGCGTCGCCGCCAACGTCATCCACGGCCTGCACGGAAGGCGCCGCGCCGGCTCCGGCGAAAATTTCTGGCAATACCGCCGCTTCGTCTCCGGCGAGCCGTCGCAGAACGTGGACTGGCGGCGCTCGGCGCGCGACGACCATCTCTATGTCCGCGAGCTCGAATGGGAAGCCTCGCACACGGTCTGGATCTGGCCCGACCGCTCGCCGTCGATGGCGTTTGCCTCCAAGACCGCGCGCGAGTCCAAGCTCGAACGCACGCTGATCGTCGCCTTTGCGCTGGCCGAACTGCTGGTCTCCGGCGGCGAGCGCGTCGGCATTCCCGGGCTGATGGCGCCGACCGCGAGCCGCAGCGTCATCGACAAGATGGCGCAGGCGATGCTGCATGACGATGCCGACCGGCTGAGCCTGCCGCCCTCCTTCGTTCCTTCCGCGCTCGCCGAGATCATCGTGCTGTCGGATTTCTGGTCGCCGATCGCCGAGATCAGGACGACGCTCGCAGGGCTCTCGGGCTCCGGCGCGCATGGCACGATGGTGCAGGTCGTCGATCCCGCCGAGGAGTCCTTCCCCTATTCCGGCCGCGTCGAGTTCGTCGAGCCGGAAGGTTTTGGCGTGATCACCGCCGGCCGCGCCGAAAGCTGGGCGCAGGACTACACCGCGCGGCTCGCGCTGCACCGCGACCAGATCCGCGCCGAGACCTCGAAGCTCGACTGGCTGTTCACGACCCACGCGACCGACCGCTCCGCCGCCGAGCTGCTGCTGTTCCTGCATGCCGGCATGCAGGTGAGCAAGTCGGGCGCGCGCACCACCTCCATCAAAGCGGGGCCGGCCGCATGATGGGATTGCCGCTCGCCTTCACCGAACCGCTGCTCCTGATCGGCCTCGTCAGCCTGCCGGTGCTGTGGTGGCTCTTGCGCGTGATGCCGCCGCGGCCGCGCCGGATCGAGTTTCCGCCGACGCGCCTGCTGTTCGACATCGCGCCAAGGGAAGAGACGCCTTCGCGGACGCCGTGGTGGCTGACTGCGCTGCGGCTTTTGGCTGCGGCCCTCGTAATATTCGCCGCCGCCGGCCCGATCTGGAATCCGCAGACCGGGCTTGCCGGCAGCAAGGCGCCGCTGATGATCATGTTCGACGACGGCTGGAGCGCGGCCTCGAACTGGGACGTCAGGATCAGGGCCGCCGACGAACTGATCGCCAACGCCGACAACGACCGCCGCGCCATCGCGCTGGTGCCGCTGTCCGAGCCGAACCGCGACATCACCCTGATGCCGGCGGGCGCGGCGCGCGTCGCGCTGCGCCAGCTGGTACCAAAGCCCTATTCGATCGAGCGCGTCGAAACCCTCGCAGCGGTCGATCGCTTCCTCAAGGCCACCGGCGACTGCGAGATCGCCTGGCTGTCGGATGGCGTCGATACCGGGCGCGGCGAGGAATTCGTGCAGGCCCTCGGCAAGACCATCGGCGATCGCAGCCTGACCATCTTCGAAGGCGGCACCTCCTCGCCGCTGGCGCTGGTCGCGGCCGAGAACGCCGCCGCCAGGATGACGGTGAAGGTGCTGCGCACCGACGGCGGCATCGCCGTCGGCACCGTGCGCGCTCTGGACCAGAAGGCATCGCCGATCGGCGAAGCCCGTTATTCGTTCGGCCCGCAGGACAAGGAAACCGAGGCCTCGTTCGACCTGCCGGTCGAGCTGCGCAACGACATCACGCGGCTCGAGATATCGGGCGAGCGCTCCGCCGGCGCGGTGCAGCTGCTCGACAAGCGCTGGCGCCGCCGCGCCATCGGCATCGTCTCGGGCTCGACCAGCGAAACCGCGCAGCCGCTGCTGGCGCCGACCTTCTACCTCACCCGCGCGCTGGCGCCGTTCGCCGACGTGCGGCTCGCCGACAAGGGCTCGCCGCAGCAGGGCATCACCCAGTTCCTCGACCAGAAGCTGCCGATGATCATCCTCGCCGATGTCGGCACCATCGCGCCTGAAATCCGCGAGCGTCTCAATGCCTGGATCGACCAGGGCGGCGTACTGGTGCGGTTCGCCGGGCCCCGCCTGGCGCAGGCCGAAGACGATCTCGTGCCGGTCAAGCTGCGCAAGGGCGGCCGCACGCTCGGCGGCAGCCTGACCTGGGAGAAGCCGCAGCACCTCGCCGCCTTTGCGGCCGACGGTCCGTTTGCCGGCGTCGTGGTCCCCAAGGACGTCACCGTGAGCCGCCAGGTCCTGGCCGAGCCCGATGCCGTGCTCGCCACCAAGAGCTGGGCGTCGCTGGAAGACGGCACGCCGCTGGTGACCGGCGAGCATCGCGGCAAGGGCGTCGTCAGCCTGTTCCACGTCAGCGCCGACATGCGCTGGTCGGATCTGCCGATGTCGGGCATCTTCGTCGAAATGCTGCGGCGGGTCGTCGACATGTCGGGCTACACCACCAAGCCCGGCGCCGGCGTTGCCAGCGAGGCGACCACCGAGACGGTGGCGCCGCTGCACATGCTCGACGGCTTCGGCGCCTTCGGTCCGCCGCCGGCCACGGCAAAGCCGCTTCCGGCCGATTATCGCGACCGCGCCACACCCGATCATCCGCCGGGCTTCTATGGTCCTGCAGAAGGACCGCTCGCCGTGAACACGCTTGCTAGCGCCGACCGCATCGCAGCCCTGAACACCGCGAGCCTGCGCGCCCGGCACGCCACCTACACCAATGCCGAGCCGCGCGACTTGCGCGGCTGGCTGCTGTCGACGGCGCTCGCTCTGTTCCTGGTCGACGCCATCATCGTCGCGGTGCTCGGCGGCGGCCTCGCCGCGCTGCTGCGCCGCCGCGCCGCGCCCGCAATGATCCTGCTCGGCCTCGCGCTTGCGGGCCTCTCCGCACTGCCGCCGACGCCCGCGCGCGCCGACAGCGTCGCGGACGAGTTCGCGATGAAGGCGGTGTCGCAGACCCGCCTCGCCTATGTCGTGACCGGAAATGCCGACGTCGATTCCATCGTCAAGGCCGGCCTGACCGGGCTGACGCTGTTCCTGGCGCAACGCACCGCGCTCGAGGCCGGCGATCCCGTCGGCATCGATCCCGCGCGTGACGAACTCGCCTTCTTCCCGCTGATCTACTGGCCGATCGTGCCCGGCGCGCCCAAGCCGCCGCAGGACGCCATCAACAAGATCGACGCCTACATGAAGCAGGGCGGCACCGTGCTGTTCGACACCCGCGACGCGATCGAGGCGCCGCCCGGCGACAACGGCGCCTCGCAGACGCCGGGCATGCGGGCGCTGCGCGAGATCCTGTCCTCGCTCGACGTGCCCGAGCTCGAGCCGGTGCCGCGCGAGCACGTGCTGACCAAGACCTTCTATTTGCTGCGCGACTTCCCAGGCCGCTTCAACTCCGGCCAGACCTGGGTCGAGACCCTGCCGCGCGAGGACGACGACGAGAGCGCGCAGCGTCCGGCGCGCGGCGGCGACGGCGTCTCGCCGATCATCATCACCTCGAACGACCTTGCCGGCGCCTGGGCCGTGCGCCCCGACGGCCAGTACATGCTGCCGGTGACCGGCGGCGACACCCGCCAGCGCGAATTCGCCTATCGTGCCGGCGCCAACATCGTGATGTACACGCTGACCGGCAACTACAAGGCCGACCAGGTGCACGCACCGGCCCTGATCGAACGGCTGGGGCAATAGAGATGCGCGTGACGAGCTTGAGCCACACGCCTCGTCATTCCGGGATGGTCCGAAGGACCAGACCGCAGGTGCGCACGGCGCACCGGGGAATCTCGAGATTCCGGATTCGATGCTTCGCATCGCTCCGGAATGACGTTGATAGGTCTGTCTGATGAATTACGGCATCGCGTTCACGCCGCTTGTTCCCACGATCGTCCTCTGGCTCGCGCTGGCCGCGATCGTCGTCATCGCGCTCGTGCTGGTGCTGGCGCGTGCACGCGGCGCCGCGGTGCGCGTGGCCGCCTTGGTGCTGTTCCTGCTGGCGCTCGCCAATCCCTCCTTCACCCGCGAGGACCGCGATCCCCTCACCTCGGTCGCCGCCGTCGTCGTCGACAAGAGCCCGAGCCAGAATTTCGGCAATCGCAATCGCGAGGCGGCCCAGGCGCAGGAAGCGCTGGTCGACGGCCTGAAGAAGATCAAGGGCCTCGAGGTCCGCGTCGTCGATGCCGGACAGGCCGACGGCGAGACCGACGGCACGCGGCTGTTCGGCGCCCTCGCCTCGGCCTTGTCTGACGTGCCGGTCGATCGCGTTGCCGGTGCGTTCCTGATCACCGACGGCCGCGTCCACGACATTCCAGCGAACGCCGCCGCGCTCGGCTTCCAGGCGCCGGTGCACGCGCTGATCACCGGGCAGAAGGACGAGCGCGACCGCCGCATCGCGATCACGGCGGCGCCGCGCTTCGGCATCGTCGGGCAAAACCAGACCATCACCTACCGGCTCGACGACCAGGGCGTTTCCGGCGAGCGCGCCAAGGTCACGGTTCGCCGCGACGGCGAGGTCATCAACGAGCGCACGCTCTCGAGCGGCCAGACCGCGAGCGTGGACGTCGACATCAAGCATGCCGGCCCGAACATCGTCGAGATCGAGGCCTCGCCGCTCGAGCGGGAGCTGACGCCGGTGAACAATCGCGCCGTGGTCGCCATCGACGGCGTGCGCGACAAGCTGCGCGTGCTGCTGGTCTCCGGCGAGCCGCATTCCGGCGAGCGCACCTGGCGCAATCTGCTCAAGTCCGACGCCAGCGTCGATCTCGTGCACTTCACCATTCTCCGCCCGCCGGAGAAGCAGGACGGCACGCCGATCAACGAATTGTCGCTGATCGCGTTTCCGACCCGCGAGCTGTTCCAGCAGAAGATCAACGAATTCCAGTTGATCATCTTCGACCGCTACGCCCGCCAGGGCGTACTGCCGATCGCCTATTTCGACAACATCGCGCGCTATGTGCGCGCGGGCGGCGCGGTGCTGGTCTCGGCCGGTCCCGACTATGCCTCCAACACCAGCATCTGGCGCACGCCGCTGGATTCGGTGCTGCCGGCCGAGCCGGTCGGCGTGACCGAGAAGCCGTTCTATGCGCACCTGTCCGACATCGGCAAACGCCATCCCGTCACGCGCGGGCTGGAGGGCTCGGCGAGCGAGCCGCCGCGCTGGAGCCGGTTCTTCCGCACCGTCGACACCCGCAATTCCGTCAACCCGCCGGTCATGACGGGCGTCGACGGCAAGCCGCTCTTGTTCCTGTCGCGCTTCGGCGAGGGACGCGTCGCGCTGCTGCTCTCCGACCACATCTGGCTGTGGGCGCGCGGCTATGAGGGCGGCGGCCCGCATCTCGACCTCTTGCGACGGATGTCGCACTGGCTGATGAAGCAGCCGGATCTTGATGAAGAAGCGCTGCGCCTCCAGGTCCAGGGCAAGGATCTCGTGGTGGTGCGCCAGACCATGTCGGACAGCGTCCAGCCGGTGAGCGTGACCTCGCCGTCGGGCGTGTCGCGCGACCTGACGCTGAGCGCCGGCGATCCCGGCGAGTGGCGCGCCAGCCTGCCGGCCAACGAGCTCGGCCTGTGGCAGGCGACCGACGGCACGCTGAAGGCGCTGATCAATGTCGGCCCGACCAATCCGAAGGAGTTTTCGGAAGTCACCTCCACCACCGAGACCCTGAAGCCGCTGACGCAGGCGACCGGCGGCAATGCCGTGCGCGTGGTTGATGGCGCCAGCGTCGAGCTGCCGCGCATCGTGCCGGTGCGCTCGGTGAGCGTCTTCCATGGCGACGGCTGGATGGGCGTGCGGATGCGCGACGCCAGCGTCGTCAAGGGCGTCGGCGTGCTGCCGATCTTCGCCGGCCTGATCGGCCTGCTGCTGCTGCTCGGCGCCTTCGCCGCGACCTGGGTCCGCGAAGGGCGGTGAAGCCCGATAGCTTGAAGTCGAATCGAATTCGGCCAACAGCGACGCTCTCTCCGTTCCCTCCCCCCTTGTGGGGGAGGGGCAGGGAGGGGGGTGCCACACGGGGACTCTTTCCGTCGCGCACTCACACGCGATGCGTCAATAATCGCCACCTTTTCCAGGGCTACCCCCTCCCTAGCCCTCCCCCACAAGGGGGGAGGGAACGCACCTCCATCGGGGCGCTAGGCCAGGCTTTTCCACCAGGCGTTAGTTGCCCGAACGACACATCGGGTCGGCTGCCTGCAGGCGCGGGGCCGACCGCCGTTGACATCCGTTCCTCGTTCCTGCGATGTTACATTATAACATCGCGGTATCAGGGGATGATCCTCGCGATGTGGGGTGGCGTTTCCAGATGAAGTGGTTCCGGTCGAATATCAGGCACGGCGCCCGGCTCGCGTTGTTCGCGATGCTGGTGCAATTCGCGCTGACATTCGGCCACAGCCACTGGTTCGTCCAGGCGGCCTCCCTCTCCCAAGCCTCGCTCCAGCAGACCGACACCGCCAAGGCGATAGCTTCGACCGACCGCGCTGCGGTCCAGAAGCAATCTCCTTCAGGATCCGACCGGGAGCAGCCGGGCGACGACAATTGCGCGATCTGCGCCGTGGTCGCGATGGCGGGCACCGTGGTGTCCGCGACGCCGCCTCTCCTTGCGCTGCCGCAGGCGATCGAGCTGCTCCACCGCACCCTGGATGCCGAGTTCATCCATCTGAAATCGGCCGGCACGGCGTTCCAGCCCCGCGCCCCACCAGCGTCCTGACTCTCGACATCGCTTGATCACGCCCGGGCTCGCCGCGCCACACGCGCGGACGATCGCCCGGGAGCCGTTGAAGTCGAATTCCGTCGCGCCGCGACGGCAGGCTGCCTCCGATCATCAGACAAGCATGCGGACGGCGCCTGACTGGAATCAGGACCATGTCATTTGAATTGCGACGCGTGCAGCGTCTCGCAGGAGCAAGCCTGCTCCTGCTCGGCGCCGCCGCCACATCCGCGCTCGCCCAAGAACCGGTACAACAGCCGGTACAACAGCCTGCGCAGGACAAGTCGTCGGCCGAGCTCCCCGCCATCACCGTGACGGCGCCGAGCCCGATCGTGCGCAGGGTGGTACCGACCCGCAGCCCGGTCCATGTCGCGCGCACCGGACGGTCGCGCAGCCAGCAACACGCGGCCGAAGCCACGCCACCGGCAGCAGTCGCCGCCGCCGCACCTCAGCAAGGCGTGCTGCCAATCGTGACCAACCAGTTCGCCACCGTCACGGTGGTGCCGAACGAGGAGATCCGCCGCGAGGGCGGCGGTCAACTCGGCGATCTCTTGTTCTCCAAGCCGGGCATCACCGGCTCGAGCTTCGCGCCCGGCGCCTCCAGCCGGCCGATCATCCGCGGGCTCGACGTCAACCGCGTCGGCATCGTCGAGAACGGCACCAATTCCGGCGGCGCCTCCGACCTCGGCGAGGATCACTTCGTCCCGATCGATCCGCTCGCGACCAACCAGGTCGAGGTGGTGCGCGGGCCGGCTGCGCTCCGCTACGGCTCGACCTCGATCGGCGGCGTCATCAGCGCGACCAACAACCGGATTCCGGATGCGCTGCCGAGTTGCGCTCCGTCGTTCCAGACCTACGGCCTCCCGACCAAGGCGCCGCTGGCAACCGCCGAGACCTCGCCTTGCGTCACGGCCGAGACGCGCTCCGCATTCAGCTCGGTCGATCGCGGCGTCGAAAGCGGCGTGCTGCTCGACACCGGCGGCGGCAATTTTGCCTTCCACGCCGACGTCTATGGCCGCACCACCACGGACTACGGCATCCCGAGCTATCCCTATCTGAACGACCAGACGCGATCCGTCGCCAACGGCCGCCAGCCGAACTCGGCGACGCGCTCGGACGGCGCCTCGATCGGCGGCTCCTACTTCTTCCAGGGCGGCTATATCGGGGCTGCGATCACGCAGAACGACTCGCTCTACCACATCCCCGGCATCGACGGCGCCGACCACAACACGCGCATCGACGGTCACCAGACCAAGATCAACGTCAAGGGCGAGTACCGTCCCGATGCGGCCGCGATCGACACGATCCGGTTCTGGGCCGGCGCGACCGACTACCGGCACAACGAGATCGGGCTTGCCGATCCCGCCGACCCCAACAGCGACGGCGTGCGGCAGACCTTCACCAACAAGGAGCAGGAGATTCGCACCGAGGTGCAGCTGATGCCGTTCAACGCGCGCTTCGCCGAGGTGACGACGGCGCTGGGCTTCCAGGTCGGGCATCAGGAGCTGAGCGCGCCGAGCCCGGACAATCCCGGCACGCTGTTCAACGGCCTGTGGGACCCCAACAACAGCACGCGCGTTGCCGGTTACGCCTTCAACGAGTTCAAGTTCACCGACGCGACGCGGGCGCAGATCGCCGGCCGCATCGAGCATGTCGAGCTGCACGGCACCACGCCGAATTTCCCGGCCGACTTCCTGCCCGACGGCACGCCGCAGGTGGCGATCGCGCGCAATCCGTCCTACACGCCGAAGAGCGGCAGCATCGGCCTGTTGCAGGACCTGCCGGGCGGCATGGTCGGCAGCATCACCGCGCAATATGTCGAGCGCGCGCCGAAGGCGGCGGAACTGTTCTCGCGCGGCGCGCATGATGCGACCGCGACCTTCGACATCGGCAATCCGAACCTGACGATCGAGACCGCAAAGTCCGTCGAGCTCGGCGTGCGCAAGGCGACGGGGCCGTTCCGGTTCGAGGCGACCATCTACTACACGCATTTCGACAATTTCATCTTCCGCCGCCTCACCGGCGTGATGTGCGGCGACGACTTCGCCTCGTGCGGCACGCCCGGGGCCGAGCTGAACCAGGCGGTCTACTCGCAACGCAATGCCAACTTCCGCGGCGGCGAATTCCAGTCGCAGCTCGACGTCGGCGCGTTCCAGGGCGGCATCTGGGGCATCGAGAACCAGCTCGACGTGGTTCGCGCCACCTTCACCGACGGCACCAACGTGCCGCGGATTCCGCCGCTCAGAATGGGCGGCGGTGTGTTCTGGCGCGACGACAACTGGCTGATGCGCGTCAACCTGTTGCACGCCTTCGCGCAGAACAACGTCGCCGTGATCGCGGAGACGCCGACGGCAGGCTACAACCTCCTGAAGGCCGAGGTGAGCTACAAGACCAAGCTTGACCGCAACTGGTTCGGTGCGCGCGAGATGATTGCCGGCGTCGTCGGCAACAATCTCCTCAACGAGAGCATCCGCAACTCGGTGTCCTACACCAAGGACGAGGTGCTGATGCCCGGCATCGGCGTGCGGGCGTTCGCGAACTTCAAGTTCTGATCGCCTCCAGCCGGGGCCTGCGGGCCCCGGTACACCCGCGTCGAGCGAGCGGGCTGTCGCGGCATCACACGCCGCTACCCCCGCGCCTTGCTCCAGTCGGGCACGACCGCTCCCGACACGCCCTCGAAGGCGCCGTCGACGAGCTCGAACACCAGGATGCGGGCGGCGTCGACCGGGCCCGGCATGGTGACGCGCCCCTTGGGGACCGGCTTGAAGCCGACGCGGCTGTAATAGGGCTCGTCGCCGACCAGCAGCACCAGGCGGTGACCTCGCTCCTTGGCGTCCTTCAGCGCGCGCTCCATCAACAGACGGCCGATGCCGCGGTCGCGGAACGGCGGCTCGACGGTGAGCGGCCCGAGCAGCAGCGCCGGCGTCTCGCCGACCAGCACAGGCAATTGCCTGACCGAGCCGACCAGCAGCGTGCCGATGCGAGCGGTGAAGGACAGTTCGAGCAGATGGTCGACGTGCTCGCGGATGCGGTAGGCGCTGAGCACGAAGCGGCCGGGGCCGAAGGTGCGCTCGTGCAGCCGCTCGATCGCCTGGGCGTCGCCGGCAGCTTCGGGAAGGATGGTGAGCGAGAGATCGTTCATGTCGGCATGCGTCTTCGAGCGAAGTGGACCCGGGTTCGCGTCATGAAAACGCGTCAATGAGGGGAGCGGGATAACATCTCGGAGGGCTGCGGTCCATCGGGCTCATACCGGGCCGAACTGCCGGCCGGGCTGCGGCTGAGGATGGTCGCGAAGCTCCAGTCCGGATAACCGATACTGTGCAGCTTGTCCGCGAGATAGCCATCGGTTGCACGGGCGAGACTGGTGTCGAGCCCCTGCCAACGGCCAACGCGGCGGTTGATCTCACCGCCATGTCGCAATCAACGGCGTGCCATCCAGCACTTCCACGATTCTTTGCCGCGTGCCCGGCGTGGTGCCCTCGGGCAGCGCATTGATCGCGAAGAACCCGCATTCGACGATCTCGTGGTTGGGCTCGGGCAGGCGATCCTGCCTGAACTGCCTGACGACGTAGACCGCGACGTGGTCGCGGCGGGAGACGTGACTGTTGAGGAAGATGCCGTGCAGCGCGGCGTCTGCGGTGAGGTCGATGTCGCCCTCCTCCTTGAGCTCACGCCGCATCGCCTGCTCCATGGTCTCGCCGAGATCGACGCCGCCGCCGGGCAGATACCAGCCGGAGATGTAGCTGTGCCTGACCAGGAACACCCTGTTGTCGGAATCCAGCACCACGGCGCGAACGCCGAGGGTCATGCCGCGAACGAGCAGGAAATAGGCGTGGAAGATTCGCCGCAGCAGCGGCTCGAACTTCCGTCGGATGCGGTTCAGACGATCTCCCATCAGGTTCTCTTTGGTCCCCTCTTCAGGCTGCGCTTGCGCAGTCCTCGCGACCTTGCCATTACAGCGGAGCAATAGCGAGGCAATCGCGCGCCATGGCTTCCTTCACGCTCGCCCATCTGTCCGACCCGCATCTGCCGCCTTTGCCGAAGCCGCGGCTGATCGAGCTCGCCGGCAAGCGCGTATTCGGCTACGTCAACTGGACGCGCAACCGCCACAAGTACCAGCGCCGAGAGGTGCTCGACGCACTCGTTGCCGACGTCAAGGCGCAGGCGCCCGACCACATCGCGGTGACGGGCGATCTCGTCAATCTGGCGCTGGACGCGGAGTTCGCGCCGGCGCGCACCTGGCTCGACGGCGTCGGCCCGCCCGACCGCGTCACCACGATTCCCGGCAACCACGACGCCTATGTCCGCGCCACCTATCATCGCTTCGGCGAGACCTTTGCGCCCTATCTTGCAAGCGACAACGGAAGCGCCGGCTTTCCGGCCCTGCGCCGGCGCGGGCCGCTCGCGCTCATCAGCCTGTCCACGGCAGTGCCGACCCTGCCGCTGATGGCGACGGGCACGCTGGGGCACGATCAGCTCGCAGCGCTCGAACAAGTTCTCGAGCGGCTCGCGACCGAAGACGTCTTCCGCGTGCTGCTGGTGCATCATCCGCTAAAGTCCGATGCGCGCCACAAGCGAATGACGGACGCGGCCGATCTGCTGGCGCTCTTGAAGCGCCACGGTGTCGAGCTGGTCCTGCACGGCCACGACCACATTCATTCGACGATGTGGTTCGAGGGCCCCAACGGCAACATTCCCGCGATCGGCGTGCCGTCGGCGTCCGCGCTCGCACACGGGCGCTACCCGGCGGCGGCGTATAATCTGTTCACGATCGAGAAGGACAATGCCGGCTGGCGCTGCGAGCAGACGGTGCGCGGGCTCGGGTCCGGATTTCAGATCCGAGAGATCAAGCATGCAAGGTTGGTTTGAGGCCACTGTCATTCCGGGGCGCACCGAAAGGCGCGAGCCCGGAATGACGGCGGAGGGAAATTCACCAGCTCCGCAAGGCCGCCAAAACGGCGAAGCCGAACAAGGCGGCGGCGCCGAGGATGAAGCCGAACACGAACGGCCAGACGCGCGAGCGGGCCGGCCGCTCCGCGGCCTCCGGCTTCGGCTCGGGCAGGACCACCATCGCATGCTCGCGCTCGATCATGCGGCGGGCGACATAGTCGGTGACGGCCTCGACGATCACGGACGTGTCGTGCGATTCGGCGAGCACGATGCGGCCGAAGCGGGTGTCCTGGACGAAGCGATACATCCGCTTGTCGCGCCCCATCATGATGTGCGCGACGACGTCGATCCAGAGTCTGGGCGTATCGCCCTGGCTGATGCCGCGGTCGAACAGGTCGATCTGCTCGGGCACCTGTGCAAACAGGGGATCGAGCGCGTCGTTGAGGATCTCGAGCCGCGCCACCTCGGCATCGCGCAAATCGACGACGACGCCGGTCCGGTCGGCGGCCTCGATCCGCGCGCGCAGCAGCGCGTCGCGCAGCCGCACCGGGCGCGGCTGGCTGGGATGGGTCCCGCTGGTCTCGGGCTCTGACATTGTCGGCCTCGTCCTCACTTGCCTCCATTAACCTATCAGCAACCACACCCTCCGCAAAGGGTCCATAATTCCAGATACTTACGGCGCCCACAGCTGTCTCACCTGTGCCAAAAACAGACGATCCCACCCGGCTTGCGCCGGATGGGACCCTCCGTCCTTGGACGTCTTCTTAGATTTTCAGGCAGCCGTCAGGCCGAGACGCGCGACGGCTCTTCAACGATGGAGAAGCGGACGCCGGCCTTGTGGCGGTTCTCTTCCGAGACCGTACGCCAGGCATCTTCGGCTTCCTTGCGGGTCTTGAACGGCCCCTGCACCTGGGCCGAGCCTTCCACGAGCTTGTGGAAGTTCATCGAGCCGAACTCGCCGCCGATCACCCAGAAATTGCTGCCCTTGGTCATTGTCAGTCTCCTGTTGAGGTGCGTGACCAGTCCGGGCTCCGAGGGGACCCCGGACTGATCAATTCCGCCGTTAGCCGAACTGGTTCATCGTGTTGTGCGCGCCGCCCGCCTTCAGGGCGGCCTCGCCGGCGAAGTACTCCTTGTGGTCGTCGCCGATGTCGGAGCCGGCCATGTTCTGATGCTTCACGCAGGCGATGCCCTGACGGATCTCGGCGCGCTGGACGTTCTTCACGTAGCCGAGCATGCCCTGCTCGCCGAAGTACTCCCTGGCCAGATTGTCGGTCGAGAGCGCCGCGGTGTGGTAGGTCGGCAGCGTGATCAGGTGGTGGAAGATGCCGGCACGCTTGGCCGAATCCGCCTGGAAGGTGCGGATGCGCTCGTCGGCTTCCTTCGCCAGCGGCGTGTCGTCATATTCCGCCTTCATCAGCTCGGCGCGGTTGTACTTGCTGACGTCTTGGCCTGCTTCCTTCATCGCGTCGTAGACCTGCCAACGGAAGTTGAGGGTCCAGTTGAACGACGGCGAGTTGTTGTAGGCCAGCTTGGCGTTCGGAACCACCTTGCGGATGCGATCGACCATCTTGGCGATCTGCTCGATATGCGGCTTCTCGGTCTCGATCCAGAGCAGGTCGGCGCCGTTCTGGAGCGAGGTGATGCAGTCCAGCACGCAGCGGTCCTCACCGGTGCCCGGGCGGAACTGGTAGAGGTTGGAGGGCAGCCGCTTCGGACGCATCATCTTGCCGTTGCGGTTGATGATGACGTCGCCGTTGCGGGCGTTCTCCGCGGTGATTTCCTCGCAATCGAGGAAGCTGTTGTACTGGTCGCCGATGTCGCCGGGCTTGTGGCTGACGGCGATCTGCTGCGTCAGGCCAGCGCCGAGCGAGTCGGTGCGGGTCACGACGATGCCGTCTTCGACGCCGAGCTCGAGGAAGGCGTGGCGGCAGGCGCGGATCTTCGCCAGGAAGACGTCATGCGGCACGGTGACCTTGCCGTCCTGGTGGCCGCACTGCTTCTCGTCCGACACCTGGTTCTCGATCTGGAGCGCGCAGGCGCCCGCTTCGATCATCTTCTTGGCGAGCAGGTAGGTCGCTTCCGCGTTGCCGAAGCCGGCGTCGATGTCGGCGATGACGGGCACGACATGGGTCTGGAAGCCGTCGATCTTCTCGATCAACTCCTTCTCGCGGGTCTTGTCGCCTTCCTTGCGCGCCTTGTCGAGGTTGCGGAAGATGTCGTTGAGCTCGCGCGAGTCGGCCTGGCGCAGGAAGGTGTAGAGCTCTTCGATCAGCGCCGGCACCGAGGTCTTCTCGTGCATCGACTGGTCGGGCAGCGGTCCGAACTCGGAGCGCAGCGCCGCGATCATCCAGCCGGAGAGATACAGGTAGGTGCGATCGGTCCTGCCACCGAAGTGCTTCTTGACCGAGATCAGCTTCTGCTGGGCGATGAAGCCGTGCCAGCAGCCGAGCGACTGGGTGTACTTGGTGGGGTCGTTGTCATAGGCCGCCATGTCGGCCCGCATCAGCGCCGCGGTGTAGCGGGCGACGTCGAGGCCGGTCCTGAAGCGGTTCTGAAGGCGCATGCGCGCGACGGCCTCGGCCGACACCCCGTTCCAGGTCGGCTGGGTCTCGAGGAGCGCCTTCGCTGCATCGATCTCGCTCTGATACGAGGCCGGCGCCTGGAAAGTGCTGATGCCACGGGGCTGGTAGTTCATGTGCCTGATCCTTTCGCTGACGATGGCGATGGCTGGCCATCGACATTCTTGACAGTGCATTGCGAAATGCGTGTCACGACGTAAACGCGAAAACGGAAACTTCGTATAGATGGCTTGTTTTTTATTGGTGATGTCATGTAACATCAGAACATGTAATAGATGTTATTTTGTAAAGTTTGTAAATTATAGGTCAGCGAGACTGTCCTTAATGACCCTGGAGATCTGAAGAATGCCCGCCGAATCCGGGAAGAAACTGTTCGTCGGCCCGCGCTTCCGGCGGATCCGGCAGCAATTGGGCCTGTCGCAGACCCAGATCGCCGAGGGGCTCGGGATCTCGCCGAGCTACGTCAACCTGATCGAGCGCAACCAGCGCCCGGTGACCGCCCAAATCCTGCTGCGGCTGGCCGAAACCTACGACCTCGACCTGCGCGACCTCGCCACCGCCGACGAGGACCGATTCTTTGCCGAGCTCAACGAGATCTTCTCCGATCCCCTGTTCCGCCAGATTGACGTACCCAAGCAGGAGCTGCGCGACCTCGCCGAACTCTGTCCCGGCGTCACCCACGCGCTGCAGCGGCTCTACGCGGCCTATACCGAGGCCCGTCAGGGCGAGACGCTGGCAGCCGCGCAAATGGCCGACCGCGACGTCGGCACGCGCTATGAGGCCAATCCGGTCGAACGCGTGCGCGAGCTGATCGAGGCGAACCGCAACTATTTTCCAGAACTCGAGCAGGCCGCGGAGACGCTTCGCGACGAGCTGAACGTGCCGGCCGAAGGGCTCTACGCGGCCCTTGCCGCGCGCTTGCGCGAAAAGCATTCGATCCAGACCCGCATCATGCCCGTCGACGTGATGCGCGAGACGCTGAGGCGCTTCGACCGCCACCGCCGCCAGCTCCTGATCTCGGAACTGGTCGACCCGCCCGGCCGCGCGTTCCAGCTCGCCTTCCAGCTCGGCCTTGGCGAATGCGCGCAGCAGCTGGAGACCATCATCAACCGCGCCGGCCCGCTCGACGACGCGCCGCGGCGGCTGTTCCGCATCACGCTCGGCAATTACTTCGCAGCGGCCGTGATGATGCCCTACCCGGCCTTCCTCGCCGCGGCGGAAGCGCTCAACTACGACATCCACGTGCTGGCGCAGCGCTTCAATTCCGGCTTCGAGCAGGTCTGCCACCGCCTCACCACCTTGCAGCGGCCGAACGCGCGCGGCATTCCGTTCTTCCTGCTGCGCGTCGACAATGCCGGCAACGTCTCGAAGCGTTTCTCCTCCGGCACCTTCCCGTTCTCGAAATTCGGCGGCACGTGCCCGCTGTGGAATGTGCACTCGACCTTCGACACGCCGGATCGCCTGCTGAAACAGGTGATCGAGCTCTCCGACGGCACGCGCTATTTCTCGATCGCGCAGATGGTGCGCCGCCCGGTCGCGCCGCACCCGCTGCCGCAGCCGCGCTTCGCCATCGGCCTCGGCTGCGAGATCCGCCACGCCGCGCGCCTCGTCTACGCCGCCGGCATGGACCTGGAGAAGACGGAAGGCACGCCCATCGGCGTCAACTGCCGCCTCTGCGAGCGCGAAAACTGCGCCCAGCGCGCCGAGCCGCCGATCACGCGCACGCTGATCCTGGACGAGACGACGCGGCGGGTGTCGAGTTTCGCGTTCTCGAACGCACGGGAGTTGTGAGGGCGAAGGCTCGCGCTTGGCTTTAGATGCAGCCACAAACTCGCTGTCGTCCTGGCGAAGGCCAGCACCCATAACCACCGAACTATCATGCAAGCGCAGGTGGCGGCCACGCGCCGCAAAACTCCTCCCTGGGGTAATGGGTCCTGGCTTTCGCCAGGACGACATTGGGAGGCAGCGATCCGTCCAACTACGCCAGCGTATGCACGATCACCGGCCCCGCGGCGGCGCGGGCGTCGCCGGCGAGCAGCGGGCCGAGATCCTTCTCGATCCAGGCGATCGCGCGCCGGTTCGCCTCCTCCGCTTGCTCGAACTTGTCGAAGATCGAGATCGCGGTGACCGTGTCGTCGCCGGCATAGACGACGTAATAGGCGCGGAAACCGTCGACGTCGCTGATGATCGGAACGGCGCCGTCCTTGATGCGGCGCGCCAGCTCCTCCGCGCTCCCGCTTTTCGCCTTGGCCTGACGGATGGCGGCATACATGGCTTCCTCCTCCCGGCTATTGATGTGGGGCTTTGTGCCCGGCCTGGATGTTACGCCGAAGCACGGGGCCCGGATACCCTCCTTGGTTAACCCGGCACTAATCCGTCTGCGCGATCTGCAACCAATGGTTAAGCACGCCTCAACATCGCTGCCCTAGTCTCGCCCCACTCACGTTTCGCAAACAACGGTGGCTTATTCTGCCGGGCGAAGTGACATCAGGGGGTTCATCATGCGCATTGCGTTGCTGCTGACCGCAACCATTGTCGGCGCGCTTTTCGCCAGTCCATCCAATGCCGGATCGCTCGATGCATCCGCCGAGGCAGCGCAGGCGCTGCCGCCGGGCTTCCAGAGTTACCGCGGCTACATGTTCGACCTGTCGGAGAATTCCGATCGCAAGGACGTCGACAAGCTCACCGACAATCTGAAGCGCCAGATCGACGTCGTCGAAGGCGCCGGCCTCTCCCCGCGCGTGCTGCGCTTCTTCCATACCGTTCCGATCGTCGCGAGCGAGCTGGCCTGCCTCGACGAAGGCGCCGCGACCGCATGCTACGGCAGGGTCACGCCGGACATCCAGCGCACCGCTCCCCGGACGCTGACGGTCTGGGACCCCAACAAGCAGCGCTGGACCAATCCGAATGCCATCGACCTCGCCGTCGATTCGGGGCTCGGCGTGATCATGCTGCGGCCGGACATGATGCGGTACGAGAAGGAGGCGGTGCTGCTGCACGAACTGCTGCACGCCTATCACGCGCGCCTGTTGCCGGACGGCTACGCCAACAAGGGCGTGATCGGCTATTATGCCCTGGCCAAGTCCAAGGACCTCCTGCCCAAGGAATCCTATGCGCTGAAGAATCCCATGGAGTTCTTTGCCGTGACCGCCAGCATCTTCCTGGCCGGAAAGAGCGAATTCCACGACCCCAAGTCGCGCGAGACGCTCAAGGAGAAGATGCCGGACTATTACAAATACCTGGTCGGCGTGTTCGGCTTCGACCCCGACCCGACTGCGTCAAGCGGCCCGGTGGCCTCGCTGAAGTGAGGCGGACCTAGCCCATCTGCACCAACCAGGCAAAAAGCCGCGCAAAATGCGCGGCTTTTTTTGTTTTGGGTCCCGGAAGCTGCGGATGACGCCCGGCCGGGAATTGCCAAGGCGGGGCCCGATCTGCATAGTCCCGCCCGCATCGATACTGTTTTCAAGGGGATAGAAGAACATGGCGGACGCCGACCTGGATGTCGTGATCCGGCAACTGGCCAGACAGCTGCATACGGGCCTGATGACCCGCGCCAAGGAGCGGCGGGATCGCTTCAACGGCCTTGCGGCCAAGGCCAAGGGCAAGGAGACCGGCGACCGCTTCAAGATGATGGCCAAGGCCACCATGGAGCAGGCCACCGCCGCCGCCAAGCGCCTCCAGATGTCCGCCGACAACGTCGCCGACAGCTACGCACGATCGATGCGAATCGCGGCCAGCACGCCGATCGCGGCGAAGGTGGAGAAGAAGGCGAAGGAAGAGAAGCCGGCGAAGAAGGCGGCCAAGGCGAAGAAGGCGAAAGCCAAGAAGGCGAAGTAGGCGCGCCCGCGCCCTTCACCTCTCCCCGCTTGCGGGGAGAGGTCGGATCGCCTCGGCGATGCGAAGCATCGTCCGGTGCGATCCGGGTGAGGGGGTACAGGTCTCTCGACAGCCTCATGCGTGGAGAGAGCCCCTCTCCCCGTAAGAACGGAGAGGGAGACAACTCCCCTCACCGCCGCGGTGCTGAAACCCGGGTCGGCTCGGCGCTGGCGAGTTCGGCGAGCTTGGCGCGCGCCGCCTCGCGCGTGCGGGCATCCTTGCCGGCGGGCAGCGCGAGAGCGGCTTCGAAATCGGCGCGCGCATCGTCGGCCTGGCCGCGGGCGAGGAACGCCAGGCCACGGTCGAGCCGGGCCTGCGCATCGGAGGGGGCGAGACGGACCGCCGTGTTGTAGCTCAGGATGGCGCGATCGAGATCGCCGGTGGCGGCGAGCGCAAGACCGCGCTGGTGATAGGGCGCGGCGAGCTTGGGATCATGCGCGATCGCCTCGTCGTAATCCGCAATGGCGAGCTCGAGGTCGCCGTTCTGCCGGCGCGCCTCCGCGCGGTCGCGATAGAGCGAGGCGCGATTGGGATTGAGGTGAATGGCCTCGTCGAAATCCGCGATCGCCCGCCGCCAGTCGCCGTGGCGCAGCGCGATCCGCCCGCGCCCTTCATAGGCAAAGGCGATCAGCGAGCCGCGGAGCGGCGAGAAGCCGATCACGGCCGCGCAGATGTCGGGCTCGTCCTCGTCCCCGCAATTGACGACCATATGCGTGGACAGGCCGATCAGCACGCCCAGGACGATCAGCAATGGTACGGCAGCTCTGGTCATCTTCGACGGTGACCGGCGACGGGCCGGCCACGCATCCCCTTTCGAAGGAAGTGTCACGGCGAGGTGTTAACACTGGCCGGGACGATCCTGTGTGCGCCAGGTCACAAAGCCACGCGCAAATCCTTGCCGGTTCCGGATTAGCCCCAAGGCCCACGAGAAGGACCTTGCGAAGGACCACGCCAAGGACCGCGCGAAGATGAGCGGCCCCACGGGCTCGCCGGCGGATAGTTCTCGTTGGCGCCGACCGACGGCGCCGCCTGCGCGCCGAGCTCGGCCGCGAGCTGCTGGAGCGCCGCGATACGGTTCTGCGTCGAGGGATGGGTGGCGAAGAGATTGTCCACGCCGTGGCCCGACAGCGGATTGATAATGAACATGTGCGCGGTCGCGGGATTTCGTTCGGCCTCGAAGTTCGGGACCTGATGTGCGGCGCCCTCGATCTTCACCAGCGCCGAGGCCAGCCACATCGGCTGGCCGACGATGCGCGCACCGAGATTGTCCGCGGCATATTCGCGGGTCCGGCTGATCGCCATCTGCACCAGCATGGCGCCGAGCGGAGCGAGGATCATCATCAGGATCGAGCCGACGATGCCCGGGCCGTTGTTGTTGTCGCGGTGGCCGCCGAAGAACATGCCGAACTGCGCCAGCATCGAGATCGCGCCCGCGATGGTCGCGGTGATCGTCATCAGCAGCGTGTCGTGGTGCTTGATATGCGCAAGCTCATGCGCGATCACGCCGGCGAGCTCCTCGCGGCTGAGCTGGTGCATCAGGCCGGTGGTGACGGCAACGGCGGCGTTCTCGGGATTGCGGCCGGTCGCGAACGCGTTGGGCTGCGCTTCGTCCATCAGGAACACGCGCGGCATCGGCAAGCCCGCGCGGCCCGCAAGCTCGGCGACGAGACCGACCAGTTCCGGCGCGGTCGAACGGTCGACCTGATGGGCGCCGTACATCGAGAGCACCATGCGGTCGGAGTTCCAATAGGTGAAGAGATTGGTCGCCGCGGCAATGACGAGCGCGATCATGGCGCCGGAGGCACCGCCGATCAGATAGCCCACGCCCATGAACAGGGCGGTGAGGCCTGCGAGCAGCATTGCGGTACGAAGATAGTTCATGGCCGTCTCCTGAACCGGCCGCGGGCGAGCCTCCAGCCGGCGTCTTCGAAGTATGAATGCCGCCGGGCAACGCAAGGGTTCATGCGGCGCGGAGCCGCAGCTACAGGGCCGCGCGGCCAGCCTTTCACCCGTCGCTAAAGCTTGACCGGGATTTGCGCAAAAACGCGCGCGGACGCTTAGCAACCTGGAAAGCTCAGCGTCGGCTTAATCCGCGGTAACCGGGCACGCTGCGCGGCCCTCGCGCATTGACCGGTTCCGTTGGCCTCCCGTCAACCAGGTGACCGTCATGGTAGACCGCTTACGCGCCGCTTCCATCGACCCCGCATCCACTCCTTCCCCTCACGAGACCAAGAGCGAGACCAAGACCGACGCGAAGGGATTACAGGAGGCGCTGCACGAGCAGCTGTTCGCCGATGACGAAACCGGCCACGCATGCGAGGCGCAGACGGCGCCAGAACCAGGGCCGCGCTGGCCGCATCTGCGACGCGGCGCCAAGATCGCCATTGGACTTGCCATCATCGCCGTGTTCGGCTGGCTGCCGCTGCGTGCGATCTGGGAGTATTCGAGCGTCGAGGCGGTGCTGAATTCTCGTCTCGTCACCCTGCGCACGCCGATCGGCGGCCGCGTGGTCGCCGCCCAGCCCATTACCGATCAGGCCAAACTTGACGCCGGAACCGTGCTCCTGCGCGTCGTGAACTCGCGCGGGGATCGCACCCGGCTCGACGATCTGCGACGGCAGAAATCGCGCCTGGAGATCGAGCGGCCGAGCGTTGCCGCCAAGCTTGCCGCGGCCCAGGCAGCCCAAAAGGATTTGGCGCGGCAGGCCACGCAATTCCGCGAGGGACGCGTGCTTCAGCTCGAGGCCCGCATCGCCGAGATCCAGACCTCGATCGAGGCGGCGGCAGCGCGGCGGGACGAAGCCAGCGCCGCCGTCGAGCGCGCATCCTCGCTCGCGAAGTCCGGCAATGTCTCGACGGTCGAGCTGGCGCGGCTGACGCGCGAGCTTTCCGTGGCACAGCAAACCGAGCTCGGTGCGCACAAGCGGCTGGATGCCGCGAAGGTCGAGCTCACGGCGGCACAGAACGGCTCGTTCCTCGGCGACAGTTATAACGACCGCCCGAGCTCGGTGCAGCGCGAGGAGGAGATGCGTCAGCGCGCCGGCGATCTCGAGGCTGATCTCGCGCGCACCGACACCGAGATCGCCTGGCTCGCCAACGAGATCATCATCGAGGAGGCCCGCTTCGCCGATCTGTCCGAAGCCAACATCACGACACCCGTTGCGGGCCGCGTCTGGGAGATGATGACCTCGCCGGGCGAGGACGTGCAGGCCGGCCAACCCCTGCTCAAGATCCTCGATTGCAGCGGCGCCGTCATCACGGCCAATGTCACCGAGAACGTCTACAATCGCCTGCAGCTCGGCGACCGCGCCAGCTTCGAGCCGAATGACGGCGGCGAGCCGATCTCCGGCACCGTGGTCAATCTGACCGGCGCCGCCGGCGCGCCCGCCAATCTCGCCATCAATCCGGATGCGCTCAGCAAGGAGCCCTATCGCGTGACCGTGGCGCCTGGCGATGCCGCTGCCCACGCCTGCACCGTGGGGCGCACCGGCCGCGTTGTGTTTGCCCGGCGCGAGACCGCACCGTGATGACGGCGCTGACGCCAGGCCTGATCACGCTCGGAGCCTTCATGGCGGTCGTGCCGCTGCTCCGGCGCGACAGCACGATGGCGCGCTCGTTCCTGGCCGTCGTGTCGCTGGTCTTCCTGCTCCGCTATCTCTATTGGCGTGTCACCGCGACACTCCCACCACCGCATCTGACGGCGGACGCCGTGATCGGTTATCCCTTCATGCTGCTGGAGGCGGCCTCGCTCGTTGCGGTCGCATTGTCCCTGCTGTTTCTGAGCCGGACCCTCGACCGCACAGGTGCGGCAAGAATAGACGGCCGAGCCATCGATCCACACGCGCCGCTGATCGACGTCTTGATCTGCACTTACAACGAGGAACGATCCATCCTCGAGCGCACGATCATCGGCGCGACCGGTATGGAGTACGGCAATTATCGCGTCTGGGTGCTCGACGACGGAAGGCGCCCCTGGCTGCGGCGCCTCGCGAGCGAACTCGGCTGCCATTATCTCGCGCGGCCCGACAACCACCACGCCAAGGCCGGCAACATCAACCATGCGCTCAAGCACGTCGGCGCCCTGCCGGAACGACCGGATTTCGTGGCCATTCTCGACGCGGACTTCGTGCCGCGGCCCGACTTCCTCGCGCGCACCATCTCCCTCATGGACGACGCTTCGGTCGGCGTGGTGCAGACGCCGCAGCACTTCATCAATCCCGACCCGATCCAGACCAACCTCGCTGCGACGGATGTATGGCCGGACGAGCAGCGCTTCTTCTTCGACATCCTGATGCCGGCCAAGGACGCCTGGGGCGTCGCCTTCTGCTGCGGCACCTCATCGCTCATTCGCTACGCCGGGCTGGTGCAGATCGGCGGCTTTCCAACCGACTCCGTCACGGAAGACTACCTCGTCACCCTTCGCCTGAAGGAGCGCGGCTTCAACACCATCTATCTCAACGAACGATTGACGATCGGCCTCGCGCCCGAGGGGCTGAAGGAATACATCACCCAGCGTGCGCGCTGGTGCCTCGGCCTGATGCAAATCGTGCGCGGCCGCAGCGGACCGTTCTCGCAGGACTCGAAGCTGTCCTTTATCGACCGGCTCTCGCTGGTCGATGCCTTCATGAGCTGGTCTGCGGTCTACACGTCGAAGGTCGCGGGACTGATGGTGCCCTGGCTGTTCCTGCTGTTCGGCATCAAGGCGGTGCAGGCCGATCTCACCGAGCTGTTGCGCTTCTTCCTGCCGTTCTACGTCTGGCACGGGCTCAGCATGGCCTGGCTGTCACACGGCCGTTCGCTCGCCATGATGAGCGACGTCTCGCAACTCATCGCCGCGCCCGCGGTGCTCAAGGCGGTGGCAGCCGGCCTGTTGAAGCCGAAGGGACACAAATTCAAGGTCACGGCGAAGGGCGGCGACCGCGACAGGAGATTTGTCGAATGGCCGCTGCTGCGGATCTATGGCTGCGCGCTTCTCATCACGCTGGCGGCCATTGCCTATGCCTTCATCCTGCACCTGCGCGGCGAGAACATCGCCTATGGCGGACTGGCCCTGGCCTGGAGCCTCTACAACGCGCTCATCCTCACCGTGGTCTGCTTCGTCTGCATCGAGCAGCCACGCAAGCGCAAGGCGGAGCGCTTCGATCGCAATGAGCCGATCCTGTTGCGTCAGGACGGCAAGTGGCATCTGGCGCGGCTCGCCGATATCTCCATTACCGGCGCCCGGCTGATCGATCCCGATCCGCCGGCACCCGGCAGCACGATCGACTGCCGCATCTATGGCCGCTCGATCGCGGCCGTCGTTGTGCGACGAACCACGGACGGATTCGCGGTGCGGTTCGAGGAAGGCATGGATACGCGCGTGCATGCGATCCGGGCGTTCTATGCCGGCGAGTATGTCCGCGCCTATCAGGGCGTCAGGGCGCTTCCGGTCGGAAAAGCGCTGCTGATGCGTCTGTTCGGCTAGGCTGGCGCGGCATCCGCTCCCTCGCATTCCGCTTATTGGCATGGCACGGAAAGGATGGCCTGAGGCCGTCACTTCACCTAGACTTCAAGCGAATCCACGCCTTCCCTCCCCGCCGGAACCCCTATGCTCCAGACCCGATTTCTGATCGCGGCCGTCGCGCTCCTCGCATGCTCCGCCACTGCCTCGGCCCAGTTCGCACCGCCGCCCGCAAGGCCGGCGGCGCCCAAGGCCACCGCGCCCTCGCCGCGCGCAGCCTCGTGCCACAATGGGGCGAGCTTCGATCGCTTCCTGGCCGACGTGAAACAGCAGGCGGTGGCCGCCGGCGTGTCGCAGCGGACGATCGCGGAGGCTTCGCCCTACCTCGTCTACGACCAGGGGATCGTCAACCGCGACCGCGGCCAGCGCGTGTTCGGCCAGCTCTTCACCGAGTTCGCCGGCCGCATGGCCGCGCCCTATCGCATGCAGAACGGCCAGCAGCACATCAAGGCCCACGCAGCTGCCTTCGCGCGCGCCGAAAAGGAATATGGCGTGCCGCCGGCGGTCATCGCTGCGTTCTGGGGCCTGGAGAGCGACTTCGGCGCCAACATGGGCAACCTGCCGACGCTGAAATCGCTGGTGTCGCTCGCCTATGACTGCCGCCGCTCGGAGATGTTCGTGAACGAGACCATCGCCGCGCTGAAGATCATCGACCGCGGCGATCTCACACCCGACGAGATGATCGGCTCCTGGGCCGGCGAGCTCGGACAGACACAGTTCCTGCCCGTGCATTACGTCAACTACGCCGTCGACTATGACGGCGACGGACGGCGCGATCTCCTGCGCAGCGAGCCCGACGTGATCGGCTCGACCGCGAACTACATCGCCAACGGCTTGAAGTGGCGGCGCGGCGAGCCATGGCTGGAGGAGATCAAGGTGCCGCAGAACCTGCCGTGGGAGCAGACCGATCTCACCGTGCAGCAGCCGCGCTCGAAATGGGCGCAGTTAGGCGTGACCTATCCCGACGGCCGGCCGCTGCCGAACGACAATCTCGCGGCGTCCGTGCTGCTGCCGATGGGACGCTTCGGGCCGGCTTTCATGGCGTATGCGAATTTCGCCGCCTACACCGAGTGGAATAACTCGCTGATCTACTCGACCACCGCGGGCTATCTCGCCACCCGCATCGCGGGCGCCGCGCCGATGCGCAAGCCGGCGGCGCCGGTCGCGCAGCTGCCATTCAATGAGCTCAAGCAATTGCAGCAGCTACTGGTCCAGGCCGGCTTCAATGTCGGCAAGGTCGACGGCGTGCTCGGCCAGCAGAGCCGCGCCGCCGTGAAGGCGATGCAGATCAAATACGGCCTGCCGGCCGATTCCTGGCCGACCGCGGAGCTGCTCGCGCGCATGCGCGGCAGCACGGCGCAGGCGCAGCCAGTGGGGGTGGTGCGGTAGCCCCTGCGCGCCCTCATGCCCTTGAGAGCAAAATCATCGCATATGGCAGCGAGAGTTCGCCGGAAGAGCTCGGCCTGCATGGTTCGAGACGCCCGCTTTGGCGGGCTCCTCACCATGAGGGTCTAATCTTTCGCCGCAGAACGTGACCTCATCCTGAGAGCCAGCCATAGGCGGGCGTCTCGAAGGATGGGCCGCGGGCACTAGAATTTTCGCACCGCAAAAGCGGCTCCTGCGATTGTATTTTTCCATGACGTTCCCATGTGAGTGGATCAGGTTTTCTCCTGAGATTCCTCACCATTGAAGCGAGCATCACATGTCCTTCTACGACGCCGTCGTCCCCGCCTATTTGCAGATGCTGAACAGCCTCACCGGCCTGCTCACGAAAGCCGAGGCGCATTGCGCGGCCAAGAAGGTCGACCCGAGCGTCCTGCTCGGCTCCCGCCTGTTTCCGGACATGCTGCCGCTGTCGAAGCAGATCCAGCTCGTCAGCGACTTCGCCGCCAAGGGCTGCGCGCGGCTGACCCATAGCGAGGTGCCCTCGACGCCCGACACGGAAAAGACGTTTGAGGAGCTGAAGCAGCGGCTGGCCAAGACGATCGACTACGTCAAGTCGTTCAAGCCCGCGCAGTTCGAGGGCGCCGACACCAAGGACGTCACCTTCCCGGCCGGCCCCGACAAATCCATCACCATGAAGGGCCAGCAATTCCTCAGCGCGTTCTCGCTGCCGAACTTCTATTTCCACGCCACGACCGCGCACGGCATCCTGCGCCACAACGGCGTCGAGATCGGCAAGCGCGATTTCCTCGGCGCGAGCTGATTTGCGAAATCGCACGGCCGCGATAGCCGAAATCCGCTGTCTCGGCCAAGATTGCACATGAATTATGCTACGCGGGCGTTGCCGCGTAGCTCGCCTGCACTTTCCGTATGGCTCCTCCCTTGCGCTGATTGCCGCGATGCACAAGTGTTCCGGACCTCTCACCGCCTGGAAGCACTCCCATG
Source organism: Bradyrhizobium sp. CCBAU 45394 (assembly GCF_028128655.1). Taxonomy (NCBI): domain Bacteria; kingdom Pseudomonadati; phylum Pseudomonadota; class Alphaproteobacteria; order Hyphomicrobiales; family Nitrobacteraceae; genus Bradyrhizobium; species Bradyrhizobium sp. CCBAU 45394. The sequence continues at coordinate 66,873 of NZ_LBIX01000177.1, read as the reverse complement.
AGCCGTTCGACCAAATTGTTTGAGACCTACAAGCTCGGCCCGATCACGCTGGCCAACCGCCTCGTCATGGCGCCGCTGACGCGCAACCGCGCCGTTCCCGGCACGTTCGTCCCCGGCGCGCTCGCCGCCGACTATTACAGCCAGCGCGCGTCCGCAGGCCTCCTGATCACCGAAGCGAGCCAGGTTTCGCAGCAGGGCCAGGGCTACCAGGACACCCCCGGCATCTACTCCAAGGACCAGGTCGCCGGCTGGCGCAAGGTCACCGACAAGGTCCATGAGCGCGGCGGCAAGATCTTCATCCAGCTCTGGCATGTCGGCCGCATCTCGCATGTCGCGCTGCAGGCGAATGGCGCAGCGCCGGTGGCGCCGAGCGCGATCCGCGCCAAGGGCAAGACCTTCGTCAACGGCACCTTTGCCGACGTCTCCGAGCCGCGCGCGCTCGAGCTCTCCGAAATTCCGGGGATCATCGACGACTTCAAGCGCGCCACGAAGAATGCGCTGGAGGCCGGCTTCGACGGCGTCGAGATTCACGGCGCCAACGGCTACCTGCTCGACCAGTTCGCCAAGGACGGCGCCAACAAGCGCACCGACGCTTACGGCGGCTCGATCGAGAACCGCGCGCGGCTGATGCTCGAGGTCTCCAGGGCGGTTGCCGCCGAGGCCGGCACTGAGCGCACCGGCATCCGCATCTCGCCGGTGACGCCCGCCAACGACGTCTCCGACAGCAATCCGCAAGCCTTGTTCGATCACATCGTCGACGGCCTCAGCGCGCTGAAGCTGGTCTATCTCCACGTCGTCGAGGGCGCCACCGGCGGGCCGCGCGACTTCGCACCGTTCGACTATGCGTCCTTGCGCAAGCGCTTCTCCGGCGCCTACGTCGCCAACAACGGCTACGACTTCGATCTGGCGACCAAGGTGCTTGACGCGAACGCGGCCGATCTCATCGCCTTCGGCAAGCCGTTCATCTCCAACCCCGACCTCGTCGAGCGGCTGAAGCAGGGCGCGGCGCTGAACGACTGGGACAAGAACACGTTCTACGGCGGCAGCGCGAAGGGGTACACGGATTACCCGACGCTCGAAGCGGCGGAAGCGGCGCAGTAGAGGCTGCGCGCCTTCCACGCCATCATAGTGCGCGAAGCGACGACACGATCCAGACCGGCTCGGTGGAGATCGATCTGGATCTACGTCGCTTCCGCCGCGGGCCGCGGAAACGGCGTCACCGACCCTCGCGGTGGATACGCGCGATGAGAGTCGCCCGATTGGGCGTCTCCAGCTTCTCGAAAACATGGTCGAGGTGAGAGCGGACGGTCCAGTAGCTGATCCCCAGCTTCCGGGCGATGATGCCGTCCGTCAGGCCGTCGGCGACCAGACCGACGATCTGGTTCTCCCGATCCGTTAGTTGCGGCAGGCGGTGGCCTGCTGCCGTGCTGGTGCTGTGCACGTCCTTGGTCGCGCGCAGGAGGATCGGCTGCAGCAAGGTCAGCAGCGCCACTTCGCGAGATCCGACGGGGGCCCGGCCGGGAGCACGCCAGAAGCGAAAGTCGCCGACACTCGTGTCACCGTCGTAGAGGTGGAGATCGATACCATCCGTCGTCTGGTGGACGCGCAGGAATTCGTTGAAGTAGCGCGTGCGCTCGAGCTCGGTTCGATTGATGACCGAATAGATCGGGGTCGGCCCGCGACGGGAACGCAGCCGTGGCGAAATCGGATCGCAACGCTGAAACTCCTCGACATAGGCGCGCGCCATCTCCACTCCGCGTCCGGAGCATGCCGGATTCTCGTAGCGGCCGGTTCGCTGATTCCACCGCGTCGTTCCAATGAAATCCATCGCCAGCAGGCGCTTTAAATCCGCAGCGAGATCCGGCATGGCCAAAAGCCAATCGGGTCGCAGGGGCTGCAGAAGCCCTTCGCCGACGCGTTTCAGCAGCGTCACTTCGCGCGCAGAAAGTGAAATCGCCATCACCACCCCATGCCATCATCGTGAAGCCGGGCATCCCAGAAAACAGGGATAGGCGACCGATACCTTGGAACATAGGGTTCAACCCGTCAAGCACAGGCAATTTCGCGAACATCCGCGTGCCTGACGGGTGCGCCTTGCACGTGGGGTCGCATGCAGAGCGTACGCCTCTGCTGCGCAGGCCCCCGATGAGACGCGCGCTCTTCAAGAGCGAAGCGCCGGAGATGTGAACGGCGAAGTCTGTTGCAGCCGGGTCGAAGGGAAAATCTCATGACGAGTTCTAGGCAGTTTGCTTTCGGCCGGTCCGGCCATTTGAACGACGATGACGTACGATGGGACGACGATGGCGCCGGATGGGGAGGCGAAAGTCACCGGTTCGATTTCCGTGGCCACGAAGACCACCATGCCATTCACAAGGACCTGGTTCTGTCGGTCGCTCCGACGGCGACGTCCGGCGATTTCAACATGCACGCAGTGCTGGATTCGCCCGGGTCGACCGAGGGCCGGCCCCTGATGATCCTGCTGCCCGGCTTCTCGTATGACCACACCTATTGGGATCCCCCGGTCGGCAACGGAAAATATTCGTTCGTCGATGCGGCCAATGACGCCGGGTACGCGACCTTGAATCTCGATCGGCTGGGGACGGGAACGAGCGACAAACCGCCGGCCGATTTGACAACGATCCAGGATCAGGCCGACGAGCTGCATCAGATCATTCAGTCCATCAAGAGTGGCGCCCTGAGCAGCTACGGGTTCTCCAAGATTGTCCTGGTCGGTCACTCCCTGGGTTCAGGCATCGCGCAAACCGAGGCCGGCACATACCACGATGCCGACGCGCTCGTGCTCACGGGCTTTCGGCACGAGGTCAACCCGGCAGGCGCCGGCGAGTTTGCCAACGCCATTCACCCGGCCGCCGGCCAGCCCGACGGGTACCTGACCTTCGACGATCGAAGCTTCCTGTTTGACAGCAACAACACCTCGCCCAAGATCCTTGCCTGGGATGCCTCGCATATCGGCACGGGCACGGCCGCCGAACTGAACTTCGCATTTGCGCTCGATCCGGCGCGCTCGGTGGGAATCACAGCGCCCGTGCTCGAAGTCGTCGGCGATCACGACCTGCTGTTTCAGACCGATCCCTCAACCTTTGCGGCAGAACGCGCCTTCTATCCCAACTCGTCCGACTTCGAACAACTCGTGGTCAAGAATGCCGGGCACGACGTCACGCTGTCGCAGAATGCGCACCAGACCTTCGCGCAGATCATCGACTTCGTGGAGAAGGTGGCGCCGGTCAATCACCATCACGATTTCCTGGTGTGATCGCCGGTCCGACGGCGCCAATCCTGACACGTAGGCAGGCTCTTTCGTCCAGCGCGTCGGTGCGCGCGCAAAGAAAAAGGCCGGGATTGCTCCCGGCCTTTGGTCGTCGTGATGAGGCGTACCTTACTGCAGCGAGGCGCGCTTGGGCGGGGTGGCCGGCCACGACTTGATCAGCGTGTCGTAGTCGACCGTCTCGCCCTTCGGCTTCTCGTTGGCGAGCTTGCGCTGCGGAGCGATGGTGCCGTCCTTCTGGGCCTTGGCGAACCAGTATTCGGCCGACTCCTTCTTGTGCAGCTTCGGACCGCAGGCGCCCTGCACGCCGGACTTCTCCAGGCGCTCCATGACGGAGTCCTGGGCAGCGGCCAGCGCGTCCATTGCGGCTTGCGGCGTCTTGGCACCGGACGACGCATCGCCGATGTTCTGCCACCACAGCTGCGCCAGCTTCGGATAGTCGGGCACGTTGTTGCCGGTCGGGGTCCACTGCACGCGCGCCGGCGAGCGGTAGAACTCGATCAGGCCGCCGAGCTTCGGCGCACGCTCGGTGAACGACTTGTCCCAGATGTCGGATTCACGGATGAAGGTGAGACCGACATGGCTCTTCTTCAGCGACACCGTCTTGGAGACGATGAACTGGAGATACAGCCAGGCCGCCTTGCGGCGATCCGCCGGGGTCGACTTCAGAAGCGTGAGCGAGCCCGCGTCCTGATAGCCGAGCTTCATGCCTTCCTTCCAGTACGAACCGTGCGGCGACGGAGCCATGCGCCACTTCGGCGTACCGTCCGCGTTCATCACGGCGATGCCCGGCTTCACCATGTCGGCGGTGAAGGCGGTGTACCAGAACATCTGCTGGGCGATGTTGCCCTGCGCCGGCACCGGACCCGATTCGGAGAAGGTCATGCCCTGGGCCTGCGGCGGCGCGTACTTCTTCATCCACTCGAGGTACTTCGTGATCGAGTAGACCGCGGCCGGACCGTTGGTGTCGCCACCGCGCTCGACCGAGGAGCCGACCGGACGGCAACCTTCCATGCGGATGCCCCACTCGTCCACCGGCAGGCCGTTCGGAATGCCCTTGTCGCCGTTACCGGCCATCGACAGCCAGGCGTCGGTGAAACGCCAGCCGAGCGACGGGTCCTTCTTGCCATAGTCCATATGGCCGTAGACCTTGACGCCGTTGATCTCCTTGATGTCGTTGGTGAAGAACTCGGCGATGTCCTCATAGGCGGACCAGTTCACGGGCACGCCGAGCTCGTAGCCGTACTTGGCCTTGAACTTGGCCTTGTAGTCGGGGTTGGTGAACCAGTCGTAGCGGAACCAGTAGAGGTTCGCGAACTGCTGGTCGGGCAGCTGGTAGAGCTTGCCGTCCGGCGCCGTGCCGAACGACTTGCCGATGAAGTCGTTGACGTCGAGCATGGGGTCGGTGACGTCCTTGCCTTCGCCGGTCATGTAGTCCGACAGCGCGATGGTCTGGCCGTAGCGGAAGTGCGTGCCGATCAGGTCGGAATCGTTGATCCAGCCGTCATAGACGTTCTTGCCGGACTGCATCTGGGTCTGCAGCTTCTCGACGACGTCACCTTCCTGGATGATGTCGTGCTTGAGCTTGATACCCGTCAGCTCGGAGAACGCCTTGGCGAGCGTCTGCGACTCGTATTCGTGGGTCGCAATGGTTTCGGAGACGACGTTGATCTCCATGCCCTTGAAGGGCTCGGCGGCCTTGGCGAACCACTCCAGCTCCTTCTTCTGGTCGTCCTTCGACAGCGTCGAGGGCTGGAATTCCGCAATCCACTTCTGGATCGCGGCGTCGTCGGCAGCACGAACCGGCGTCGAGACGGTGAACGACACCGCCAGAAGCGCAGCAGTGCTGGACATGGTCAGAAAACTGCTCTTGGTCAATGGACCTTTCCTTCTCCTAAACTGTCGCATGTTGTTCCTCCGTTGCAGCGACAAAATTTTATACAGGCCCGGGTTGCCCCCGGATCTGGCCGTCCCTTCGCGAGCTTCAGACCGTGCGGAAAATGAGCACGGCCGTGGCCAGCGAAATTCCACTTGCGAGCCACAGGCTCGAAATCTCAAAACCATCCTCGCCGATCGGCAACGTCGCGAGCGCGTCGGTGCCGACGAGGCCGATCCACACGAGATGGATGACGGCGGCCGCAATCAGCGAGATGAACAGGCGGTCGCCGCGCGTGGTCGGAATACTGAGCACGCCGACGCGCTCGGCCTCGGGATAGACCGCGGCGAGGTACGTCATGACCGCGAGGGTGCAGGCGAGCGCCGCGAAGAAGATCGCGGTCGGCAGCGTCCAGGCCATCCATGCAATAGATTCCATCGATGCCTCCCTACACCCGGCCGAGCGCGAAGCCGCGCGCGATGTAATTGCGGACGAACCAGATCACCAGCGCGCCCGGAATGATGGTGAGCACACCGGCCGCGGCCAGCAGGCCCCAGTCCATGCCCGCGGCCGACACCGTGCGCGTCATGATCGCCGCGATCGGCTTGGTCTGCACCGAGGTCAGCGTGCGCGCGAGCAAGAGCTCGACCCAGGAGAACATGAAGCAGAAGAAGGCGGCGACACCGATGCCGCTGGCGATCAGGGGCACCAGGATCTTGATGAAGAAGCGCGGGAAGGAATAGCCGTCGAGGAACGCGGTCTCGTCGATCTCGCGCGGCACGCCGGAGACGAAACCTTCCAGGATCCAGACCGCCAGCGGAACGTTGAAGATGCAGTGCGCCAGCGCAACGGCCCAGGGCGTATCGAACAGCCCGATCGCCGAATAGAGGTTGAAGAACGGCAGCGCATAGACCGCGGCCGGCGCCATCCGGTTCGACAGCAGCCAGAAGAACAGGTGCTTGTCGCCGAGGAAACGGTAGCGGGAGAAGGCGTAGGCCGCCGGCAGCGCCACCGAGATCGAGATGATGGTGTTGAGGACGACGTATTCCAGCGAATTGATGTAGCCGGAGTACCAGCTCTCGTCGGTGAAGATGCGCCTGTAGTGCTGGAGCGTCGGGGCGTGCGGCCATAGCGTCATCGTCGAGACGATCTCGCTGTTGGTCTTGAAGCTCATGTTGACGAGCCAGTAGATCGGCAGCAGCAGGAAGACCAGGAACAGCCCCATGATGAGGCGGCGGCCGGGAATCGAATGCATCAGGCCACTCCTTCCTTCGGCTTGAGCGCGGGCGCAGGCTGGAGCACACCTGCGGGTTTCGGCTCCGCCGCCGGCTCCTTCTCCGCCTGTGCCTTACGCTCGACGCCTGCATTGGTCATGACGGTGTAGAAGATCCAGCAGACGATCAGGATGATCAGATTGTAGACCAGCGACAGCGCGGCGGCCTTGCCGAGGTCGAACTGGCCGAGCGCGATCTTGACCAGCTCGATCGAGACGAAGGTGGTCGAGTTGCCGGGTCCGCCGCCGGTGACGACGAACGGCTCGGTGTAGATCATGAAGCTGTCCATGAAGCGCAGCAGCACCGCGATCAAGAGCACGCGGTTCATCTTCGGCAGCTGGATCGCCTTGAACACGGCCCAGCGCGAGGCGCCGTCGATTTGCGCCGCCTGGTAATAGGCGTCCGGGATCGACTTCAGGCCGGCGTAGCAGAGCAGCGCGACCAGGCTGGTCCAGTGCCAGACGTCCATCACGATGACCGTGACCCAGGCGTCGACTGCGTTGGACACGTAGTTGTAGTCGAGGCCCATCGCATTGAGCGTATAGCCGAGCAGGCCGATGTCGGGCCGACCGAAGATCTGCCAGATGGTGCCGACGACGTTCCAGGGAATCAGCAGCGGCAGCGCGAGGATGACGAGGCAGGCCGCGACGGTCCAGCCGTCGCGCGGCATCGACAGCGCAACGACGATGCCGAGCGGCACCTCGATAGCGAGGATCACCAGCGAGAAGAACAGATTGCGGCCGAGCGACGCGAGGAAGCGGCCGCCGAGATCGGTCGAGGGATCGAGCAGCTCCTTGAACCAGCCGACGCCGTTCCAGAAGAACTGGTTGTTGCCGAACGTGTCCTGCATCGAATAGTTCACCACCGTCATCAGCGGCAGCACCGCCGAGAAGGCGACGACCAGGAACACCGGCAGCACCAGGAACCAGGCTTTTTGGTTGATGGTCTTGTCCATCAGGCGGCTCCCTCCACCAGAAGGCTGTCGGCATAGACGTGGACATGCGACGGATCGAACTTCAGCCCGGCGGTGCCGTCCGCGCTGGTGAAGCCCGCCGGCGCGCGCGCCGCGATCTTGGCCTCGCCGATGCGGACGCGCGCGAAGCGGATGCGGCCGAGGTCGTCGATGCGTTCGACCTTTGCGGTGAGCAGGCCAGGTGCCGGCGCGACGGCGTCGACGAACTCCGGACGCACGCCGATCTCGATCTTCGCGCCCGCGGGCAGATTGTTGTAGCTGCGGCCCAGCGCGATGACATTCCCGCCGATGCGCGCCTCGCGGCCCCTCACCTCGGCCGGCAGGATGTTCATGCCGGGCGAACCGATGAAATAGCCGACGAAGGTGTGCGCTGGCTTGTCGAACAGCTCGGCGGGCGTGCCGCTCTGCACCACGCGGCCGTCATGCATGACGACGACGGTGTCGGCGAAGGTCAGCGCCTCGGTCTGGTCGTGGGTGACGTAGATCATCGTCAGGTCGAGCTCGCGATGCAGCGCCTTCAATTTCGAGCGCAGCTGCCATTTCAGCTCGGGATCGATCACGGTCAGCGGCTCGTCGAACAGCACCGCGGCGACGTCGTTGCGCACGAGGCCGCGGCCGAGCGAGATCTTCTGCTTGGCGTCGGCGGTCAGGCGCGTGGCCTTGCGGTTCAAATAGGGCTCGAGGTCGAGCAGGCGGCCGATCTCGGCGACGCGCCTGTCGATCTCGGCTTTCGGCACGCCGCGGTTCTTCAGCGGAAACGCCAGGTTCTCCCCCACCGTCATGGTGTCGTAGATCACCGGAAACTGGAACACCTGGGCGATGTTGCGCTTCTGGGTTGACAGCGGTGTGATGTCCACCCCGTCGAACAGGATTTTCCCCCGCGACGGCGTGATGATGCCGGAGATGACGTTGAGCAGCGTGGTCTTGCCGCAGCCGGACGGCCCAAGCAGCGCATAGGCGCCGCCCTGCCGCCAGGTCATGGTCACCGGCTTCAGCGCAAAGCTTTCCTGCGGCGCAGCGTTGCCGCCGTAGGAGTGGGCGAGATCGACGAGGTCAATGCGGGCCATGGCGCATCCCCCTCACGAGTTTGGAGCTGCGACGAGGCGATCAGCCGCGTCGAATACGAAGACATCATTGGGATCGAGCACGGCATCGATGGTCTGGCCGGGCTCGAACTCGTGCACGCCGTGCAGCACCGCCACCCAGTTCGATCCGTCGCGGGTCAGATGCACGAAACTCTCCGAACCGGTGATCTCGGTCACCGTGACAGTGGCATGGAAGGCATGGCGGTCGGTCTCACCATTGGCGAGCGCAAGCTGATGCGCGCGAAAACCGACGCGATAGGCGCCGTCGGCGAGAGCGGAATAGAGGCCGGACGCCGGCGCGGCGATACCTCCCGCATATTGCACCGAACCGTTCTTCTTCTCGATGCCGACGAGGTTGAGCGGCGGGTCGGAGAATACCTGGGCAACCCGCAGCGTCTGCGGACGGCGATAGACGCTGGGCGTCTCGCCGATCTGAAGCGCCTGGCCCTCCCACATGCACACCGTATTGCCGCCGAGCAGCAGCGCCTCGGTCGGCTCGGTGGTGGCATAGACGAAGATCGCGCCCGAGGCCTCGAAGATGCGCGGCAGCTCGGCGCGCAGTTCCTCGCGCAGCTTGTAATCGAGATTGGCGAGCGGCTCGTCGAGCAGCACGAGATCGGCGCCCTTGACCAGCGCACGCGCCATCGCAGTGCGCTGCTGCTGGCCGCCGGAGAGCTGGAGCGGCGTGCGCTTCAGGAACGGCTCGAGCCTGAGCAGCTTTGCGGCTTCCGCCACGCGCGCCTCGATCTCCTCGCGCGGCTTGCCCTGCACGCGCAAGGGCGAAGCGATGTTCTCATAGACCGTGAACGAGGGGTAATTGATGAATTGCTGATAGACCATGGCAACCGATCGCTGGCGCACATCGACGCCGGTGACGTCCTTGCCGTTGACCAGCACCTTGCCCGTGGTCGGCTTGTCGAGGCCGGCGAGCAACCGCATGATCGAGGTCTTGCCCGACAGCGTCGGCCCGAGCAGCACGTTGAGCGTGCCGCTCTCGAGCGTCAGCGAGACGTCGCGGATGTGCGCGACACCATCGACGGTCCGGGTCACGTGATCGAGCGTGACGGTCATGAGCGTCCTCCCGCTTCCAGCAGGGGACTTTGCAGCACGGCGTTGGTCCTGATCCAGTCGTCAAGCGCAGCGACCTCGTCGGCAGATAGTCGCAGGCCGAGCTTGGAACGGCGCCAGACGATATCCTCGGCGGTAACCGCCCATTCGTTGGCCATGAGATAGCGGACCTCGCGCTCGGTGAGCGTCGCGCCGAAGGCCTGGCCGAGGTCGGCGGCCGATTTCGCATCGCCAAGCAGCTTGATGGCACGGGTGCCATAGGCGCGCGCGAGGCGGCGCGCATGCGCATGGCCGAGGAAGGGATAGCCGCGCTGGAGCTCGGCGATCAGCCCGTCGATGTCGGACACATCCATGTCGCCACCGGGCAGCGGCCATTTCCCGGTCCAGCCCTCGCGCGCTTTCGCGCTGCGAAGATAGGGCGAAAGCCGCTCCAGCGCCTCCTCGGCGAGGCGGCGGTAGGTCGTGATCTTGCCGCCATAGATCGAGAGCAGCGGCGAGCCGCCGGGCGTGTCGAGCTCGAACACGTAGTCGCGCGTTGCGGCCTTGGCTTCGCTGGCGCCATCGTCATAGAGCGGCCGCACGCCGGAATAGGTCCAGACCACGTCCTCTGAAGTCACCGGCTTCGCCAGATATTCGCTCGCGGCGGCGCAGAGATACTGGATCTCCTCCGGCGTCGCCTTCACCTTGGCGGGATCGCCGTCATAGTCGCGGTCGGTGGTTCCGATCAGCGTGAAATCGTCCTGGTACGGGATCACGAAGATGATGCGGCCGTCCGCATTCTGGAACATGTAGGCACGGTCGTGGTCGTAGAGCTTCTTGACCACGATATGCGAGCCCTGCACCAGGCGCACCTTGGCTTTCGCGTTGACGCCGGCACCGCGGCCGAGCACGTCCTCGACCCAGGGGCCGCCGGCATTGACCAGCGCCCGGGCCTGGACCTGCGAGCGCGCACCGGTCAGCGTGTTGACCATGCTGACCGTCCAGACGCCGTCGGCCTGGCGGATCTCGGTGGCACGGGTGCGGGTGCGAATCTCGGCGCCCTTGTCGGCGGCATCGCGCGCGTTGAGCACGACGAGGCGGGCGTCATCGACGAAGCAGTCGGAATATTCGAAGGCGCGGCTGTAGCGATTCGGGATCAGCGGGCGGCCGACCTCGTCACGCCCAAGATCGACCGAGCGGGTCGCCGGCAGCAGATGGCGGCCGCCGATGTGGTCATAGAGGAAGAGGCCGAGCCGCAGCAGCCAGGCCGGGCGCAGCCCTGCGTGATGCGGCAAAACGAAACGCAAGGGGCGGATGATGTGGGGCGCGATGCCCCAGAGGATCTCGCGTTCGATCAGCGCCTCGCGGACCAGGCGAAACTCGTAATATTCGAGATAGCGCAGGCCACCATGCACCAGCTTGGTCGACCAGGACGACGTCCCGCTCGCCAGATCGTTCATTTCGCACAGGAAAACCGTGTTGCCGCGGCCCACCGCGTCGCGCGCGATGCCACAGCCGTTAACACCGCCTCCAATAATGGCGAGGTCGAAAATACGCTCCAACAGACGCATCCCCCGGGCGACTCGCTCGTTCCTTCGAGCGACTACTTTCGTTTTTGATTAGATCACACCGAAAAGCGAAAGCAAGATGAAAGAGAGGCGAAGGGAAGTGAAAGCGGAACTTTTTGGTGGGCAATCGGACGAGGAAATGAGCAACTTAGACGGCAATTCGAGAAGCAATAGCGCACTTGAAGGTCAGCCACGATAGATTATAGTCATAATAGTCATATTGGTTCTTGCTCACATGGCCGACCACAACACTGCACCCGACACGCTTCCGACTGATGACACGTGGACGCTTGCCAACGCCAAGGCACGACTGTCCGAGGTGATCGAGCGTGCCCAGACCGGCCCCCAGATCATCACCCGTCACGGCAAGCCGAACGCCGTGGTCGTTTCCGCCGAGGAATGGGCCCGCAAGACCGCACGCAAAGGCACGCTGGCCGAATTCCTGCTGGCCTCTCCGCTGCGCGGCGCCGACCTCGCACTTGATCGCACGCACGATGCGCCGCGCGACGAGATGCCGTGAACCTGCTGCTCGACACCAACATACTGTCGGAAGTTCAGCGGCCAACCCCCTCGCCGAATGTCTTGGCTTGGCTTGACACGATCGATGAAGATCGTGCGTTCATCAGCGTCGCATCGATCGCCGAGCTTCGCCGCGGCATCGCATTGCTGGAGGATGGCCGCCGGCGCTCGGCACTGGCCGCCTGGCTCGCCCACGATCTACCGGCGCGGTTTGGCGAACGTGTCCTGCCGATCGACCAGGCGGTGGTCGAGCGCTGGGGCGACCTGATGGCTCAGAGCCGCCGCAGCGGCGTTGCTCTGTCCGTCATGGATGGCTTCTTTGCCGCGACCGCGCTTGCAAACGATCTCACGCTCGCCACGCGCAATGTGAAGGATTTTGCTGCATTCGGCGTCCCCCTGCTCAATCCGTGGGACGACCGATAGTCCTATCTTAACCGCACCACCGGCGCCGCTTCGGGTGCAGCTTCCTGAGCATCGGCCTGCACATCATCAATATCCGCCCCCTTCGGCATCGCCTCCACCACTTCGATGCCCTTGCTGTGGCAGATGGTGGCGAGGCGTTCGGGAAGCTCCTGGTCGGTGACGAAGGTCTGGATCTGGGTCATGTGGGCGATGCGCACCGGCGCGCTGCGGCGGAGTTTTGTGGAATCGGCGACCAGCATGACACTGCGGGCATTGGCGATGATGGCCTGCGCGACCTGCACCTCGCGATAGTCGAAATCCAGCAGCGCGCCCTCCTCGTCGATCGCGGAGGCGCCGATGATGGCGTAGTCGACCTTGAACTGGCCGATCAGCTGCGTCGCGGTCGAGCCGACCACCGCGCCGTCGGCGCGCCGCACCGTGCCGCCGGCAACCACCACCTCGATGCGGGGATGGCGGTAGAGCAGCATCGCGACGTTGAGGTTGTTGGTGATGACGAGGAGATCCTCATGCGAGGTCAGCGCGCTCGCGACCTCCTCCGTCGTGGTGCCGATGTTGATGAAGAGCGAGCATCCGTTCGGGATGAGCGATGCGGCCGCAGCCCCGATCGCCTTCTTCTCCTCGGCGGCAACGAAGCGGCGCGCCTCATAGGCGAGGTTTTCCACGCCCGAGGCGATGATGGCGCCGCCATGGATGCGGGTCAGCGAACGCCGTTCGCAGAGGTCGTTGAGATCCTTGCGGATGGTCTGCGCCGAGACCTCGAACCGGCGCGCGAGCTCGTCGACCATGACGCGGCCGGAGGCGCGCGCGATGTTGAGGATTTCGGCTTGGCGATGGGTCAATCCGGTCACGGCAATGGCCTCAAATCAGGAAGGTGCATGGTGCGGCGGTTCGCGCCATCGGTCAATGCGCCCGCCGATCACGGTTAACGGATGAGGCCTCTCACCACGCCATCGCGGCAGCCAGAGGCGCGAGCAGGGCCGGATCGTCGAAGGCGCCGGCGGAGGCGACCGCGCCGGCGGCAACCAGGTCGGCATGGCTGAGGCTGGTCCGGATGCCGATGGTCGGAATGCCGGCCGCGGTGGCCGATTGCACGCCGGTGCGGGAGTCCTCGAATGCGACCGAGGTTTCCGGCCTCGCGCCGACGAAGCGCAAGCCTTCCTGATAGGGCAGCGGATGCGGCTTGCCGTGCGGCAGCTCGTCGCCGATCACGAGCGCCTTGAAACGGTCCGTGATGCCGAGGCCGGAGAGCAGCAGCTCGGCGTTGAGACGCGGCGCGTTGGTCACGGCAACCATGGGAACGCCGGCCGCGTCCGCCCGGTCGAGCAGCGCCATCAGACCCGGCAGCGGCTCGATCTGCCCGGCGACGAGCGCGCGGAAGACTTCCTCCTTTTCATCGAGGATCGAGGCGCGCCGTTCCGGCGCCTCGTCGGGCAGAAAGCGCTCACCGATCGATACATTGGCGAACCCTTGCAGCTCCCTCGAGAACCGCGCGTGATCGAAGACATGGCCGCGAGGGCCGAGCACCTCGTTGAAAGCCTTCAAGTGCAGCGGGTCGGTATTGGCAAGCGTACCGTCGATGTCGAACAGCAATGCCCTGCCCGTCGCATTGTCCTTGGCCTCGATCATTTCCGTACTTTCCCAAATGCACGACGCATCGATGCGCGACACGTATCAATATGGCTGCGATCACGCAATGACGCATGCGCATGACGACGACGTGACCACTCGACAAAGCCGCGCGCGGCTGTAACACTCTCATCAAGAGCAAAAAGGAGGAAACGATGACGATCAACCGACGCGATCTGGCTCTCTCGACCCTTGCCGTTCCAGCTCTTGCCATCTCTGCGCTCGCCCTTACGACACCGGCGCTGGCCGCGGCGGCGGACGAAGAAGCCGTGGCGAAGAAGGTCGAGGCCTTCCGCCTCGCCCAGATCGCGGCCGATCCGAAGGCGCTCGGCGCGCTGTGCTGGGACGATCTGAGCTACAGCCATTCCAGCGGCAAGGTGGAGGACAAGGCGACCTTCATCACCAACGCCACCGACGGCAAATCGAAATTCCTGTCGATCGAATACAAGGACCCGACCATCAAGGTCGTCGGCCCGGCCGCGATCGTGCGCTTCCACTGGGTCGCGGAACAGGAGATGGCGGCCGATGGGAAAAAAGTGCCGACCAACCTTCACATCCTGATGAACTGGCAGAAGCAGGGCGACGACTGGAAGCTGCTGTCACGCGCGGCGACGAAATTGTGATGGCGCTTCTTACCCTCTCCCCTTCTTGCGGGAGAGGGCAAGGCGAAGTGCGCGGCAAAATATTCCGGGTTCGCGCTACGCGCGCCCCGGAATGACAGGGGGCTACGCCGCTTCCTTCACATCGCCGTTAACCAGCTTGCGCGCAGCGCGCTCGGCTTCGCGGGCGTTGCGGAAGAGCTGGCCTTCGAGGCGGTAGAAGCGGTCGGATGAGGCGAAGAAGCAATAGCCTCCTTGAGAGCGAACGACGATACCTGCGGTCTGTGAATTAACTTCGATGATGTAGCTGTCCGGCATGGCCCGTGGATTCCTCAAGTGCGGGCAAATAACGACACTTCTGCCCAAAGGTTCCTGGGCATTTGAGGCCGTTTCCACCCCGAATCGACACGCAATTGAGTACGCCGGGACCTCATCCGTTTTATGACTTGTTCTTGGCGAAGACGCGACGACCACGGACGCAACGTCGCGCGGTGATGCGCCGCGGCGGCTACGTCGCGATCGGCGTATCGGTGGGGGTTATCGACTGCGGACGGCCGTGATCGTCGATCGAGACATAGGTGAAGTTGCCGTCGGTGACGAGGAACGGGTGCGCCTCCCTGCGGCGAAGCGCCCAGGCTTCGAGATGCACGGTGAGTGAGGTGCGCCCGACCCGCACGAGATTGGCGTAGACAGAGACGAGATCGCCGACATACACCGCTTTGCGAAAATTCATCGCCTCGATCGCAACCGTCACGGTGCGCGACTTCGCGATCTTCGAGGCGAACACGCCGCCGCCGACGTCCATCTGGCTGAGCAACCAGCCGCCGAAAATGTCGCCGTTGGCGTTGGTGTCGGCGGGCATCGCCAGCGTGCGAATGCAGAGATCGCCGCTCGGCTCGGTATCGGAGCTGAAAGGGGTTTTGACGTGCGTGTCGGTCATATGGTTGATCTCCGCGGCTCTCGGCTCTGGATACAAAGCCGCGGCGCCTTGCGCAACATCGGCACGCGACAAGCTTGCGCTATCCAGCCGGCCGCGGCGTCCCGACGAAGATTCCGGTATCGTTGAGCTTGCGTTGCCACTCCGCATCGTCGGCCCGCGGCGTGCGCCCTGTCGTTGCCGTCACGAGCCGTTCCAGCCTGCTCCAAAGCCGGAGACTGTCGCACGGATAGTTGGCCCATCCATTGATGACACAATAGCGGACAGTGTGGTCGCGGTGGTGGCGCAAATGATGCTCGGGTGAGCAGACCAGATGCAGCCTTTGCGCCATGCGCAGGAGCGGCGGGCGGACCCGCCAATGCGCAAGATTATGAAAGCTCATGCCAAACAGCATGCAAGTCGCGATCACGAACCAGACGATCATCAGCGCGTAAGTGAGTGCGGAAACCGAGAACAACGCCGTGATCGCGGCCGAAATGCCGACCACCACGGCGCTCGGTGCCGCACCGAGGGAAGCCTGGTCGAGGAATTCGTAGAGCAGGACGTGGCTCGGATGGGTGTGATGCTCTCGCGTCATCGCGATGCCGCGGCCGAGCCCCCCCTCGTCGAGCCACGTGTCGACCGCCCAATGCACCAGCCCCGAAAAAAAATCAGCGAGGAAATAACCGATCAGGAGTGCCACGATCAGCCACGGCCAGCGCAATCCTGCCGCGCGGTAACATCCGACGAGATAAATTGCGCAGCACAGGATCACGACGGCATCAGCCGCACAGCACAGCCGCGTGATGATGATCTCGCGCAAGGTCGCATGCTTGAAGAACGGGATCGTCGGCATCGGCGATGCTCCTCCACGGGCTCCACCACCCATGATAGCACCTTTTGCCGACATCATCCCTATTTCAAATTATCCCAGCCCGGATCGGGCGCGAAACGACCGCCGAACCGATCGGCAAGCTCGCGCAAGGTGGACACGACATTATCCACGCCGCGCGTGCGCGCATAGTTCAGCGGGCCGCCGCGGAACGGTGCATACCCCGTGCCGAAGATCATGGCGCCGTCGACCGCATCGGGATCCTCGACAATGCCCTCGCGCAGCGCCGCGACGCAGACGTTGGACATCGGCAGCACCAGGCGGTCGATCATCTGGTCGGTCACGCGCGGGCCGGTCTCGGGGAGCGGCACCTTCTCGGCCTTGCCGTCCTTCCAGGTGTAGAAGCCCCTGCCGGTCTTGCGGCCGAGCTCGCCTTTGGCGACCTTCTCGCGCAGCCATGCCGGCGTCGGCGGCAACAGATCGCCGAACTTGGTGCGCAGCATGTCGCCGACATCGAGGCAGATGTCGAGCCCGACCTGGTCGGCAAGCTCGATCGGTCCCATCGGCATGCCGAACTGCTCGGCCGCGGCGTCGATCAGGCGCTGGTCGGTCTTCTCGTCCAGCATCACCATTGCCTCCAGCATGTAGAGCGTCAGCGCGCGGTTGACGAGGAAGCCGGGCGAGCTCTTCACGGCGAGCGGCAGGCGGTCGATCGCACCGACAAAGGCGAGCGCATCCTTCAGCACCTCCAGCTCGTTGCCGTCATGGCTGACGACCTCGACCAATTGCAGCCGCGACACCGGATTGAAGAAGTGCAGCCCGACCAGCCGCTCGGGCCGCGCCAGCGTGGTGCGCAGATCCTGAAGCGGAATGCTCGAGGTGTTGGTCGCAAGAATCGCGCCCGGCTTCATCCGCGGCTCGAGACCGGCATAGACTTTATGCTTGAGCTCCAGCTTTTCCGGCACCGCCTCGATGACGAGATCGGCGTTGCGGACGCCCTCGCCGTCCATGTCCGGAATCAGGCGATCGAGCGCGTCGCGCACCTCGGTGGGTTTTCGGATGATCTTGCCGTAAAGCTCGGCCGCGCGCTTCACCGCTCCTGCGATCGGCTCCGCCTTCATGTCGGCGAGCGAGACCAGCAGCCCCTGCCCCGCACACCATGCTGCGATGTCGCCGCCCATGGCGCCGGCGCCGATGACATGGACATGCTTCACCGCGTTGCCGGCGCCTGCCGCCTTCTTCATCTGCTCGCGCAGGAAGAAGACGCGGATCAAATTCTGCGCGGTCGGCGTCACCATCAGCTTGGCGAACGACGCCTGCTCGGCCGCCAGCATCGCGGCCTTGCTGCCGCCATGCGTTTCCCAGAGATCGATCAGCGCGTAAGGCGCCGGATAGTGCTCGCGCGGTGCGGCCTTCGCCGCCTCCGAGCGCATGCGCTTGGCCAGCAGTCCACGCACCGGCCCGAGATTGGCCGCCCGCGTCAGCAGGCCAGGCTTGGCCCGCTTCAGCCGGCCGAACAGCACGTCTTTCACGGCGCCACGGACGTGGCGCTCCTGCGTCACGGTGTCGACGAGGCCGAGCGATTTGGCGCGGCGTGCATCGATGGTGCGGCCGGTCAGCATCAAGGCCATCGACTGGGTCGGATTGACCAGCGCCGTGAAACGGGCAGTGCCGCCGAGACCGGGATGCAGGCCGAGCATCACCTCCGGGAAGCCGAAGCGCGCACCCTCGATGGCAATGCGCGACTGGCAGGCGAGCGCGACCTCGAGCCCGCCGCCGAGGCAGAAGCCGTGGATGACCGCGACCGTCGGCAGCCTCAAGGCCTCCAGATGGTCGACGACGGCATGCGCGGCGCGGATGCGCGTCTCCACCATCTCGGGATCGCTGGCACCGCGGAATTCGTTGACGTCGGCGCCGGCGATGAAGCCGGACGGTTTGGCCGAGCGGATCACGAGACCTGCGGGGCGTTCGGTCTCGATCGCGGCGAGCACCGCGTCGAACTCTTCCATCACGTCGGAGGAGAGCGTATTGGCGCTCGCATCGGCGCGATCGAACAGCAGCCAGGCGACACCGTCGGCATCGCGCGTGAGCTTGAAGTGCTTGTATGGACTGTCTGCCGCGGGCTGAGGCCCGAGCGTCAGCACGCGGTCGCCGAGCGCGGTCATGATCCTGGAATCCATGGTCACACCGCCTCGATCAGCATGGCGCCGCCGAGCCCGCCGCCGATGCATTCGGTGGCAACGCCGCGCCGGGTGCCGAGCCGCTTCATCGCGTTGACCAGATGCAGCACGATGCGGTTGCCGGAGGTGCCGACGGGATGGCCGAGCGAGATCGCGCCGCCGTCGACATTGAGCTTGTCACGGTCGATCTCACCGGCCGCGCCGTCGAGCCCCAAAATCTCGCGGCAGAACTTGTCGTCGTTCCAGGCGGCGAGGCAGCCGAGCACCTGAGTTGCGAAAGCTTCGTTCAGCTCCCAGGTCTCGACGTCCTTGATGGTGAGGTTGTTGCGCGCAAGCAGCGGCGTCGCCGACATCACGGGACCAAGCCCCATGATGCTGGGATCGAGCGCGGCCCAGTTGCTGTCGACGATGACGGCCTTCGGCGTCAGCTTGTGCTTTGCGACTGCCGCGTCGGATGCGAGGATCACCCAGGAGGCGCCATCGGTGATTTGCGAGGAATTGCCGGCGGTGACCTGGCCCCAGGGGCGCTCGAACACCGGCCTCAGCTTTGCGAGCGTCTCGGCCGTGGAGTCCGGACGCACGCCGTCGTCATGGTCGAAGAACTTGCCGTCGCGGGAAAAGGCGGTCTCGACCTCGCCCTTCAGAAAACCCGCGCCCTGCGCGTGCGCGAGCCGGCGATGGCTCTCGGCTGCGTAGGCGTCGGACTGTGCGCGCGTAATGCCGAAGAGATGGCCGACGACCTCGGCGGTCTGGCCCATGTTCAAGTCTGTGATGGGGTCGGTCAGGCCGCGCTCGAGGCCGATGATCGGCTTGAGATAGCGCGGCCGCAATTTGAAGGCGGCGGCGAGCTTCGCGGCCACGCCCTTCGCTGTGGCAAGACCGGCAAACCAGCGCACGCCGGAATTCGGCCACACCAGCGGCGCGTGGCTCAGCGCCTCGGTGCCGCCGGCCAGGATCATGTCGGCGTGGCCCTCGCGGATGTAGCGGTAGGCGGTGTCGATCGACTGCATGCCGGAGCCGCAATTGATCTGCACCGTGAAGGCGACCATGTCCTCGCCCATGCCGAGCCGAAGCGCCGCGACGCGAGCCGGGTTCATCTCGTCCGCGATCACGTTGACGCAGCCGAGGATGACCTGGTCGAAGCTTGTGGGCGAAAACGGCTGGCGCGCCAGGAGCGGCCGGCCGCATTGCACGGCGAGATCGACCGGCGTGAACGGCCCCGGCCCCGAGCGCGCCTTCAGGAACGGCGTCCGGCTGCCGTCGACGATGAATACCGGTCGTGCCATCAGCTCGCCGCCCTCTGTTCACCGAGTTCCTGGAAGAACTGATGCACATCTCCGGTTTTCTTGTAAATCGGCGACAGCGCCTCCGGCGCAAAATCGTCGACCTCGATCACCTTCGTGACTGCCTCGCGGGTTGCGGCGAGCTGCTCGCCCTCGGCCTGCGTAATCACACCCTTGGCGACCGCCTCCTTCCAGTCGCTGATGTGCGCGGCGCGCATGCGCTTGGCGATCGCATCGGTGCCCACGACCAGCTTGAAGGCGCGCTCCAGCCGGGCAAAGCCGCCGTCATCGTCGACATGAGCGAGGTCGGCCGTCAGGCGGTCACGTGCCGCCGACGGCTCCAGCACGAGGCTCGCGCATTGATGCACGACCCGGTCGGACGGGCCGAGCACACGGGCGCCAAAAGGCTGAACCACGAGCTTGAGGAATCCGGCGACGAAGCGGTTCGGCAGATTGGCGAGAATTTCGGCGAACCGGTTCTCGATCGTCTTGAAGCCGGTCGCCATGCACCATTCCAGCGCGGCAAAGTCGTCCGTCTGCCGGCCCTCGTCCTGCCAGCGTTTCAGCGCGGCCGAGAGCAGATACAGCTCGGACAGAATGTCGCCGAAGCGCGCCGACAGCATCTCCTTGCGCTTGAGCGCACCACCGAGCGTGAGCAGCGCCATGTCGGCGCAGAGCGCAAACGCCGCCGAATAGCGCGAGAGCTGGCGATAGAATGGCGTGGCGTCGCCCGCATCCGGCGCCGGCGCGAACGCGCCGAAGGTCCAGCTCCGGCCGAAGGCACGAAAGAGTGTCTGAAAGCTGTGGCCGACATGCTTCCAGAACGCGGTGTCGAATGCCGTCAAACCGCGTTCTCGGTCGGTGTCGGCGAGCGCGTTCATCTCGTCGAGCAGATAGGGATGGGCGCGGATCGCGCCCTGCCCGAACACGATGAGATTGCGGGTGAGGATATTGGCGCCCTCGACCGTGATGCCGACCGGAACGGCGCGGTGGAGATTGCCGAGATAGTTTTGCGGACCGTCGATCACGGCCTTGCCGCCGTGGATATCCATGGCGTCGTCGACGGCGGTGCGCATCCGCTCGGTCGCGTGCAGCTTCATGATGCCGGAGATGACGGCGGGATGGACGCCGGCATTGAGCGCCGCGCAGGTCAGCCGCCGTGCCGCGTCGAGCTGATAGGCGGTGGCGACGATACGCGCGAGCGGCTCCTCGACACCTTCGAACTTGGAGATGGAGATGCCGAACTGCTCGCGGATGCGGGCGTAGGCGCCGGTGGTGCGCGCGGCATACGCAGCGCCCGCGGCCGACAGCGACGGCAGCGAGATGCCGCGGCCGGCGGCAAGCGCCGTCATCAGCATCTTCCAGCCCTGCCCGAGGCGCTCCTTGCCGCCGATGACGTAATCGAGCGGAATGAAGACGTCGCGGCCCCGGTTCGGGCCGTTCTGGAAGACCTGCATCGACGGCAGGTGGCGGTGGCCGATCTCGACGCCGGGCAGATTGCTCGGGATCAGCGCCACGGTAATGCCGAGCTCTTCCTGCTGGCCCACGAGGTGGTCGGGGTCATAGGCCTTGAAGGCGAGTCCGAGCAGCGTCGCGACGGGGCCGAGCGTGATGTAGCGCTTGTGCCAGTTGAGCCTGAGGCCCACGACCTCGCGGCCTTCGAAGGTGCCCTTGCAGATGACGCCGCTGTCCACCATCGAGGCGGCGTCGGAGCCGGCTTCGGGGCTGGTGAGGCCGAAGCAGGGAATGTCGCGGCCGTTGGCCAGCCGCGGCAGCCAGCGCGCCTGCTGCTCCTTGGTGCCGAAGCGCATCAGGAGCTCGCCGGGGCCGAGCGAGTTCGGCACCATCACCGTGACGGCGGCAGCGATCGAGCGGGTCGAGATCTTGCGCACGACTTCCGAATGGGCATAGGGCGAGAAGCCGAGGCCGCCGAACTCCTTCGGAATGATCATGCCGAAGAACTTTTCGCGCTTGACGAAATGCCAGACGTCCGGCGGCAAATCGCGCCATTCCCAAAAGATCTTCCACTCGTCGAGCATGGCGCAGAGCTCATCGACCGGGCCGTTGAGGAAGGCCTGCTCCTCGTCGGTCAGGGTCGCCTGCGGGACCTTCAGCAGCTTCGCCCAATCAGGATTGCCGGTGAACAGATCGGCGTCCCACCAGACGTCGCCGGCCTCCAGCGCCTCGCGCTCGGTTTCGGACATCGCCGGCAGCACGCCGCGCGCCCAGGAGCAGATCGGTTTTGTGATGGTGTCGCGGCGGAAGCTCATGGCGGACCTCATGGATCAGCGCGGGTGACCGACATTTTAGCGGAAAGTGGCTGGCGGAGGTGAACACTTCCCCTGCGAAATTGACGCGGCCGGGCGGCCGCCCCAGGGGCCATAACGGCCAGGCGTGGGGGCAGTTCCGGGAGGGATGGAGAGCCGCTTTTGCCACCGTCATTCCGGGGCACGCGTAGCGTGAACCCGGAATCCATAACCACGATCGGGAGTATGGATTCCGGGCTCGACGCTACGCGTCGCCCCGGAATGACGTGTGGAGAGAGCGGTGGCCGGACCTAATCCGGCCGGACCATCTCGAACATGTTTTCCGGCTTGATCTCGAAATAGTCGCCACGGCGGCCGGCGCGGACGATTGGGCGGGCGGCGGCGGTCTGGTAGACGCCGTCCTTGATCATGGCCTTGTCGATATGGACGGCGACGACCTCGCCCAGCGTCAGCCAGGCATCGGCCTCCCTGCCGTCGGCGCCCTTGAGGCGGACGATGTCGGACACCTTGCACTCGAAGGCGACCGGGCTCTCAGCCACGCGCGGCACGTTGACGAGCTTGCCGGGCACGGCGGTGAGGCCGGCGACCTCGAACTCGTCGACCTCGGGGGCGACATGCGCGGCAGTCGCGTTCATGTGCCTGGCAAGATCCATGGTGGCGAGATTCCAGACGAACTCGCCGGTCTGCTTGATGTTTTCGACCGTGTCCTTCCAGTTGGTGGAGGAGAAGCCGATGATCGGCGGCACGTAAGCGAACGCGTTGAAGAAGCTGTAGGGCGCGAGGTTGACGTGGCCCCTGGTGTCGCGGGAGGAGATCCAGCCGATCGGCCGCGGCGCAATGATGGCGTTGAACGGATCGTGCTTGAGGCCGTGGCCCTTGGAGGGTTCGTAGAAGTAGAGGTCTTTGTCGGTCACGCGCTTGCTTCTCCGTTTTCCGTCATTCCGGGGCGGTCCGCAGGACCGAGCCCGGAATCTCGAGATTCCGGGTTTGATGCTTCGCATCGCCCCGGAATGACGGTCAACTCAAAACATTGATCAGTGACGCGGCGACAGACCCGCGATGACGAAATCGATCATCTGGTCGATGGTCGGGCCCGGCTTGGTGGCGCACTGGGCGATCATCTGGGGGTGGAAGAAGCGCATCATCGCCGTGGAGGCGCAGAGCGCGGCCAATTGCAGGTCCGGGGCCTCGAACTCGCCGGAGGCCGCGCCTTGCGCGATCATCTGGCCGATCACCCCGGCAATGCACTCCATATGGGCGACGCAGACGTCCCAGTCCTCCTGCATCGCGATCTCGACCATCTCATGCAGCTTGTTGTCGCCGACATAGCGCTCGGTGTTCATGCGATGGATGGTGGTGAGCAGCTCGCGGAAGCGCGGGAGCACCGGACCGGGCCTCGCCACGATCCGCTGCGCTTCGATCTCAACCTCGCCCATCAGCGAACGGGCCACCGCCTGGTGAATCGCCTTCTTCGATTCGAAGAAGCGATAGACATTGGCGGGGCTCATCCTGAGCTCCTTGGCGATGTCCCCGACCGTGGTCTTCTGGTAGCCGATCTGGCGGAACAGCCGCTCGGCCACCTCGAGGATACGATCCCGGGTGTCGCCTTCGATATGTTCCGCAATCAGTGTCATCTGTCAGGACTCGTCAATCAGCACTTCTTCTCACTTATTCAGCCGCTTCAGCAAGCGGAATTGCGTGCGGGTCATCGCTCCCATGCTGCGGCGCGGCAGGCTGCTCGGGGGTGCCGGCCTCGTCCAGGCTCTTCCTGAACCACAGGGCGTAGAGGCCCGGCAGGTACAGGAGTGTGAGGAAGGTCGCCACGAACAGGCCACCCATGATGGTGATCGCCATCGGGCCCCAGAACGCCGAGCGCGACAGCGGGATCATGGCGAGGATGGCGGCCAGCGCCGTCAGCACCACCGGACGGGCCCGGCGGACGGTCGCCTCCACGATCGCCTCCCGGCGCGTCAAGCCATGAGAAACGTCGGTCTCGATCTGGTCGACCAGGATGACCGCGTTGCGCATGATCATGCCGGCGAGCGCGATCAGGCCGAGCAGCGCCACGAAGCCGAACGGGGCGTTGGCGACGTTGAGGCCGAGGGACGCGCCGACGATGCCGAGCGGCGCGGTCAGGAACACCAGGATCAGGCGCGAGAAGCTCTGAAGCTGGATCATCAAGAGCGTCAACATCACCATGACCATCACCGGGAAGAGGATGAAGATCGAGGCGTTGCCCTTGGCGGATTCCTCGAACGCGCCGCCCGGCTCGATGCGGTAGGCCGGCTCGAGATGATCCTTGATCGCCTTCAGCTTCGGCGTGATCTGGTTGGTGACGTCGGGCGCCTGCACGCCGTCGACGACATCGGAGCGCACGGTGATCGCCATGTCGCGGTTGCGCCGCCACATGATCGGCTCCTCGTGGGAGTACTCGATCTTGGCAATCTGCTGGAGCGGCACGGCAACGCCATTGCGCGAGGTGATGGTGAGGTCGCCGACGCCGCCGAGGTCGAGGCGCTCGGACGGGACCGCACGGGCGACCACGCCGACCTTCTCGATGCCGTCGCGCACGGTCGTGACCTGCGAGCCCGAGATCAGCATTGCGAGCGCCTGCGACACGTCCTGCGGGGTCAGGCCCATGGCGCGGGCGCGGTCCTGGTCGACGACGAGCTTGAGGTAGGGCGACTGCTCGTTCCAGTCGAGCTGGACATCCTTGACGCTCTTGTTCTCGCGCATGACGTCGCGGACCTGGTAGGCGATCTCGCGCACCTTGTTGGCATCGGGACCGATCACGCGGAACTGCACGGGGAAGCCGACCGGCGGACCGAAGTTGAAGCGGTCGACGCGGACGCGCGCCTCGGACAGAAAACCTTCGGCAGCCGCATTTTCGATCTTGGCCTTGATGCGCTCGCGCGCCTCGACGCCCTTGGCGACGATGACGATCTCGGCGAAGGCCTCGTTCGGCAGCTGCGGGTTGAGGCCGAGCCAGAATCGGGGCGAGCCCTGGCCGACATAGGCGGTATAGGTCTCGATGTCCTGGTCGTCCTTGAGCAGCGTCTCGGCCTTCTTCACCGCCTTCTCGGTGACGTTGAAGGCCGTGCCTTCCGGCAGGCGCAGCTGGAGGAACAGCTCGGGCCGCTCCGACAGCGGGAAGAACTGCTGCTGGACATGGCCGAAGCCGACGATCGAGGCGACGAAGACGCCGACGGTCGCGACCACCACCGTGATGCGGTGATTGACGCACCACTGCACGACGGCGCGCAGGCCGCGATACATGCGGGTCTCATAGACCGCGTGCGGATCGTGGTTGTGGTGCACCTTAATGTTGGGCAGCAGCTTGACGCCGATATAGGGCGTGAAGATCACCGCGACGAACCAGGAGGCGACCAGCGAGATCGCCACGATCCAGAAGATGCTGCCGGCATATTCGCCGACCGCGGAATTGGCAAAGCCGATGGGGAGGAAGCCAGCGGCCGTGACCAGCGTTCCCGTGAGCATCGGAAACGCAGTGGATTCCCAGGCAAAGGATGCCGCCCGCATACGGTCCCAGCCCTGCTCCATCTTCACCACCATCATCTCGACCGCGATGATGGCGTCGTCGACGAGCAGGCCGAGCGCGATGATCAGAGCGCCCAGTGTGATGCGGTGCAGGTCGAGCGACATCGTGTTCATGACGATGAAGACGATGCCGAGCACCAGCGGCACGGACAGCGCGACCACGATGCCGGTACGCCAGCCGAGCGCCAGGAACGAGACGAACAACACGATGACGAGCGCTTCCATGAAGGAGTGCACGAACTCGCCGACGGCGTGCTCGACCACCTTGGGCTGGTCTGCGATGAGCTTGACATCGATGCCCTGCGGCACCGCCTTCATGAACTCGGCCGTGGCCTTCTCGACCTCCTTGCCGAGATCGAGGATGTTGGCGCCCTTGGCGGTGACGACGCCGATGCCGATCGCGGCCTTGCCTTCCTGGCGCACGACGAAGCTCGGCGGATCGACATAGCCGTGCGTGACGGTGGCGATATCCCCCAGGCGGAAGACGCGGCCGTTGCTCTCGACCGGGGTCTCGGCCACGGCCTTGGCGCCGTCGAGCGCGCCGGTGACGCGCAGCGGCACGCGCTGCGAGGAGGTCTCAACCGTGCCGGCCGGGGTCACGTTGTTCTGCTTGGCAAGCGAGTCGAACAGCGCCTGCGGCGTGATGCCGAGGGTGGCGAGCTTGGCGTGGCTGAACTCGACGAAGATGCGCTCGTCCTGATTGCCGTAGACGTCGACCTTGGTCACGCCCGGCACCTTCAGGAGGCGCTGACGGAAGCCTTCGGACACCTTCTTGAGCTGGGCATAGTCGGCACCGTCGCCGGTCATCATGTAGAGGATCGAATCGACGTCGGAGAACTCGTCGTTGACGACGGGTCCGAGGATGCCGGCGGGCAGCTGGCCCTGCACGTCAACAAGCTTCTTGCGCAGCAGATAGAAGAGGTACGGCACGTCCTTCGGCGGCGTCGAGTCGCGGAAGGTGACCTGGAGCGCGGTGAAGGCCGGCTTGGAATAGGTCTGCACCTTCTCGAAATAGGGCAGCTCCTGGATCTTCTTCTCGATGGGATCGGCGACCTGGGTCTGCATCTCCTGCGCGGTCGCGCCCGGCCAGATCACGGAGACGTTGACCACCTTCACCGTGAAGAACGGATCCTCGGCGCGGCCGAGCTTCTGATAGGAGAAGAAGCCGGCGACACCGAGCACGAGCATCAGGAACAGGACCAGCGTCGGATGGCTGACGGCCCAGGCCGAAAGGTTGAAGCGCTTCATCGCTCTCTCCGAAAAGACGATCCAGTTGCAAAAAACGACAGCCACTCAGTTCAACCCGTCGTCGCGAGGCAGCGAAGCAATCCAGGGGGCTGGGCAGGTTCTGGATCGCTTCGCCGCTTCAGCCCCAGCATTTGCGCTTGGGCCGAAACTCACCTCACACGACGAAACTCGACTTCTCTTGTCATTCCGGGATGGTCCGAAGGACCAGACCCGGAATCTCGAGATTCTCAGGTGCGCAATTGCGCACCATAGAGTTCGCCCTTCGGGGCGCCCCTAGAAAGACAGTGACGAGACGACCCGCACCCTCTGGCCCGGATCGAGCTTCTGCACGCCGAGAGCGACGATCCTGGCGCCCTCTTCGACACCGCTGGTGATGATGACGTCGTTGCTCTCGTAGGACTTCACCACCACCGGCTTCAGCGTCACCGCGCCGTTGTCGTCGACGACGTAGAAGGAGGGCTTGCCGCCTTCGTTGAACAGCGCCGACAGCGGCAGCCGCGCGACGCGCTCGGTGGCGGCGTCCGACAGCGTCAGCGTCGCGGTCATGCCGAGCGAAACCTTGTCGTCGGCCTCGGGCAGCGAGAACTTTGCGAGATAGGTGCGCGTGGCGGTGTCCGCGGTGGGCGCGATCTCGCGCAGCTTGGCCGTATATTTCTTGCCCGGCTCCGACCAAAGAGTGACGCTGGCGGCGCCCGACTTGGCACGTCCGACCAGCGTCTCAGGGATCGCGACGACCGCTTCCTTCTCGGCAAAGCGGGCGACACGGATCGAAGCCTGGCCTGCGGCAACCACCTGGCCGGGCTCGATCAGCGTTGCGGTGACGACGCCACGGGCGTCGGCGTTGAGCGTCGCGTAGGAAAGGGAATTCTTGGTCAGCTCGACCGAGCGCTCGGCCCGGTTCAACCGTGCGCGGGCCTCATCGGCGGCGGCGCGGCTCGAATCCATCTGCGCGTCCGTGGTCCAGCCCTTGGCCTTCAGATCCTTGGCGCGCTGCTCGGCGGCGGCGGCCTGGGCCAGCACGCCGGTCGCA
This sequence comes from Bradyrhizobium sp. CCBAU 45394, assembly GCF_028128655.1. Lineage (NCBI taxonomy): Bacteria > Pseudomonadati > Pseudomonadota > Alphaproteobacteria > Hyphomicrobiales > Nitrobacteraceae > Bradyrhizobium > Bradyrhizobium sp. CCBAU 45394. The sequence goes on along the minus strand of NZ_LBIX01000177.1, from coordinate 39,283 downwards.
GCGGTCTGCTCGGCCACGGACTGCTCGGCCTGGAGCTTCAGGTCGACCTCGTCGAGGGTGGCGAGCGGCTGGCCGATCTCGACGGTCTGGCCGACCTCCACGAGGCGCTTGGCGACCTTGCCGGCGACGCGGAAGCCGAGGTCACTCTCGATCCGGGGCCTGACGGTGCCGACGAAGCTGCGCTCCGGGGTCTCTGCATCATAATGCGCAGTCGCGACCAGGACCGGCCGCGGAGGCTCGGCCTTCTCGGCGACGGTGTCATTGCACCCGGCCAGCGCCGCGGCCATCAGGGCCAGCGACACACCCGCCAAGAGCTTGGAATAGCTGGATAAAACCGACCTGACGAACATCGGAGGACACTCCTGCGACTGCAATGAGAGGAATGTCGACTAATCACTGATAAAAGTCAATAATCGTCAGTCATCAGGAAAGCGTGATCGTTAAGGGGTAGTGATCCCTGTCGCCCTGGCGAAAGCCAGGGCCCATTACCCCTGAACTCGGTTGCTGGAAGAGGCCGTCTCCCCGCGTGCCCCAAGAGGAGCCGCGGAGTATGGGCCCTGGCTTTCGCCAGGGCCACGTTGGAGGAGACAGCTCGCAGCCCGGATGGGCGCAGCGCAATCCGGGGCCTTTTGGAGCATCGTGCGCGTGGTCCCGGATTTCGCTTTGCTCCATCCAGGCTACGCAGTCGTGAGTGGTGCTTTACCGCCCCTGCCCGGCGAACTCGTGCTTGCTGTCGTGGCCGCCGACAAACACCAGGATGCCGGCGAGCAGGGGCAGCACCGCGAGCACCAGCAGTCCGGTCGAGGTCTGGCCGGTGGCTTCCTTGACCCAGCCGATCAAATACGGCCCGCCGAAGCCGGCGAGGTTGCCGATCGAGTTGATCAGGGCGATGCCGCCGGCCGCGGCCGTGCCGGACAGCCAGGCGGTCGGTAGCGTCCAGAACACGCCGAAGCAGCAGAACACGCCGATCGCGGCCACCGTCAGCACCACCATCGTCAGGGTGGGGTCGGTGAGGTAGGAGGAGACGCCGAGCGCGACCGCGGTGAGCAGCAGCGGCGCGCCGACATGCATCACGCGCTCGCGCGTCGCATCGGAATGCCGCGCCCACAGGATCATCGCGATGGTGCCGAACAGATACGGGATCGCGGTGACGAAGCCGGTCTGGGCATTGGTGAGACCGAACGCTTTCACGATCTGCGGCAGCCAGAACTGCATGCCATAGAGCGCGCCGACGAAGCCGAAATAGATCAGGCTGAGCGCGATCACCTTCGGCGAGGACAGCGCTTCGCCGAGCGACAGATGCTTCACCGCCTGCTTGGCGGCAATTTCGGAATCGAGCTTCGCCTTGAGCCAGGCCTTCTGCTCGGCCGAGAGCCAATCCGCCTTCTCCGGCCTGTCGGTGAGGTAGAACCAGGTGACGATGCCGAGCAGCACCGAGGGGATGCCTTCGATGATGAAGAGCCACTGCCAGCCCTTCAGCCCCATCACGCCGTCGAGCCCGAGCAAGAGGCCCGAGACCGGCGCACCGATCACGGTCGAGACCGGGACGGCGATGGCGAAGGCCGCGAGGAAGCGGGCACGATACTCGGCCGGATACCAATAGGTGAGATAGAGGATGATGCCGGGGAAGAACCCGGCTTCGGCGACGCCGAGCAGGAAGCGCAGGACGTAGAAGCTCGTCACGCCGCTGACCATCGCCATCAGCGCCGAGATGATGCCCCAGGTCACCATGATGCGGGCGATCCAGCGGCTGGCCCCGAACTTCTCCAGCGCCAGATTGCTCGGCACCTCGAAGATGAAATAGCCGATGAAGAAGATGCCGGCGCCCCAGGAGAAGATCAGCGGCGTGAATTTCAGCTCCGCGTTCATGGTCAGCGCGGCGAAGCCGAGATTGACGCGGTCGAGATAGGAGAAGAAGTAGGCCAGCACCAGGAACGGGATCAGGCGCCAGGAGATGGCGCGGATGGTCGAGGTCTCGATTTCCGTCTTGGCTGTGCCGGCGGAACCGGCATAGGTCGTGGTCTGGCTCATGGCTTCCCCCCGGGGTTGTTGCTTTTATGGGCTGATCCGGGGTTTTGAGCATCGCCGCGAAAGAGTCAATGGAGCAAGCAATGCATGGGGCGCAGCCGGTCAAACCCATAGCGCCGCTTCGGACATCCCTGGTCCGGGCCGGGCTGGCGCTGGTCGTGATCGCCTGCGGACTGTCCCTGCGCTGGTACGGCTTCCCGCTCGGCCTTCCCGCCTTCGTCGTGAAGTATGGCGGCTCGCTGTTGTGGGCCACGATGGTGTTCGTGCTGGTCGGGGTTTTGCTGCCAAGGCTGTCGCGGATGCAGCTTGCAGCCATCGCGGCGGCGATCGCGGTGGTCGTCGAATTTTCCCGGCTGGTGCACACGCCGTGGCTCGATGCGTTCCGGCTCACCACGGCCGGCGCACTGCTGCTCGGGCGCATCTTCTCGCTGTGGAATCTGGTCGCCTACGCAGCTGGGATTGCGTTCGGCGTCTGGATCGATCGGCTCGTTGAGAGGCGCAGCCTCGCTCAATCCGCCAGCTGAAACCGCTCGAAGCGATCGAGCTCTTCCTCGATCACACGCTTGAGCTCCTTGCGCCCCGCGGTCTTCCTCCCCTCCCCGACCCAGGTCCATTTCTGCATCAGGAGCTTCTTCGCCTGCCGGTCGGTCTTGAGATCGAGCGCGGCGACGATCTCGTCGCCGACCAGCACCGGAAGCGCGAAATAGCCGAGCTTGCGCTTGGCCTTCGGCACATAGGCCTCGAACAGATGGTTGTAGCCGAAAATGAGACTGGTGCGTTTGCGCTGGATGATCAGGGGATCGAACGGCGAGAGGATGTGGACGAGATCGGGCGATGGCCCCTCACCGCCGGCCTCCAGCACCGCGGGCGCCGCCCAATGCTCCTGCTTGCCGGCGCCGTCGATCGCGACAGGGACGAGCTCGCCGCGACGGACGCACGCGGCAATCAGGCGCGCGACCGCCTTCTTGCTCGGCGCGTCGAGATGACAGACCGAATCGAGACTCACCACGCCCTGCGACCGCAGCGCACGATCGAGCAGATAGGCCGTGATGTCCTTTGCCGATGCCGGCTTCGGCAGCTTGTCCCAGCCGAAATGGCGCGTCATCAGCTCGTAGGTCTTGAGCATGCCCTGGCGCTCGCTGATGGTCACGGCGCCGGTGTAGAAGGCAAGCTGCAACGCGCGCTTCGAGGGCTTGCGGCTCTGCCACAGATGCTCCTTCTCGGTGAGCACGTCGTCCTCGATGTCGCGGATCGTCAGCGGCCCGGCACGCACCAGCCGCATCACCTTGCGCGTGTCGGCCGGCTTCACCGAGGCGAACCATTTGTGCCCTTCGCGCCGGTGCTCGCGCATCGCCGGCAGGAAGAAGCGGAAATCGTTCGAGGGGATGTAGGACAGCGCATGGGTCCAGTATTCGAACACGCTCCTGTCGACGCTCTGGGCCTGGCGCAGATCGGCGCGGCGGTAGGACGGAATGCGGCTGAACAGGATGTGGTGGTGGCAGCGCTCGATGACGTTGATGGTGTCGATCTGCACGTAGCCGAGATGAGCGGTCGCATCCGCAACGGCCTGCGCACCCTCGCCGAACGGGGTGCGCTCATCCAGCCGCTGGGCGTGCAGCCAGATCTGCCGGGCCTGTGTCGTGGTGAGTGGGATCGGTTTGGGCGCGCGTGACATTGCAGGAAGCAATGTAGCGGGATTCGCACCGGGAGAAAGCAGCGGACCAGGAGCAACAAAAGAAAATGCCGCGCTGCCATCTGCTGACAGCGCGGCCGTTCGGCATGAACGAGGCCTACTTCGCCATCATGGCCTTCTGCGACTTCATGTAATGCATGCAGCCGCTCTTCATCTTGCCGTTGCTCATGTCGGTGTTGGCCATGGCCATTTCCTTGTTGGCCACCATCTTGGCCGGCGTGTCGGCGGTGCCCATCATCATGGCCGTCGATTTCATCATGTTCTCGCCGGTGCACGCCATCATGGCGGCGGAGGCGGGGGACAACGAAAGAGTGAACGCGACAAAAGCTGCGGTCGTGAGCAACATCTTCATAGAAAAGTCTCCTCCGTAAAACGAAACCGGCGTCATGCCGGCCTTCGCAATTACGTATTCTCTCGCGCGGACGTTTCGCGGAGAAGACAATTTTCTTGCTGCGCTGCGAAGACGAAGGGCCTCAACGGCCGTCTTTCGGCGCTCTGGGCCGATCGCTGAGGCTACCGGTGGCGATATCGGGCTCGCACGAGGCCTTGCCGCGCCCCTCCGCCTGGCAGCGATAGACGCTGCCGGTGAGACGATCGACCAGCCACATGTTCTCGTCGTTCGGCCCGTCGAGGCCGACATAGCGGGAGGTCAGGCCCGTGATCAGGGTCGACAGCAGGATCGCCACCGCGATCATCGCCGCGCCGATATAGATGGGCATGGAGCTCAGGGACACAGACCGATCCGGCGGGCCGCTGCGATAGGACTGATAATCACTCGGCCTCGGCACTGGATGGAACTCGGCTCCCCTTCGTCTGCGGTTGATGGCGAAGAACTCTGCTAGGCTTGCATCTGGCCGATTTCTTGTTCGCGAGCGGGCCCTGCGGAGACGGCTTTGCGGCCATCGGTGTGCAAGGGTTTCCAAAGCGGAAGCGGCCCGGGATCGAGCTGCCTTCACGCATCGCCGTTCGCCGAACTACCGCCGGAACAGGCCGCCTATCATGTGGCCGAACAAGCCGCCCGGCCCGCCCATGCCACCGCCACCGCCGTGAGCACGGCGGCCGCCACCACCGGACGCGCGGCGACGGGCGAGTTCGTCCTCGGACTCGTCGGAGGCGGTAACGCGGGCAGAGACGATCTCGGACTGCATCGCCTTGTGCTGAAGCTTGTTGAGATAGCCGGTCGTGGGATAGCCGCGCGCCGCCTGCCAGCGCTTGATCACGGTGCGGGTCTCCTCGTCGAACTTGCCGGTCGCCCTGACGTCGAAGCCGAGGCCGGTGAGGCGGCGCTGCACGTCGCGGCGCTGGTTCTTGTCGAGACCGATCTGGTCTTCGGAGACCTGGTCGGCCGTATCCGTGAAGGTCGCGGGATCGACGCCGGCAGTGAGGTTGCGCGTCGTCGTCGAGGGGCCGTCCTGGAGCGCGGCAATGCGGGCGAGCGCCAGCGGCTTGAAGGTGCCGTTCGGATAGTTGGTGAGGTAGGCGTTGAGCTCCTCGACCTTGTTGGTGTCCTTGATCGAGCGCCAGAACTCGAGCTCGACCTCGCCGGCCTGCGCGACGACGGATGCCGACGCTGCGGCATCGGGCGCTGCCATGGCCGCCGGATTGAGATAGACCGTGCCGGTGAGATTGGTGTGGCCCCAAGGCAGCTGCGCCTTGTTGGTCTCGTCGTTGACCTGGGCCCGGACCCTGGTCATCGCTTGCTGGATCTCGATGCCGGGCTGGGCGATATTGGCGAGAAGCGCGCGGGTGAACGGGCTGTTGGTGCCGGCTTCGCCGTCGAGCGCGGTCTGGCCGGGGCCGGTTGCGAACGCGATCAGCGTGCCCTCGCCCGACTTCATCTCGGCAAGGCCGCTCGCGACATTGACCGACCGCGTCGCCCTGGCCGAGCGGATCTTTGCGGCGAAGGGATTGTCGCGGCAGGCATCGAGGAACACAAGCTTCACCTTGGCATCCGCCATGGTCTGCTCCAGCGTCAGATCGACGTTGATGGCAGCGCCCAGCTTGACGTCCATCTCGGATTTGAGGTCGGCGTCGACAGGCAGCAGGTAATTGGTGCCGTTCACAGCGATGCCGTGGCCGGCATAAAAGAAAAGCGCCACATCGGCGCCTTCGCTCTTCTTGCCGAACTCGAGCAGCTTCGCCGTCATGGCGTCGCGGCTGAGGTTACTACCCTCGACCACGTCGAAGCCGACATTGCGCAGCACCCGTGCCATCGACCTGGCGTCGATCGCGGGGTTTGGAAGCTGTGGGACATTCTTGTAGGCGGCGTTGCCGACCACGAAGGCAACGCGCTTGTCGGCGAACGCCGCGTTACCGCTGAAGACGAAGGCTGCGAAGGACACTGCCGCGATCAGGAAACGCATGGTCTTTCTCCAGAGATCAAGAACCACCGACGCCCCCAGTGTGATCTCTTCCACGGAAGAGAAATGTGATTTAGATCACGTTTGGGTCGTGAAGGATCGAACCGGCCTCAAAGAAGACGCGACGATAATTGCTGGCCTGCCGAGCCTGACCTTCCCTCCGGAAGCAAAGCAGCCCGGTCGCGCACTCCGAAACGGCGCAAAGTGCGCTAGGATGAGCCCGCAGGCTCCTGCAGCCACCGTGACCAGGATCACATCGGGGGCTTTGAACCTGCCCTATGCTCGCAACATCAAATCGTCATCAGGCGTAACAGCGAGGATACCACAATGACCCGTTTTGATAAGTTTTTTGCACTGAAGGCGATTACGCTCACGGCCGCGCTGTCAATGACGGCGGGCTTGGCACTGGCCGGCGACAACAACATCTCTTCCGACAAGATCCTGGATGCGTTGAAGCCGAAGCCGGTGACCCGCGGTCTGTCCGCCGGTCCGCAGGCCGATCCGGCGGTGCAGGCCAAGGAAGCGACGTTCCTGAACACCGTGCGCAACCGCTCGACCCGGTCGCTCTCGACCGGCGAACGCGAGCAGATCGCCGAGTTGGCTGCGACCAAGCCGAAGATCGATCTGGAGATCCAGTTCGACTACAACTCGGCCGACATCGCCAAGACGTCGGTGCCGTCAGTGCAGGCGCTCGGCAAGGCGCTCTCCGACCCGGCGCTGAAGGGCTCGACCTTCGTGGTCGCCGGACACACCGACGCGATCGGCGGCGAAGAGTACAACCAAGGGCTCTCCGAACGTCGGGCCGACACCATCAAGAAGTACCTGGTGCAGAACTACGGCCTCAACGGCACCGATCTCGTCACCGTCGGCTACGGCAAGACCAAGCTGAAGGATACCGCCAACGGCGCCGACCCGATCAACCGCCGCGTTCAGGTCGTCAACATGGACACCAAGACCGCGTCGAAATGATCTAGAGCATCATCCGGACCCGGAGGGCCGCGCTAGCGCAAAGTGCGCAGCGGCTTTCCGAAAAGACCATGCTCAGACAATGAACTACAGCGCGATGACGATTCATTTCAATCTCATCGCGCTGTAGTGCCGACCCACCGCCCGCCGCCCGCGCGGCAGGCGGACCCCGGCTCAGACCGGCACCGCTGCGGCGAGTGCCTCCCGCACCAAGCGCGCAAGCTCCGCCTTGCGGTAAGGCTTTTCAAGGATCGGGGCGCCCTGCTGGACGTGACCGTTCGCCGCCAGTGTTTCGAGGGCGTAACCCGACGTCAGCAGCACGCGCATCTCGGGCCTTGCCTTGCGCGCGAGCCCTGCAAGCTCCCAGCCGTTCACGCCTCCGGGCATCACGACATCGGTGAACAGCAGGTCGATGTGCGGCGCTGCGGCGAGCGTCTGGAGCGCCTCCTTGCCGTCGACCGCGGAGATCACCCTGTAGCCCAGGCTCTCCAGGCTCATCACCGCATAGGAGCGGACGAACGGATCGTCCTCGACCACCAGCACGGTTTCGGAGCCGCTCTGCACCACCTCCTTCTCGACCGCCAGCGGCGCGCTCTGCGTCTTCGCCAGCACGGCCGGAAGATAGATCCGCACGGTCGTCCCCAGGCCCGGCTCGCTGTAGATCGTGACATGGCCGTTGGATTGCTTGACGAAGCCGTAGACCATGCTGAGCCCGAGCCCACTGCCCTTGCCGACCTCCTTGGTGGTGAAGAAGGGCTCGAACGCCCGCTCCAGCACCCGCCTCGGCATGCCGGAACCGGTGTCGGTCACGGCGATCACGATATACTCGCCCGGCCCGACGTCGGGATGCGTGTTGTGATCGCCCACATCGAGCGATGCGTTCGCCGTCGAGATGGTCAGGCGCCCGCCTGATACCATCGCGTCCTGAGCGTTGAGCGCGAGGTTGAGGATCGCCGATTCGAGCTGCACCGGATCGGCGAAGGCCTGCCGCAGCGCGGGATCGAAATTCGTGGAGATCTCGATATCCTCGCGAAGGGTCCGTCGCAGCAGCTTGTGCATGGACTCGACGAGCTTGCTGCATTCGGTCTCCACTGGCCGCAGCAGCTGCTTGCGGCTGAAGGCGAGCAGGCGCTGCGTCAGCTCCGCGCCGCGCTCGCCGGCGCTACAGATGTCGTCGGCAAGCCGCTTCAAATCCCCGCGCGCCACCAACTGCTCGGCCAGATGTTCGGCGTTGCCGACGATCACCGTGAGGAGATTGTTGAAATCGTGAGCGATGCCGCCGGAGAGCTGCCCGACCGCCTCCATCTTCTGCGCCTGCATCAGCTGGGCCTCGGTACGCTTGCGGTCAGTCAGGTCATGGATCATGCCGACGAAGATGGACGAGCCGTCCTGCTTGGCCTCGCCGACCGAAAGATCCATCGGGAAGGTCGAGCCGTCCTTGCGCCGGCCCACCACCTCGCGGCCGATGCCGATGATCTTCTTCTCGCCGGTGGCGACGAAATTGCGAATATAACCATCATGCCCGGAGCGGTAGGGCTCCGGCATCAACATCCGAACGTTCTCTCCGAGGACCTCGTCGGCGTGATATTTGAAGAGGCTCTCGCAGGCCGGATTGAACTTCAGGATGATGCCGTCGGAATCGATCAGGATTACGCCATCGACGGCGGTATCGACGACCGCGCGCAGCCGTGCCGCGCTCTCGCGCAGCTCCCGCTCGACCCGCTCGCGCCCAGTGAGGTCGTGAATGATGCCGACGAAGATCGACTCTTCCCCGGCCCGCTTGGTCTCACCGACCGAGAGATGCATCAGGAAGGTCGAGCCGTCCTTGCGCTGACCCACCACCTCGCGGCCGATACCGATGATCTTGCGGTCGCCGGTCGTGTGATAATTGTGCAGGTATCCGTCATGAGCGTCGCGGTAGGACGGCGGCATCAAGACCTTGACGTTCCGGCCTATCACCTCGTCCGCGGGATAGCCGAACAGGCCTTCGCAGGCCGGATTGAACATCAGGATGGTTCCGCGGGCGTCGATCAGGATCACGCCGTCGACCGCGGTATCGACGACGGCGCGCAGCCAGTCGGCGTTGGATTGATCCGGTCTGGCGATGCGCTCCGCCGTTCCCACCTGCCGCCTCTCCGATTCCGAAGATCGCGGCCAGTCCACACGCGCTGATTGATTCAGGCAAGAGAATTCTACCGGGCCTATGCACGCGAGCGGGCACTAGATCCAGCTCTGGAACAGCATCAGCCGGTTGAAGCCCTGCATCGACGTTCCGATGAAGGCTGCGGAGATCGGCAGCATGATCGCAAATCCGATCGCGGCGAGGCCGACATAGGCCCACAGCAGCCAGCGCGGCAGGCCGTTCCGGCGCAGCACATAGATCAGCGCAAGCGACGCCGCGGTCGCGGCCGGCAGATAATAGTAGATGAAACCCAGCGTGCGCGGCAGCAGCGCCCAGGCGAGCCACGGGCCGAAATAGAACGCCGCGATCAGGAACGCGTCCCAGCGGCGCGCGACGACGACGTCGCGCAGCACGATCGCGAGCGCGGCCAGCGCCGGCCACAGCACCAGCGGGTTGCCGAGGAAGACGATAGCCGACACGCTGTCCTCCGCCGTCTTGTCGAACAGGAACCACACCGGGCGGGCGAGCAGCGGCCAGGATGGCCACGAGCTCATGTAGGTGTGTCCGGCGATCGCAGTGGTGGTGTTGTCGGCAAAGATCCGGCGCTGCCCCTCGATCAGATCGGGCAGCGACAATCCATAGAGCGGAATGAAAGCGGCAAGATATGTCATCGCCGGCAGCACCGCGAAGCAGAGCGCGACATGCGGCGCCCTGAAGTCGGGCCAGAGGTCGGGCCGATACCAATCGTCCGGCCTTGCGTCGGCGAACAGCGTGCGCCAGCCCTGCATCAGGCGGATCACCGCGACGATGACGATGCAGATGCCGAGCGGAAACAGGCCGCTCCATTTGCAGGCCGCAGCACAGCCGAACAGGCTGCCCGCGAGCGCGAACAGCGCATGCGGCCGTTCCCTGCGAAAGCCATGCATGAAGGCGGCGGTCGCGAGCAGTCCGAAGCCGAGCGCGAAGATGTCGAGCATCGCGATGCGCGCCTGCACGTAGAGCATCTGGTTGAAGGCCGCGATCAGCGCCGCGGCGATCGCGGGCCCTTGCGCGGCAAACAGCGCGAGGCCGCACAGATAGATCGCGACGATCGCAAGCGCGCCGAACAAGGTCGCCGGATAGCGCCAGCCGAGCGCGTTATCGCCGAACGTCGCAATCGACGCGGCGATCAGCTCCTTGGCCAGCGGCGGATGCATCGGATTGAGCATCGGCTGCGACATCACCGGCGCAAGCATCTGCCGCGCCGCCGGGACGTAATGCACCTCGTCGAAAACGAACTTCTCCGGCGGGGTAAGACCGATCAGCAGCGCCAGATGCGCCATCAGGAAAATTGCGACAGCAATCACTGCGCTCCGCGACATCTTCGGAACCGCAGGCAATTCAAGCGGCTTTTGTGGGGATGTTTTGCGTGGCAAATCTGCTTCACCGCGGAGAAAACTATGGATGACGCTTTTCATTGAACGCATTCTGCCGCAACTGTCACTAAGCATAGCGCATGTCCCGCGCCGCTTGTGATAATTTCGCCACATCGCAAGCGCGCGCGATCCGGTACGATCAGGGACACATCGATCGGTTGCGAAATGAATTTGCGTTTCTGGCTTTTCCTCTCTCTGTTGTCGGCCGTAGTGTGCGCGGCGCCTTGCGCGCAGGCGCAGACGCGCGTCGGCGAAGCCGTCGTGATCCAGAACGAGGTGGTGCGCGTCGCCGCGACCACGACGCCGATCAGCGTCGGAGACAGCATGCTGCGCGACGAGACCGTGCGCACCGGCGCCGACAGCGCGGCGCGCTTCGTCATGGCCGACAGCACCAATCTGTCGCTCGGTCCCAGCGCCACGCTGAAGCTCGACCGCACCGTCTTCAACGACGAGCACAGCTATCGCGACGTCGCGATCCGCATGACGACAGGCGCATTCCGCTTCGTCACCGGACATTCCGAGAAGACCGCCTACAAGATCACGACGCCGCTCGCGACCATCGGCGTGCGCGGCACCACGCTCGACATCCTGTCCCAGCGCGGCCGGTCCGTCGTCGTGCTTCAGGACGGCGCGGCCAGCGTCTGCACGACGAGCTTCCAGTGCGTGCAGCTCACCCAGCCCGGCGATACCGCGGTCATCACCTCGACGGGCGGCAAGGTCAGCATCACCAAGACCAACACGCCGCCCTGGACCTTTGCCGCGACCTGCACCGCGAATGCCGGGCTATGCTCGGTCAACCAATATGCCAACGCCTCGCCGACCATCACGCCCGCCGTCCATGACGACGGCATGCTGTGCGGACGGTGACGATGGCGGAACTCCACCTGAGGCGCTTCATTCTCGCCGGCGTGCTGACCGCAGTGGCTGCGTTTGCGCTCGTCGCGTTCGATGCCCGTCCAGCGGCTGCGCAGGCGGCCTGCGAGTCCGAGTGCGGCGAACCGACGCCCACCCCGTCACCGACATATTCGCCCTCGCCAGCGCCGTCCCCGAGCCCGTATCCGTCACCGAGCCCGTATCCGTCGCCGAGTCCGTATCCCGCGCCGAGCCCGACGCCGACCGGCGCTGACTCCAGCGGCAACTCGATCGGTGGTCTCGCCAACCAGCGCTTCAACCAGATGATCACCAACCGGGTGCTCGGCACGGTGCTGCTCGGCGTCAACGAGCAGGTCAATTGCAGCGACTGCATCAGCGCGTTCGGCTCGGCCGGCTCGTTCTCGGCCGGCATCCACGGCCGCAAGGAGCTGGCCAACAATCTGTCGCTGCTCGCCGGCATCGCCTACACGCAATACAGCGAGGGTGGCTACAACATCACCAGCGCACCGATCGGCGCCTTCGCGCTGCGCTATGATTTCACCGATTGGGGCTCGTCGCGCCCGTTCTTCGACATCGGCACGATCCTGACGCCGTGGGAGAAGGCGCGCTACACCCGCAGCTACAACACCAGCCTCGGCCCGGTGAGCGTCACGAGCTCCACCAACGCCTCCAACTACGCCGTCTACGGCCGCGCCGGCTGGATGAGCCGCGTCTCGCCGCGCGACGAGGTCGCCGCCTCGATCGAGGTCTGGCAGCTCTGGCAGCGCGTGTCCGGCTATTCGGACAGCGCCGTGGCGTTCAATCCGTTCGACGCCACGATCGCGACCGGCACCGACCGCACCAGCCTGGTCAAGATCGGCGGCCAGTGGACGCATCTCTACGGCAGCAACATCGAGGCCAACATCAACGGCGGCTGGGTGCAGTCGTTCGCCAGCCATAGCGGCATCGTCGCCACCGTGACCGGCGACGGCATGGTGGTGCCGACCATGGGCAACCAGGGCTGGTTCGAATATGGCGGCCGCCTCGGCTTCCGCGTGCAGAAGGGCTGGATCGTGGACCTCTTCGCCAATGGCACGCTGGGTCCGCAGCCGGTGGGGAACACCATCCACGGCGGCGTGGGGCTAAGGATTAATTATTAGCGGCGGCTTGGTACGCGCAGCCCCGGTCTCGTAGGGTGGGCAAAGCGCAAGCGTGCCCACCACTCCTCTCTCAACTGGGGACAGATGGTGGGCACGGCGCAATAGCGCCTTTGCCCACCCTACGGCACCTGTGCCGCCGTCACGCCGCCGACTTGCCCTCGAACGCCTGACGCAACACGGCGACGTCGAGCTTCACCATCTTCATCATGGCCTGCATCGCGCGCGCGGCCGCGGCCTTGTCGGGGCTCGTAAGGAATTCGAACATCACCTTCGGCACGACCTGCCAGGCCACGCCCCAGCGATCCCTGAGCCAGCCGCACTGCTCTTCCTTGCCGCCATGGGCGATGAAGGCGTTCCAGACGCTGTCGACCTGGGCCTGGTCGTCGCAATGGATCATCAGCGAGATCGCGTGGGTGTACTCCATCTTCATGCCGCCGTTGAGCGCGACCAGGGGCTGCCCGGCCACCGTGAACTCGACGACGAGCACGGAGCCTGTCTTGCCGGATGGGCCGTCCGAAACGTTGCGCTGGACGTGCGTGATCTCCGAATTCGGAACGAGCGAGACGTAGAACTTCGCGGCTTCCTCGGCATCGCCGTTGAACCACATGCAGGGCACGAGCTTGGACATGGAGAACGCTCCTCTTCAGGTTTTCAATGCTCTCGGATTTTCGATCAGGCGTTCGCCATCTCGGACTGCGCGGCGAATGCCGCGAGGTCCATCCAATTCACACCCCACATATGGCCATCCGGATCCTCGAAGCTGCGGCCGTACATGAAGCTGTACTCATCCTTCGGGCTGGGATCGGCCACCCCGCCCGCGACCTCGGCCTTGCCGACGATGGCGTCGACTTCGTCGCGGCTGTCGGCCGACAGGCAGAGCAGCACCTGGTTCGAGGTCTTCGCATCCGCAATCGGCTTGGGTGTGAACTGGCGGAATTTGTCGTGGGTCAGGAGCATGGCGAAAATGGTCTCGGAGAAGACCATGCAGCTCGCCGTATCGTCGCAGAACTGCGGGTTCCTGACCGCGCCGACCGCCTCATAAAAGGCCGTGGCGCGCTTGAGGTCGGTCACCGGCAGGTTGACGAAGATCATCTTGGGCATCGGAAGCTCCTTGGGCGGGGTTCTGCCCAAGGACGGACGGGCAGACGGCCATCCGACACGGCTTCCGGATATTTTTTTCAGGCCCGCCTGCCGTAGTTCTGTCGCACAGAACCGGCAGGCCCGGGCCGGCCTTACTTCTTCTCGTTCGGGTCCCGGTGCACCGGATCGATCCACAGCACGGTCTCCGGCTTCTCGACCGGCTCGATGTCGAGATTGATCGCCACCGCCTCGCCGTCGCTGCGCACCAGCACGCATTCCAGCACCTCGTCGGGGCTGGCGTTGATCTCCTGGTGCGGCACGTAGGGCGGAACGAAGATGAAATCGCCGGGGCCGGCCTCCGCGGTGAATTGCAGGCTCTCGCCCCAGCGCATCCTCGCCTTGCCCTTCACCACATAGATGACGCTTTCGAGATGGCCGTGGTGATGTGCACCGGTCTTGGCGTCGGGCTTGATGCTGACCGTGCCCGCCCACAATTTCTGCGCACCGACGCGTGCAAAGTTGATGGCGGCCGCGCGGTCCATGCCGGCCGTCGACGGCACGTTGGTATCGAGCTGGTTGCCGGGAATGACGCGCACGCCGTCATGTTTCCAGCGATCGTCATGATCGTGTGCATGGTGGGAATGCGTGTGGTCATGGCCCGTCATGATCTTGCTTTCTGTTGGTTCCGTGCGCGGCAAACTAACCAAAGCCGCGACATCAAGCCATACCAAAAAAGGAACGCTCGTAGTCGTCCCGTGTTGTCCCCGCGATAGAACTGGAAGGAGAGTTTCATGGGTAGCACGACCGACAAGATCAAAGGCAACGCCAACGAGGCGATCGGCAAGGCCAAGCAGGGCATCGGCGAGGCAACCGGTTCCGACCGCCTGAAGGGCGAAGGCGTGGTCCAGGAGGTGAAGGGCAAGGGCCAGCAGGCCATGGGCGATGCCAAGGACGCCGCGAAGGAAGCGATCGATCGCGCCGCGGCTGCAGCGAGGCGCGCGGCAGAGTGACGCGCGCAGAGCTGCAAACGAAAAGACCGGCCGCAAGGCCGGTCTTTTTTGTTTTGTCCATTCGCACCGTCATTCCGGGGCGCGAAGCGAACCCGGAATCTCGAGATTCCGGGCCTGGTCCTGCGGACCATCCCGGAATGACGCTGCGCCGTCACTTCACCGCGAGCAATTCCACGTCGAACATCAGCGTCGCGTTCGGCGGGATCACGCCGCCGGCGCCGCGCGCGCCATAGCCGAGCTGCGGCGGGATGATCAGCGTGCGCTTGCCACCGACCTTCATCGAGGCGACGCCCTCGTCCCAGCCGGCGATCACGCGGCCCTTGCCGATCGGAAACTCGAACGGCTCCTTGCGATCGACCGAGGAGTCGAATTTCTTGCCCTTCTGGCCGTTTTCATAAAGCCAGCCGGTATAGTGCATCACGCAGATCTGGCCGGGCTGCGGCGAGGCGCCGGTGCCGACGGCGGTGTCGATGATTTGCAAGCCTGAAGCTGTGGTCATGGTCTTTCCTGCGGTCTGGGCCGAGGCCGTGGTGGAAACGAAATCGGACACGCCGGCGATCACGGTGATCGCGAGTGCCGACATGATGGCGAGGAGCACGCGCTGGAAACGCTGCATAAGACACCTTCCGTTTGAGGCGGGAGGTGTCTAGCGCAACGAGGGTGCAGTTTCCAGCCGTAACGTTGCAGCTCTGGCCCTCGATCAATAACCCAGCGCGCAGCCGTCCTTGCGCGGATCGGAACCGCCGGTGAGCGTGCCCTTGTCCCAGTCGATCCAGATCGCCTGGGCGCCGCCAAGCGGGCCGACCACGCTGGTGGTCTTGTGGCCGAGCTTCTTCAGGCCCTCGACGATGTCGGCCGGCACGCTGTCCTCGAGCTGGTACTGGCCCTCGTAGTGCAGGCCGCGCGGCATGTCGATCGCCTCCTGCACGTCGCAGCCATAGTCGAGGATGTTGGTCAACAGATGGGTCTGGCCGGTCGGCTGGTACTGGCCGCCCATCACCGCAAACGGCATCGTGGAACGGCCGCCCTTGGTGAGCAGGCCCGGCATGATCGTGTGGAGCGGGCGCTTGCCGCCCTCGATGCAGTTCGGATGGCCCGGCTGGATGCGGAAGCCACCGGCGCGGTTCTGGAGCAGCACGCCGGTCTTGTTCGAGACGATCGCCGAGCCGAAGGAATGCGCGACCGAATTGATGAACGAGCAGACGTTGCGGTCCTTGTCCACGACCGTGATGTAGATGGTCGAGGGGTTCATCGGCGGCGCGACGTTCGGCAGGTCGAGCATGCCGTCCATGCGGATCTTGCTGATGTACTCGTCGGCAAAGCCCTTTTCGAGCATCTCTGCGACGTTGATCTTCATGTGGTCGGGCGAGGCGACATGCATCTCGCGGTTCATGTAGGCGATGCGCGCGGCTTCAGCCTCGAGATGGAAGCGCTCGACGCTGACGGGCGCATACTTGGTCAGGTCGAAGCGCGACAGGATGTTGAGCATCAGAAGCGCAGTGACGCCCGGGCCGTTCGGCGGGCACTGCCAGACGTCGTAGCCCTTGTACATGGTGCCGATCGGCGTCGTCACTTCGGTGGTATGCGCGGCGAAATCGTCGAGCGTGTGCAGGCCGCCGATGCCGCGCAGGGTCTCGACCATGTCTTCCGCGATCGCGCCCTTGTAGAAGGCGTCGCGGCCGTCCTTGGCGATCGCGCGCAGCGTCTTGCCGAGCTCGGCCTGGCGGATGATGTCGCCGGCCACCGGCGGCTTGCCGCCCGGCAACAGGTAACGCACGGTGTTGGTGCCGCCCTTCAGCTTCTCCAACTGGTTCTTCCAGTCGAACGCGATGCGGGGGGCGACGACGTAGCCTTCCTCGGCCGCCTTGATCGCGGGCTGGAGCAGGCGGTCGAAGCCGAACTTGCCGTGATCGCGCAGCACGGTCGCGAAGGCGTCGATCACGCCGGGGATCGAGACCGCGTGCGCCGAGGTCAGCGGCACGGACGTGATCTTGCGCTCGAGATACCAGTCGGCATTCGCCGCCTTCGGTGCCCGGCCGGAGCCGTTATAGGCGATGATCTTGCCTTCACCGCGCGGCTGGATCAGCGCGAAGCAGTCGCCGCCGATGCCGGTCGATTGCGGCTCGATCACGCCGAGCACGGCCGAGCCGGCCACAGCCGCGTCCACTGCCGTGCCGCCCTCGCGCAGCACCTCGATCGCGGCCAGCGAGGCCTGCGGATGCGAGGTCGCCACCATCGCGTTGGTGGCGTGAACCGTGGACCTGCCGGGGAAATGGAAGTTTCTCATGCGAATTCTTGCTCTCTTGGGCCGTGCACGCGCACGGCGCGCCCTCTCGGAAAAACCGGGCTTACATGACACATTCCCGCCCGCCGGGGCAATGCTGGCATGCCAGGGAAATGGCTGCCATCCGCTGGGCGTATAGACCTTTTGCAAGCTCCGGCCATGCGGGTTTTCTGGGCGCCGGCCGCCTGCTAAACGAGCCCCATGTCTGACAAGAATTCGGTCACCAAGGTCGCCGCCTTCTACCAGTTCGCCGCCCTGCCCGATTACCGCGAGCTGCGCGAGCCGCTGCGCGCGTTCTGCGCTGGCCTGGCGCTGAAGGGCAGCGTGCTGCTGGCGCAGGAGGGCATCAACGGCACGATCGCCGGCGCACCTGACGCCATCGACACCTTCGCTCATGAACTCGCCCATGGCGTCATGTTCGGCGGCCGGCTGGACAATCTCGAGCTGAAATTCTCGACCGCCGAGGCGATGCCGTTCGGCCGGCTCAAGGTGCGGCTGAAGAAGGAGATCGTCACGCTCGGGGACGCGGCTGCCGATCCGACCCGGCAGGTCGGCACCTATGTCGATGCCGCCGCCTGGAACGCGCTGATCGCGGCGCCGGACACGCTGGTGCTGGACACCCGCAACGCCTTCGAGGTGGCGATGGGCACGTTCGAGGGCGCGGTCGATCCCGGTATCAAGAGCTTTGGCCAGTTCAAGGACTTTGCCGCGGAACGGCTCGATCCGGCAAAACACCGCAGGATCGCGATGTTCTGCACCGGAGGCATCCGCTGCGAGAAGGCGAGCGCGCACCTGCTCGCGCGCGGCTTTGCCGAGGTCTATCACCTCAAGGGCGGCATCCTGAAATATCTGGAAGAAGTGCCGGAAGCGCAGAGCCGCTGGCGCGGCGAATGCTTCGTGTTCGACGAGCGCGTCGCGCTCGGCCACGGACTGCGGGAACGGGACAAGGACGCAACACGTGACCAATGAGATCAAGACGCTGAGCGAACGCATCGACACGCTGGAGACGCGCCTCGCCTACCAGGACGACACGATCGAGACGCTGAACCAGACCATCACCGCGCAGTGGAAGCAGATCGACGCGCTGACGCGGCAGATCGCGCAGTTCAGTGAGCGGCTGCAGGAGGCCGAGACGAATGCGCCGGGCCCCGCCAACGAGCGCCCGCCGCATTATTGAGCGATATTGCTGCCGGACGGCCTTTACTGACCGGACGCTTTGGGCAGCAGGTTCATGACCTCGCCCGACATCATCAGCCGGTCACGGCCCATATCCTTGGCGGCGTAGAGCGCGCGGTCGGCGGCCTCCACCAGCGAAGCGGACCCTGCGGTGCGCTCGAACGACGGCCGGCAGGTCGCGCCGCCAAGCGAGACGGTCACAGATGCCGAAATCGGGCTCGAGGCGTGGACGAGGCCTGCCTGGTGAATGGCCTCGCGGATCCGCTCGCCGATCCGGGCGCAGCCGGCCGCATCGGTATTGGGGAGCAGCATGGCGAATTCCTCGCCGCCGTAGCGCGCAGCCAGATCGCCGGCGCGGTGCATCTCGGCCGCGAGGATCTTTGCGACCACGCGCAGGCAGGCGTCGCCCGCGGGATGGCCATATTCGTCGTTGTAGGCCTTGAAATGATCCACGTCGATCATGAGCAGGGCGAGGCTGGAGCGGTCGCGATAGGCACGCGCCCATTCGTCGTTCAGCCGGTCGTCGAAGCAGCGGCGGTTGGCAAGCCCGGTGAGGCTGTCCTCGGTCGCGAGCGTCTCGAGCCTGGTTTCCAGCGTCTTCTGCTCGGTGATGTCGCGCGAGATCGCGACCACGCCGTCGACGCTGCCGTTGTCCTTGCGTGTCACCCGCATGGTCGATTCGAGCCAGACTTCGCCCTTCTGCCGGTGCGAGTTGCGATAGGTGACGCGCACCTCGTCCTTCTCGCCGCGCTTCATGGCATCGACGAGGGCCTGGACCTGCGGCAGGTCGTCCGCTTGAACGCCCGCGAGCGCGGGCGTTCCGATCAGCTGGCTGGCCCGCCAGCCGACGACGCGGACCGACGAGGGAGAGACATAGCGCAGCCGCTCGTCGAGCCCGATACGGGTCACCATGTCGCTGGAGCCTTCTGCGAGCAGGCGGAAATGTGCTTCCTTCTCGACCAGGGCCGCCGCCATGCGCTGGCCCCGCTGCAACTGCCGCACCAGCACCGCGCCGATGATCGCGATCAACATGACCAGCGCGAGCACATACAGCATGCGGGAAATCGCGGCGGCGCGCCAGGGCGCCAGCAGTTGGTCCTTGTCGACGGTCGCGAGCAGGAAGAACGGATAGCGGCCAGAGCGCTTGAAGAAGCTGACGCGTTCGGCGCCGTCCAGCGGCGACTTGAAGTGATAGGCGCCGCTCGGCCGTTGCAGGCTCGG
This sequence comes from Bradyrhizobium sp. CCBAU 45394, assembly GCF_028128655.1. Lineage (NCBI taxonomy): Bacteria > Pseudomonadati > Pseudomonadota > Alphaproteobacteria > Hyphomicrobiales > Nitrobacteraceae > Bradyrhizobium > Bradyrhizobium sp. CCBAU 45394. The sequence goes on along the minus strand of NZ_LBIX01000177.1, from coordinate 19,916 downwards.
GTTGCGGAACAGCGGCTTGTCGGCGACGCTGCGTCCGACGAATTTCTCGTTGCTCGGGTAGCGCGCGACGATCAGGCCGTCGCCATGCGTCAGCGCCACGGAGCTGTTGCGGCCGATCTCGAACTGCTCGTAGAAATGCGACAGATATCCGGAGCTGATGGTCGCGAGCACCACGCCGCCAAAGCTGCCGTCCGGCTTGTTAAAGCGGCGCGACAGGGTGAGGACCCATTCGCCATCGAGCAGGCTCTTCACGGGACGGCCGAGATGGGCCTCTCGTTTCGGGGAGAGCTGGTGATGGCGGAAGAACGCGTCGTCGCTGAGCGTCGAGCCGATCGTGCCGGGCGAGGTCAGCCAGTTGCCATGGTCGTCGATGATGGCGAAGCTGTGCACGCGCTCCGTCGCCTTCTTGCGCACCTCCATGAGGTTTCTGAGCTTGGCGACCGTGGCAGGGTCGGTGCCGTCCATCTCCAGCCGGCTGACGACGCCGACGACGCCGGAATCGAGCAGATCGAGGCTGTCCTCGGCATGCTGCGTCAGCGAGCGCGCAACGTTCGCCATCTCGGTCTCGGCGCCCTTGAGCACCGCGTCGCGAGCGGCCCATTCACGCCAGGCGCTGACGCCGAGGATGGTCGCGCAGGTCAGCACGACAAACGCCGCCGCGCGTAGCGGCAGGCGGCTCCATCCGGCTCGTTGGGTAGCAGCGCTCATGCGGCAGAATTCTCCGATCGTTCGGAAACTCTGCCGCTTCTGTTATTGAACTCTGAAATGACTGCCGAAATACACCGTGATACCTGCGCTTTCCCGTAGTCCTACGGACGCAAGGATCAGCGCATCGCTAACAGGGTATTAGCGAACCTATCGGAATCCGGCGCCCCTCCCGCTAGCTGAAGATGGCCTTAACCTTGTCCCAGAGCGAGGGATTGTCCGCGTCTGCATCGGCCTTCGAGGGTGTCGGCTGGGCGACACTCACGGGATCGGACGCCGGGAAGCTGTCCTTGAGCCCGGTATCGAGCTTCGCATGGCGATCGGCGACGAGTGCCTCATGCAGATCGTCGGCGTGCTTGTCGTGCGGCGCGGGATTGAATGACTCAACCATGATCTCCTCCATTGGTTGGTCAACGCGGCCCAATTGCGCTTGTTCCCCTGTTCCGCTGAAGGCCGCGGCGGTGTATCAGGAGCCGTAACCTTGCTCAGGATCCTTCGTGCCCCAGTCAGCGACAAAGCCCTTCATCGACGTGCTCTCCGGCCAGCGCCAAGCCATCCCGCCGATGTGGATGATGCGCCAGGCCGGCCGCTATTTGCCGGAATATCGCGAGGTGCGGGCGAAGGCCGGCGGTTTCCTCGATCTCTGCTTCAACCCGGAACTTGCGGCCGAGGTCACGCTGCAACCGATCCGGAGATTCGGCTTCGATGCGGCGATCATTTTCTCGGACATTCTGGTGATCCCCTACGCGCTCGGCCGCTCAGTGCGCTTCGAGGTCGGCGAAGGCCCGCGGCTCGAGCCGCTGGATGATCCTGCGAAGGTCGCCACGCTCGCCCCGCGCGCCGACTTCGGCAAGCTCGCGCCGGTGTTCGATGCGCTGAAGATCGTGCGCGGCGCACTCGATCCCAAGACCGCGCTGATCGGCTTCTGTGGCGCGCCGTGGACGGTGGCGACCTACATGGTCGCGGGCCACGGCACGCCCGACCAAGCCCCGGCGCGGATGATGGCGTACCGGCATCCGGACGCGTTTGCGAAAATCATCGACGTGCTGGTCGACAACTCGATCGAGTATCTGCTGGCGCAGCTCGCAGCCGGTGCCAATGCCTTGCAGATCTTCGACACCTGGGCCGGCGTGCTGCCGCCCGCCGAGTTCGCGCGCTGGTCGGTCGAGCCGACGCGGCGCATCGTCGAGGGCGTGCGCGCAAAAGTGCCGGACGCGAAGATCATCGGCTTTCCCCGCGGCGCCGGCGCGCAATTGCCTGGTTATGTCGAGGCGACCGGCGTCAACGGCGTCAGCATCGACTGGACCGCGGAGCCGGCCTTCATCCGCGAGCGCGTGCAATCACGCGTCGCCGTGCAGGGCAATCTCGATCCGCTGGTGCTGATCACGGGTGGGGCCGCGCTCGACCGCGCGGTCGACAACGTGCTGGCGAACTTTGCGCAAGGGCGCTTCATCTTCAATCTCGGCCACGGCATCCAGCCGGAAACGCCGATCGCCCATGTCGAGCAGATGCTGAAGCGCGTGCGGGGGTGACAAGTCCCGCCCCCGAAGGGGCGGAAACAAAAAACGCGAAAACAACCCCATGCACAGTAGATGCACAGTACAAATCATTGGAGAATTTCGGTCGGCATGGTTCTGAGCCCTGCCGCGATCACGTTTGACTCGTCGGGCAAGACAGGCGCAGAATTACATGATCGCACCGACGATCGTTTAGCAGCAGGCTAGCGCGGCCGACTGCGCTCGATGATCTCGGCAGCGCCCTTCCCCAGCAGTTCAAGTCCCACCGCACGGCCAAGCTCACGCGGCCGGTTGGCGGGGCCTGTGCGCGAGGCTTCGATGATGGTGTTGCCGGAGAGGTCGAGCACGGATGCGGTGAGCGACATCTGATCGCCGGCGATGGTCGAGAAGCCCGCCACCGGCGAATTGCAGTGACCGTTGAGCACCCACAGCACTTCGCGCTCGGCATCGGCAGAGGCGTGTGCAGAGGGATCGTCGATCGATGACAGGATTTTTCGCGTTTGCCAGTCCTGCGCGGCGCATTCGACGGCGACGATGCCCTGCCCCGCCGCCGGCAACATCTCCGCCGGCGTAAACTCGTAGGCAATGCGGCTCGCCAGACCAACGCGATCAAGGCCCGAGCGCGCCATGATTAGCGCATCCGCCGGCCCCACCGCGCCGCCATCCGGCAGGCGCTGCTTCTCGCCATTGTCGAGCTTTCGCACACGCGTGTCAGCAGCCCCACGGAAGTGGATCACTTCTACATCGGGGAACAACCGCCGCGCATAGGCGCCCCGGCGGACGGCATTGGTGCCAATTTTAAAACCCTTGCCGCGCGACTGGCGCAGCGCCTCCAGCGTCACGCCGTCGCGCAGCACCAGCGCATCGCTTGGCGGATCGCGTGACAGCGTGGCGCCGATGACGAGGCCGGGCGTGTCCTCGTTGCCCGGCATGTCCTTCAGCGAATGCATCGCCGCCTGGAGCTCACCCGACAGGACGGCGGCGCGGATCTGCGCCACGAAGGCGCCGCCCTTGCCGCCATGCGGCAACAGCTTGCTGGTCTGGTCGAGATCGCCCGTGGTGTCGAACTTGACGATCTCGACGTCGAGACCGGGCACGGCGGCGGTCAGGCGGCGCGCGATCTCTTCCGTCTGTGCCAGCGCCATCGCGCTCTTGCGTGTGCCGATCTTCAGTCGCGTAGCCAAACTGTCTGCTCCTTCTCGCGCGGGTTTTACCGCGCATCCTCCAATATCATGTCGGAGGCCTTTTCGGCGATCATGATGATCGGCGCGTTGGTGTTCCCCGATACGAGGTCCGGCATGACCGAGCCGTCGACGACGCGAAGGCCTTCGAGCCCCCTCACCTTCAGCCGCTGGTCCACCACCGCGAGCGCGTCGTTGCCCATACGACAGGTCGAGGTCGGATGGTAGATGGTGCTGCCACGCTCGCGGCAATAATCGAGCAGCTCTCCATCCGTGGATACCTTCGCCCCGGGATCGTATTCGCTGACCACGAACGGCTTCAGCGCCGGCGCATTCAATATCTTGCGCAGGATCTTCAGGGCCTCGACGTTGGTGGTGCGATCGGTCTCGGTAGACATGTAGTTGATGCGGATTTCCGGCGGCACGGTCGGGTCGGCGCTCCGGATCCGCAAGGTCCCCCGGCTTTCGGGGCGGAGCTGGCAGACCGAGGCGGTGAAGCCGGAGAAATCGTGCAGCTTCTCGCCCATCTTGTCGGTCGAGAACGGCAGGAAGTGGACCTGGATGTCGGGCGAGGCAAGCCGCGGGCTGGTCTTGAAGAACGCACCCGCCGTACCGGCCGCGATCGTCAGCCAGCCCTTCCGGAACAGCGCATAGCGCGCGCCGGCGAGCGTGCGGCGGAGCGGATGATTGACGGTGTCGTTGAGCGTGATCTTCTGCGAGCAGCGCATCACGATGCGGACCTGCATGTGGTCCTGGAGATCGTGGCCGACGCCTTGCGCATCCAGCACCACGTCAATGCCGTGCTTGCGCAGCAGATCGCCGGGGCCGACGCCGGAGAGTTGCAGCAGCTGCGGCGAATTGTAGGCGCCGCTCGATAGCACGATCTCCTTGCGCGCGCGGGCACGGCGCACAGTTGCGCCCTGCCGATACTCGACGCCGACGGCGCGGCGGCCCTCGAACAGCACGCGCTGGCCGAGCGCCTCGGTCTCGATCCTGAGGTTGCCGCGCGTCTTCGCCGGGCCGAGATAGGCGACCGACGTCGAGGCGCGGCGGCCGTTGCGCGTCGTGGTCTGGAACAGGCCGACGCCTTCCTGCGTGGCGCCGTTGAAATCGGGATTGTAGGGCAGACCGGTCTCGACCGCGGCGTCGATGAAGGCCTTCGACAGCGGATCGGTCACGGTCATGTTGGAGACCGGCAGCGGGCCGTCGCTGCCGTGATACTGGTCGGCGCCGCGCGACTGGCTCTCGGCCTTCTTGAAATAGGGCAGCACGTCGTCATAGCCCCAGCCGGTGTTGCCGCGCTGGCGCCAGCGGTCATAGTCCTCGTGCTGGCCGCGAACATAGAGCAGGCCGTTGATCGAGCTCGAGCCGCCCAGCGTCTTACCGCGCGGCTGGAACACCTGGCGCCCCTTCAGCTCGGGCTCCGGCTCGGTCTGGTACATCCAGTTGACGCTCTTCTCCTTGAACAGTTTGCCGTAGCCGAGCGGCACGTGGATCCAGATGTTGGAATCTTTCGGGCCGGCCTCGAGCAGCAGCACGCTGTGCTTGCCGTCCGCAGACAGGCGGTTGGCGAGCACGCAGCCGGCGGAGCCGGCGCCGACGATGATGTAGTCGAATTCGGGATCGATTGGTGCGAGAGAGGAGTTTGCGGTCATGTCTTACTAGTCTTCTTGTTGATGTGGGCGTTTCCAGATTCGTCACTTACCACGATCATGCGCGCAGACGCAGCGCCTCGACCAGCGACTTGAACGCACGGGCATATTCCGCGCCCGCCCTTGCGATATCGGCGCGTCCGGCGCAGGCGACCGCAGCCTCCGTGACCGCACCGAGCAGCAGCCGCGCCAGTGGCTCGACCGGCTGCCGCGCGATCAGGCCGGCCTCCATCGCGGCCGCGATCGCGCGCGGCAGCTTGCCGCCAAAATGCTGCGCGTCGATCTCTCGCCAACGCTCCCAGCCCAGCACGGCCGGGCCGTCGCGCAGGATGATCTGACCGGTCGGGCCCTTGGCGGTCGCTGCAAAGTAATGCTGGGTGCCGGCGACCATCGCGGCGAGCACGTCCTTCTCGGCCCGCGCGGTGCTGTCGATCTCCGCGACGAGGTCGCGCGAGACCAGGTCGAATACGGCCTCGAACACTGCCTCCTTGGTCTTGAAGTGATGGTAGACCGCGCCCTTGGCAACGGAGGCCGCTTGCGCAATCTCGTCCATCGTGGTGGCGGCAAAGCCCTGCGTCCCGAACAGGCGGCATGCCGCCGCCAGGATCGCCTCCGATGTCGCCGCCCTCCGCTCCGCCTGTTTCGCCATGTCGTCTCGTCTATAGCGCGGTGAGTTGAGATCGAAGCGAGTTCGGCCACGAGCGACGCTCTTTCCGTTCCCTCCCCCCTTGTGGGGGAGGGTCAGTTAGGGGGGTGCCACGCGGGGATTCCATCGATCGCGCATCCGTTCGGTGCATCATCAACCACTGGCACTCTTTGCTGAGCTACCCCTCTCCCTAGCCCTCCCCCACAAGGGGGGAGGGAACGCATCTTCGTTGAGGCACTAGCTGGGCTTCATCTCATCAATCTCGTGTAATCGAATTCGCTTCACGCAGCCAGTTGACTTTTCGACTACCGGTCGGTATTTACCGACCAACAGTCGGTTTTAATCGAAAGGTGCGCCATGCCGAGCCGTGAGATCGTCGAAGCCTTTGCGAAGCGGCTGGAGGATGGGGATTTCGTCGGCGCGATCGAACAATTCTATGCGCCCGACGCCGCCACCTATGAAAACAACGCCGCGCCGACTGTCGGCCGGGAAGCACTGGCAGCGAAAGAGCGCGGTGTGCTGGCAGCGACCAAGGAGGTCAAGGCCGCGCGCATCGGGCCGAGCCTGATCGAGGGCGACACTGTCGCGACACGCTGGCGGTTCAGCTTCACCAGCGCTGAAGGGGTCGTCCGAACGTTGGATGAGATCGCGTGGCAGACCTGGCGGGGTGACGAGTTGATCGAAGAACGGTTCTATTACGACCCGAAGCAGCTGGGGCGGTGATCGCGTCTCCCGGACACCGGTGTCATCGCCCGCGAAGGCGGGCGATCCAGTATTCCACCAGCGCCGGTGATTGATCCGATAGGCCGCGGCGTACTGGATGCCCCGCCTTCGCGGGGCATGACAGCAGAATTGGTGGCGAAATGTTCCTCGCGTTACAACCGTAACGCGGGGTGCCGCATTTGTATCGATTTGTTATCGATACTGTCGATTGGAACACGCAGAAGTGGTCGCGGCGACCGTGCCAAGCGGGGATAATTCATAGTTCGTCAAAGGTTTGCAGCGAATTCTCCCGATCGAGCCGGACGAACGGCCCATCCTGCTAGGCTCTGGAATGCGGACTCAACTGACCACCTATTTCGCGCGGCTGTTCGCCGGCGATCTGTCAGCGTTCGGCGGTCCCGCAACCGACGAGGCGCTGGCCGGTCACATCCGCGCAGAACAGATGTCGCTGGTGCTCGGCTATTCGGTCGGCATCATGCTCGCCAATGCCTGCAACGCCGCCGTGCTGGCGATCGCGCTGTGGCAGTCGCCGGACAGGGCGTTCGCCCTGATCTGGGCGGTCACCGTGGCCGGCGCCGCAATCGCGTTCGGTGTGCAATCCCATGCCTCGCGCCGCATCACCAAGCCGCAATTCGTCTCGCGGCGCGCCGTGCACCGGCTGGTGCGCAATGCCTTCGTGCTCGGGGCTGTCTGGGGCATCGTACCGGTCGCCTTCTTCGCCGACGCCGACACCGGCGGAAAACTCGTCATCACCTGCCTGTGCTCCGGGATGCTTGCCGGCGGCGCATTTGCCTTCGCCACGATTCCGATCGCGGCGATCGCATTCACGGCGCCCCTCTTCCTCGGGATCGCCATCTGCCTTGGACGCAGCAACGATGTGGCCTATTTGCTGATCGCCATCCTGGTGGCGGTCTACGGGACCGTGCTGCTCCGCGCCGTGTTCGTCAATTCGTTCTCGTTTGCGCGGCGCGTGATACGGCAGGTCGAGGCCGAGCGCACGGTGCGGCAGGATCCGTTGACGCATCTGCCCAACCGCTTCGCCTTCAACGAGACGCTCGATGCCGCCTTGAAGCGGCTGGCCCTGTCGGGCGAAGAGTTCGCGGTGCTGCTGCTCGACCTCGATCGCTTCAAGGAGGTCAACGACAAGTTCGGCCATCCCGCCGGCGACGAATTCCTGGTCCAGGTCGCAAGCCGCCTGCAACGCTGCACCCGCGCAGCCGAGCACGTCGCGCGCATCGGCGGCGACGAGTTCGCGCTGGTGATGGCCAATCTGGCACGGCCCGAAGATGCGCTCGAGATCGCCGAGCGCTTCGTCGCGTCGTTCGCCGAGCCGTTCCCGATCGAAGGCCGCCAGATCGTGGGCGCAACCAGCGTCGGCATCGTGCTGGCGCCACGGGACGGCAACGCGGCGCTCGACGTCATGAAGAATGCCGACGCCGCGCTCTACCGCGCCAAGAAGGCGGGACCCGGCACGGTCTGTTTCTTCGAGGACAGCGACGACAGGGTGTCGCGCGACCGCAAGGCGCTGCAATCGGACCTCGAGGGCGCGATCGCCAGGGACGAGCTGTTCCTGGCGTTCCAGCCGTTCCTCGACCTCGCCGAGAACCGGATCACGGGCTTCGAGGCGCTGTTGCGCTGGCAGCATCCCTCGCGCGGACTGGTGCCGCCGAGTGAATTCATCCCCATCGCCGAGGAGACAGGGCTGATCCACGAGATCGGCGAATGGGTGATCCGGCGTGCCTGCACCACGCTGGCGGATTGGCCCGAAGAGATCAGGGTCGCGGTGAATTTCTCCGCGGCGCAGTTTCACAACACCGGCATCCTCCAGACCATCGTGCAGGCGCTGGCCGACGCGAAGGTCTCGCCCAGCCGGCTCGAGGTCGAGATCACGGAATCGATGCTGCTGTCGAAATACGGCTCGGCCGCGTCGATCCTGAACGCGCTGCTGCAACTCGGCGTCACCGTGGCGCTGGATGATTTCGGCACCGGGTTCTCGTCACTGACTTACTTGCGCAAGCTGCCGTTCAGCCGCATCAAGATCGACCAGTCATTCATCAGCGACATGCTGGTGCAGCCCGACTGTGCCGCGATCGTGAAGTCGGTGATTTCGCTCGCACGCGACCTGCGCATCGCCGTGGTCGCCGAAGGCGTCGAGACTGCCGACCAGCTCGAATATCTGCGCCAGATCAGTTGCGACGAAGTCCAAGGCTATCTGATCAGCCGGCCGGTGTCGGCCGATGGCGTGCTCGCGCTGCTCGACACGAAAAAGTTGGTGGCGACCTACGCGGCGTAGAGCATACAGTCGGAAAGTCGCCGGTATCATGGGATTGGTCTGCTTCCATGACCTAAGGCTACCCGCTGTTCTGAGAGTGGTTTCCGAGTGTTTCGGCGCGCTACCTCTAAAGATGACTTGCTGTGTCGGCTCCACTAAGCAACACTTGCCCCCATTTCAGAGTAGTCATTTTTGAGGGGCATCATCATGCCTGAGATATTTGACGTCGTGCTGTGGTGTGCCGCGCTTGCGACATGGCTGATGCTTCTGTTCGCCTTCCTGAGCAAGGCCCTGAAACCGCTCTCAAAGAGCGTCCGCCGCGTGATCGCGGAAGCTTTCAAGCCCAACTTGAAGTGATGTCGGCTACGATGCCCGATCGAAACTGAACCGGCCTGCCCCGGTGACGAAGATCAACATCGCGCCTCCCATGATCGAGATGTTCTTCAGGAAATGGTTGTATTGACCAATCTGCTGCGCGCCCGCGGGATACTCCCAGTAGCGGTGCGCGATAGCCGTTGCCGCCACGACGAACACAAACGTCAGAATTGCACAGTAGCGCGTGCCGACGCCCAATATCAAACCAACGGATATCAATACTTCCAGTGCGATGTTCGTCATGGTGAACAGCTCAGGTGCTGGAAGGTGCAGGGACCTCAAATAACCCACGGAGCCGCTGAAGTCGGATATTGCTCCGTAGGCGCTTCCGACGAATACCCATGCGAGCAGAACGCGGCCGATCAAGATCAGCGAGTCGGCACTCCCTGTGGCGAACTCATCGACTGCCCGCGAGACCGAATTGGATTTCATGGCAGAACCTCCACCCTTGTTGTCCAAGACCGGCTGAACACTTTGACTGCCGAGAGCAATCCTATCATGATTGGTGGACCGTACGAAGCGCTCTTGCCGGCTCGTTGGCGCGGCAAACGAAGCCCGCTTCGTCACGCAGAGCGGATGCGCAAGCCTTCAGGCCGATCGCGTTTTCCGGGTACGCCTTCCAGCCCGGTCAGATCGCGTCCGCGCGCAGCAACGTGTCCACGGTGATGGTGCCGCGGGCACGGGAGACGCAGGCGCAGATCTTCTGGTTGCTCTGTTTTTGATGGTCGCTGAAGAAGACGTCGCGATGGTCGATCTCGCCGTCGACCTCGACCACGTCGATGGCACACAGCCCGCATTCGCCGCGCCTGCAGTCATACATCACGTCATGCCCGCTGGCATTGAGCACGTCCAGCATCGAGCGCTCGCGGGGAATTTCGAGCTCGATGTTCGTGTCCTTCAAGCGCACGCGAAACGTCTCGGTCGGCAGCGTGCCGCTGGAGCCGAAGGTCTCATAGCGGAGATCGGGAAGCGGATGGCCGGCGCCGATCCAGGCGTGGCGCGCGGCATCCAGCATCCGCATCGGGCCGCAGAACACCGCCAGCGCACCTTGCGGCAGTGACGCGAACAGCGCGTCGAGGTCGAGCCGGCGGCCTTCGTCGCTCGCATGGACCACCAGGCGGTCGCCGAGCATCCCGGCGAGATCGTCGAGATAGGCGGCCTCGCTACGCGAGCGCACGGCATAGTGCAGCGTGACGTTTGCCCCTCGCCGCGCCAGCGCCTGCGCCGCGCCGAGAATCGGGGTGATGCCGATGCCGCCGGCGATCAGGCAATAATTGTCGCGCGCCCAGTCGACCGCGAGCAGCGAGGCGGGCTGGGTGATGTCGAGCCGCGCGCCCGGCGCCAATTGCCACATATAGCGCGAGCCGCCGCGGGAATCCTCGGCGCGGCGCACCGCGATCCGCAAGCCACGCGAGGAGGCCTCGCCGACCAGCGAATAGGACCGCGTCTCCGGCAGGCCGTCGATGGTCACGCTGACATTGATGTGGCTGCCGACCGGATAGGCGGCGCCGTCGAACTGGTCGGGCAGGATCAGGAATTCGCGGATGCCGGGCGCAAGGTCACGCGTCGAGACGAGCGTCGCCGGGGTCCAGGTTTCGATGAAGCGCATGGTGACTAGCCCTGGTCGGTTGCGGTCTTGATCAGCGCGAGCGCCGGCAAGAGGTCGAGATGGGTCCGGTTGCGCAGCGCGAGCCGCAGGTTGCGCACGGCGAGCCGCGCGTGCTCGCGCATGATCGCTTCGGCGCGCGCGCCCTCGCGGTTTTCGATGGCGTCGATGACGACGCGGTGATGCTCCTGCCCGATGATCAGGATCTGTTGGGCTTCGGGCAATGCGGATTGCGCCATCACAAAACCGCTTGGCGAGGCGAATGGCAGCGCGGAGGCGCGGTCGATCTGCCGGATCAAGGGCGGGCTGCGCGACAATTCCGTCAGCAGCGCGTGGAAGCGCGCGTTCAGCGTGACATAGGACGAGAAGGCGTCGACCGAGATCGGCACCTGGCGCAGCAATTCGTCGATCGCGGCGAGACATTCCTTCAACGGCTCGAGCTCGCGCGCGGAGACGCCGCGCTCGGCGGCAAAGCGCGCGGCGAGTCCTTCTAAGGTGCCGCGCAGCTCGATGGAATCGGAGATGTCGCGCTCGGAGAACGCCTTCACCATGAAGCCGCCGGAGGGGATCGCCTCGAGCAGGCCCTCCTCCTCCAGCCGCACCAGCGCCATGCGCACCGGCGTGCGCGAGGCACCCGTCGTCTCCACCGCCTGAAGCTCGGAGATGCGCTCGCCGGGACGCAAGGACCCCGACAGGATCTGGTCGCGCAGTGCGAGCTGCGCCTTCACGGTCTGCGAGACGGAGCGGTCGACCTCGCGCTCGGCCATATCGCTACTCCGCGGCCCGAAGGTGCTGCGGCGCGTTTTCCTTCGCCACCATCTTGTCGATCAGCTTGCGCGTCCACATCGCACCGGCGTCGATGTTGAGGTTGTAGAAGACGCGATCCGGGTTCTCGTCCATCGCGCGCTGCTGCGCTTCGAGGATCAGCTCGTCCTCGTGGAAGATGCCGGAGACGCCCTCGCGGATTTCGGTGGTGATGCGCTGCTCGCCGATCTGATAGTTGCGGACGAAGGCCCAGAAATAGTGACAGGTCTTCTCCGTCTCCGGCGTGATGGTGTTGAGCACGAAGCCGTTGACGCCCTGCGAGCGGTCGCCTTCCGGCGCGCCGGTGCCTGTCGGCGCCACGCCGACGTCGATAGCGATGGTGCAGGGCGCCTCGAAGCGGATGATCTGCCAGCGGTCGACGAGGCCGGGCTTGCCGAGCTGCTTGGCCCAGAACGGCGGCGGCTCGATGTTCCGCATCCAGCGCGTCACCGTCACCGTCTTCTCGCCATGGGTGACGTCGAACGGGGCTTCGGCGACCGCGTCGTTGCCGATCGAGGAGCCGTGCACGAAGGTCTCGTGGGTGAGGTCCATGAGATTGTCGAGCACGAGACGGTAGTCGCAATTGACGCGGATGGTCTTGCCGTCGCCGGCCCAGGCCGGATCGTGATTCCAGTGCATGTCGGGCACGAGCGCGGGATCGGCCAGCGCGGGGTCGCCCATCCAGAGCCAGATGTAGCGATGCCGCTCGACCACGGGATAGGCGCGCACGCAGGCCGAGGGATTGATGGTCTCCTGCGAGGGCATGAAGGTGCAGCGCCCCTGCGCATTGTACTTCAGGCCGTGATAGCCGCAGACGACGGTGTCGCCCTCGAGCCGGCCCTTGGACAGCGGCACCAGGCGATGCCAGCAGGCATCCTCGAGAGTTGCCACCGCGCCGTCGGCCTTGCGGTACATCACGACGTGCTTGCCGCAGATCGTCCGCGGCAACAGCGCCGGCTTCACCTCAGCGTCCCAGGCGGCGGCGTACCAGGCGTTCATCGGGAAGGGTTTTGTCATCGGTCTCACTCCCACCGCTTATGAATACGTTATGTATACAATAGAGGAGGGAAAAGAGCCATTCAAGGCCGAAATAGCCCTACTAAATTACCATTATAGGCTATCCAGTATACATCCTCACCGCATATGGCCTGAGAGCTTAGTCACGAGCGCCTCAATAGCGTCATGGCCGGGCTTGTCCCGGCCATCCACGCGTTGCCACGCGGTGTGAAGAACGTGGATGCCCGGGACAAGCCCGGGCATGACGATCTATCGTGAGCGCGTGTGATTTTGCTCTGCTCTTAAGGGCAACTACACCCCGAACACCTTCGCCAGCCCGGCCTGGGCCTCTTCCTGAATCCGCTTCAGGTGCTCGGTGCTGCGAAAGCTCTCCGCGTAGATCTTGTAGACGTCCTCGGTCCCCGACGGCCTCGCTGCGAACCAGCCGAAATCGGTCTCGACCTTGATGCCGCCGAACGGCTGGCCGTTGCCGGGCGCCTTGCTCAGCGTGGCGCGGACGGGATCGCCGGCGAGATCCTTCAGGCCGAGCTGCTCGGGCGTGACGGACTTCAAGATGTTCTTCTGCGGTGTGGTCGCCGCGACGTCGATGCGCGCGTAATGCGGCACGCCGAACTCGGCCGTGAGGTCGCCAAACAGCTGACTCGGATCGCGGCCGGTCTTCGCCATGATCTCGGCGGCGAGCAGGCCGAGGATGATGCCGTCCTTGTCGGTGGTCCACACCGTGCCGTCGCGGCGCAGGAACGAGGCCCCCGCACTCTCCTCGCCGCCGAAGCCGAAGCCGCCCGTGAGGAGGCCGTCGACAAACCATTTGAAGCCGACCGGCGTCTCGACCAGCTTGCGGCCGAGTTTCTTGGCCACGCGGTCGATGATCGAGCTCGACACCACGGTCTTGCCGATCGCGGCGTCCCTGCCCCAGTTCGGGCGATGCGCGAACAGATGCGAGATCGCGGTCGCCAGATAATGGTTCGGATTCATCAGGCCGCCGGTGCGCGTCACGATGCCGTGGCGGTCGGCATCGGTGTCGTTGGCGAAGGCAACGTCGAAGCGGTCGCGCATCGCGATCAGGCTCGCCATCGCGTAAGGCGAGGAGCAGTCCATGCGGATCTTGCCGTCCCAGTCGACGGTCATGAAGCGGAAGGTCGGATCGATCGCCTCGTTCACCACGGTGGCCTTGAGGCCGTAGCGCTCGATGATCGGATGCCAGTAATGCACGGCGGCGCCGCCGAGCGGATCGATGCCGATATTGATGCCGGCGGATTTGACGAGATCGAGATCGACGACGTTGCCGAGATCGGCGACGTAGGGCGTGATGAAGTCGTAGGCGTGGACGGTCGCGGACTTTTTTGCCCTGGCATAGTCCATGCGCGCGACGCCCTTGAGCCCGTCGGCAAGATAGGCGTTGGCACGCTTCTCGACGACGGAAGTCGCATCGGTGTCGGCCGGGCCGCCATGCGGCGGATTGTATTTGTAGCCGCCGTCTTCCGGCGGATTGTGCGAGGGCGTGACGACGACGCCGTCCGCGAGGCCCGACGTGCGGCCCTTGTTGTAGGTGAGGATCGCGTGCGAGATGACAGGCGTCGGCGTGTAGCCGCCGTCCTTGTCGACCATGACGTCGACGCCGTTCGCCGCGAACACCTCGACGGCGCTGACCAGCGCCGGCTCGGCCAGCGCGTGGGTGTCGATGCCGATGAAGAGCGGGCCGGTCAGCCCCTTCTCCTTTCTGTAGTCACAAATTGCCTGCGTGGTCGCGAGGATATGGCCCTCGTTGAAGGTGTTCCTGAACGAGGTGCCGCGATGACCGGAGGTGCCGAACGCCACCCGTTGCGCCGGATCAGCCACGTCCGGCTTGCCGGCGAAATAGGCCGTCACCAGCCGCGGAATATTGGCGAGCGCGCTCGGCGCAACCGGCTTACCCGCCGCGGGATCGACTTCTGCCACTGCAACTCCCCTGTACCCTTCGAACGACGCACTAGAACACCATACCATCGGTCAGCCCGTCGCCAAACCGGCCCGATGCCGCGCTCCGGTCAACGATCAACCGACAACGCCAATCCGCACAGGATGATCCATGGCGATTACGCATGGCGCGCCCTCGTACTTTGGTCCCGGATATCGGTTGATGCAGGACAAAGACGCCGCCGCGCCGCGTGGGGCACGCTGCTTTCCGATTGATAAACGAAGGCGGGGGATTTGCGGGATTAGCCGCCTGATCCCTTGGCTGATTCCTTGGCTGATTCCGTGGGGGAGTAGACTAAGATGACCGGTCGTCTGATCTTCGTGCTCATGCTGGCCCTGACCACATCGTCTTTGGCCACGTCGTCCGCCTCCGCCGCGGAGGGCGATCCGGCGAGGGGCAAGGCCGTCTTCCAGCGAACCTGTGAGAACTGCCACGCGGCGGTGATCGGGGTGAACAAGGTCGGCCCAAGTCTCTGGAATGTCATCGACCGAAAGCCCGCAATCGTCCCGGACTTCGCCTATTCTGATGCAATGAAGGCCAACAAGCAGGCCTGGACGCCAACAACGCTGGACGCCTATCTCGCAGACCCCCGCGGCGACGTCCACGGCGTCAAGATGTTCTTCAAGGGGCTGCCGAACCCCGCAGACCGGGCCAATGTCATCGCCTATCTTCAGACGTTGAGATGAACGATCGGGGCGGACGCTAGATCGATCCGGACAACGCCCGTTCGCCGGGTCATGCGGTTCTGTTATGATCCGCGCGGCCACGGAGAATCATCCACGCATGGACCTCGCGCGCTGGCATCTGCCCGTGCTTATCTTGCTCGCCATCGCGGGGGCTGCGGCTCGCGCGAACGCCGCCGAGTTCTACACCGAGGATCTGCGCATCCCGATGACGGAGGCCGGGCCGCAGGGGCTGGAAGCTTTCCTGGTGCGCCCGGCGGGGACGAAGCGCTATCCGCTCGCGCTGCTCAGCCACGGCTCGCCGCGCAATTTCGACGACCGCGCGACCATGTCCGCGCACAAATATTACGGCATCGCGCTGGAATACGCCCGGCGCGGCTTTGCCGCGCTGATCGTGATGCGGCGCGGCTACGGCACCTCGCCCGGCGGACGCGTCGACAGCGTCGGCGGCTGCGCCAACGCGGCCTACCTGCCCGCGGCGGCGGTTGCGGTCGCGGATTTGCGCGCGGCGATCGATGCGATGGCACGTCGGGCCGACGTCACGACGTCGGGCATGATCGCGGCCGGCCATTCCGCCGGCGGGCTCGCCACCGTCGCGCTGACGGCGCAGGCGCCGGCCGGTCTCGTCGCCGCGATCAGCTTTGCCGGCGGCCGCGGCTCGCGCGACGACGACGACGTCTGCAACGAGGGTCGGCTGGTGCAGGCCTTCGCCACCTTCGGCAAGACGTCCCGCGTGCCGATGCTGTGGGTTTACGCGACCAACGACCTGTTCTTCGGGCCCGATCTCGCCCACCGGCTCTATGACGGGTTTCGCGGCGGCGGCGGCAACGTGAAATTCGTCGCGGCGGCGCCCTACGGCGACGACGGCCATTATCTCTATTCCGTGGCGGGCCGTCCGCAATGGACGCCGTATGTGGACGCCTTCCTGCGCGAGCGCGGGCTCGGCCACGACGTCCTCAGTCCGCCCGATCCGCTGCCGCCGCCGGGCCAGCTCAACGAGGCCGCGCGCGCCGAGTTCGCGCGCTATCTCGCCAGCACCGTGCCGCACAAAGCTTTTGCGGTGTCGCCCAACGGCGGTTACGGCTGGCGTTCGGGGCGCGCGACGGCCGACGATGCCCAGCGCGATTCGCTCGGCGCCTGCATGAAATGGTCGCCCACCTGCACGCTCTATGCGGTCGATGACCGTCTGGTCGGGGCCGCGCAAAGGACAATAACGGACCAGAGCGCCCGCGCGCGGTAGGCGCGAGGGCGATCAGGTCTTTCGACGGATGAGGCTAGAGCCGTTCGCTGAGCGCGAGCTTGTAGCCGACGCCGGTGACGGTCGCGATCACGGGCGTGCCGCTGCCGACGAGCTTGCGGCGCAGCCGCGCCACCAGCGCATCGACCGTGCGGATGTCGACCTCGGCCTGGCGGTTGCTGACGACCTCGATCAGATAGTCACGGCTGAGCGGCCTGCCGTCGGCGCCGACAAGCGCCGCCAGCAGGTCGAACTCGGCCCGCGTCAGCGACACCGGCTTGCCGTCGTTGCCGAGCAGCTCGCGCCGCGTCAGGTCGATGATCCAGTCGCCGAAGGCGATCGAATTGTGGTTGCGCGCCGCCTTGCGGTCGATCGAGCGCCGCCGCAGCACGCTGCGGGCGCGCGCAAGCAGGTCGCGCAGATTGATCGGCTTGGTGACGTAGTGGTCGCCCGCGATCTCGAGGCCGAGGATGCGATCGACGTCGGTGTCGCGGCGGGTCACGAAGATGATGCCCGCGTTGCTGGTCGCCTGGATTTCCTTGGCGAGCTCGAAGCCGTCGCCGTCGGGCAACTGCACGTCGAGGAAGATGAGGTCGGCGCGCCCACGCAGCGCCTGGCGGCATTCCGCGCAGGAGCCGGCGCCGACCACGTCGAAATTGTTCTCGCCGAAGTAACCGACCAGCATCGTCCGCGTCACCGGATCGTCTTCGACGACGATCAGCCGCTCGCGGCCTGCGGGACGCACGTCCTGACGTGCGGGATCAGCCACGATGGTGGATGTCCTGTGTGCTTGCGGGCCAGCCTGAAAATTCAAGTCGTCGCGCAACGCGCTGTCCTGTGAACGAACATTCACAACTGGTTCGAGCCCCCGAAATTGCCTGCTGGAATACTAGGCGTGTTGTGTTGCCTAAACAATATTGGTCACAGTCTCGACGTATAAAGTATGAATTGGCCCACAATTCTCATCCCGCGCATCATCGCGCAGGCACGGCTCGCGCGAGCGCCGGGAGCCGGCCCAAGACGGGCGACCGCGCACATCGGGACCCGGATTCAACCACCGGCTTATGCAAAGAAGCCCGTCACTTCGGAGAAACGGCAACGCCTCCGACCCCCGATGCGGCTTGCCCCGCCGCGGACTTCAAATCTAATGTGAGTCCCCGGGGGATCTGGACGCTGGAGTAGGCGCCATGGAAGTCATACTGCTCGGCACCGGCGGCCCGCGCCCGGACCCGCGCCGCATGGCGACGACCACGCTGATCAGGCTCGGCGAAGAGAACATCCTGTTCGACGCGGGCCGCGGCGTCATGGTGCAGCTCAGCAAGGCCGGCGTGCCGCTTGGCGCCATCAACACGGTCTTTCTCACCCATCATCACTTCGATCACATCGGCGACCTCTACGATGTGATGCTGAATTCATGGATGCACGGGCGCAAGGACGCGCTGCACATCTATGGGCCGCCGGATACCGAACGGCTGGTCAACACGCTGGTCACACAGGTCTACGACAAGGACATCACCTGGCGGGATCGGGGCGAGCCGACCTTCGGCGGCTGGAAGCCGGTCATCGCAACCGACATCATTCCGGGCCCGGTTCTCGACACCGGGCGCTGGAAGATCAGCGCCGAGCTCGTCTCGCATGGCGATGGCCTCGACATGCCGCCGGCCTTCCTCGCGCGCTGGATGTGTCTCGGCTACCGCTTCGAGGCAGAGGGCAAGGTCATCGCGATATCCGGCGACACGGTCCCCTGCCCCGGCCTGGAGCGACTGGCTGAGGGAGCCGACCTGCTGGTGCAGTGCTGCTTTCTCGCGACGCCGGAGATCAACAACGAGCACCTCCGCCGGCTTGCGAAATTCACGATCGCCTGCGGCGACACGGTCGGCAAGGTCGCGGCCAAGGCCGGCGTGAAGAAGCTCGCGCTGACCCATCACCGGCCGCGCACCGACGATTCCATGCTGAACGCGCTGCTCGCGGATGTCCGGCAGGACTATTCGGGTCCCGTCGTGCTCGGCGAGGACCTCACGCGGATCGAGGTCTGAAGGCCACCGATCTCAGGACGATGCGACCTCGATCCGGAACGACAAGCGCTCTTCGGCGCCGGCTGCGATATGCATCAGGCCGGGCTTGTCACTGAACGCGCCGTCGAAGCCGGCCGGGCTGGCATAGCCGCGCCATGGCTCGATGCAGAGGAACGGCGCGCCCGATGGTTTCGACCAGACGCCAAGCTCGCGAAAGCCGCGCCAGGACATCTTTAGCCAGGGCCCGCTGGATGCACTCGGCCCGGCCGCATAAAGCACCGAATTGCTGTCGATGCGATCGAAGATGATGGCGTCATCGACGAACAGGGATTCGGACAAGGGGAGCACGGTGCCGCTGACGGGACTTGGCTCCGTTGCCGCGCGCAGCAAGCCGCCGTCGAGACGGCGGACGGGCGACGACTCGGCGTTCGCGAAGGTCAGCGCATAGTCTTCCTTGGACACGCCGGGCTCAAGCGGCCAGTTGAATGCGGGATGGCCACCGAGCGAAGCCGGCAATGTTTCCTTGCCGGTGTTGGCGATCGTGAGCGAGAGATCGAGACCGGCGTCGTCGATCGCATAGGTGGCCGTCAGGCGGAACGCGAACGGGTAAAGCGCGCGCGTCGTCTCGCTGTCTTCGAGCACGAGCACACAGCGGCTCTCGCCGCGCTCCGCCCACGTGAAGCGGCTGTCGCGCGCAAAGCCGTGCTGGGTCATCCGGTATGTCTTGCCCCGGTGCCGCAGCTCGTCGTTGGCGAGACGCCCGACGATGGGAAACAACAGCGGCGCGTGGCGCGGCCAGGCCGGTGCGGCCTGCCAGACGAATTCGAGGCCGGCATCGCTCTTCAGCGAGCACATTTCGGCGCCGTGCGCCTTGATGGTCGCGGTCAGCCCGCCGCTGCGGATCGAGTGCGTGTCGTCGGTCATGACAATCTCCATAGCGGCAGCGAGGCCGACGGGCCGGGCGCGACCGCTTCGTGTGACCGATCATATCGCATCGAAGACGATTTCGCCCGCCTCGGGACGAGGCGGGCGAAAGGTCGCGAAGCTCAGTGCCCCGCGGCTCGTGTACTAGGCCTGAGACGACGGACGGCCGACGCTCTCGTAGGTGAAGCCGGCGGCGTGCATGTCTTCGGGGCTGTAGATGTTGCGGAGGTCGACGACGACGGGCTGCGCCATGACACTCTTCAGCCGGTCGAGATCGAGGCCGCGGAACTGCACCCATTCGGTGACGACAACCAGCGCATCGGCGCCTTGCGCACAGGAATAGGCGTCCTCGCAATAGGTGATGCTGGGCAGCTCACTCTTCGCCTGCTCCATGCCGACGGGATCGAAGGCCTTCACCTTGGCGCCCATGTCGATCAGGCCGGTCACCAGCGGGATCGACGGCGCATCGCGCATATCGTCGGTGTCGGGCTTGAAGGTGAGGCCGAGCACGGCGATGGTCTTGCCGCGCAGCGAGCCGCCAAGCGCCTGGCTGACCTTGCGCGCCATCGCGCGCTTGCGGTTCTCGTTGACGGCCAGCACGG